>CAXTOT010000058.1:0-34948 GCA_964245915.1 uncultured Lichenihabitans sp. | reverse complement strand
TCATCGAATTTCGCAACGGTCCCGCAAGGGGAGAAGGTGGCGCGCAGCGCCGGATGAGGGGTTTCCTTCGACTGCAACCCCTCATCCGCCCTTCGGGCACCTTCTCCCGCAAGGGGAGAAGGGCACGGCGCAACGGTTTCGCATCGACGGTGGCGATCTCTGAATCCGGTAGCCGTTCGAAGAGGGGGCGCCCGAGATCCTCTCGGCAACGGCCCATTCTCGGCCGAATCGGGTCGTCGTTGCCGCCTTCGTCAATCTGTTATGTTGCGAGCCTACCGCTCCACGCACTGCCGGTTGCACGATTCGGCATGACGCCAGAGCGGAGCATCGTTGCCTTGGATATCCTACGCCGGCTCGACGCCGCCCATGGCCCGCAAACCCGGACCACCCGAAACCGGGTGAAGGGCGCCGTGGAGCACCATCGGCTGCTCTCCAAACGTGGCCTGCAGGACCGCTTGTTTACGCTCGCGTTCAGCGGGCTCGTCTATGCCCAGATCTGGGAAGACCCCGAGATCGACATGGAGGCCCTGGCGCTCGGTCCCGAGGACCGGCTGGTCGCCATCGCGTCGGGCGGCTGCAACGTCATGAGCTACCTGACCGCAAATCCCGCCGCCATCACGGCGGTCGACCTCAATCTGCACCATGTGGCGCTCAACAAGCTCAAGATCGCGGCGGCCCGGCATCTGCCCGATCATGCGACCTTCTACGACCTGTTCGGCCACGCCGACGACCCCCGCAACATCGACCTCTACAAGCGCCTGCTCCGCCCGGTCCTCGATGCAGAGACCCGCGCCTATTGGGACGGTCGCGACAGCCTCGGACGCCGCCGCTACGGGTATTTCGCCAAGAACATCTATCGGCACGGTTTGCTCGGCCGCTTCATCGGGTTTGGCCAGGCGCTGGGGCGCGTCCACAAGATCGATCCGGGGGTGATCCTCACGGCCCGCACCCTCGCCGAGCAGCGGGTCGCCTTCGACCGGCATATCGCGCCGTTCTTCGACAGCCCGCTGATCCGCTGGATGTGCCGCAGCCGGGCTTCGCTCTACGGGCTCGGAATCCCACCCGCCCAATACGACGCGCTCGCGGCCTCGCTCGGCCATGAACACGGCATCGCCCACGTGCTGCGCGAGCGGCTGGAGCGGCTCGCCTGCGATTTCGATGTCTCCGAAAATTATTTTGCCTGGCATGCCTTCGGGCAGGGCTACAAGCCGGAAGGCGACGGTCCGGTGCCGCCCTACCTGCGCGAAGACGCTTTCGCGACCGTCAAGGCACGCGTCGACCGCATCGAAGTGCGCCACGCCAACCTGATCGACCACTTGAAGGCCCAGCCGGCCCAGAGCCTCGACGCCTACGTGCTGCTGGATGCGCAGGACTGGATGACCGACGCCATTTTGGGCGATCTCTGGCGCGAGATCACCCGTACGGCGCGCAGCGGCGCTCGGGTCATCTTTCGCACCGCGGCCGAGGACAGCATTCTACCCGGCCGGTTGGCCGACGACATCCTCGATCGCTGGTCGTATGACCGCGAGCGTTGCCGGGCCCTCACGGCGCGCGACCGCTCCGCGATTTACGGCGGCTTCCACCTCTATACGCTGCGACCGCTCCATTGAGGATCAGCGAGCCGATGCCGGCGGCAAGGACAAAGGCCGCGTCGGTCGCGATGGACCGCATCTATAGGCATCAGCGCTTCGTCTACGATCTCACGCGGAAATATTACCTGTTCGGACGCGACCGCCTGATCGCCGATCTCGCGGCCGGGCAGGGATCGGTTCTGGAGATCGGCTGCGGCACCGGGCGCAATCTGGTGGCGGTGGCGCGACGTTACCCGGGCGCCAAAGTTTTTGGCCTCGATGTCTCCAGCGCGATGCTGGAAACCGCCCAGGCCGCCATCGCGCGGCGAGGTCTGATGGGGCGCGTGCGAACCGTTTTGGCGGACGCCACGACCTTCGTGGCCGAGACCGACCTTGGAGTCCATGATTTCGACCGCGTCTTCATGTCCTACACATTGTCGATGATCCCGGACTGGCGGGCCGCGCTTGAGCGGGCGGCCGCATGTCTCGCGCCGGGCGGCCGGCTGCTGATCGTCGATTTCGGCCAGCTCGAGGGGTACCCGTCCTGGGCCAAACGGCTGCTGTTCGGCTGGCTTCGGCTGTTCCACGTGCGGCCGATCCGTGAGCTTCCCGCCGCGGTGGCGGATCTGGCCTGGCGGATGGACCTCGTGCTGCACTGGCATTCGCTGCTGCGCGGCTATGCGGTTTACGCGGTTTTGCAGCGGCCGTGAGTTGATCGTGCCCCTACGCTTCGATGGCCCAATCGGCGGGCTTGCCAAGAGCTCCGACCGGCAGGGTCGGTCCGAAGGTCAGTGACGTCGGCCGCTGCGCGGGCGCGAGAGTGGCGCGGAGCCAGTCCTCGATCTCGGCCCGCAACCCCAAAGCCTCGCCGGCCGGCACCACGAAGGCCTTGAGGCGTGTGCCTTCGCCCGGCGCCATAAGGCGCACGGCCGCGGCCGCCACCCCAGGCAGGGTCTCGAGAGCCGCCGCCACCGCGGCCGGATCGACGTTGACGCCGCCGACCTGCACCATGCCGTCGAGGCGCCCCGCAAGCGCGAAGCCCCGCTTGTCGAACCGCTCGACCCGGTCCACCAAGGCATAGATTTCGCCTGACGAATGGCGGATGGTCGGACGTTCCGGGTCCAACGGATCGGCGAACGCCCAGTGCGGCATCAGGGTGTAGCGGGACTCCGGCCAGACCCGCGTCGCTATGCCGGCCGTCTCCGACGAACCGTAGACCTCGGTCATGCCGTCCAGGCCTCGGTCCAGCAGCGCCGCGAGGAGGCCGGGCGGGCAGGGCGCCGTGGACACGACGCCCTGCACGTCGGCCGGCCAGTCGGGCAACGAGCGTTCAAGCCACTGCCACCGCTCGGGGAACGACACCACGAGGTCACCGGGCCGCAACGCATGTTGCAGGCTCCCGGCGCTGAGGTTCGTCGCGTCGAGCACCTCGATCCCGAGCCGGGACGGCAGCAGAACCGTGAACAGGCAGCCATAGATGTGATGGGCAGGCGCGAGCGCCACGATCCGGCGCCGGTCGGCGAACCGTCGAGCGAGAAACGCCACCTCGGTGTGGAGATGGGACAGATCGTGCGTGCACCTTTTGGGCCGGCCGGTGGAACCCGACGTCGTGAAGGTGACACGCGCCTGCTTTGCGTTCCACGCGGCCTGAACGGTGTCGAGCCAAGCCCCGAAGCGAGGCTCTCGATGCAGGCTGGTGCCGAGCCCGTTCGCATGAAGATGAAACATTGCGGTCACGGCGGAGGACAGCCAAAGGCGTTCTAGCGAGTCGGCGCCGAGCCCTCCCGGCTCATCATCCAGGTACAGGTCGTCCGACCAGGTGACCGGCCTGGACGGTTCGCGCTGGCCCTGGCGGCCCCGAGCCGCTGCCAGCTCGGCCGCGATCAGGTCCTGCAGCAGGCGGGAGAGCGCCCGGCGCTCGACCGGCGGGCCGTTGTCCGGTGTCACGCGGCCGCCTGCCGGGATGCCGACGGCACTACACGATCGCGGCCCGCGCGCTTGGCCTCGTAGAGCGCCTTGTCGGCCGCCTCGAGCAGGGTGGAGATCGACTGCACGGCATCACCCATCACGGCGCAGCCGAAGCTCGCGGTGACGTGGAGGGGTCCCTGCGGCGTATCCACCACCAATACTCCCACGGCGGCGCGCATGCGTTCTGCCAGTCGGACCGCGCCATCGAGATCAGTGGCGGGTGACAACACGACGAATTCCTCCCCACCCATGCGGGCGAAGACATCGGTTGGACGGAGCTCGCCCATACAGGCCGCCGCCAGCGCCTGCAAGGCGCCGTCGCCGACGAGGTGTCCCTGCGTGTCGTTGATGCGCTTGAAGTGATCGACATCCATGGCGATCAGCGCAAGCGGTCCACCATGACGCTCGCGGCGCAGGCGTTCGGTCTCCGCGGCCTCGAAGAAGTGGGCGCGATTGCGCGCCCCGGTGAGGTGATCCGTGGTCAAGAGGCGCCGCAGATCGACGGTGTCGTGTTCCTGATGGGTGACGTCGCGCAGCACCACCGTATAACCGGACACGCCGCTGCCACCCGGATTGTCCTCCGCGCGCGCCGCGATCAGGCTCTGGCACCAATAGCGCTCTTGGTCAGCGCGTCTGTGCCACCCCTCGTGGAGGTGCCATCCATCGGCACGGACGATGGCGATGCGCTCGCGTGTGCTCACGTTGTCGCGTGCTGCATCAGGGTCGTCGAAGCAGTCGAGCGACTTGCCCAGCAGCAAGTCATCCGAAAAACCGGTCTGCCGCAGCACCGAGGGGTTGGTCCGGTCGATCCGGCCATCAACGTCGAGCGACAGGACCGCGAAATCGTTGATGCCGCTGAGCAGCGACGCGAACCAGGTTTCGGCCTGTCGCAACTGCCGTTCCTGGGCGACCTCGCGCGAGACATCGTTGAGGGTGGCCATATAGCGGTCGAAATCGAGGCGGACCAGCGTGCAGGCGAGTACCTGGGGCGCGAGGCTTTCCGGTCCGCGCGTGGCCCCGAGAAAGATCCTATGGTTGCTGCAGATCGTTCCCTGCTTCACCCTGAAATCATCGATCAGATTGCGCAATTCCGGCGCGTAATGGGACATGATGCTCAGGAAATTCGCGATCTCGCCGGCTTTCGCAATCGGCAGAAGAAGTTGCATCGCCATGGGATTCAGCATGCCCACAGTCCCGCGCCGGTCGAACTCGACGAGGCCCACCGGACAGGCATAGAGGAATTGCAGGAGGCCCGAGTTTTCCTCGTCCAGGTCGGCTGTCATCGCGCGTTAAGTCCTAGCGCTGGATCAGAATGTAGCGAAGAGCGGCACCCGGTTTCTGCATCAGGCGCAAGCGCACGGGCGTCGGGCGCATGCGGAAGGTGAGGACATAGTCGATCACGACGTCGAGGTCCGGCTCGTCCTCGAACCGTTGCGCCACCATGAAATTGTTCATGCACTGAGCCACGCCGTTGAAGTAATGGACGCCGACGACCTTGTCGCGCGACATCCCCGCATAGCGTTCCTCGGTCGCGCTATAGACCGTGACGAGTCCATCCGCCGCAAGCCCGACAACACCGAAGGGGAGTGCATCCAATTGTTCAGCGGAAAACCCGACCACGTCTTCGAAACTGACCGAGTCGATGGTCGCCAAGTCCAGAGCGTTCGTCACGGGGTTCTCCAGTTGTACGGCAAACGCTAGCAAAGGGGCGTAAGCAAAAGCTTACGAGGCAGAACGAACCCGCTTGCACCGGGAAGGTCAGGGCCACCCTTCACACCAAGCCCCGGTTCTGGTAGGCAGCGGCATGCTGAGCCCGTGCCTCACCATTCCGGCATCGTCGATTAGGGCGGCCCGCGCCTGACCGGGTGCCGGGCCGGAAGCTCCGCGCATGTGCGCCTAAATCCTTTCCGCCAGGGCTCGACCGAACGCATTTGCCGTGAGCCGTCTGGCCTCGAACACGACGGCTGACTTTTCATGCAAGACACCCAGGCTCGCAGCGACACCAAGGTTTTGGACGAGCACGACTACGCCTCGACGCTGTTCCTGCCCAAGACCGACTTCCCCATGCGGGCCGGCCTGCCCAATAAGGAGCCGGAGCTTTTGGCCCGCTGGGCCGAGATCGATCTTTACGGCAGGCTCCGCGCGGCCGCCAAGGGCCGCGACAAGTTCGTGCTGCACGATGGGCCGCCCTATGCCAACGGCAACATCCACATCGGCCACGCGCTCAACAAGAACCTGAAGGACCTCGTCACCCGCTCGCAGCAGATGCTCGGCCAGGATTCCAATTATGTGCCGGGCTGGGACTGCCATGGCCTACCGATCGAATGGAAGATCGAGGAGGAATACAGAGCCAAGGGCCGCAACAAGGACGATGTGCCGGTGGTGGAGTTCCGCCGCCAGTGCCGCGCCTTCGCGCAAAACTGGCTCGACGTGCAGCGCGAGGAATTCGAGCGGCTCGGCATCACGGGCGACTGGGCGCATCCCTACACCACGATGAGTTTTGCGGCCGAAGCCCAGATCGCCCGCGAGATCATGAAGTTCGCGGCCAACGGCACGCTCTATCGCGGCTCTAAACCCGTGATGTGGAGCGTGGTGGAAAAGACCGCGCTGGCTGAGGCCGAGGTCGAATACGAGGATTATACCAGCGACACGGTGTTCGTGGCGTTTCCTTGTCAGACGGCAATCTCGTCGGGCCCTGTGGCGAATTCAGCAAAGCTTGCCTGGAATACCCTGATCAAAGGTGGGGTCTCTGTAGTCATTTGGACCACGACGCCCTGGACGATCCCAGCCAACCGCGCCATCGCGTTCTCGTCCCGGGTAAAGTACGGCCTATACCGGGTGGCACAGGCCGCGGAAGACAATTGGGCCAAGGTTGGTAACTGCTACATATTGGCCGATACACTTGCACCGGGTCTATTCAAAGCCGCGCGCGTGGACATTGGCGGCTACGAGCGCCTTGGGGACGCCTCGTCCGAGGCGCTTTCGGTTGGCCTTTGCGCTCACCCCCTTGCGACAAGGGACGCTCGATATGGGTTCACCGTCCCCCTGCTCGAAGGCGACCACGTCACCGACGAGGCGGGCACGGGCTTCGTTCATACGGCGCCCAGTCATGGCCGCGAGGATTTCGACCTCTGGACGGCCGAGACCCGCCATCTCCAGGCGCTCGGCATAGACACCCGCATACCCTACACAGTGGACGAGAAGGGCGCTTTCACGAGCGACGCCCCCGGGTTCGAGGGCAAGCGGGTTCTGACCGACACCGGCGCCAAGGGTGACGCCAATGAGGCCGTCATCGCGGCCCTGATCGCGGCCGGCACCCTGGTGGCGCGCGGCAAGGTCAAGCATCCGTATCCGCATTCCTGGCGTTCCAAGAAGCCGGTGATCTTCCGCAACACGCCGCAATGGTTCATCGCCATGGACAAGCCGATCGCGGGCCTGCCGGTCGGCAACGCGGCTGGTTCTGCGGAGCCAAGCCTTCGCCAAGTCGCGCTCGCGGCCATCAAGGACACCCGCTGGGTACCGGCGGCCGGCGAGAATCGCATCACCGGCATGATCGCCAACCGGCCCGATTGGGTCGTGTCGCGGCAGCGCGCCTGGGGTGTGCCCATCGCGATCTTCGTGCGCGAGGCGAACGGCGAGGCGGAGATCCTCAAGGACGAGGCCGTCAACGCCCGCATCACGGAGGCGTTCGAGGCCGAGGGCGCGGATGCCTGGTACCAGGAGGGCGCGCGCGAACGCTTTCTCGGCTCGCTCAGCAATGAGGCGTGGCAGCCGGTCAAAGACATCCTGGATGTGTGGTTCGACTCCGGATCGACCCACGCCTTCGTGCTGGAAGACCCCGAAAACTTTCCCGGGCTCGCGGGCATCCGGCGCAAGGTGGCGGGCGGTCCCGACCAGGTCATGTATCTCGAAGGCTCCGACCAGCATCGCGGCTGGTTCCATTCCTCGCTCCTGGAGAGTTGCGGCACGCGCGGGGTGGCGCCCTTCGACGTGGTGCTGACGCATGGCTTCACGCTCGACGAGCGCGGCCGCAAGATGTCGAAATCGCTCGGCAATGTGGTGGCGCCGCAAAAGATCATCGCCGAGAGCGGGGCCGACATCCTGCGGCTGTGGGTGGCGGGCGCCGATTATGCCGACGACCAGCGCATCGGCCCGGAGATCCTGAAAACCACCTCGGATACCTATCGCAAGCTGCGCAACACCCTGCGCTGGATGCTCGGCACCCTGGCCCATCACGATCCGGCTGAGGCGCTCGACCCCTCCATGTTGGAGGAGATCGACCGGCTCATGCTGCACCGGCTCGCTGAACTCGATGGCGAAGTGCGCGATGCCTATGCCCGCTTCGATTTCAAACGCGTCGTGGCGCGGCTTTCGGCCTTCCTCAACACGGATCTGTCGGCCTTCTACTTCGACGTGCGCAAGGACGCGCTCTATTGCGATCCCCTGTCGAGCACCAAGCGCCGTGGCGCGCTGGCCGCGATCGAGCAGATTTTTCGCGCCGTCACGGTCTGGCTCGCCCCGATCCTCGCGTTCACGGCGGAAGAGACGTGGCTGAGCCGCTATCCGGACGCCACCTCGGTGCATCTCGAGCTTTTCCCCGAAATGCCTGCGGCCTGGCGCGACGACGCGCTCGCGGCCAAGTGGGACGCCGTTCGCAAGGCCCGCTCGGCCGTGACGGGCGCCCTCGAGATCGAGCGGGCCAGCAAGCGCATGGGCTCCTCGCTCGAAGCCGCGCCTGTCGTGTTCGTCGACGATCCGGAACTCGCGGCCCTGCTGCGTTCGGTCGATTTCGCCGAGGTCTGCATCACCTCCGACATCGTGGTCGAGACTGGGGCAGGGCCGGCCGATGCCTACCGTCAGGGTGATGTCCCAGGCATCGCGGTGGTGCCGCGCCGGGCCGAGGGGCGCAAATGCGCGCGCTCCTGGAAGATTTCGCCGCTGGTGGGTCGTGATCCCGAGTTTCCCGACGTGACGCCGCGCGACGCCGAAGCCCTGCGCGAGCTGGGCTTCACCGAACGGCTGGGCGAAGCCAATCGCGCCATCCTCGCGAGCAATCCCTCGTGACGCTCCGGCTGGTCGGTGTGGCGGTGGCGTTGTTGGTGCTGGTCATCGACCAGGCTTCCAAGCAGTGGCTGCTGTTCGTCTATGACATCGGCACCCGGCAACCGTTGCGGATCGCCCCATTCCTCGACATCGTGCTGGCCTGGAACCGCGGCATCTCCTACTCGCTGTTCACCACCGATACCGAGCGCGGGCGCAACATCCTGCTGACCATAACGTTGGTGGCGACGGCCGCGCTTGTGCTGTGGCTATGGCGCGCCCGCGGCACCCTGACGGTCGCGGCGCTGGGGCTGTTGATCGGCGGCGCGCTCGGCAACGCCTATGATCGCTACGCCTATGGCGCGGTAGCGGATTTCGTGTGGCTCCACGCCGGAACGTTCTCGTGGTATATTTTCAACGGTGCCGATGTCGCGATTACCATCGGGGTCATTCTGTTGATCTACGACTCGTTCCTGGCCCCCTCCAGGCGCCCCGCCTCCAAATTGCCGTGAAGACAGGGCATTTGCCGCGAAACCTGATATAACCGGGAGTTCGCCGGTTTGTGCCCGCAGCGCCGTAAGGAGGAGTTCGCCTTGGCCAATCGTTCCGTGACAATGCAGCGCCTGGTGTTCGGAGCCGGTATGGCGGTCGGCCTCTCGGCCTGGGCAGCACCCGCCATGGCTTATGACGACGGCTATCAGAACGTCTTTTCCTCGGTATTGACCGCCGTGGGTGTGATCGGCGCGAACAAGACGCCGGACATCGATTACCGCGAACGTCCTCCCCTGGTGCTGCCCCCCAAGATGGTGCTGGCCAAGCCGGTGAAGAATGCGGCTCACCCGGCCTCCTGGCCGCAGGACCCCGACGTCATCAAGGCCCGCAAGGCCGACGAGGCCGCGCGCGCCCCAATGGAGGATGGTTTCGCTAATTCGCGCAATGGCGTGTTGTCCAAGGACGAGCTCCTGAGAGGGCGCGGCGCCACGACAGAGGATGTGCAAGCGCCGCACCAGTGCGGCGGCTTCGGCCAGAGCGACGCCCATTGCCTGGTGCTGAGCCCCGACGAACTCAAAGCCCAGGGCGACCGTTACGAGGCCGCCAATCCGACGTCCAAGAACGAGGTGACGGCGGGTGCCGAGCCCGACCGTCTGTATCTGACCCAGCCCCCGAAGGGTTATCTGAAGGCCACCAAGACCATCAAGGCCACCACGGAAGCGCCGGAGCCCAAGATCGACGAGTCGAACCCCAGTGCGGCGCTCGTCTATCGCCCGAAACCCGACGAGCAATGACCCGACAAGCCTGAACCGCCCCCGGGGCCGCGACCTTGCCGGCTCGGGCGGGCTTCTCTAGAACGCGCCCTCGATCCTTTGACTTGAGAGCGCCATGTCGGCCGATGCTACGAACACCAATGCGGTCAAGCCGCGTCTGCCGCGCGGCCTGATCGATCGGGGTGCGGCGGACCTTGCGGCAACCGGCCGTATGCTGGACGTGATCCGCCAGACCTATTCGCTTTACGGCTTCGAGGCCGTCGAGACGCCGCTGATCGAATATACCGACGCGCTCGGCAAATTCCTGCCCGATCTCGATCGGCCGAACGAGGGCGTGTTCTCGTTCAAGGACGATGACGAGCAGTGGCTCTCGCTGCGCTACGATCTCACCGCGCCGCTGGCCCGCTACGTGGCCGAGCAGTTCGACAGCCTCCCCAAGCCGTATCGTAGCTACCGGGTCGGCAACGTGTTCCGCAACGAGAAGCCTGGACCGGGCCGGTTCCGGCAATTCATGCAATTCGATGCCGACACGGTCGGCTCCGGGTCAGTCGCGGCGGATGCCGAGATGTGCATGATGGCGGCCGATACCCTGGAGGCGCTGGGAATCGCGCGCGGCGACTACGTCATCAAGGTCAACAACCGCAAGGTGCTCGACGGCGTCATGGAGGCGATCGGCCTCGGCGGACCGGAGCATGCGAGCCGGCGGCTGACCGTGCTGCGCGCGATGGACAAGTTCGATAAATTCGGTGAGGAGGTCCGCCTCCTTCTAGGCAAGGGCAGAAAAGACGGGTCAGGTGACTTCACGAGGGGCGCTGATCTCGATGAAGATCAGCAGCATGAGATAATGACTTGGCTTGGCTCCAATTCTCAACTCGTCGACGTCGCTACCTTGTCTGCGCGCGAAGCCGAAGACGCTGCCTTCGAGAGTCAGTCCGTCGGAAATGTATTCTCGAACTTGGAGACGATTAAGACCTTCCGTGCGCATTTCGGCACCAATGACAAGGTCGAAGAAGGCTTGAATGAACTTCAAGCGATCGCGGAAATCAGCGCTTCTGCTGGCTATGGTACTAGGCGGATCAAGATTGACCCCTCCATCGTCCGCGGCCTCGAATACTACACCGGCCCGGTGTTCGAGGCTGAATTGACCTTCGAGGTGACGGGCGAGGATGGCCGGCCGGTTCGCTTCGGCTCGGTGGGCGGCGGCGGACGTTACGACGGGCTCGTGGCGCGGTTTCGCCAGGAGCCGGTCCCCGCGACCGGCTTCTCGATCGGTGTCTCGCGGCTTTTCGCGGCCCTCAAGGCGGTCGGCAGCCCCATCGTGGCGGCCGCCACGGCGCCCGGCCCGGTGGTGGTCCTGGTGCTCGACCGGGACGAGATGGCCCATTATCAGCGGCTCGTCACCCGTTTGCGGACCGCCGGTGTCGCGGCCGAACTCTATCTCGGCCAGGCTGGCATGAACGCCCAACTCAAATATGCCGACAAGCGCGGCAGCCTTTGTGCTGTGATCCAGGGCAGCAACGAGCGTCAGGCCGAGGGCGGTCCGCAGGTCATGATCCGCGATCTCGTGCTCGGGGCTCAGCTCGCCAAGAGCACCAAGGAGCGGGCCGATTATCTCGAGCTTCGCCAGCGCGCGCAATTTCCGGTCCCGGAAGCGGGCCTGGTCGAGGCGGTGCGCGAGGTTCTGGCCCGGCACGGCTGAAGGCCGCCGGCCAAGGTCCCGGCGCGCCCGCAACGCGGCGTTCATCGTCGTGGCCGAAAGCTGTCGCGCGGAGCGGTCCGACTTGCTACAAGCCGCGGCGACCGCTCATGAAACAGGATTGACCTCCGCGCATGGATTTGAGAACGGCCTCGAAGGAGCTCGACGCGACCGGCGCCGTCCGGCGCGGCCCCGCCGATCGGCAGGCCGCGCTCCTCGCCCGTTTTCGCGATGCCGGCTATGCGCCGATCGAGACGCCGATCCTGGGGCCGGCCTCGGTCTTTCTCGATTTTTCCGGCGAGGAGATCCGCTCGGCCCTGTTTCTCACGAGCGACGGCGCGGGCACCGAACTCTGCCTGCGTCCGGAATATACGATCCCGGTCTGCCGCGCCTATCTCGCGTCCGACGCCGCGGGCCGTCAGGCCGCCTATAGCTATTGTGGTCCCGTGTTTCGCTCCCGGGGCGCCTTGGCGGGACGGGGGCAAGAGAGCTCCGAGGCCATGCAGGCGGGCCTGGAAAGTTTTGGGCGGCCCGATATCGCGGCCGCCGATGCCGAAATCCTCGCGCTGGCGTTGGATGCGGCGGCCGATGCCGGTTTTGTGGCGCGGGCCATCAAGATGGGTGACGCCGGACTGCTGAGCCGGCTGTTTGCGGCCTTGGACATGCCCCCCAACTGGCAACGCCGGCTCAAGCGCGGCCTCGACAAAGGACGGCGGCTCGACGACATCCTGACCGAGGCGCCGAGCCTGTCGGCCGATCATTCGGGTGTGCTCGCGGCTATCACAGGAACCGACCAGAAGGGCGCCCGTGCGCTCGTCGAGGACCTCCTGTCCATCGCGGGCATCGCCACGGTCGGCGGCCGTTCGCCGGCCGAGATCGCGGATCGCTTCCTGGCCCAGGTCGCCAGCAAGGCGACGCCGGGGTTTTCGGGCGAGCGGAAAGAAATTCTCGAGCGCTTTCTTGGCGTCGAATGCCATCCGGACGCGGCATCGAGGCGGTTGCGCGACTTGGCCTCATCGGCCAAGCTCGATCTCGCCGAAGCGCTGGACCTGTTCGACGAGCGGGCGAACTTCATCGCGGCGCTCGGGATCGAGGACCTGACCTTCCAGGCGAGTTTCGGGCGCAACCTCGACTATTACACCGGCTTCGTGTTCGAGGCTCGGCACCGAAACGATCCGTCCGTTAAAGCTGCCGCGTCCGATGTGGTGATCGGCGGTGGGCGTTATGATCGCCTCGCCCAGGCACTCGGGAGCCGAGAACCCATCGAAGCGGTCGGCGCCGCGTTGTGGGTCGATCGCCTGGCCCGCACGGAGCGGGTGGCATGAGCGAGGGACAATCCGCCTTCGTGCTCGCGGTGCCGTCCAAGGGGCGTTTGCAGGAAAATGCCGCGCTGTTCTTTGCCCGGGCGGGCTTGAGCGTCGTGCAGGGGCGGGGCGCGCGCGACTACCGCGGCACGCTGTCCGGCTTCGAGGGACTCGAGGTCGCCTTCCTGCCGGTTTCCGAAATCGTGTCGAGCCTGGCGGACGGCAGCGTGCATCTCGGGGTCGCGGGCGAAGACCTCATTCGCGAGGCCATGGCGGATGCGGATGACCGCGTCGAACTGCTGACCCCGCTGGGGTTCGGTCACGCCAATGTGGTCGTGGCGGTCCCGCAAGCCTGGATCGACGTGCGGACCATGGCGGATCTCGAGGATGTCGCCGCAATTTTTCATACTCGGCGCGGCCACCGCATGCGGGTCGCGACGAAATACATCCAGCTCACCCGCCGCTATTTTGCGGAGCACGGCGTCAGCGATTATCGAATCGTCGAAAGCCTTGGAGCCACCGAGGGTGCGCCCGCGGCCGGCACGGCGGAACTCATCGTCGACATCACGACCACGGGGGCGACACTCGCCGCCAACGGGCTGAAGGTGCTCGACGACGGGGTCACGCTGAGATCAGAAGCCAACCTCGTGGCCTCGCTGAAGGCGGACTGGAGCACGCCGCATCGCCTCACGGCCCGAAAACTGCTCTCCCGCATCGCGGCGGAAGAAACGGCGAGACGCTCGCGTGACGTGACGGCTGTGTTCGGCGATGTCGAGGTGCGGCTCGCGGCCGCCGCGGCGTCCCGCTTCGGGGCGGAAATCCTGCCGCCCGCGGCGCCGGGGTCGCTGCTCCTGCGCTGCGCGCAAGACCATGCGGCGGCTCTGTGCGAGTGGCTGATCGACGAAGGCGCCTCGCACGTGGCGGTGACCCGGCACGAGAGCCTGTTCGTGGCCGATACCCCCCTGTTCGACAAGTTGGTTCGGCGTCTGGCTTGAGGGCGTAGGCTTGCTTCAGGTGGAATCGCGCCGCGGTTCCACCTGATCCGAGATGGCTCTAGTTGTCGTAGCGGCTGTGCATGGCCTGGCTTCTTGCGGCCGAGGTGTAATAGCCGGAGGCGTAGACCTTGCCGGCCGACTGATCTTCGCTGCTTGCATAGGGCGCATAACGGTTGTGGACCGCGGCACTGATTTGAGACCGATCCACATGACCGGTGTTTGCGCCGAACAGGTTGCCGATCGAGAAGCCGTCGGCGTGAGCCGCTGTCGCAAGCAGGCTGAGCGCCAGGGCGCCGGACGCGATTGATACTCGTTTCATCATTTTCCTTTTCCTCCAACGGCGGCCGCCGATGGACCGCTACGGTTAGGAAGCCGTGAGCCTCGACCGGAAATGCGGCACCACGAAGAACAGGGCGCGCATGCCTGGGCTGCGTCCATCGACGGCTCCCACGATCGTGGCGGTTTTGCAACTTGGGAGAACAAACGCTGCCGGGTCGCTTGCGCGAGCCTGAGCGTGGCCGCAAGCTGACATCACGAATTATTTCATATTTTATTAAGAAGTTCAGGCACTCCGGAGATTTATCCGTGATGAACGGCCTAAGGTCAGCGACGGTTCTGCTTTCGATTGTTTTGCTGTTCCGGGCCGATTTGGCGCACCCGCAAGGCGCGTTGCCGGACGCGCCCGTCGTTGGTTCGGATGCGACAGCCTTGAAGATCAAGGCTGACCTTCTCTTCAAGCGGATCTTGCTCAAGCCGAACGATCTCGACGCGGCCTTTCAATATGCCGAGGTCGAAACGGCGCTGGGCGATCTCGAGGCGGCGATCGGCTCGCTCGAACGCATGCTGTTCTACAATCCGAATTTGTCGCGGGTGAAGCTGGAGCTCGGCATCCTGTATTTCCGGCTTGGCTCCTACGCCATGGCCAAATCCTACCTTGATTCCGCGGTGGCTGGACCGAACATCCCACCCGATGTGCGGGAGCGCGTCGTTGCATTCGACAGCGAGATCGACCGCCGCCTGTCCACGCATCAATTCAGTTTCTTCGCCCAGACCGGCCTGCGCGGGCAATCCAACGCCAACGCGGGTCCGAACAGCTTGAACGTTCGCGCCCTCGGCGAGCAGGCGACCTTGTCG
The DNA here is from genome assembly GCA_964245915.1 of uncultured Lichenihabitans sp. Lineage (GTDB taxonomy): Bacteria > Pseudomonadota > Alphaproteobacteria > Rhizobiales > Beijerinckiaceae > Lichenihabitans. The sequence goes on along the minus strand of CAXTOT010000058.1, from coordinate 19,975 downwards.
ACCCAGTTCAGGCGCCAGGCCGACGTGAACGCCTTCGTGCTGGGCACCGCCCAGTTCATCTACGATTTCGAAAACCAGCGCGGCGACGTCTGGGAGACCAACGCGACCGGCTACTACGCGGCGCAGTTCAAGGTCGCGCATCTCAATCTCGGCCTCGGCGAGATCGATACGGGTCCGCGCCTTGCGATCGGGACCGGGACCGGCCTTTCGTTCAGACCCTATGTTCTGGGTGAGGAAATATCGCTCGGCGACGCGCAATATCTCGGCGACGGCGGCGGCGGCGTCAGTTTTCGCTACCAGAGCCCCAACGGCTATGTGGTGGATGTCGGCGCGGAAGGCCGGGCCCGGGCGTTTTCCAACTCCACCCCCTATCCGAACGCGCATGACCAGCGCGGCGACCAGGTCATCGTTCCCTTGACGCTCTCCGGTCCCGCCATGTTCGATGGCCTGCGCTGGCAGGGGCGGCTCTCTTACGTGCACAACGAAGCCTTCGCGACTTATTTCAGCTACGACCAGTTCGGGATCGAACTGTCCTTGCCCTACGAGTTTCCCGGCCTGTTTCTCGCCAACGGGCATAGCTGGACCGTGGCGCCCTTCGGCAGCTTTTTCGATGTCGCCTACGCGACGCCGCAGGCCCTGGTCGATCCCAACCTCAAGCGCCACGACCGCCTGTTCCAGGGGGGTGCCACGCTCGACATGCGGTTCCGGGACGATTTTGGTTTCGCGATCACGGCCCAATATGTCGCGACCCAGTCCAACCTTCCCAATTTCCGGACCAGCGACTTCATCGTGTCGGCCGGCCCGACCTTCCGATATTGAGGCGTGACCATGCGCGCGAGCCTTCGTCAGCGAAATTGGGTGGCATGTCTCCTGTCGCTCCTCCTTTCGATCGCCGCGGGGGCGCACGGTTCGGCCCATGCCGAATCGATCGGCACGGCCGGCGCCTCGAACCGGACCTCGACCGGCAAGCCACCGGGTCAGGCGATCCGCACGATCGAGATCGGTACGCAGATCGTCCGCAACGAAAAGGTCGATACGTCCGCCACGGGTAACGTCCAGGTGGTGTTCATCGACAAGACCACCCTGAACATCGGACCGAATTCCAGCCTCGTGATCGACGAGTTCGTCTACAGCCCGGTCGAAGCCTCCGGGAAGATGGTCCTGACGCTCGGCAAGGGGGTTCTTCGGGTCGTCGGTGGGCAAGCCACCCATACGGGAGGCGCGATCGTCAATACGCCCGTTGCAACGATCGGCATCCGCGGCGGCATCGCCACCATCGGCTATTGCGCGGCGGCGGGGACCGGTTGCACCCAGACAGGGCTGCGGGTCACCAACAATTTCGGCCAGATCACGGTTACGGCGGGCGGAGCCAGCCAGATCATCAGCCGGCCGGGGTTCACGCTTACCGTGGATGCGGTCGGGAGCGCGCCATCGGCGCCGTTCAAGACCAGTCAGGCCCAGGTCAACCAGGACAATGGCTTGTTGACCAGCGGCGCCGGCCAGACCGGCGGCAGTTCCACCATCCCGACCGACAGCGTGGCGCAGCAGAAGGGTGTGGGCCGGACCGACGCGGCGCTGGTGCCGGCCCTGTCGGCTCCGCGGCAGGGTCAGACGATCTCTACCGCGCAGACGAGCAGCAACGGAACCGGGAGCGTCCAGGGGCAAATCACCGCCCTCAACAAACAATTGATCCAGACGGCCGTCACCCAACCGGCCGTCGCCCAGACCGCCACCACGATCATCGCGTCCAACCCGACCCCGGGCGTCAACCCCGTGTTGAACATCAAGCCGGTCACGACCCTCAACGCGACCGCTTACGCGCTGACCACCACGGTGGATCAAAGCAAGCTCGGGCAGGGTCAAGTGCCCTACCTGCTGGCGTCATTCGTGGGGCAAGGAAACTGGAACGTTTCCCCGATTCTCGGCTATCGCGCGGGCGGAACCCAGACCTCGCCGTTTTCCAACGGCACGTCGCGCATCCTCCAGGCCGCCATCAACATCAGCGGGACGGGGGCGGCACAAAGCTCCGGGCTCCTGGTCGCGACGGCTGGCATCGTCTTCGACAATCAATATGGCTTCACCCAGGTGGGTGGATTTGATGCCAGCCGGCGCCTGAACGCGACGGGCGGCGTCATTCAGGCCGGCGGTGGGCTGTCGTCCCCGGCCAACACGGCCTCCCCGGCGGCCGGTTCGGTGCCGGTCGACTCGGATCTCCTGCCTACCGGCTCGTACGCGTCGAACCAAAACTACTTCGCGACGAGCAACAGCGGCAACGTCCATACCTACACGCCCGCGAACGCAAATCAGAGCGGTGCCCAGTCCTATCAATTCGACCAGACCGTGACCCGGATAACCACGCCGACGGGGCTGGGGACCGATCATCCCGACGAGACCCTGCAGGGCTACGTCGGAGGTCTCGGCCGAACCACGACATTCGTGCCCATCAGCGGCAAAGGACAGGTTGCGCCGGCCTTCCTGGTAACCAATGCCACGGGGACACCCGGCGACGTCAACATCGTGCTCCCAGGCAACAGCAGCCGGATGGGCGCGACCTTCAACGTGGTCGCGTCCACCCCATCGACAACCGGCCCCCCGACGTCCGCGGTACTCAATTTCGGCTCGCTCAGTTCGGCGGACGATTCGGTCCGCGGGACCTACATCGACACCCGCAATTTCGGCGCCCGCAGCGAGCACACCTTCACGGCCAGTAACGGCTCTTACACGACGGCCGAGACCTCGACGGTCGGCGGACAGAACGTGATCCAGGGGAGTGAGGACGGGTTCCAGCTTCTGATGGTGACGTCCGATACGGTGCTGGGTACCTCGGCCACCAATCACACCTCCAGCCTGTTTCCCGGCGTGAGCTTCTGCGCCTGCGATTATACGCGCTGGGGCTTTTGGTCGGCGCGATCCTACCGGCAGAACGATGCCGCCGACACGGCGGTCCTCAACGCTGGCAATCTGCTGACCTGGGTGGCGGGCCTGCCCGCCGGCGCCTCCGACATCCCAACCGTGGGCACCGCAAGCTATGCGGGCCACGTGATCGCCGACATCAGCAACAACGGCGCGCAATATGTCGCCGCGTCGAACTTCACCAACACCGTGAACTTCGCGACCGGCACAGGGGCCGTGGTGGTGCCGAACCTCGACGGGGCCAGCTATTCGGGGAACGTGTCGTTCAACAGCGGCAATCGGGCCCTGTTCGGGGGAAGCATCCCGGGATTTGCGACATCGGCGCGAACCATGGCGTTGAATGGCGCCTTCTTCAGGAGCGCGACCAGCCCTTACGGCGAGATGGGTGGCTCCGTCACGCTGACCGGAGCGAACTATCTTGGTGGCGGCATTTTCGCCGCGCACGCGCGCTGATCCACAAGCGGGGCCAGGAGGAAGGTCCCGGTGCTCACCTTCCGCAAGCTCCGCCTCTATTATCTTCTGGTCGCCATCCCGCTGGTGCTGACCCTCATCTTCGGCAGCTCGCGCAATCCGTTGCGCGCCGATCTGCGCAACCTCGTCTTCGACTATTACCAGCGGCTGCAGCCGCGCGACTACGATCCCGACAGTCCGGTCCGCATCATCGACATCGACGATGAATCCTTGCGCAAAACCGGACAATGGCCGTGGCCGCGCAACCAGATGGCCGCGATCGTCGACCTGCTGGTCAAGGCTCATGTCGCCGCGATCGGCTTCGACTTCCTGTTTTCCGAACCCGATCACGGCGACATCGAGACCCTGCTGAGAGACCAGCCGCAGTCCCGCGCCGTCGGCCTGATCGATCAGGAGATGTCCAACCGCAGGTCGCTGGACGCCATCTTCGCGCATTCCATCGGCAACAACCCGGTCGTGCTGGCTGCCGTGCTCACCAACGGGTCCACCAAGGTCGACATGCCTGCCAAGAGCGGCTTCGTTTTTGCGGGCGACAACCCGGAGCGGGTTGTCACGGCCTTTCCGAGCGGCATCCCGCCCTTGCCGATCCTGTCCGAGCAAGCGGCCGGCATTGGAGCCATCAATTGGTTGCCCGATCGCGACAGAACGGTGCGTCGGGTGCCGCTTATCATGTCGATGAAGGGCACGCTGGTGCCCAGCCTTGGGCTGGAACTCCTTCGCGTGGCGCAGGGCGCTTCAACCTATGTGATCAAGTCGTCGAACGCGAACGGGGAAGGGGCGTTCGGCTCCGAAACAGGCGTCAATGCCGTCAAGGTCGGTACGGTCGTGGTGCCGACCCAATCGGCCGGCGATATCCGGATCCACTTTACCCGATCGGAGCCAAGGCGCTACCTGCCGGCCTGGCAGCTTTTCGCCGACGACAGCGCGCGGGCGGGTCTCGAGGGCAAGATCGTGCTGGTCGGCTCCAGCGCCGCGACATTGAACGACATCATCGCCACCCCGCTCAGCCCCTCGATGCCCGGCGTCGAAGTCATCGCTCAGATGATCGAGCAGATGATCGCGGGCGATAGTTTGGTGCGTCCCGACTGGGCCGAGGGATCCGAATTTTTGATCGCCCTGGTGCTCGGCTTGATGTTCATCCTCTGTCTCCCCCGCATATCGGCCCTTTGGGGCTCGGTCGCGGGCGGGATGGCGGCCCTCGCGATCGTGGGATCGAGCTGGTGGGCCTACACGGCGCATGGCTTGCTGATCGATCCGCTCTACCCGTCCTTGTGGCCGGGTGCGGTCTTTCTCACCGGGGTTGTCGCGCTCTACGGCATCAAACGACGCCAGGAATTCGAAATCCGCAACGCTTTTGGCCGATTCGTTTCGCCCACGATCGTGGCGCGGCTTGCCGAACATCCCGAACGATTGAAGCTCGGCGGCGATCAGCGCGAACTCACCTTGATGTTCTGCGACCTTCGCTCCTTCACGACCCTGTCGGAGGGCCTGTCGGCGCAGGCCTTGACGCATTTGCTCAACGACTATCTCACCCCGATGACGGACATCATCCTCGATCACTCGGGGACGATCGACAAATATATGGGCGACGCCATCATGGCGTTCTGGAACGCCCCGCTGGACGATCCCGATCATATCCGCAACGGCGCCCGGGCCGCACTCGCGATGCGGCGGTGCTTGAGCGATCTCAACGCCGCTTGGGCGGCCGATCCGGGGCGCTATGGCAAGCCCATGCCGCAGGTCAGGTTCGGCATCGGGCTGAACACCGGCGAGGCCTGCGTGGGCAACCTCGGTTCCCTTCGGCGCTTCGACTATTCGGTGATCGGCGACGAGGTGAACGTCTCTTCGCGCCTCGAATCGGCCACCAAGCAGTTCGGCGTCGACATCGTGGCCAATGAGACGACGCGGCAGGGAGCGCCCGAGCTCGCGTGGCTCCGGATCGACGCCGTCCTGCTCAAGGGCAAGACCAAGCCCATCGGGGTCCACGCGCTGGTCGGCGACGAGACGCTCGCGCGGTCGGACGCTTTCCGGACCCTCACGTTTTTGCATGACGGCATGCTGACCGCCTATGCGGGTCGCGACTTCGCCCAGGCCTGCGGTCTCGCCCGGCAGGCCGCCGCGCTGGCGCCGTCCGACATTGCCGGGCTTTATGCCTATAATCTCAGGCGATTCGAGAAATTGGCCAGTGACGCGCCCGACCCCTCATGGATGCCGTTGACGATCCTGGACGACAAGTGACCATCGATGTGGCGTGCCGGCCTGCGGCATCCGGTGCGGCGATCATGGGTGGACGAATCTGATGTGACACGATTTCCAGACTTCTTCCACGCTTGTGATCTCACATGTCGTCTTGAGTCTGCGTACAATCGACCGCTCCCGTCTCACGAACCACCGCGTCCGCAAAAATGAAGCGCGTTTCGTGGATCGAATGGGCGGATTTGGCATCCTTGTTCTCAGGATTCGCGAGCCATGGCGCGGGGCACGTGGCGACTTTGACCGGCTGGTCGCCGACCACCCAATAGGTGAAGCCGTCCGGTTTCGCGTCGATTGCGCCGCGTTCGGCATATGGGACGTGAACGAGCGTCTTCCCGATCGTCACATCGACGACGGCAAGGCGGCGGTCCGGTCCCGTGCCTTCGTCAAGCGCGAGAAAGCGCCCGTGCATGGCGAGAAAGTCCTGGCTTTCGCCCTTTCCGAGCACGATGTCCTTGGGCTTGACGGTGTATTTACAGGCTATCTTCGTCGTCGCCTTCAGCTTCGCGCGGACGATGATGTCTTTGCCAGCCTCTCCGTCTCGTTCGCGCGTGATGACGAAATAGTCGGGGGTGTCGTGGCAGACCGGCTTCGGCATGGCGGCCTCGACCCCGGCGGGGGCCAGGACCGACAAAAATGCCGACAGCGCTAGAATAAAATGACGAATCGCCATGGCGCTGCCCCCCAGATCGTCCAGATCGAAGCTTCGCTGCTTTGGCCGACCTAACCAGACAAAAAGGCCCTTGTCTCCGCGGAGCCCTTCCACAAAGGTGTACAAAGGGAATGGGCACTTTGGCCGGGCACGAAAGTGGCAAACCTGTCACGCTTGGAAATGAGGCGGCTCTCATGGGGCCGCCTTTTTCGTGGGGATCGCGATATGAGTCATGGTGGCGGACGGTGTGCAATGGTTCGCGACAACCGGGATGGTGGCGCGAACTTCGAACCGGGACGACGATGGCTTCTGAGCACGATTTTTGTCGCGCTCGCCGCAACGAGCGCACAGGCGCAATTCGGCCGGCCGAAGCCCCCGGAGGAGACCCGCATCGAGAAGCGGGAGGCCGGAAAGGCGTTTCCGTTCGGCGCCACATGGGTCCTGCAGACCATCAACGGAACGGCGGCGCCGGGCGAGGCACCCTCCTTCACGCTGGACGAACGGTTGCGGGCGACCGGCTTTGCGGGCTGCAACAGCTTCTCGATGGCGCTCTACCCCATCAAGGGCCAGAAGCTCGCGGCCGGAGCCATCGCGGTCACCAAGCGGACCTGCGACAAGGCCGTCATGCTTTCCGAACGCAACTTTCTGGTCGGGCTGCATTCCCTGCCGGCCTGGGACCTATCGGCCTCGGGGGAACTCAGCCTTAAGGGGGCGACCGGCCTGATGGTGTTTCGGCGGGGGATCTAGCTTTGATGGATCTGGGCTCCGGCCCCTCGCTTCGCGCCGACCGGAATGACGGCACCGTCACTCCACCCGAAAATGCTTCGACAGTTTTAGGCCCTGAGCCTGATAGTTCGATCCGGCATCGGCGCCATACAGCTTGTTGGGCCGCTCCGACATCCGCTCATAGACCAGCCGCCCGACCGTCTGGCCGTCGTCGAGGATGAAGGGCACGTCGCGGGAGCGTACTTCGAGCACCGCACGGGCGCCCTTGCCGCCGGCCTCCGATGCCCCGAAGCCGGGATCGAAGAACCCGGCATAATGGACCCGGAATTCGCCCATCAGCGGATCGAAGGGCCGCATCTCGGCCGCATGGTCGCCGGGCACATGCACGGCCTCCTTGGAGGCCAGGATGTAGAATTCGCCCGGATCGAGCACGAGCTCCTTGCGGCCGCGCAGCACGATCGGCTCCCAAAAATCGTGCAGGTCGTAAAGGCCGACCGTGTCGACGTCGATGAGCGCGGTGTGCCGCTTCGCCCGGTAGCCCACGCGCTCACCCGAAAGATCGACCGACAGCGCGACGCCGCCGTCGATGGACGGATCGGAACCGGACACCAGGGTGTCGCGGGCGTGCAGCGCCTCGTGGGCCGCATCGTCGAGGCGCGAGTCGCCCGCCCGGAATCTGATCTGGGCGAGGCGAGATCCCGCCTTGACCCGGACCGGGAAGCTGCGCGGGCAGATTTCGAGATAAAGCGGGCCCGAATAGCCGGCCTCGATCAGGTCGAACTCCCGCGCCCGATCGGTGATCACCCGGGTGAAGACATCGATGCGGCCCGTCGAGCTTTTTGGATTTGCCGAAGCCTTCAGCACGCTGGGCAGGTCGAGGCTCTCGTCGAGCTTGACGATGGTCACCGTTCCGGTGTCGAGCACGCTCGGTGTGGACAGATCGAGGGGATGCGAGGGCTGGCCCGCGATGCAGGCTTCGACCGTCCGATGCAACCCGGGCAGGAAACTTGCCCGCACCCGCCATGCCTGGTTCCCGAGCCGCAGATCGAGGCTGGCCGGCTGGACGAGATGGGGCGAAGCCTCGAGCGGGCTCGCGGTTCGAATCCCGCCCGCCTCGGCCAGAGCCAGGATCTGATGGCCGGCCAAGAGTCCGGGTGGATAGGGCACAGAAATCATGGCGGACACGCGAGCGAGAAACGACCTTCGCTCGTAAGCCAAAGGCGCGTTGACGCCAAGCGCTGCCGCGATATAACGTGTGTCGTGGTCATTTGAGCCGGCTGGCTTGCCGCCACGTTAAACAAGGCGCTAAAGGGCCGAGTCGATCCTGACCTCCCCGCATACGCTTTGCGCGACCTCCGGTCTTCGTCCGGGGCCGGCCAGCCGTCATTCTTGGCGAGTCGATCGATGCGCCGCGGCGCATCTCGGAGGACAGGTTGAAAAATTCCATATCCAGCAGCCGCATGGCACAGCTCCGCCCCGCCACCCGCCTGGTTCACGGTGGCACGCTGCGCTCGCAATTCGGCGAAGTGTCGGAAGCCCTATTCCTCACCCAGGGCTATGTTTACGAGTCGATGGAATCCGCCGAGGCACGTTTCAACGGCGACGACCCCGGCTTCATCTACTCGCGCTTTTCCAATCCCACCGTGGCCATGTTCGAGGCCCGGATGGCGCTGCTCGAAGGCGCCGAGGCGGCGCGCGCGACCGCGACCGGCATGGCGGCCGTGACCGCCGCCATGATGGGGCAGTTGCGGGCGGGCGACCATGTGGTGGCGGCCAAGGCCTTGTTCGGCTCGTGCCGCTATGTCGTGGAAGAACTGCTGCCCCGCTTCGGGGTGGCGTCGAGCCTGGTCGACGGCGACGACCTCGGCCAATGGCGGGCCGCCATGCGGCCGGGCACCAAGGTCCTGTTCCTCGAAAGCCCCACCAATCCGCTCCTCAGTCTGGTGGACATCGCGGCGGTGGCCGACATCGCGCATGCGGGCGGTGCCACGCTCGTGGTCGACAATGTGTTCGCCACGCCCATGCTGCAAAGCCCGCTGGAACTTGGCGCGGATTGCGTCGTCTACTCGACCACCAAACACGTGGACGGGCAGGGCCGCTGCCTGGGCGGCGTGATTTTGGGCTCGCAGGAATTCATCGAAACCAAGATGCAGACCTTTCTGCGCCAGACCGGGCCCGCCCTGTCGCCCTTCAACGCCTGGGTGATGCTGAAGGCACTCGAAACGCTGCCCATCCGGGTCGCGGCCCAGGGCGCCAACGCGGCCAGGGTGGCGGATTTTCTCGCAGACCACAAACATATCGCTAAGGTCATCTACCCTGGGCGGGACGATCATCCCCAGGCCGAACTCGCCCGCCGTCAGATGAAGGGCGGCGGCACGCTGGTGGCGTTCGAGGTCAAGGGCGGCAAACAGGCCGCCTTCGCGTTCGCCAATGCCCTGTCGGTGATCCTGATTTCCAACAATCTAGGCGATTCCAAGAGCCTCATCACGCATCCGGCCACCACCACCCACCAACGGCTGAGCCCCGAGGTGAGGGCGTCGCTCGGCATTGGCGATGGCATGCTGCGGCTGTCGCTCGGGCTCGAGGACGCGGACGACCTCATCGATGATCTCGGCCAGGCGCTCGCCGTCCTCGACTGGCGGGATACGGGCGTGGTCTCCATGCGTTGAAGCGCTGAAGCCCCCGCGGCATTGGAGCATTCGCCATGTATACGGCCGTGACACACGACATCGAGGTGACGGTCTTTCCCGAATATCTCGCCGACCGGTCGGAGCCCAAGAGCGACCGTTATTTCTGGGCCTACACGATCGAGATCGCCAACACGGGACGGTTGCGCGTGCAATTGATCGCGCGCTACTGGCGTATTACCGATGCCAACGGGCGAGTCGAGGAGGTGCGCGGCCTCGGCGTCGTGGGGGAGCAACCGATCCTGCATCCGGGCGAGAGCTTCCGCTACACGTCCGGTTGTCCGTTGAGCACGCCCAGCGGCATCATGACGGGCACCTACCGCATGGTGGACGATATCGAGCGAAGCTTCGACGTCGAAATTCCAGCTTTCTCACTGGACAGCCCACAGACGCCGCGCGTCCTGAATTGAACAGCCAAGCCATGTCGCCCGTGATTCGAACGGCTCGGCTGATCAGCGATGTAGTACCGCCAGGTAAGGTGAGCCCATGAGGGCATATCCAGCAGGATTCAGGTACTAAGACTTTCTTTATTGTGCGATGCGGCAAAAAATCTGTTGCAATGCGGTATTTTTCCTTCATGCTTCTTTAAGCAGTTTTCCCGTGGGCGCGAGGATCCTGTCACCGCTCCGCTTTGGCGGAGCCTCGACATGCGACAGCGACCAGCAAGGTTTCGCCGCGCCACGAGGAAGCGCCCCCAACCATTTCGATTGGGGAACGTATGAATGCTGCAGCCAATTTGCCTGGACCCGACCTCGGCAAGGGACGACCGAAGTCAGCCAAAAGGGGACCCTGGATCGCGCTGAAGCGGGTGATCGGCTTCACGGTCTCGGCTGCGCTCTCGATACTCGTTCTGACGGCTGTTCTGCCGCCTCTGGTGGCGGATCAGTCTGATCGGGCCGTGGTCAATGCCCCCGTGACCTTGCTCACTGCCCCGATCGCCGGCGAGGTCAAATCGCTCTCCGCGACGCCGGGCACCGTACTCTCGGCTCGGTCACCTGTCGCCGAGATCGTCAACAATCGCATCGATCGCTCGACCTTGATCAACCTCGAAGGCAAGCAGACCGATACCCGGGAAAACCTGCAGGCGATCCGCGCCAAGAAGGACAGCGACGCCCTTTATGTCATCGCGATTCAGTCCGAGATCAAGCGGCAGAGCGAGGTTGTGCTGCAGCGGTACGAGCAGCAGGTGCAAGATCTCCAAGCCCAGCTCGGATCGGCGACGGCGGCCTCCGAGGAGAAGAAGCAGCTGCTGAGCCGGCAGACCTCCATGGTGGCTCGTGCGGTTGCGGCGCCCGACATGATGAAGGGCGCCACGCAGCAGTTCGCCGCTTCGCAGTTTCAGAAGGAAAGCAGCGAGTCGAAGCTTCAGCAGAAACAGGCTCAGCTCGATAGCGCCCGCAAGGGTATCTATGTCGGCGACGACGTGCACGACCTCGCGGCGCTGATCCAGAAGAAGCGCGACATGGAGTTTGACGTCCAGCGCCTCGAGATCGAGCGTATTCAGGTCGCGGCAGCAGTGGAAGATCAGACCAGGCTGCTTGAGGCCGAACGTGACCGCTTGGCCAGCATGGAACGCTCCACCGTGGTCGCACCAGGGCCCGGGGAGGTGCTCAACGTGGGCGCGGCTGCCGGCCGACACGTCAGCGCGGGCGATACCTTGGCCCGGATGGTCGATTGCGATGCCTCGTTCGTGGTGGCGATCTTTTCCTATCGGCAGGGGTCGGATCTTTCGGTCGGGGTTCGCGTCGTGATCGATGCGGGTTCGGGCGGAACCCGCGAGGGAACCATCGCCGAGGTCCTGCCCAAGACCAGCGACAAGGTGGACGAGACTTACGCGGTCCCATTCCCCCAGACCGAACGGCGCGAGCTTTACGTTCTGATTCGGCCAGACAGCCCGCTTCGCAGCATCGCGGCCGCGGGCGGACCGGATCAATGCGACATCGGCCGGTGGGTCACGGTGAGCCGGACCGATGGCTGGGTGCCCTCGACCTCGGTGATCTGGCACCAGGCGAGCCGCTGGTTCGCCAATCGCGCCGAAACAGCCTCCAATCTGGTGAAAAGCGCCTGGACGCCGAACGTGCAACCCGAAAGGTCGGAAGCTGCCTCAGAGCGGCTGACCACCGGGTCGATCCCGTCGCCGCCCCACGGGCGCTTGGCGGTCGAACGCAACTGATGGCATCGTTCAAGGCCACCCTCTTGGCCGTCCTGGTCGGGATCACCCCGTGTGCGGCCGCACCGGTCGCGCCCAGTCATCCTGGGACGGCGGCATCCACTTGCGGCGCGCTGGCCCGTGCGGTGGACCGTTCCGCCCGGGGAGCCGGCCCGACCTTCGTGGTCAGCTACTTGCCGGCGCCCGAGGAATCCGACTTGCCTGGCGCGCTGCGAACCTCGGGCTTCTCCTACGATAACGCCCTCGCGGCGATCGCCCTGGTGGCCTGCGGCGACATTCCTCGAGCGAAGCAGATCGCCGACGCCTTCGTGGTGGCGGCGGGCCATGACCGCAGCTTCAAGGACGGCCGCATCCGCAATGCCTATCGCGCGGGTCCCGTCGATCCCGGTCCGGCCAAACTGCCTGGGTGGTGGGATGCCGACGCCAAGCGTTGGGACGAGGATGCCTATCAGGACGGCACGTCAACGGGCAACGTCGCCTGGGTGGCGCTTGCCCTGCTCAATCTCCACGCGGCAACGGGCGATCCGGTCTACCTCACCACGGCCTCCAAGCTGCTGGCCTGGGTTCGCGCCCGCGCCAGCGACTCCCCGGCACCAGCCGGCTATGACGGCGGCATGGCGGGCTTCGATGACGGCCAGACGACCCTGACCTGGAGTTCGACCGAGCACAATATCGATGTGGCGGCCGCGGCCCACTGGGCCAACCGGCTGACCCACGATCCCGCCGAGGCCGCGATGGCGGATCGCGCCAAATCCTTCGTGGCCACGCGGTTTCGCGCCGATGCCGGGTTCTTCCTGCTCGGCACCAAGCCGGACGGCTCGGACGCGGACGCGAGCCAACTGGCGCTCGACGTTCAGGTGTGGCCGATCCTGGGAGTAACGGATGCACCGGCCTCTTGGCGTCGCGCGGTCGGCTTCGCGGACGCGCATCTGCGCCGCGGCGATGGTATGACCTTCGCGGGGATCGGACCCAATCGCTGGACCGAGGGAACCGCCCAGGCGGCGCTTGCCTTCAAGGCCATCGGGGCCGACACGCTGGCGAACGGTCTGCTCGACGGGCTTGCGGCTCACGCATCGCCTTCCGGTCTGCTTTACGCCACCAGTGCGGGTGAGGTCGCGACCGGGCTGATGGTCGAATCCCCGGGCGGTGGGGCCTTCAACTATTACCACCGGCCCCATCTGGGGGCGACCGCCTGGGCCACGCTGGCGGCGGAGCACTGGAATCCCTTCACCGGCAAGCGGGTGGGCTGAGCATGTTCGACTCCTCACCCGATGCCGGGGCCGCGCTCGCAACCGACTTCGGCGTGCTGCTGGCCGCCCTGGCCATGGGCCGCGCCCTCGACCCCGCCCGAACCGTGGATCGGGTCCTGTTCGGCGGCGTCACCGCATGCTTGATCTGCGCCTATGCGGTGTGGCGCTGGACCGAGACGCTGCCGGAACTCGCCCTCTCGTTCGGCAGCATGTGGCAGCATCTCTATCTTGCCTTCGAAGCCGTCGCGATCCTCTACACGCTGATGTCGATCGTCATCCTGCTGCGTCATGCCGATCATTCGGCGACCGCCGATGCGGCCGAGGCGGAGCTCGAGGCAAGTGGCGCCTGGCCCCGTGTCGACATCTTCATCTGCACCTACAACGAACCCCTGGATGTGCTCGAAAAGTCCGTGCTGCTCGCCAAGGCAATGGATTATCCGGATTTCAAGATCTGGGTGATGGACGACACGCGCCGGGGTTGGCTGCGCGACTATTGCGCCGACCTCGAGGTCGGCTACCTCACCCGGCCCACCAATGAGTGGGCGAAGGCCGGCAACCTCAACAACGGCCTGCGCCTGACCGCCGGTCCCGACGCCGGATCGCTAATTCTAGTGCTCGACGCGGATTTCGCGCCCCACACCAACCTGCTCAAGCGCACCGTCGGCCTGTTTCGCGACGACAGGATCGCGGTGGTGCAGACCCCGCAGCTTTATTTCAATGCCGATCCGATCCAGCACAACCTGATGGCCTCCAAGGCCTGGGTCGATGATCAGCGGATCTTCTTCGACGTGTTCCAGCCCGCCAAGGATGCTTGGGACTCGGCCTTCTGCGTCGGCACCAGTTTCGTGGTGCGCCGTGACCGGCTGGAGGAAATCGGTGGCTTCCCGCACGAAGCCGTCTCCGAGGACATCAACCTCACCTACACGATGATGCGCCACGGCTACGTCACTCGCTGGCTCAACGAGCCTTTGAGCGTCGGTCTGGCCGCCGAGGGCTTGCCCGAATACATCACCCAGCGCGCCCGCTGGTGCCTCGGCACCATCCAGGTTGCACTGTTGAAGAATGGGCCCTTCACGGGATCCGGACTGACGCTGGTTCAGCGCGTCCACTATCTGCACGGCCTGCTGAACTGGCTGTGTAAGCCGTTCATCGTGCTGATGCTGCTCGCCCCCTCGATCTACTGGTTCTTCGACGTGCCCGCCTTCGAGGCCGATTACGTGGCGTTCCTGCGCCACGCCATCCCGGCGCTGGTCATCTTCTATGCCTATAGCGGGTGGGTGTCGCGGCGCAGAACCCTGCCGGTGTTCATGGAAGTCACCCACATGGTGACCGCCGTGGCCATCACCTGGACCCTGATCACCTGCTGTTACCGTCCGTTCGGGCGCCCCTTCAAGGTCACCGACAAGGGCGGCGATCGCTCCAAGACGATCGTGCGCTGGGATATGCTGCGCATTTTCGGGGCGCTCTGCGCCGTATCGCTGGCCTCGATCGCTTGGGCGCTAGCGGGACCCTCGGCCGCTACCGAGGCGACGCCGGTCGATCAGTTGAACCTCGTCTGGGCCGGCATCTCGGCGCTGCTGTCCGGGATCGCTTGCCTGGTCTGTTTCGAACGGCCCCGATCCCACCGGGAAGAGCTGTTCGAGACCGACCATGCGGGCCAGCTCTCCTTCGCGGGCGGCACGCTACCCTGCGCGGTACATCGCCTGACCACGGTTGATGCCCGCGTCCGGCTCGCGCGTCGCCAGCGACACCTGCGGGTCGGCACCGCGGTCGATCTTGCGGTGGACGGCCTGCACGGCGTTCGCGGCCATGTCGCGCAACGCAGGGGACGGCACGTGACGGTCAGCCTCGTGCTGCCTGAGGAGCAGCGGCGCGCCATGGTGGTGGCGCTCTACGGGCGGCCCAACACCAACGTTCCGCTGCAGGCCAATATGCGCCTCGCACTCGGCGGCCTGTTGCGCCGCAGCCTCGGACGGGATTGACCCCGCTCGAGGGTGTCGTTGACACCGGGCGCGCTTGCCCGCTACCACAAGCTGTCCGAAGGTCCCCGCAAGGGGAGGCCTCCCGCAAGGAGACCAAGGGAATGCGGTCCGGCTCTGCCGGGATGCCGCGGCTGCCCCCGCAACTGTGAGCGGAAAGTTCGGCGCCATAGTCCACTGGGATCGACAGATCCTGGGAAGGCGGCGTCGGACGTTATCCATCCGCGAGCCAGGAAACCTGCCTCGAACCATTCGATGCGCGCGCCGGGCGGGGTGTCCCGGGGCTATTCGGTGGGGCTTGGCCCACCCGGATGTTTCGGCGTTCCACGCCGAGGCGCAAGCACCCGAACCTGCCGCACGCGGCAAGGGAGTTCCGGGTGCCAGCTGAACCGACCCGTATTCTCGTCTGCACCACCTGCCGGGCCGAAGGCGAGCCGAGCCTGCCCATGGAGGACCGCGCCGGCGCCCGGCTGTTTCGCGCTTTGGACGCCGCCATGGGGTCCGATCCCGCCGTCGATCTCGTGCCCGTCGAATGCCTCAGCGTTTGCAAGCGCCCCTGTACGGTCAGCTTCGCGGCGCCTGGCAAATGGACCTACATCTATGGCGACCTGCCGCCCGAGAGCGCCGTGCCCATCATCCTCGATGCGGCAAAACTCTACGCCGCCACGCCCGACGGCCTGATTCCCTGGAAGCTCAGGGTCGACGCCATCAAGAAGGGCGTCGTGGCCCGCCTTCCGCCGATGGCCATTCCCAACCCCAAGGTCGATGCCGCATGACTTCGCTCGCCAAGGTTCCCGTCACGGTGGTTACCGGCTTTCTCGGCGCCGGCAAGACCACGATGATCCGCCATCTGATCGAACATGCGGGCGGCCGCCGTCTCGCCTTGGTCATCAATGAATTCGGCGACGTGGGCGTTGATGGCGACATCCTGCGGGCCTGCGGGGTGGAAAATTGTCCCGACGAAAACATCGTCGAACTCGCCAACGGTTGTATCTGCTGCACCGTGGCGGATGATTTCATCCCGGCCATCGAGGCCTTGCTGTCCCGTTTCCCGCGGCCCGATCACATCATCGTCGAGACCTCGGGCTTGGCGCTGCCCAAACCGCTGGTAAAGGCGTTCGACTGGCCCGCCATCCGGGCCAGGCTGACGGTGGATGGCGTCGTGGCGGTGGTGGACGGCGCCGCTGTGGCGGCCGGACGCTTCGCCGACGATCCCGCCAAACTCGCGGCCCAGCGGGCCGCCGACGGGGCGGTGGATCACGACAACCCGTTGGAGGAGGTTTACGAGGACCAGCTACTCTGCGCCGATCTGATCGTGGTCAACAAGACCGACCTGCTCGGCGACGCGGAACTCGCGGCGGTGCGGGCCGCCATCACGGCCGTGGTGCCGCGTGCGGTCAAGATCGTGGCGACGCGGGACGGGATTCTCGATCCGGCCATCCTGCTCGGTCTCGATGCCGCGGCCGAGGATGATCTTGCGGCGCGGCCCTCCCACCATGATGCCGAGGAGGGCCACGACCACGATGACTTCGACAGTTTCGTTGTCCACGTGCCGGCCTTCGACGATCCGGCGCTGCTCATCGAAAAGCTCTCCAGCATCGCCGCGAACCACGAGGTGCTCCGGATGAAGGGGTTTTTGGAGGTGCACGGCAAGCCGATGCGGCTCCTCGTCCAAGGCGTTGGCGCCCGCTTCCGCCAGCAGTTCGACCGGCCATGGCAGCCGGGTGACGTTCGCGGCGGGCGGCTCGTCGTGATCGGGCAAAAGGGCCTCGACCGGGCCGCCATCGAGGCCGCGATCGCGGCGTAAGGGTCGTCATGCACCTGCTGCAAACCCAAGAGCACTCCCTCGACGAGACCACGGCCGCGGTCGATCTGGCGCAGAGCCCGGCCGAACTCGTGCTGCTCTCGTTCACGGACAGTGATCTGGCCATCGCGGCGGCCGCCCACGAGGGCGCGGGTGGAACCTTGCCGAGCTTGCGTCTCGCCAATCTGGCGCAGCTGAAACATCCCTATTCGGTCGACCTCTTCGTCCAGCGTCTCGCCGGCTCGGCAAAGGTGGTGCTGGTGCGGCTGCTCGGCGGGCTCGACTATTGGCGCTATGGGGTCGACGAACTCGCGGCGGCGGCGCGGCGGCACCGGTTTCACCTGGCGGTGGTGCCGGGCTGCGACCGGAAAGATGCGCGGCTCGAGGCGGCCTCGACCCTGCCACCCGAGGCGCTGCACCGGCTTTGGGGCTATTTCCAGGCGGGCGGGGCCGGCAACGTCGGTCAGGCGCTCCGCTTCATGGCGGCCCAGACCGGTCTGCCGGTTGCCTGGGATGAACCGCGCCCCGTGCCGCATGCCGGCCTCTTCCCCGAAGCCTGCCGCGCGGCTGCCACGGAGGCGCCGCATGCCCTCATCCTGCTCTACCGCTCCGTGCTGCTGGCGGCCGACACGGCCCCGATCATGGCCCTGGCGGACGCGCTGGCCGAGCGCGGCGCGCGGGTCACCAGCCTGTTCGTCACCAGCCTCAAGGATCCGGCTTCGCAGGCCTTTGTGGCCGAGCGTCTTGCGGCCCACCCGCCCGCCGTGATCCTCAACACCACGGCTTTTTCCGCCCGAAGCGGGCAGGGCAGCGCGGTGCTGGACCGGGCCGATTGCCCGGTGCTGCAGGTCATGCTTGCGGGCGCGAGCCGCGAGCAATGGGTGGCCTCTACACGAGGCCTCGGCGCGGCGGACCTCGCCATGCATGTCGTCCTGCCCGAGGTCGATGGCCGCATCATTGCGGGCGCGCTCTCGTTCAAGGCGGAGGCCGATCATAGAGCCGATCTCGAATTCACCCGCGTGATCCACAAGCCGGAGCCGAGCCGCGTCGCCCATGCGGCCGAGCTCGCGCTTGCCTGGGGGCGCCTGGGTCGGGTGCCGCGCGCGGACCGCCGCATCGCCCTCGTGGTCTCCGACTATCCGGGCCGCGACGGGCGCACCGGCTATGCGGTCGGGCTCGACACCCCCGCCAGCCTATTGGTCATCGCAAATCACCTCCGACGTGAGGGGTTCGGCGTGGGAAGGCTGCCCGACGCGGCGGATCTGATGCGGACGCTGACGGCCGGTGTCGCGGAGCCGGTGTTGGCCATCGACGCCTATCGCCGGCTCCTGGGCGCGCTGCCGCAAGCTTTTACGGCCTCGATCACGGCCGCCTGGGGCGAGCCCGAGCACGATCCCGCCGTGGCCGGGGGCGCCTTCGCGTTCCGCCTTGTCCGCGCCGGGCATCTGACCTTGGCGGTTCAGCCCGATCGCGGCGCGCCGGCCGACCGGCGCGCCGATTATCACGACACCACGTTGCCGCCCCGGCACGCCTATCTGGCCTTCTATCTTTGGCTGCGCGCGATCGAATCGATCGACGCCTTGATCCATCTCGGCACCCATGGCACCCTCGAATGGCTGCCCGGCAAGGCAGTGGCGCTGAGCGCGAGCTGTGCACCGGAAGCCGTGCTCGGCCCCTTGCCGGTCATCTATCCGTTCATCGTCAACAATCCCGGCGAGGCCGCGCAGGCCAAGCGCCGCATCGCGGCCGTGACGGTCGGCCACCTTACGCCGCCGCTTCGTCCCGCCGGTCACCATGGCGCCGCGCTCGACCTCGAGGCTTTGTTCGACGAATATGCCCAGGCGGTGACGCTCGATGCTCGGCGCGCCCGCCTGCTCGCGGCCACCATCCTCGAGAAAGCCCGCGACAGCGGCATCGCGCTGGACATCGGCATCTCGGACGAGGCCGATCCGCAGGCCGCGCTGGCGGGGCTCGACGCTTGGCTCTGCGACATCAAGGAAATGCGCATCGGCGATGGGCTGCACGTGTTCGGTGAGACGCCGAATCGCGAGCGGCATGCGCAAACTCTCGCCAGTCTTTCCCCTGAAGCAGGGCTCGCGCTCGCGGCCTGTGGCGATGCCGAACTCTCCGGTCTCGTAGTGGCCCTCGACGGCCGCTTCGTGGCGCCGGGTCCCGCCGGCGCGCCCGCACGCGGACGGCTCGACGTGCTGCCCACCGGCCGCAACCTGTTCGCCGTCGACCCGCGCGCCATCCCGACCCGCACCGCCTGGCAGCTTGGTCAAAAGCTCGCGGGCGAGGTGATGACCCGCCACGCCCAGGATCACGGCGAGTGGCCGCGCCGCCTGCTGCTCGACCTCTGGGGGAGCGCCACCATGCGCACGGGGGGCGACGACCTCGCGCAAGCCTTTGCGCTGATCGGCGTCCGGCCGCGCTGGGACCAAGCCTCCAGCCGCGTGCTCGGCTTCGACATCCTGCCGCAAGCCGTGCTGGACTGGCCGCGTGTGGATGTCACCTTGCGCATCTCCGGCCTGTTCCGCGACACTTTTCCGGACCAGATCGCCCTGTTCGATGCCGCGAGTCGCGCCGTTGCGGGACTGGATGAAACGGACGACGAGAATGCTTTGGCGGAAAGCCGCCGCGCTGCGCCGCGCGAGGAGCTGCCTCCCCGCATTTTTGGCGCCGCACCCGGCCAATACGGAATCGGGCTCGATCGCATTGTCGCGGACAGTCGCATAGCGCTCGGCGAGGCCTATCTCGCGGCCACATCGCACGCCTATGGGACCGGCGAGGGCAGGGCGGCGAACGCGGACTTCCGCGCCCAGGTGGGCGCCGCCGACGCTTATGTCCATGTTCAGGATCTGCCCGGCACCGACCTGCTCGATGCTGCCGCCTATCCCGACCATGAAGGCGGGTTTGCGGCCGCGGCCGCGGCGCTCGGCAACACGCCCGCGCTCTACCATGCCGACACGACCGTGCCGGGCAGGGCAACAGTGCGCACGCTGGCTGAAGAGATCGCGCGCGTGGTGCGCGGCCGCGCCACCAACCCCGCCTGGATCGTGGGCCAGATGCG
>CAXTOT010000057.1:0-35588 GCA_964245915.1 uncultured Lichenihabitans sp. | reverse complement strand
TCGTGGTGGATGACGAGCCGCAGATCCACAGGTTCCTGCGCCCGACGCTGACGGCTGCGGGATTTGTGGTCGAGTCGGCCATGACGGGCGCCGAGGCTCTGGAGAAATTCCGCATCGCCACGCCTGAGCTGGTCGTGCTCGATCTTGGGCTGACCGACATGGATGGAACCGATGTGCTGGCCGCCATCCGCAAAACCTCGCAAGTCCCGGTCGTGATTCTGTCGGCCCGGGGCAACGAGGCCGAGAAGGTGGCGGCGCTGGACGCCGGGGCCGACGATTACGTGAGCAAACCCTTCGGGGTCACAGAACTCATCGCACGGCTACACACGGCACTCCGTCACGCGGTGGTGACCGCGGGCACGGTCGCGGTGTTCGAAGCCGGGGACCTGACGGTCGACACGCTCGCCCACACCGTGACCCTTAGGGGAGAGCCGATCAAGCTCACCCCAACCGAATACGCTCTGCTGCACCTTCTCGCGCGACATGCCGGGCGCATGCTCACCCAACAGCACATCCTCAGGGAGATTTGGGGGCCGGACCATATTGAACACGCACAATATCTTCGCGTCTTCGTGAGCCGCCTGCGCCAAAAAATCGAAGTCGACGCCGCTCATCCGCGCCTCCTGATGACCGAAACCGGCGTCGGCTACCGCCTCGCCGTTCCCGGGGATCCGACGCTACACGGTCGGACGCCAGGTGAATCGAAAGAACGATCATGAATGTGATTCCCTCGAACGACCAGCAGCCCTGGGGGGGCCACCCAGCAATGCGCCGAAGCTGCCGCAAGCGCCCCTCTCGTTCGCAACCGCCGCCGGGTTTGCCGTCGTGGCGGCTGCAACTGAGCAGCATCGCCTACAGCGCCAGCTTCCAAGCCTCGGTGGAAGCGGCCGTCCAGGCAAGAATGATGCTGTCCGGGCGGAGAATACGGTCGTAAAGGTCCGCTATGAGGGCGAGCAACAGAAGGTTCAGGCCGACGCACAAGCGGCCGTGCGGATCGCGCAAGCCAATGGCGAGGCGCAAGCCACCATCGCGCAGGCTCGATCCCAACGGGAGGCCATCATTCTGCGCGCCGAGGGTGATGCCCAAGCGGCCGCGCTCGTTGGGGACGCTCAGGCGAGGGTCGTCCAGCAGGTCGGTGCCGCGGTCAACAGCAATTCGGTCGTCATCTCCTACAAGACCGCGCATCGGTGGAACGGACAAATGCCTTCAACGGTTCTCAGCGGTGCCACGAACCCGCTCGCCATGCTGACCCTACCTTCACCCCAACATTGACGACGCTTCGCAAGGTGTCCGTCCAAGCCGGCGATCGCGGTGGACGCGGCGCCTGGGATCATACCATCATGATGATAGGCGACCTGCTCTCGACCAACGCCGTTTTCGAGCTTCGCGAGCCGGACAAACGCCGCCTGCTGAAGGAAGTCTCGCATCGAGCGGCCGCAATGCTCGATCTCGACGAGCAGACGATCCTGGAGGCTTTGAACAAACGCGAAAGCCTTGGATCGACCGGAATAGGCCAGGGGGTCGCCATTCCGCATGCACGCTTGGCCGAGCTGAAGCAGCCCTTCGGCCTGTTCGCCCTCATGCGACCGCCCATTCAATTCGATGCCGTGGATGATCTGCCGGTGGATCTCGTTTTCCTGCTGCTGCTCCCGGAGACGCTGGCAGACGCTCAGCTCAAGCCGCTCGCCTGCGTGGCCCGCCGTCTTCGTGATCCGGCCGTGGCTGCCAAGCTGCGCGGGGCACGAGGAGCCTCATCGCTCTACGCCATCTTGATCGGTCCCTAAGCGTCCGCCTGCCAACCGATTTATTTGTTTTGGGCTTTCATGATGCAATGCTACCCAGCCCATTGCAGGAATGCGCGAGAGCCTCGGTTCGCTTGTCCGCCGCACAGCCCGTCGACAAAGCGCCGCGCTCTGCTAAAAGCCCGCAGAGCCGCTGTCGTCCCGACATCGAACCGGAGCCATCATGCAGCGAATCCTTCCCGTGATCATGTGCGGCGGGGCTGGAACGCGGGTCTGGCCAGAATCACGGGAGACCCACCCAAAACAATTCATCCCCCTTCTCGGGACGCAATCGACCTTCCAAACCGCGCTCGACATGCTGCGGGATCGGTCTCTGTTCGACCCGGCGATCGTCATCACCAGCGACGATTACCGGTTTTATGTCGCCGAGCAGATCGCCGAGGTAGGAGTCGAGGCCGAGATCGTGCTGGAACCGGTGCGTCGGGATTCGGCGCCCGCGGTGGCGGTGGCGGCCACGCTGGCGGCCAACCGCAAGCCCGATACCGTAGTGGCCATCTTCGCGGCCGACCATGTCATCGAGCATAGGGACGAGTTCGTCAAACTCTGCCGCGAAGCCGCGGAGGCCGCCGCCGCTGGTTCCATAGTGACCTTCGGTATCAAGCCGACCCGTCCGGCCACGGGCTTCGGCTATATTCGGCCCGGTGAGCCGGTGGCGCCCGGCTCCCCCGTCCGCGCCGTGCGGGCCTTCGTGGAAAAACCCGACGCCGCCACGGCGGTCGGCTACCTGGCCGAAGGCTATTTGTGGAACTCCGGCAACTTCGTGTTCCGCGCCGATGTCATGCTGGGCGAGCTCCAGGCCTTCGAGCCCGGCCTCGCCGAGGCCGTGCACGACGCCGTGCGGAACGGAACCACGGATCTCGGCCTGTTCCGGCTCGACCAGCAGGCCTTCTCCCGCGCCCACAAGATCTCCATCGACTACGCTGTGATGGAGCGCACCCGGCTGTGCGCGGTGATCGAGGCCGACATGGGCTGGTCCGACATCGGCAATTGGCACGCGGTCTGGGAATTGTCGGACCGCGACAGCCACGGCAATTCTGTGCACGGCTCCGGCATCTTCATGGAAGCCTCCAACGTGCACATCCGTTCGCCCGACGTCTTGACCGCCGTTGTCGGCCTCGACGATGTGATCGTGGTCACCACCCAGGATGCGGTGCTGGTGCTGGGCAGCCAGCATGCCGATCGCGTGAAGGATCTGGTGGCCCATCTGAAAGCCACCAACCGGCCCGAAGCCGACGAGCATCGCCGCTCCTACCGGCCCTGGGGCTATTACCAGAGCATCGATCGCGGGAGCCGCTATCAGGTCAAGCGGATCGTGGTGAAACCGGGCGAGCGGCTGTCGCTGCAAAAACATCACCACCGGGCCGAACATTGGGTGGTGGTGTCGGGTACCGCAGAGGTGACGCTCAACGAGACGGTCAAGCTCGTGCACGAGAACGAGTCGATCTATCTGCCCATCGGCAGCGTCCATCGGCTCGCCAACCCCGGCAAGATCAACCTCGAACTCATCGAGGTCCAGACCGGCAGCTACCTCGGCGAGGATGACATCATCCGTATCGAGGATGTCTACAATAGGGGTTGAGCGAGGCGACTTCCGGTCCAGGATTCCGCTTATCACCCTCTGACGGCAAACCTCTACCAGGGAACCCGCACCGGACAACAGCCGGTCAATCATCGGTCAGCGTTCGGACGTAATGATCGAGCGCATCCTGCCAGGGGCGCAGCTTGACCCCGCAGGATGCCGCTTTGTCGCAATCCAGCACCGAATAGGCGGGACGTCGCGCGGGCGCATAGGCGCCCTTTCGATCGACCGGCGCAACAATTGCCTTTACCTTCGCGGCTCGATAGATCGCCGCCGTAAAGGTCGCCCAGTCGCAAGCCCCTTCATTGGTCAGGTGATATCGGCCGGGCGGCACATGCGCATCGAGAAGTGCGATCATGGCTCGTGCCAAATCAGACGCCGCGGTGGGCGTGCAGACGAGGTCGGACCCGACGTCCACCTGATCGCGCACCCGAGCGTCGGCCAAGCGGTTGAGGACGAAGTTTCCGCTTTTCTGACGGCTCGATGCACGACCGTAGAGGCCGCAGCTGCGGATCACCAAGGCCCCTTCCGGGTGAGCCGAGAAAGCCGCCAACTCCCCAGCCACCTTGGAAATTCCGTAGCATTGAATCGGCGTTGGCGCGTCCGTCTCTTGGTAGGGCGAGCGCGCTGACCCATCGAAAGCGTAGTCCGTGCTGACCGTGGCGAAGCGCGCCCCCACTTCCGCGGCCGCCTTCGCGAGCGTCGAGACCGCGGCCGCATTGATGGCCAACGCGTCGCCGAACCGGCTTTCGCAGAGATCGACAACGTGGAACGCGCTTGCGTTGATCACGATATGCGGCCGCAGCGCGGTGACCGTCTCGCGCACGAGGCTTGGCGCGCCGACGTCGAGCTCGGCATGGCTCGGAGCCACGATGTCCCAGCCTTCGGAGGCCTGGAGCCGCAATTCCGTGCCGAGCTGCCCAGAGCCGCCGACCAGGAGAACGCGGGGCCTCAAGACCCGCCCTCGGCGAGCAGCGGCCAGGACCGATCCTTGTCGGCCATCACGGAGACCGGCAAGGGCCAGCGCACGTCGATCGCCGGATCGTCGAAGCGAACGCCCGCGCCGAACCCCGGCTTGAACGCGGGCGTTATCATGTACAAGACCTCGGTGTTGTCCTCGAGCGTCTGGAACCCGTGTGCCATGTCCTCGGGGATGTAGAGTGCGTCGCCGTTGGCCGCGTTGAGTTCGAATCCGCGCCATTGTCGGTAGGTGGGCGAGGCCGGCCGCAGATCCACCACCACATCGAGAATCGCACCCCGCGCGCAACGCACGAGCTTCGTCTCCCGATACGGTGGGCGCTGGAAATGCATGCCACGCACGGTGCCGCTCCGGGCGTTGAACGAGACGCTCGCCTGCGCGAAGCTCACAAGCCGTTCGGCCGCGAATTCCTCGGCACAAAACGTGCGGGCGAAATACCCACGTTCGTCCTTGAGGCGCTCTTGCTTGATCAGGATCAAGCCGGTGATGTCTGTGGGAATGAAATACATCAAACCGCCGCAAGCTGTCCAAGAGGCACGAACTGAAGGAGCTTATCGAGCTTTACGCCTGGCAGCTCCCGTCGGGGCTCCGATCTGAACTTCTATACTGCTTCCAGGCCGTCAATTTGGGAGGCCCGTCAAGGCGTGCACGGCGGGTCTTTCAACTGGATCCGTTCCCCCGCTGTGTGCTGCTCGCCGCAAGGAAGTGTGACACCGCATCCAATCCCAAACTGGTCGCCTCGGGATGATCCGAAAGATACCGCCGTGTGTCGAAATTTGGCCCTGGGTTGCGCCCTTCCTTGCCGCCGAACGTTGCAAAGTGCCACAGCGGATTGACCCCCGAAATATCGACGTCGGGGTAGCTTTCGAGGTACCAGTCCGCATCGAATATCCCGGACCTCTCGATCGACTCCATCCTATGTTGCAAGGCCTCCTCGGCTCGCGATGATTTCAGGCTTGCGGCGGCGATCTTGAGGCCCTGGCGAACCAATCAGCCGTTCTTCTTGTCGGCCCGGAGTTCGGCCACGCGCTGGCGAAGCGCTCTGACGCGGGTCTGTGCCTTGCGCCTTTGTGCGTCTGCAAGCGAGAGCTGCTGCCGGCTCTCCGCCTGGAGAATATTGACTTGCTTCTCAAGACCCTGGCCAAGAGCCTTGGCGGTCGCGAACTCCGCCCGGAGACGAAGCATCTCTTTCTCGCTGGCCTCCAGCCTGCTTTGCAGCGCCGCCACCATTTGAGCGCGACTGTCCGCCAGTTGCAAAACCTCGGGCATCGCTGAAAGCTCATGACGCGTGGCCTCAAGCTCGGCCATGAGCGACGAAACCTTGGTTTCCGAAGTTTGTCTGAGCTGCCGCTCGGACCGCAGTTCGGCCTCCAGCTCCTCGGCGCGCTGCGCTCGCTGTGTCAGATCCGCGTTGAGCCGGCTGACAGCGTCCAGCTGCGCCGCCACCGAAGCCGCTTGCGCATCCGAAACGATCCTGAGCTGACGTTCGAACTGCAGCTCATCCACCAGTTCCGCGGCACGCTGCGCCCGCTGTGCCAGTTCGTTGTTGTGGTGATCGACGACCTCAAGCTCCGCCGCCGCGGCTTGCGCCTCGGAGATCGCCCTAAGATGCCGTTCCGATTGTAGCTCGGCCTGAGCAGCATCGAGCTGTGATTGAAGCGGTCCGAACGACTGGCGCTCGGCCTCCAGTCCAGCGGTGGTCGAAGCCGCCCTCGCAAGTTTCGCGTTCAAGGCCTCGATCGGCGCCGAAAATGCTTCGCAGGCGCGGTCGAACTCGACTCTGATCGTGTCCAACATCTGCATCGCCGAACCATCGTGAGGGTCGGTCTCGAGCGCTTCCAGAGCTGTATAGGCCCCCTTGATCCACTCGCTTATGTCCGAATAGGCGTAAATATCGGCCGGGGACGCCGCATTGTTGCGCAGCTCCTTCGACAGAAATTCATCGATCTCGCGGCGAGATCGCGCAGAAAGACGAGGAAACGACATCGAGAGTTGGCGAACCATGCGATCGAAGACGGGGCGCCAGTCCTCGACCAGTTCCTCGAAACGCACGAAGGCCCTATCGAGATGGCGCGTATCGCGTTCTGCGTCGAGCACATGTCGCAACCACACGAGATAGGTTTCGGACGTCGTCAGACCATTTCGGGACTGCAGCGACCGCGCAACTTCGAGCGGGTTTCGCGTCGTGATCAGGACCTTGAGCTCAGCATCGAGCGACTTGGCGACATCTTCCCAGACCGGGAAGAAGCGGGAAATCCGCGGATCCTTGACCAGAAACAGCGATCGGTCATCAAAGTTGGCGAGGACCGACTCTCGCAGAAGATCGACGAAATACGGAAAACGGCTGGAGCGGAACCAGGACGGCGACAGTTTATCCCAGGAATACCAAGCCGTGCCGGCCGATTCCAGCAGCTCGTCGTGGATGGCGACAAAGTCAGCGGACTCGAAATAGCCCTTCTTATTCGTGTTGCTTGGCGGCAGCAGCCTCTTCGGCAGTCGTCCGCCCAAAAGGCTGAGCATCCCGGTCAGGGCGGAGGTCCCACTGCGGTGCATTCCCAGGACGACGAGAGCCTGGCGGCGCGCACTTGCCGGCGTCGTCGTGTGTCCGCCTGAGGGATCGCCAGGAAAACTATCCGGCACGAGGCTTACCGATTGAGACTCCACCGATCCAACCACTTCACGCCTCTTCATGGGAACTCACAGCGCACCTCCCGCCGCTCGCGTGGGAGCGGCTTATAGGCCACCGTCTCGTCGGGCGTCGCTCCGCTCGAGTGACGAATAGTCCGGGCGCGATGCTAACCTAGAGTTTACCTCGGCGCCACGGGGTTTGTAGCGTAACGCGTCAAAGTTGGGCGCGCTTCACCGGGCTTGCAGAGGCGGCGGCGTTTCATCGCAAATGCCGCGGACGTGGCATTGCCGACCGTCTCGACGCCACCGGGGTCCTTGCTGATGAACTCTCGGTGGCCGTTGGGTTGGGAAAATGTCACATGCTCGGCGGACATGCTTGCCGCAAAGCGGGACTTGACCCAAAAACCTGCGGTTGGCTCGCGACTGGAGGCACTTCAAAGGCCGGGCTGGCCCGCGCGCACCTTTAGCTGTTCGCGTGTAAAGTTTCCCGAGCGCGCGCCACACCGTCGAATACCCGATCAAGCGAGGCATCGTCCAAATCCGGATAAAATGGCACACCCAGGAAAGTTGCGGCGATCGTTTCCGTCGTCGGAAGCGCCGTCGAACGCGGCGCTGACCGGAACGCCGGGAGGGCATGGACACCATTCCGCCACCAGCGTCTCACCCCGATGGCTCGCGACGTGAGGAGCTCCTCGAGGCGGGCCGCCGACAACGAGGGTACAGAAATCATACATGTCGAAGATACGAAGCGGTCGCCGAAACCCGGAGCAAGCGTCGCGCCCAAATGCTCCATCCGCGATCGGACCTTTTGGGTGAGCGCCGCGACCTCCCGACGTCGCTGCGGCCACCCGTCCAATGAAGCCAAGCCAACCGCAGCAGCATATTCGCTCATCTTGACGTTCGCAAAAGCGTCTTCGATCGGCTCGTCTTCATAGATACCGAAGTTGCTGAGCTGCCGTGCTTGCCGGATCAGCGCCGCATCATCGCACAGAAGCATGCCTCCCTCTCCAGCCCCGAAAGCCTTGGTGGCGTGGAGAGAGATCATGACGGGCGTGCGGCCCCACGGAATTTCCCGACCAAAGTTCACGAATTGGTCGAAGCTCGCTGCAGCATCGATCACGACGGGAACACCGGTCTCGCGCGAGAATGCGTCCCAAGCGGCATAGTCGATCCGGTTCCCGAAAGCCGCGACCGGAACGACGGCACTCAGGGACGACAGATCCACGACGCTCCTCAGTGACAATGGATCGATCCCCCAAGTCTCTGGTTCGCAGTCGACGAGAAACGGCGTCAATCCCGCCGCAACGATCGCGGTTGCGGTTCCAAGATGGGTCCAGGACGGCGCCACGCAAATCCCGCTCGGCAGCTTGCCGACCCTTGCCCGGAGTGCGAGGGTCAAGGCGGCGGTCCCGCTTGAGGCAAGAGCTATTTGGTCCGCGTCAAGGCCGGCTAGAGCGCTCAGCCGCGTACGAAGCAGCTCTTCCAGCGGGCCGAAGTTAGAATACCAGCGGTTCTGGTCAATTTGTTCCAACCACGGCAGCAGTGCCTCTTTGCACGGCAGCTTCGGTCTCAAGACGGGCACGAATGGCAACATGCTGAGGCAGGCTTACGATGCAAGATGATGTGCGGAGCCTAGCCGAGTCGTACGTCAAAGCGCTGCAGGAGAAGGGGGTCACACCCGAGGGTGTACTCTGGCCGAGCGCGGGCGACTTGGCAAATCGATTCGATGTTCTGTTGGGCATCTGCGAACCCCAGGGCAATGCGGCAAGCCGCCCATTGAAGCTTCTCGATCTGGGATGCGGGCCGGGCTTCCTCCTCGACTACCTGAGCGTGAACGGCCAGTTGGATCGCGTGGAGTACACCGGTGTCGATGTCGCAGAGGTGATGGTCGAGCACGCGCGGGGGCGGTGGCCGGGCAAGGCGTTCGAAATCCGCGACATTCGCGAACAGCCCTTCCCGAACGATGCCTTCGATGTTTGCATCGCATGCGGTGTTTTCACCGCTCGGTTCTCCAACAGTTACGAAGCCATGGAAAATTTCGCGAAGGTGACCCTCAAAGCCTTGTGGCCGAGTGTCAGGACCGGTTTGTCGTTCAACGTGATGTCGAAACATGTCGATTGGGAAAGGGACGACCTCTTTCACTGGCCGCTCGACGACATGATGGCGTTCTGCAAAGCCGAGCTCAGTAGAAACGTGCGGGTTCGGCTCGACTACGGGCTCTGGGAAACCTCCGTCTTCGTCCTAAAACAACCCACGCTAGGTCAGCACGTCGTGCCTCATTCGTGGTCACGAGGGCCCCGGTAGGCCGGAAAGTATTCGCTGGTTGTAGCCCTTGAAAGCGCCCGATAGGCCGCATCATCGAGGATGGCGCCGACGAGCCAAGCTGTCGCCCGATCGTTGGCAAAGCCTCGCTTGAACTGAGTCAAGCCGTCTTGAGCGTCCGACAGCCCCGCGCTGCCACCCAGGTCAACGAGGTCCAATTCGGAATAGTGCTCGATCGCTTCGGCCATCAAGCCGTAGCTGGCATGGACCTGGTACCCGGCCGCTGTGCTGACCCCGAGATGATAGAAGGCGCGGGGGCCGTCGTGGACGAAAAGACTCATAGCCCCAAGATCGTCGCCGATGTCGGCGCGAAACGCAGTCACCTGCGTGGCTTGCGCCAGGTCGGACCAATGTTCATCGGGGAACCGGTGAACATTGGTCCAACCCCGCGCCGCCGCGGTCGAACGATACAATTCCGCCCAATCGGAAAGCCAAGGCCGGAGCGGCCCGACCCTGAAACTACAGCATCGACGCGCCTTTTTTATATGCAGGCGATGCTGCGGCGACGGTCTAAAGGCGCTTTTCGGATCGCGGACGAGGAAATGTAGCTTGAAGGGTCGACGCACGGGGAAGCGAGCCGCTATGATTTCGGGCGCGCATGTCGCATCGAGAACACCCACGAAACTCACGAAACCGGCCGCGCGCAACATTTCGAGGCCCCTCGCGATGTCGGCGCTGTCGTCGAGGCAGGTTAGCGGATAAGCGCCGGCGGCATCCCGACGCGCCGTGCCCGGAACCGATCGAGCCAGAACTCCAATGCCCCACGGCGGAACGTCGAAAACCTCCGCGCTTGCGGAGCAGTGGCCAAGGTAAAGCTTGGAACCGTAGAAGGTCACAGGGAACCACCCGTATATTTGGCCACCACGATCCCAGGGAAAGGCGTCTCGCCAATTCCCGTTTGCCGTGGCGCCCGATCCATAGATGGTTGAGGACATGTAGGTATTGGGCCCGTGCAGGGGCATCCACTTCAGCGGCTCCCGCCGACTTTGCTGCACGATCAGGCCCGGCCGGCCCGGTCTATTGCAGCTTCCCGATTGGCCCAATCCCTGCAGGACCTTGCCCGGTTCAGCAAGCCTTCGTTGACAGTGCGTCCTCGCTTGGCCTATCGCTCCGCCGATAAGCCACGTGCGGGCGGGCAAAGCCCCTGCCGCGCGACGGCACCCACGTGAGAGTTCTGCATGAAGATTGTCATTCTTGCTGGCGGGCTCGGCACGCGTCTCTCCGAGGAAACCTCCTCCCGACCCAAACCCATGGTGGAGATCGGCGGCCGTCCAATCCTGTGGCACATCATGAAGATGTACTCCGCCCACGGATTCGATGATTTCGTCATCTGCCTCGGCTACAAGGGATATCACGTCAAGGAGTATTTTCAAAACTACTTCTTGCACATGACTGACGTCACGATCGACATCGGACGCAACAGCGTCGAAGTGCATCATTCGCGGGCAGAGCAATGGCGCGTGACCCTGGTGGATACCGGCATGGACACCATGACGGGCGGCCGCTTGAAGCGCGTTCACGATCACGTCGGCGACGAACCCTTCTGCATGACATACGGCGATGGCTTGGCGGACATCGACATCGGCAAACTGGTAGCATTCCACAAGGCCAAAGGCCGCGACGCCACCGTGACGGCAGTCCGCCCGCCGGGCCGTTTCGGCGCGCTGGATCTGTCGGACGATCAGGTCCACGGTTTCGTCGAAAAACCCTTGGGCGACGGCAGCTGGATCAACGGCGGCTTCTTCGTGCTGTCGCCCAAGGTGCTGGACCGGATCGAAGGCGATTCCACCGTCTGGGAGCAGGCGCCCCTCGAAGGCTTGGCGCGTGATGGCCAACTTTCCGCGTTCCGGCATGAGGGATTTTGGCAGCCGATGGATACCCTGCGCGACAAGCGCGTGCTTGAGGAACTCTGGGACGGCGGCAAAGCCAAATGGAAGATGTGGTGACCCCATCTTCCCGCTTTTGGGCCGGCAAGAGGGTTCTTCTGACGGGGCATACGGGCTTCAAGGGCAGTTGGGCGGCGCTTTGGCTTCGCAAGCTCGGGGCCGAGGTCTTTGGCCTCGCTCTCGAACCCGATGCCAGGCCTGCCCTCTATGATCTGATCGGGCGCCCCTTCTACGCTGGCTCCATCGGCGACATTCGCGAAGGCGCGGTCGTCCGAGCCGTGTTCGAGGCTGCCCGGCCCGAGATCGTCATCCACATGGCGGCCCAGGCCTTGGTGCATCCATCCTACGACGATCCGGTGACGACGTTCGCGACCAACATCATGGGCCTCATCAATGTTCTGGAGGCCGCTCGGGCGACCCCCAGCGTTCGCGCGGTGGTGAACGTCACCAGCGATAAATGCTACGAGAACCGGGAGCAGATCTGGGCCTATCGGGAGGATGAGCCGATGGGCGGCTCCGACCCCTACAGCGCCAGCAAGGGATGCGCCGAACTCGTCACCGCCTCCTACCGGCGCTCCTTCTTCAACCGCCCCGAGGGACCGTGGCTCGCCTCCGGGCGGGCCGGCAATGTGATCGGCGGCGGCGACTGGTCGGTGGATCGCCTCGTCCCCGATTGCGTACGAGCGTTCGAGAGCGGGAAGCCGGTGATGATCCGCAACCCCCTCGCGACCCGTCCCTGGCAGCATGTGCTGGAGCCCGTCGGGGGCTATCTCGTGCTGGCGCAGGCCTTGTTCGAACGGGGTGGCGCGGTGGCGGAGGGCTGGAATTTCGGCCCATCCGATGACGATGCCTGGCCGGTGTCGCGCGTGGTCGAGCGCCTGATCGCGGCCTGGGGCTCCGGCCCACAATGGTTGCAGGAGGCGAACATGCGCCCAAAAGAGGCCATGCTGCTCCGCGTCGACGCCACCAAGGCGCGTGTCCGTCTTGGCTGGCGTCCGCGCTTGTCCGTGGGCGAGGCCCTTGACTGGACCGTCGACTGGTACAAGGCCGTCACGGCGGGGGAACCTGCCCTAGACGTCACCATGCGCCAGATCGCGCGCTTCGAAGATTTGGTCCCGTCAAGAACGGATCCCATTGCATGAGCCACACCTGCCGTTTCTGTGCCGCGCCCCTGAGCGTCACCTTTGCCGACCTCGGCATGTCGCCGATTTCGAACGATTACGTCGCGACCGACAGGCTGATGGCGATGGAACCCTTCTACCCGCTGCACGCCTATGTTTGCGGAAGCTGCTTTCTCGTTCAGTTGATCGATTTCGAGAAAGCCGAGGCCATGTTCTCGGACGACTACGCCTATTTCTCCTCCTATTCGGACTCCTGGCTGCGCCACGCCAAGGCCTATGCCGAGGCCACCATCGCGCGCGAGCGGCTCGGCCCCGCCTCCATGGTAGTGGAGATCGCCTCCAACGACGGCTACCTGCTGCAATATTTCAAGCAGGCAGGAATCCCGGTCCTCGGGGTCGAGCCGACCGCCAACACGGCCCGGGTGGCGCTGGCCGAGCGCGGCGTGCCCAGCGAGGTGGCGTTCTTCGGCCGTGAGACGGCCGAACGGCTCGTCGCCCGAGGCATTCGCGCCGACGTCATGGCGGCCAACAATGTGCTGGCCCATGTGCCGGACATCAACGATTTCGTCTCCGGCTATCCGATCCTGCTCAAACCCGAGGGCGTCGCCAACGTCGAATTCCCCCATCTGCTCAGCCAGATCGAGAACCGCCAGTTCGACACCATCTACCACGAGCATTTCAGCTATCTGTCGTTCACGGTGGCCCGGAACATCTTCGCGGCCCATGCCATGCGGGTCTATGACGTCGAGGAATTGACCAGCCACGGCGGCTCGCTAAGGCTGTTCATCGCCCATGCCGACAATGCCGCCCGGCCCGAGACCCCGCGGGTCGCCGCCATGCTGGCCCGCGAGGTGGCGGCCGGTCTCGGCGATCTCGACACCTACCGGCGCTTCTCCAGCGCCGTGGTCGAGGTCAAATGCGATCTGCTCGAGTTCCTGGTGGATGCCCGGCGCGCCGGCAAGACCGTGGCGGGCTATGGGGCGCCAGCCAAGGGCAACACCCTGCTCAACTATTGCGGCGTCAAGCCCGATCTGCTTGCTTTCACGGTGGACCGCAGTCCCGAAAAGGCCGGCAAATACCTTCCCGGGTCGCGCATCCCGATCCTGACACCGGAGGCCATCTTAGAGCGCAAGCCCGACTATGTCCTGATTCTGCCCTGGAACCTCAAGACCGAGATTATGGATCAGATGAGCGCCGTCCGCAGCTGGGGCGGCCAGTTCGTCACCCCGATTCCGCGACTGGTGGTGTATGGGTGAGGGGAGGCCACCAATTGGGTCGGGTATCGATGTTGTCGATCAGCACCGAAGCGTCCTAGCTGCCCGCGAGTACATGACGATTCGGAGCACGTGGCGTCCGGAAGGTGCGCTATGAAAGGGACGGGCGAGAACAGGGCGATTACGGGCGGAACGGTCGGGATCGGGGAGATGGATCGATCTGCGGGCGAGCCGCCGTATGCGAGATGCGGCTCCTTCGCCTTTGAACGGTAGCCTGTGTCTCGGCCTACCCTCAGGGCTGGATTGGGCAATTGCGCCCGTCGTGACGAGCCGCATAGCTGGCCGTCTAGGGCCGGCCTAGGTGTTTGGTCCCGGAGAGTCGTGACGCTAAGCTAAGCCGCGAGGCTGAGGAGGCGTTATGCCAGGGGTTCTTCACGGCAGCGCCAGAACGACGCCGCGAGTTCGAGCCGAGCTCCAAGCGTCGAAAGCGAAGACGAGCACCCTCGCCAGACTCTATGGGCTGAGCCGTACGACGGTCGCGAAGTGGCGCTTGCGACCAGGGACGTCGGATGCCCCAATGGGGCCTCGTGAGCGTCGCAGCACGGTGCTGACGCCGATCGAGGAGGCGATGATCGTCGCCTTCCGGCGACGCACCATGCTGTCGCTCGATGATGTGATGGGATGCCTGCGCGACAGCATTCCGAAGTTGACGCGATCAAGCCTGCATCGCTGTCTCGAACGGCACGGCATATCGACGCGGGAACGTGAATTGAATGCCGTTATCGGTCAGAACGGTATGGATTTGTAAGGAACAGCTTGGATCAGCGCTTCAAGAAAAGCTGATGCTGATGTCCGTCCTGTTTTCCTGACCAATTGCACATAAGCGAACTTGCTGGTTCGATCGATTGCGACATAAAGATAGAGCTTTCCTTGCGCGGTCTGCACTTCAGCAATGTCGACGTGAAAGCAGCCGATCGGATAAGACCTGAACTTCTTTATGGCCGGCTTGTCGCCTTCGACATCGGGCAAGCAAGAGATCCCATGCCGTTGCAAGCAACGATGCAGCGAAGACCGGCTCAGATGCGGAATGGTCGCCTGCAACGCGTAGAGGCAATCGTCGATTGGCAGAAGCGTGTGCTTGCGGAAGGCCACCACAACGGCCTCCTCCTCGATCGATAGGACCGTGGACCTGGCGTCCTTCGGCCCGGTCGGGACATCGGCCACGGACGTCCGGCTCTTCCACTTGGCGACGGTCTTCTGATTGATCCCGTAGCGCTTCGCCAGAGCCCTCAGGCTCTCTTGACTATGCTGTATCGCTCGACGGACCGCCTCCGTCGTGCGGCGCTCCCATGCAGAACTTGGCCCATAGCGCATCCCTCCAGTCAGACGAGAAGATTGCACCATCAAAATCCGGGATCAAACAACTAGTCGAAGGCGCCGATCAACGCCAGCGTCAGTTCCTACAGCCCGAGGGCGGGTACGGCGAGGTCGATACGCGAAGAGCCGTCGTCGGATTGTTTGGCCTTGTAGAACCTGACCCTCCAGCGGTATCTCGAACCTTTCGCGCGAGCTTGGGCTTGCTTGTCTTTCCGAAACTCCGGAATACGGCCGAATCGGACGTCAATGCTGTCGCCATGGGCATTCGCGTTGCTTGGTAGCCGATATTCGTGGAATTGATGGATCGGCGCCGTCCGCTGCTCTTCAAAAGATGCTCCGCATTGACTGCCCCTCGGACCGCTCCGGCAGAGCCGGGAGCCCCGGCCGGTTCACCGAGGCATCGTAGACGCGGATACGTATCATGATGGGGCGGCACCCCTGATCGTCGTGAGGGTGACGGGCTAACGCCAGGTCTGGATCGCGGCGGCTCCCGCAATGGACTCGGTCAAGTCAAGACCCAACTCCCGCGCCGCCTAGCTGTTGGTGCGACTATGGGACGCCTTGTACGCTGCCATGATGTCGACATGCGACGCGAAGTTAAACTCGTCCCGCCTTAATACGACCTCTGAATATTCGAGGTTCGCGATTGCGGACAATCTCACATCTGGGAGCCCGCCCAATTTCCGAGAAGCACGCCACATGACGAGCTGGCCATGATTATCCGACAAAACTCGGTAATCGTAGGCCGGCAGGAACGCGCTTATGAAAAAAACAAGTTTGTAGACGTCACCCATCCAGGCAGTATCACTGTCACCCGTGGATTTACGTATGGCGATCGTATCATGAGAATTTCGTAAAGACGCTGGATAGGATGTCGGAACAACATCATCAATGACGATTATTCCGTCGTCCTTCAATACCGATAAAGCGTTTAGAGTATCCCGTAGAGTCTGTTCAAATGTGTGAAGACCATCTAGGTAGATGACATCAAATTTAGCGCCGCGATAGGCCTCAAAAAAGGCATCACTCGTTTGCTCATGATACTCTACGCCCGGCGCAGCCGTGCCCGGAATCTGAAACGCGAATCTCGGGTCCACGGCCACACGGGCCGCGGCTTTCAGTGCGTGGAAGGTGACGCCCTGGCTGACGCCAACCTCCAGATAGCGTGGCTCACGAAACAGATCGATCATCGGCTGCAGAACGGACGGTCTATCCATGTCGGCTTGGTTCCTCGATTCGCGAGGCCGCTTCCGCCCCGATGGCCCCAGCCTTAGCGCCTACGTGTCCGAGGCGCAACGCGCCTGCTCGATTGCAAGCACGAACGAGTCCACCTAAGATGGAGCAGATCCTCCGCTTAGCCGCGGGGGCGTGTAAGTTGCGAAGTTTTGAGGCGTTGTATGGCTGCAAACGAGCCCGGGGTTGCGTTCGTTGCTCCGCTTCCTGTCACCTATGTGGACCGTGTTCACAGGTTGCGGGCGGGTCTCACCGCGCAAATGAAAATCATTGAAATTGGTGGGTCATATAGTGCAATCGTGCCCAAGTCGGCAGGCTTTGACACTTTCACAGTCGATCATGCCTCGCAGGCGGACCTCCAAGAAAAATATAGAACCATCATGCCGGGCGCAACGATCGAGCATGTCGATTGTATTTGCAATGATGGCAATCTGATTGCAGCGGTCCCAAAGATCCTCCATGGCACTTTCGATGCGTGCATCGTCAGCCATGTCATCGAACACATGCCCAATCCGATTGCCTTCCTGCAATCCGTGGAGGCGATGCTCAAGCCATCCGGTACTTTGATCATGGCTGTGCCCGACAAGCGCCAATGCTTCGACTTCTTTCGTCCGCTGACTGGAACAGGCAACTGGTTGCAGGCCTACCTACGCAACGCGTCAATCCACTCGGGATTGGTCCGCTTTGAGTTCGAAAGCTATACAGTGGGCCACGATGGTGTAACGATGTGGGGAACAGGTGCTTTAAACAACTTTTCGTTCGCCTCGAAAGGACTTCAGAAAGCCTATGCGATCATGAAGGAACTTGGCGATACATCTGACGGCGAATACGTTGACAGTCACTCGTGGGTGTTTGTTCCTGCATCGTTTTCGTTGATAATGTATGAATTACATTCACTTGGGCTGACCAATTTGATTCCAAGCAATCTGCATACTCAGGGTGCGGGGGAGTTCTTTGTTGACCTCGTCAAAGTTCCAGAGCGCGCTCCGATTTCGGACGCCGATCGTATGCGGCTCATGAAGCGGTCGGCAAAGGAGCAGCTCGATGCTTTCGCGCTGATCCAGGAATAACCTCGGGAAGACTGCAGACCTATGTTCCAGATGGGCTTATCGTATGACTTCTGACGATGATTACAAGCTACTTAGGCCGTCCCATGCTGGGGTTTCCTACATGAAGAATGGAGAACTCATACCGTCCGTAGTTGTATCCAGGGCCGAGGTTTTCTCTGAGCCTTCGGACGAGGACGTCAGAATCCATGTCCTAGCAGACAATGAACGGATCGACTGGCTGTCGCGCGTGCGCGACGACTTGAGCTTTGGCTTCGATAAGTCTTCGTTTCAACGGGTGAGGCGGTCGGGGACGTACGCCACGGGTGAAGTATATCTGGCGAGCTTCAAGCGGGCGACAGTCGATCTGAGGCTCGGGTTCTTGGTCTTCCAAGGCTCGCGGATATGGGAAGACTCGCTATTCGCGACCATAAAGTCGGGGCCCGTGTCATGGTCGCCCGCGATCGATGCACGAGCGGATGAGCGCTGGTTTTCCCGCGGGATCGCCGCGCCAAAGGCCCTTTCCATCAAGGGACCGGCCATGATGTTCTGTCATTGGGCCACGTCAATGAACTACGGTCATTGGCTAATGAATTCGCTTCTACCAGTCTACCAAGCTCTCGATGAACTGCGCGCCGGAGAGCTTTCCTTGATCGCTCCGCAACTTCCCGAAAGATGGCGCAACGAGCTTTTGGCGATCGGAGTCCCGCCAGCAAGGCTAATTGAATCCGTTGCTCAATACGTCGATGTCGAGCATCTGATCTACCCGTCGCATCTGTCGACGGCTGGCAACATGTTTCCAGCACCGTCCAGTCTGCCGATGTTCGAGACGTTAAAGAAGATTGCCAACGCGTCTCAAACGCAGAGCGCGCCGAAACGGATTTATGTATCACGTCTCGGAGCCGGGTCTCGCGTAATGTCGAATGAAGAAGAGTTGATCGCGGCGCTTGCAGAACTGGGCTTTGTCGCCATTCATCCCCACCGTCTTTCCTTTGACGACCAGATAAAGGTCTTTTCCGAAGCAGAAGTGATCATCGGGCAGTTCGGCGCGGCATTGTGGAGCATGCCGTTTGCGCCGAGGGGCGGCGCTTTTATCGAAATCTCCACAACGAATTACGGGAGCTTTGAATACCTCGCCTTAGCTAATATCATGGGGAGGGAACTCGTCCAGATAATGGTTGAACCGTCAAGCGAAGGCTACGTGGATAACGTTGTCTTCCGGTTCGAGGCGCCGATTCCAGAGGTCTTGAAGGCAGCCAAGTCGATCTGCGGCGCCTCCTTTTCATAGCTCCGGGCGCCCTGGCCGGAGCAGCAGGTCATGGTCGCGATGCTACGGCTTCATGCGAGGTCTGAGCCATGGAGGGGTACGTTTTGACGCGCTCTTTCCGCGGAACGCGACGCGGCCGAGCATCTAGCTTGGCACAGGCATGTCACACAAAGCGACGATGAACACCATACGATCCAACCCCGACGCCTGCGAACTGAGGAAAGACGCTCATGGGAACTGTAGCCGCCGAGGATGAGAGCGAACTGTGCCTTTGAGATAGATCAGTAGCGGGCTTGGTGGAAGCTCAGCCTCGGATACGTCACTTCGCTGGGGCAGCCCTTCGGCGTTATGAATGGAAAGTAGTTGAAGCTCATGAATCTTTCTTGGGTCCAAGCGGCGCCGGTACGGTGGTTAGTACAAAGGTTCGGGAAAGCGAACCTGCTAACTGCCTCAATAATCAGCACCAGTGGCCTGTTTCAGGCTGAATACTATTCGAAGAACAACCCAGACTTGTCAAGCGCGCACTTCAATCCGTTGATGCATTTCGTGGAAAAGGGGTGGTCGGAAGGACGCAATCCAAATCCATTCTTCGACGTAAGGTGGTATCTTCAATCATATCCGGATGTCGCTGCAGAGGGCATCAACCCCCTGCGGCATTACATCGAGTCCGGAGAGGCGGAAGGGAAGAGTCCAGGTCCCGACTTCGACGCGCCATGGTACCGCTCCTTCTACGCCGATGTCGCAAAACGGGACATCTCCCCGCTTCGGCACTTTCTCGAATACGGTCAGTCCGAGAGGAGACGGACCAAGCCACCGCCAGGAATCAGCGTGATCCGTGCCAGCGGTCTGTTTCAAGAGGCCTATTATCTGCAGAACAATCCGGATGTGTCGGCAGCCGGGTACGAACCGCTTACGCACTTTGTGGATGCTGGATGGTCTGAGGGACGCAACCCGAACCCATTCTTCGACGTGCAATGGTACCTCACCGCGTACCAGGATGTCGCCAACGACGGCATCAATCCACTTCAACACTACGTCCAGAGTGGAGCCTCGGAAGGGAGAAATCCTGGGCCGGAGTTTGACACGCTTCGGTATCTGCAGTTGTACCCGGACGTCGCCAGTGCGGCTCTTAACCCACTGCGACACTTCCTCGAATTTGGCTCCAAGGAAGGACGCTCTCCACGCGGGGGTAGGCGAACGGCAAGCCTCACATCGGAACTCGACCTTGCTGCGAATCGTTACGCAAGGGCCGGCGATCTCTCTGCAGCGACCCTGCTTCGTTTGTACTCGAACGATATGGTTTCAGTGCTACCGTTCTTCCTGCCGGAACGGCCGCTTAACGTGTTGATCGATCATCGTCTTAACGCCTCGCCGACGCTACGCATTCTACTTCCAAGCGTAAAGAAGATGCATGCGACGGGCGGGCCGAATACCGCATATCTTC
Source organism: uncultured Lichenihabitans sp. (assembly GCA_964245915.1). Classification (GTDB taxonomy): domain Bacteria; phylum Pseudomonadota; class Alphaproteobacteria; order Rhizobiales; family Beijerinckiaceae; genus Lichenihabitans. Next base: position 15,690 of record CAXTOT010000057.1, on the reverse strand, counting down.
TTGGGTGTCTTCTGGCCCGAGGAGGCATTCGAGTTGCCTTCGTGTCTACGGATACTGCTCCCGACGAAAACCTCGGCTTAATTAAGGAGCACCTTCGTTCACTTGTGGGTTACGAGCCCGATTTTAAGCACCTGCTGATCGAGGACGCCAGTGATCGCCAGCAAGCCTATCCCATTGGTGTGAACGACGTCTTCTTGGCTACGGCTTGGTGGACTGCGCAAGCCGCGGCGGCAGCGATGCGGCTGACGCGGGTCTCCCGAATTTATTACCTTATCCAGGATTACGAACCACTCTTTTATGCTGCGTCGGAAAATTCAGCTGGGGCGGAATCGTCTTACGAAGTTCCGCATTTTCCAATCGTCAACTCGACTCTGTTGCATGATCATCTGGTCGAAAATCGAGTAGGGTTGTTCAGGGATGCAGGATTCGCTGATCGGGCATCTGTGTTTCAGCCCGCCGTCGACACATCCAAATTCCATCCGCTCTCAGCGGAACGCAAGGGGCCGCGACGTCTGCTGTTCTATGCACGCCCGACAATCGCGCAGCGAAATCTGTTTGGGCTTGGTATTGCTACGCTGCGGGCGGCGATTGAAGGCGGATTGTTCGGTGATGGAGGGTGGGAATTTATTGGGATGGGCGAAAGCTTCGATCCCATCGAGCTCGGCAGGGGCTATGTACTCAATGCAGCGCCGTGGCTCGATTTCAGTGCATATGCTGAGTTGATACGAGGCGCCGACATTCTATTGTCTCTTATGCTGTCGCCGCATCCGAGCTATCCGCCGCTTGAGATGGCTGCTTGCGGCGGCGTGACCGTAACCACGACCTTCGGGAGTAAATCTGCCAAGCGATTGAAGATGATTGCGCCGACGATTTTCGGGGTCCGCCCGTCGATCGACGACCTCGTTGGCGCTATCGCGGCGGCTATCGCACGCAACGATGATCCGTTTCAGCGGATCGCCGATGCTGCAGAACTCAGTCTCCCCAAGACGTGGGTCGAAAGCCTTTCGGAGGTGGTAGAGCGAGTAACGGCGGAGCTGTTGACCGATGGAATAAGGGCCAACGCAAGCGCACAACTTCCTCCTGCAGAGTCCTTTGTGCGGGACATGGAAGCGGGCTTTGACAGTCCATACCATTTGGTCGACCACGCGGAGCGCCGCCTGATTGAATTCAGGGAGGGTTCGACCAGTGACCTACTGACCATCATTACGCCGGTGTTCAATACCGACTATCAGCAGCTGATCGATGCGGCGCAAAGCGTCTTTGGCCAGGACACTCGTCTGACTTTTGAGTGGCTGATTCTTGACAATGGGTCTTCGTCGCCCGGGACGGTTCGGGCGCTCGCTGAAATCGCGCGGGACAATCGGGTAAGGATTGAAACTGCTCCAACCGGCTTAGGCATGATCGCAGGAACCCGATGGTGTCTCGAGAACGCGCGAAATCGCTACATTCTGCCGCTTGATCACGACGACCTGCTTTTTCCGGATGCGATTCGAACGGTCACGGCGTTTTTGGAGCAAAATGGCTTCCCTGCGCTTATCTATTCGAATGAAGACAAGATGGAAGGCGGGTTGCATCGAGATGCCTATTTCAAACCGGGATGGGATCCGGTCCTTTTCGTTCATTCCTGCTATACGTCGCACCTTGCCGCAATCGATCGCAAGGTCGCAATGTCTCTGAGTTGCTACAGCGACAATGCTGTCGAAGGCTCGCCCGATTGGGATACGTTCATCCGTTTCATGAACGCCGGGTATTCCCCGCGCCATTTACCCGAGATCCTATATTCATGGCGCATCCATGCAAACTCGACTGCCGGAAATTTTAGGTCGAAACCGTACATATTCAAAGCACATCGACGGCTGCTTTCTCATTTTCTCGAGGCCCGCGGACGTGGCGACCGATATGAGGTTGCCATGTCTCCTATTTTTTCAGAATCGCCTGACTATCGTTTTCGGAAGAGCCACGCGGGCCAGATCCGGCATTCGGGAGATGGCGTCGTACGCAGCAAAGAGTTCGAGGTCTTGTCGTTGCGCCTGCCGCCAGAGAATGTCGCCGAAGGTCTTCGCGCTCAGCTTGATGGGTCTCCGAACGGCGCTCGATATGTCCATCTGACAGCCGATGGATGCGATGCTGTGGGGCCGACGTGGCGCGAGGAAGCTGAGGTGCTCCTTGATTTGTTCGATGATGGCGTCATGATTGGCGGCAGAATTCATGATGGTTCGCGAATATGCGAGGCCGCCTATGTTTTTGGATACGGCGAAGGAGTCGAGTGCCCGGATGCGGGCCGCCTTATCGCAGATCCTGGCTATTTTGCTCAGATGTGGAAGCCGAGGTCGGTGGACGCTGTTTCTGCCCGACACTGCGTTGTCGAGCTCAGATTCTTGATTGAGTGCCTGAACGCTTTGCCGATCGATCTAGATGCCGGCATGCTCGGGCCTTGGCTTGGCGCATTGGCAGCCCGATCAGGGCGTCGTGTCATCTACTCTCCCTTTTTTGAGGCAGTTGTTTCCCATCCCAACGCGCCTTCAAAAGGGGCGCAAACGCGGTTCAACGCTGCGTTCGGGAACTACCCCACCTCGGGCGTCGGCTATGGCCAACATCTCGATAGATCGGGTGTCAAAGCGTACATGCCAGCTCAAACGAAGGCGAATCTGAGCTTGATGCCATATGTCGAATTTCTGAGGCGTTCTACCGCGGAAAATGCAGGTAGAGGACAGACGCCGATCCCTCGTGGCGCGCCGACAATTTCGATACTGACTACTGTCTATTTCAAGACTAATGTGGACCTGTTTATTGAGACTGCCGATGCCATCCGCAATCAAACACACCCTCCGATCGAATGGATAGTTCTGGCCCATGGCCCGATCAGCATCAAGCTTCGCGATACGCTTAAGAGCCTGGCGGAAGAGAGCATCCTGACCGTCTCCTTTGAAACTGAGAACCTCGGCATTCGCGGCGGACTTCGGTATTGTCTGGAAAGGGCGCGCGGGGACTTCGCGATTAGCATCGACGCGGATGATCTGATCACTATTGACGCTGTTGAGGTGCTAACGCGGTCGATCGTTCTGCACCCAACGAGCAAAATCTTTTACTCTAACGAAGACCTGCTTGTGCAAGGACAGCCCCGTCATCCTTACTACCGGCCGGATTTCGATCCCGCGTTGCTTCTGTCCCATTCGTTTGTCTGGCACGCCATTGTCTTCGATCGGGAGGCCGGTTTGAGCCTCGGAGCCTTTACGTCCTCCGACGCTGAATACGCGCAGGATTGGGACTTGATGTTGCGTTTTTATATGGCGGGCAGGAGGCCTATACATATTGACAGAGTGTTATATCATTGGCGTCAGCATCCGTCCTCCCTTTCCAACAGCGGGTCGATCTTCGAGGGTAGTCTCGCCTCAGTACGGGCTGTGCTTACCTCAATTATAGAGTCGAGATCGGCGGGAGATACGTTGGAGGTTGCTCGCTATCCGTTTGCGCTGGGTGCTCCCGACTACTACCTCAGACGTCTACCCGTCAGCCCGCCAGAGGTCGATCTCATTGAGCTCGGTGCGAGTTCGGGAAGTCGTAGTCTGCTCTCCGGCGAATTTCACTTTCATACCTCGAATCCTATGATTTTGAAGCGAGGTCTGGAAGGGTTCGATGAGCTGCTTGGCGCGCTGAAAAGAGGTAAGTCCGATTTAGTGTTCATGGTCAACGCGTCGCTGGTGAATATCGAGCCTGAGGGTCTGTGGCAGGCGGCAAAGCACTTCGAGCTTCTCGCAGAGTGTGCCGCCGTCAGCGGGTGCGTCACTCGCTTCGATGGGGCCATTGTGGCTGCTACTCCTGTGCTCCTCCAACCATCAAGCTTGGTCGATACACGCGTAGGGATGATGCAGCATGAGCCTGGGCTGTTCTCGATGGGCCTCAAGCCCCATTGCATCGACGCGGCAACTCTCGACATCCTCATGGTCCGTCGGGCGTTTGTAGAGGAGGCGGTCAAACAGCGGCCCTCATCGCTCGGGTTTAGAAGTCTCGGCGCTTGGTTGGGCTGGTATGCGGCTCGAAATCAGCGTTTGATTGTCTACGAGCCGATGTTGTCGGGTCGTTTGATTGATAGTAGAACCCTTGCGGCTGACCCCATAGACGGTCTCAATCGAGCCCTGACATATATCGCGGGTGTAGAGGGTGCTACTCAGACACCGCGAATACGCGGCCAGTCGGGCTTTGTGAGACATGCTGTACGCCACGGCATGTAAAGGCTTTGTTTGTAAGCTCTCCCTATCCGCTTGCGAGAGCCTCATCACATGCGTTTGCGATGAAGCTGGCAGCGATCTGCGCCGACGCACCGCCATGCCCTCCTCGCGGTAGAGTCGGAACAGCGTCTTCTTGTTCATGCTGACGCCTTCCCGTTCGAGCAGAATACCAAGACGGCGTTAGCCGAAGCGGCGTCGGACCGCCGCCAGGCTCCGCAACCGCTCGCGCATGTCGCCATCGCCCAGGTCGGGCTGTCGGCGCACAGACTTGGGATCGATCTGCACCAGCCCGAAGGCCCCGCTTCCGGCACGTCGCCACGTTCATGAAGCGGATGCGGATCGAGGCGCTCTACCGTAAGCTGTGTTTGGTGCCCACCTTTTCAGCTGGACACCTCCAAGAACCCTTGCTTTTCGGCGCTCACCGATCTTGAGGGGTGGATGTAAGCTGGGATGGGATTGATTGGGGAGCGTAGTCTGTCGGTTGGCGCTCCCAGGCGCTGGTTCAGGCTCTCGCTTGGCGCTGCGCCGTCAGCCAGACGGCCCGGCGCATGTTGTAGGCGATGTTGGCCAACCCGATTTTGACGGTCGCGCGGGCGAGCCCGATGGTGCGCACGACCAAAGCCATTGGCCCTTTCTGCCGGGCGAAGACATGCTCGACTGCGGCTCGGACCTTGGATCGGGCATTGTTGGCTTTCGCGACGTTCTTTGCCATCGGTCGGCCAGTGGGCTTCTTGAGATGGATCTGCGAGCGCAAGCCGCTGTCGGCGAGATGCTGCTCGTTGGCTTTCGAGCGATAGGCCGTATCAGCCCACACCGGGCTCGCGGTATTCGCCTTCGAGATCAGGTTGGGCAACTGCGCCCCGTCGTGGCGCGCCGCATGGGTGGCCGTCCAGGTCCTGATGAGACCATGACGTCGATCGATGCCGATATGGTTCTTGTAGCCGAATGAGGGCACCGCGATGTCGATGCGTGGCAAGCCGTCATCGGACGGTTTGGCCTTGGAGAATTTGACTGTCCAGCGGGCATCGCGATCCTTTTGCGCGACCTTGGCCGGCTTGTCCGCCCATCCCGCGGGGACCCGGCCGGCCCGGATGTCGGCCTTCTCGTCATCGGTGTTGCGCTGCTTGGGCGCAGACACGATCGTGGCATCGATGATCTGGCCTCCCATGGCGAGGAACCCCGCCTTGGTCAGCGCCGCCTCGTAGGCTCGGAACAGCACTGTGATGGCGGGCGCATCCCCGATCGTCGCGCGGGTGAGGGCCTCGCGAAAGGTCCAGATCGTGTTAGCGTCGGGCACCGGGTCAGCCAGGCCAAGGCCGAGGAACCGCATGAACGACAGCCGGTCCTTGATCAGGAACTCGGTTCGCTCGTCTGACAGCGAGTGGCTCGCCTGCAGGATCAGCACCTTCCACATGAACACATGATCGAAGGGCGGACGGCCACCCTTGCTGCCGTCCGAACTCGGCACGGCTCGCACGAGATCGGCTCGGAAAGCCTCAAAGTTGACGATTGCGGTGAGCCGTTCGAGATCGTCGCCCTTGGCCGAGATCTGCTTCAGGCGCTCGTCAATATCGAAGAACCCAGCCTGGCCCCGCATCGCCCAGCCTCCAACCCGATGATCCCCAGGAAATCATACTCGGGATAAAATCGCGAGGTTTTTGGAGGTCTCCAAGTGTCACGATCCGCCGACGTTCGAGATCGCAGACGATGCTGCCATAGCGGTGGTTGCGGTGGAACGCCCAGTCATCGATGCCGACAACCTTAAGGGGCTCAGCGGGTCGCTGCGACCGGCGTCGCACCATCCGGAGCAAGGTATCGTTGCTCACCGGCAGCATCAGACGCTTGGCAAAGTTCGCTCCCGGTCGTCCGCCGAGAGCGATCCCGAGGTGGTGGACGATGCAGTCGAGCCGCGCAGTGCGGCGAGACCGGGCCGCCACAACGCCCTGGCCGTAGCGCTCGGCAAAGATCCGTTGACGGCACAGAGGCTGGTCACAGCGGAACCGGCGCGCAGCCAGGTGAAGGCGAATGCCGCGGCCCGCACAGGGCAAATCGGAGACGCGACGAACGTATCGGCTATGAACGCGACGCGATGGGCTTTCACAAAGCGGGCATAACGCTGTGAGCGAGATGGCCTTCGCGGTTATTACGATAATACCCACGTCCGGCGTGACGCCTTCAATGACCAGGCCCGCTGGGATCATGGACGACAGTTCAAACTTCGGCTGCATGGCTATGACCTCGCTGACGACTCAGCGACAGCCCATCAGCAGACATCATCGAAAGTGAGTCAGACCCGATATTGGGCGCGAAAAGGTGAGGATCCCCCGGTTTCTCCTCCACTCTCAGAGTGAGTATCCGGAGTTTATTCGGCGGCCTTTCGGGCCGCCGCCGCAGCGTATTCGATCGGCGTCACCCAGCCAAGCGACGTGTGAGGACGGCTCTCGTTGTAGTGCTGCCTCCAGGCCTCGATCTTGGCCCGGGCGTCGGCCAGCGACAAGAACCAATGGGTGTTCAGACACTCCTCGCGAAGCCGTCCGTTGAACGACTCGATGAACGCGTTATCGGTCGGTTTGCCTGGTCTCGAGAAGTCGAGCGTCACCCCGTTCTCGTAGGCCCAACGGTCGAGCGCCTTTGAAACGAACTCGGGGCCATTGTCGACCCGAATGGACTTCGGCGATCCACGGACCATCGTAATGCGCGACATGGCCTCGACGACCTGTTCCCCCTTGATGCCGCTATCGACTTCAATCACCAGGGCTTCCCGCGTGTAGGCATCGACGACCGTCAGCGCTCGAAGCCGCCGCCCGTCGAACAGTGCGTCCGATACAAAGTCCATCGACCAGAGCGCGTTTGGCGCAGATGCCGCGCCCGACCGCTCTCGGTTGACCGCGCTGACGTGGCGGCGTGGTCGCTTGAGGCGGAGGCTCAGGCCATCGTTCCGGTAGAGCCGGTAGACCCGCTTATGGTTGATAGGCCAGCCCTCCCGGCGCAGCATGATGTAGATCCGGAAATAACCGTACCGAACCCGTGTTCGCGCCAGATCGCGAATACGCAACAGCAGGGCTGCCTGGTCGTTGCCAGTCGAGCGATACCGGATTGACGAACGGTCAAACCCAAGTGCAATGCAGCACCTGCGTTCGCTGACTCCTTGGGACGCCTGGACGTCGGCGACGATCTCTCGCCGCCGCCCAGGCGTCAGAGCTTTTTTGACAGCACGTCCTGCAAGATGTGCTTGTCCAGGCTCAGGTCGGCGACCAGCTGCTTCAGCTTCCGGTTCTCCTCCTCAAGCTGCTTCAGCCGGCGCAACTCGCCCGTCCCGAGCCCGCCATATAGTTTCTTCCAACGGTAGAAAATCTGCTCCGAGATCCCCATGCGCCGCAGCACCTCAGCGACCGGCGTCCCGGTCTCCGCCTGCTTCAACGCGAAGGCGATCTGCTCCTCGGTGTACCTGCTCTTCTTCACGGCCAGCTCCTCCCATCAGGGTCTCACAAAACCGGAAAACTCACATTTTGAATGGAGGAGAAAGGCGGGGGGACGTCAAAGAAAGGCGGGGGGACGTCAACCAGGACCGCTCAGGACTGGCTGCAATCGATAAAGCTGGAGCCAGGAACGCCAGGCCTCAGCGCCTATGCAATCGCGCTCAGCCAAGGCTTCATCGGCACCATCAATCAATGGCTGGACTCTCTGAAGGCCAATGCCATCCAGGCTCTGGGCCAGCCGAACGGGGCCGTAAGCCTGGACGCTGGCGGCAAGCTCGTTCCCCAGCAGATCCCGGTGGCCAGCCTTCAAGCCGCCCAAGCCGGCATTGACACATCCACCGTAATGACGCCCGCTCTCGTCGCGGCTTACCTCACCTTTTCCTAGAGAACCTGCCGACCTCTGACCCTCTCGTGGTTGGCGCGCCGTTTTGGAATGGCACTCTCTTGGTTCGATCGACGGGACCCACCTGATGCGCGCCTTCATCTCGGCCCTCTATGTTTTCGTCAGCGTCAAGGCCGCCTCGCCGGCCCAATACGGCGCGTTCGAGCACATCGTTCTGGGCGGACAGACCATCTCGAGCGTCCTGCAGCCCGGCAACAATCTGTCGGATGTCACCACCCCGGCCGCCGCCTTGCACAACATCGGGGGCGACAACGGCTACAACATCTTCTACGTGCCGCCCGGCACCGGGGGCACCTCGCGCGACCTCGGCGACGTGCTCGCCGCGATGGGCGACGTGCGGGGCTACGGCGCCAAATGCGACGGCGTCACGGACGATGGCCCGGCGATCAACCGGACCTTGGCGACCAACAAAACTGCCCTGATCAATGGCAACGGATGTAGCGGTGCCTTCATCGTCAACACCAGCATCGTGCTTCCTGGGAAACACGCACTGATCTGGAGCGCGAGCGGCACCAGCCAGACGGCTCAGATGGTGACGAACGCCAACGTCGACACCGTCGTGGTCACGGGCGACAGCTATTCGATCGAGAACGCCAACGTTACCCACAACGGCAATGGCAAGATCCTCAGCCTCGGCAATGCGCGGTATGGCGAGGTCGTGAGACCTTATCTCGCCGCCACGATGGCCTCGGCCACGTCTCCTTTGATCTACTTGAAAGGGTCGGAGACGACGATCACGTCGGCGCGTCTGACAAACAACCGGACAAATGGTCAGGCCTTGACGGTCGACAGCACGGGTGGCGTTTCGGCGATCATCAATCGGATCAACGATCTCACAGTCGGCGGGAACGGCCCCGGCGTTCTGGTCCAAACCTCGGATAACACCAATCGACCGGAGGGTGTCTATCTGAACCAGTTCCATTACATCGGCTCGGTCAACGCGATGCTGGTGACCCAAGTCAATGGGCTTTATGTCACCAACAGTACATTCGATATCGGCAGTGGCATCAGCTTCAAACCTGTCGGCCAGGGGATCAACAACGTCGAGATCACCGGCGGATATATTTCGACACCGAGCGCCCTGACAACCGGGGTTTGTGTCAATATCGACGGATCAGCCGTACCAGCGTCGAATATCGGACATCTCGATATCAAGGGCACGCAGTTTTCCTATTGCGGGTACGGCATAGTGAGTCAGACCGCAGGGGCGCTCGGCTCCATGACGGTCAGCGGCGCTCAGATGTCCAACGTCGCCAATGCTTACGCTCTCACCAACGTCACAGGGACCGTTTCGATCGGGGGCGGTAGCCAATACACCGCCATGGGAAACAACGGTGTGTTCTCCGACGGGGCAGGCGGCAAGTTCGTCTTCGGAGACAACTTCTGGGACGTTGGCAAGTCGATCTCGACCACTCAGGCCACGCCAGCCAACTGGATCTTTGGTGACGGCAATGTCGGCGTGAAGCTCGCGGGCACGGCCGCGGCCACGACGGGCACCATCGGCGCCGCGGGTTGCTCCGCGCTCGCCATTCCGCATGGCCTGGTGTCGGCCCCCAACATCGACAAGGTGACGATCACCCCGCGGGTTGTCTCCGGATCCATGTCCGTGACGGCTTCGGTCGTCAGCGTCGATGCCACGAACGTCAACGTCAGCGTCTGCGCGCCGACATGGTCGTCGGCCGGGACCGTCCGCGTCGTCGAGCGATCGAGCCTTTAACCTTCAGCAACGGGCTGCAGTCGCCCGGCCATCGAGCAGGATTTCACGTTCTGTGTCGGGCCGTCAGTAGGCGCTCAATCGATCAACCGCATGTCGCCCGTCGAGGGCGGCTTTCTCTTGCCGGAGATCGGCACCCATCGCCTCGCCTGAGAGCTGGAGGTGCCGATCGCCCGACGAGGCAGCTCAGACTCCGCCCTGCGTGACACGAAGCCGTAAACTTGCGAAACACCAAACATCATTTCGCAAGAGGAGCAAATATGACGGTATTGAGCGTAAGCGGCCGGGCTCTAAGCACGAGCGAAGTTCTGCCAGCTCAGGGGCGAGTCATCCGGGCCCTCATGTTGCGTGACGTCAAGACCCGCTTCGGCGGAAGCGCGCTCGGCTTTCTGATCGCAATCGCGTGGCCGCTGACCCATTCGTTTGCAATCCTGGCGATCAACTCCGCAGTGGGTCGAACAATCCCTTATGGCGACAGCGGAGCGCTCTGGTTCGGAACCGGCCTCATACCCTTTATGGCATTCAACTACATGGCCAGATTCATCATGCTCGGCCTCGTGCTCAATCGGAACCTTCTTACCTTCCCGGTCGTCAAAGTGATGGACATCCTTCTCGCGAGAGCGGTGGTCGAACTGTTGAGCGCGAGCCTGGTGGTCGTTCTTACCTTGCTCATCTACTACATCATTGGCATTGACTCTTGGCCTAGAGATCTACCTCAGGCATTTTGGGCGCTGGGCGCATGCATGCTCCTCGGCCTGGGATTTGGCATAATAAACGGGATTCTCGCGGCAGCTTTTCCCTTCTGGGTCACTGGCTATGCTCTGATGCAGATAACCATGTGGATCGCATCGGGCGTTTTGTTCGTCCCCGACGCTCTTCCCGAACAGGCTCGGTATTGGTTGTCGTTCAACCCCGCCCTCCAGGGTATCGAGTGGATGAGATCGGCTTACTACGACGGCTACGGATCCCAGGTGCTCGATCGGACCTACATGATCGAGGTGGCCGTTTTCACCTTATGCCTTGGTCTCGTGATGGAACGCCTTCTGAGGGGCAAGATTCTCTAGTCGAAGCCGCACGGACCGGCAGCATGGACCGTCCGCGAGGCGGACCGCTCCTGTCCGCGCTCAACGGAGACGCGGGACCAATGTTCGAGTCATGGCCACTCAGCGACTGCATCGTATCGGTCATGCCGGCGCATCAACGCTCACAGTGACAGGGGTTCGAGGCTCGTGTCGGTGCTGAAGAAGGCTTGAGGGGCACGCTTGCCGTCTGGATCCCGGACGAGCACCCAGCGGATGGCTCTGGGTGGCGTTCCGCGCCGATACCACAGTGCCGTATCCGAGATGATGTCGAGCGCCTTGCCAGTCTGGTGGCCGTACCAAGACGATGCTGTGACGCGCTGCCAGTGCATCGTCGGCCTGGTCAGCAGGATCTTGAGCTTCGGCAGCGGGGCGCCCTTCTGCGCCGGTCGCCCGATGCTTTACGCTTGACGCCGCGGGGGCGGCGCAAACAGATTGGCATCGAGCCGCAGACGGCTGATGAGTGTGGCGCGACCGCTCACGGCATAGGCCAGTTCGTGGACCGCGAAGCTGCTGTCGCCGACGAAGACGGTCGAGCATCCCGGCAGCCAACGGCAGAGTTGCAGCATGCCTTGGCGGGCCCAGTCGGTCAGGAGCTTGTGCCGGCGCCCACACTGGTGATCAGCACGTTCCGAGGGCGCCAGAATGGTCTGCACGGGAAGAGCTTTGACGCACGTCGCCCACGGCACGGGCGTCAGCACCATAAAACTGAGCCAGCGAAGTCCGCTGGCTTTGACGAAGTGGCCGTGGCTGGAGCGGACCGGATCACGATAGATGCCGCGCGCCTTGATCATGCGACCCCAGCGGCGCTCGATCGTGTCGTCGACGCCGATGACGACCGGGCCATCCGGTACAAGACGGCTGATGATCAGGCCCAGCAGGCGGCGCGTCATGGCGGCGGACTGCCACCGAACCCGATTGAGGGGCTGGTGGTAGCTGGTGAATTGGCCGCGTCTGCCCGCCCTGTCATGCGCAGGCAAGCCGTGATGGTGCGCTTGCCCATCTTCCACGGCTACGACGACATCGTCGGCCACTGCTGCGACGCCTGGAACAAGCTCGTCGACCAACCCTGGCTCATCATCTCCATCGCACACAGAGAATGGGCTCACAGGTGGTGATCAATGCAGATTGGTATTAGAGCCTCGCGATGTCCGGTGCGATTATCAGTGCATCTCACACCGCAATGTTGATGATTGGCCTTGTGCCGATGACATAGGGACCGACTCGTCCGCCGCGGACGATCAAGTGGGCGGCGCAGCGGCCGCTACGGGCCGCCCGGCCGCCCTTCACGCTCATGCAGGTCGCTTCAACAGCGGCAATTGACATGCCCACTCGAACACAAGGGATCGACTCAGAGTTCGTGGGCCTGATCCGCCCCCATTGAAGTGGTCCGCCCTGAGGTATGGCTTTCGAGCCTGAATGAGGACGGATCAGATGCCGAGGAAGAGACACAAGCCGGAAGAGATCGTTGCCAAGCTGCGTCAGGTGGACGTGCTGGTTTCGCAGGGGAAGAGCGTCGCGGATGCGGTGCGCTCGATTGGGGTCACCGAGGTGACGTACTACCGGTGGCGGCAGGAGTTCGGCGGATTGAAGTCGGACCAGGTGAAGCGTCTAAAAGACCTCGAGACGGAGAACCTGCGCCTGCGGAGAGCCATCGCGGACCTCACGCTCGACAAGCTGATCCTGAAGGAGGCTGCCTCGGGAAACTACTGAGCCCCGCGCGTCGGCGCGTCTGCATCGAGCATGTTCGACGGCAGCTTGCCGTCTCCGAGCGCCGCGTGTGCGCGGCGCTCGGTCAGCACCGCTCGACGCAACGCAAGACGCCGCGGGGCCCGGATGACGAAGAAGCTTTGACGGCCGATCTCATTGAGACGGCCCGCACATACGGTCGCTACGGCTACCGTAAGATTGCGGCCTTGCTCCGTGAGGCCGGCTGGTTCCTCAACGACAAGCGGGTCGAGCGCATTTGGCGGCGCGAGGGCCTGAAAGTGCCGGCCAAGCAGCCGAAGAAGGGACGTCTCTGGCTGGCCGACAGTTCCTCCGTCCGTCTTCGCCCTGCGCATCGCAATCACGTCTGGTCGTACGACTTCGTCGAGGACAGAACCCATGATGGCCGAAAATATCGGATGCTCAACGTGGTGGATGAGTTCACTCGCGAGTGCCTCGCCATCCGGGTCGCGCGCAAGCTCAACTCGACTGACGTCATCGATGTACTTTCGGACCTCTTCACCCTGCGCGGTGTTCCAGGATACATCCGCTCCGACAATGGTCCTGAGTTCATTGCCAAGGCCGTGCAAGACTGGATCATGGCAGTTGGGGCCAAGACTGCCTATATCGCTCCAGGTAGCCCATGGGAGAACGGCTATATCGAATCGTTCAACGCTCGATTTCGAGATGAGCTACTCGACGGTGAGATCTTCTACTCGCTCAAAGAAGCTAAAGTCATCATAGAGAGTTGGCGCCGGCACTACAATACTGTGCGCCCACACGGCTCGCTCGACTACAAGCCGCCAGCCCCTGAGGTGTTCGTGCCCGCGTTCGCCGCGTGGCCGGCTGCGCAATCCCGACCAGCTCCGCCGGCCACGCTCACTATGGCGCCAAGACCAACGCTAAACTAACATCCAACCCGGACCACCCGTTGGGGGCCGATCAGGCCGCCGTCAAACGTGTCGCACAAGGACACCGGCCCTGGCACCCTTGGACCACGATGGACGACCAAAGCTGCCGCTAGAAACTTCCCATTTTCTTCCCAAAACCGGGCCAGCAGGGTTAATAAACCCCGTAAGTGTCTGATAACACTGGTGCGCCCAAGGGGAATCGAACCCCTGTTTTCGCCGTGAGAGGGCGACGTCCTGGACCGCTAGACGATGGGCGCGGGCTGGCCGAGGCCGGCAGACCCCTGCAGCGCGGCAATGCGCGCGGGAGCGAAACGGCTCTATAAGGGCAAACCCGCGCCGCCACAAGAGCGGAACGCGGGGCCGCTAGGCAGCGCGCAGGAAGGCCGCAGGCCGCTCGCCCAGAATGCGCCAGGTGCCCGCGAGCCCCAGCACGACGGTCAGCAGCAAAGCCAGCACGGCCGTGCCCAGGGCCGGCCCCCACGCGAAGGTGAAGCCGATCTCCATCACGCGCGAGACGATGAAATAGGCCGCCAGGCTGCCGGCCAGGATGCCGAACAACGCCGTGACGAGACCCAGCACGGCATATTCGAGCAGCATGGCGACCAGCAGGCGACCGCGCGTTGCGCCCAGCACTTTGAGCACGACGGCGTCGTAGACGCGGGCACGCCGCCCCGCCGCGAGCGCCCCCGCTAGCACCAGCACGGAAGCCGCGATCGCCACGCTCGAGGCGCCCCGGATCGCCAGCACCAATTGGCCGACGAGGTGGTTGACGGATTCCAGGATGTCCTTGACCCGGATGATGGTCACGGTCGGATAGGCGGCCGCGACATCCTTCAAAAGTCCGACCTCCTGGGCCGCGCTGCTGCCCGGCGCGAAGGTCGCGGTCGCTAGATCCGAATGCGGCGCGCCGGCGAAGGTGTTGGGCGAGAACACCATGAAGAAGTTGATGCCGAGCTTTTCCCATTCGATGCTGCGCAGGCTGGCGATGGTGGCCGTGATGGTGCGGCCCAGCACGTTGACGCTCACCCGGTCGCCGAGCTTAAGGCCAAGCCCCTCGGCCAGCGCCTTGTCGAAGGAGACGAGCGGGGCGCCCTGGTAGTCGGCGGGCCACCACTGGCCGCCCGCGAGTTTCGATCCTTCCGGCACCGTCTGCGAGGTCGTGATGCCGCGATCGCCCTCCAGCGCGAAGGCCGAGCCCTGCTTGGGCTTGATCTGCTCGGCCGGCACGTCGTTGAGCGCCACGATACGGCCGCGCATCATCGGCACGGTCTCGACCGCGGTCTTGGGCGCATGGGCCTGCACGAAGGCCTTGAAGTCGGCCTGGGCCGCGCTCGGGATGTCGGTGAAGAAAAAGCTCGGGATGGCGCCCGACCCTGCATTGGCGATCTGCTGGCGGATGTTGGTGTCGATCAGGGTCAGGGTGACGAGGAGCGCGAGCCCGAGCCCGAGCGAGGGCACGACCGAGGTGGTCAGCGCGCCGGGACGATGGATGTTGGCGAGCGCCAGCCGCGCCTCCATCCAGCCGGCATGCGGCAGCATGCGGGCGGCCCGCATGAGCAGCGCCGCCATGCCGCGGAGCAGCGCGAAGGCCGCCACGGTGGCCGCCATATAGATGGCCGAGAGGCGCCAGTCCGGCGTGAACAGGAACACCGTGCCCATCAAGGCGAGAACCGCAACCGCGACCGCGACGCGATAGCGGGTCCGCAGCCGCGTGGGATCCGGGTCGATCTCATCGCGGAACATGGCCGAGACCGGGATGTCGTGGGCACGTCCCAAGGCGCCGAGCGAGAAGGCCAGGGCCGTCAACACACCGCAGAGGGCGCCCTGCAGCAGCTCGCGGGGAAAAATGGCCGGGGAGAGCGGAAACGGCACATAATTGCCGAACAGGGCGAGAATGACGAACGGCATGGCGGCCCCGGCCGCGAGGCCCGCCGCGATGCCGATCGCGGCCACGAGCAAGACCTGGGCAAGGCTGATGGCGAAGACCGAGCCGCCCGGGGCGCCGAGCGATTTCAGGATGGCGAGGCTGGCGCGCTTGCGTTCCACCGTGGCCCGCACCGCATTGGCGACCCCAACCCCACCCACGACCAGCGCGGTGAGGCCCACCAATGTGAGGAACTGGGTGAAGCGGGCGAGGTTGCGGTCGAACTCGGGCGACACGTTGCGGC
>CAXTOT010000056.1:0-36202 GCA_964245915.1 uncultured Lichenihabitans sp. | reverse complement strand
CCTTCGTCAATCTCGGCGCCTACGTCGACAGCGGCACCATGGTGGACACCTGGGTAACGGTGGGCTCCTGCGCGCAGATCGGCAAGAACGTGCATCTGTCGGGCGGGGTCGGCATCGGCGGCGTGCTGGAGCCGCTGCAGGCCAATCCCACCATTATCGAGGACGATTGCTTCATCGGGGCACGTTCGGAAGTGGTCGAGGGCGTCGTGGTGGGGCAGGGTTCGGTTCTGTCCATGGGGGTGTTCATCTCGGCCTCGACCAAGATCATCGACCGGGCCACGGGCGAGATCCACGTCGGCTATGTGCCGCCCTATTCGGTGGTGGTGTCGGGCAATCTGCCCGGCAAGCCGCTGCCGGGCGGCGCGCCGGGGCCCTCGCTCTATTGCGCCGTGATCGTCAAGACCGTGGACGCGCAGACCCGCGCCAAGACGGCCATCAACGAGCTTCTGAGAGACTGATGGACGCACGCCGTCAACGCTTCTTCTTTCTGTTCAGGAGCGATAGGGGCCGGGTGGACCGGGCCACCTGGTTGCGCAATACCGTGCCGCTCGCGCTCCTCGCCGGCGTGGGGACGCTCGGCTGGGTCTGGCTCAGCCCCTATGCGCATCACGATCTCGCCACCACGCAATTTTTGGCTCCGCTGACCATCGTGGCCTATGTCTACCTGCTGATCTACGCTTTCGCGGTGATCCTGCTGGCGGTCTGCGAGTACAACCTCAGCGCTAAGCGCTTTCGCGATCGCGGCCGGCCGGCCGCGCTGGCCGGGATCCTTCCCGCGAGCCTGCTTCTCGGCTCGGCGGTGATCTGGTTCATTCCCCTCTCGTTCGGATCCATTCCCGACTGGGTCGGGCCGGTCGTGCTCTCCCTCCTGGTGGCGGTGGCACTGTGGAACGTCGTGGAACTCGGCGTGCTCAAGAACCGGGGTGCGCCGTGACGGTATCGCGCGCGGTCGATCTTGCGCAAAGGCTCATCCGGTGCCGGTCGGTGACACCGGCCGACGATGGCGCGCTGCCGCTCCTGGCGGATGTGCTCCGGGCCAGCGGTTTTGCTGCGGATCTCGTGCCGTTTTCGGAGCCGGGGCAGCCCGAAGTGCTCAACCTCTATGCGCGGATCGGTACGGGATCGCCGTGCCTGGCCTTTGCGGGCCACACCGATGTGGTGCCGCCCGGCGATCCCGCGGCGTGGCGGTGTGACCCCTTCGCGGGCGAGATCGTGGACGGCGCGCTTCATGGCCGCGGTGCCTGCGACATGAAGGGCGGGGTTGCGGCTTGGGTAGCGGCCGCGCTCGGCTATGTCGATCAATATGGCGAGCCGAAGGGAACCATTGCCATCCTGCTCACCGGCGACGAGGAGGGGCCGGCCGTCAATGGCACGGTCAAGCTGCTCGAATGGGCAAAGTCTCGCGGCGAGCGTTTCGACGCCTGCGTCGTGGGCGAACCCACCAATCCCGATCTGCTCGGCGACATGGTCAAGATCGGACGGCGCGGCTCGCTGACAGGGGAACTCGTGGTTCATGGCCGTCAAGGCCATGTGGCCTACCCGCATCGGGCCGACAACCCGATTCCCACGCTTCTCCGTCTGCTAGGTGCCCTGATTGGGACGCCACTCGACGAGGGGACGGCGCATTTCGATCCTTCCAATCTGGAGCTCGTAGCGGTCGACACGGACAACCCGTCCAACAACGTGATCCCGGCTGAGGCCCGGGCGCGGTTCAACATCCGCTTCAACGACATCTGGACGCCGGCAACACTGCAGGCCGAGGCGGTGCGGCGACTGCGGGAGGTCAACCTTCCGTCGCGATACAGCCTGACGTTTCAGCCCTGTAATGCGGTGTCCTTCGTCACCGAACCGGGTTCGTTCACGACCCTCGTGGCGGATGCCGTCGAGGCCGAGACAGGCCGCCGTCCCAAACTATCCACGACGGGAGGCACGTCCGACGCGCGGTTCATCGTTCGCTACTGCCCGGTTGTAGAGTTCGGCCTGGTGGGGCAGACCATGCATGCCGTAGACGAGCGCGTTAGCGTGGCCGACCTCGAGGCGCTGACCGCAGTATACGGAACCATCATCGCCAATTTCTTCGCAACGGGTCCGTCTAACGCTCAGCAGCGGGACGGCGAAAACTCGCAAAAGTAGCGACGCTCGTTGGCCTGTTCCTCGTAGGCGTCGGTTCCGGGCGGTGCCGTGATTGCGGACTGCCCGCCGTATGGACGTGTCGGGTCGAAGGCATTGTCGGGCGGAGTTCCGTAGGCGGACGGCGTGCGGGTCGACCCATAAGCTTCGGGGCCACCCCCCGTTGCATAGGGGCTGGCCGCCTCCGGGTTCTCGTAAGCCCGTCGATAAACGACGTGGCGATGGTGGTGCCGGTGCGCGACGGGCGTCGCGATGGCGCTTGAACCCGATGATACCAGCATGATGGCGCCGCTGAGGGCGCCGATGGAGGAAAGAAAAAGCACTTTGGGAGACATGGCAGTGACCTCGCGGATGGGCGCCAACGGCTTGCTGATTCAAAGCGCAGGCCGGGGCGGCGGTTCCCCAAGGGACATAAGGCCGCGCTCGGTGGAACCGGGTGCCGATCGTGCGTTGGTCTGGACATTTGCCCTGCGGTGCGGACAATCCGCGCGCAGCACGGCAGGGGGAAAAACAATGAAAACATGGATCGGGGCGGGCATGGTGCTCGCCAGCCTGATCGCGGGCGGAAGCGCCGCGCGGGCCGAGGATACCAAGATCGCCATCGGGATCTCGGGCTGGACCGGCTTCGGTCCGCTGACGCTGGCCAAGGAAGCCGGCATCTTCAAGAAGCACGGTCTCGACGTCACCTTGCCGAAAATTCCGCAGGCGAGCCGCTCCCTCGCCATGGCATCCGGCGACATCCAGTGCGCCGCCACCACGGTGGAAACCTGGGTGGTGTGGAACGCCAACGGCGTGCCCTCCAAGCAGATCGTCCAGCTCGACAAATCCTATGGCGCGGACGGCATCGTGGCGCGCGCCGCCATCAAGACGGTCGCGGATCTCAAGGGCAAGAGCGTGGCGGCCTCGACCCCTGGCACCAGCCCCTACTTCATGCTGGCCTGGGTGCTCAATGCCAATCACATGAAGATGAAGGACGTGAAGGTCGTCAATCTCGAGCCGGGTCCCGCCGCACAGGCGTTTCTCGCCGGGCAGAACGACGCCGCGGTCAGTTACGAGCCCTATCTGTCCGCGGTGCGCGACAAGCCCGACCAGGGGCATATCCTGGCCACCACGCTCGACTACCCGATGGTGCTCGACACGCTGGGCTGCACCCCAAAATTCCTCGACGCCAATCCAGCCGCCGCCAAGGCCCTGGTGGACGGCTATTTCGAAGCCCTCGATTATCTCAAGGCGAACGAAAAGAAGGCCGACGAGATCATGGGCGCCGACGTCAAGCAGTCGGGCGAGGAATTCGCGGATTCGGCCAAGTACCTGCGCTGGGTCAGTCGCGACGACAACAAGAGCTTCTTCGGCGGCGAATTCACCCAGTTCTCCGGCACGGCCGCCGACCTGCTGATGGAGATCGGCACCATCACCACGAAACCCGACCCGGCCACCTTGTACGATCCGCGTCCGCTCGGGCTGCAATGAACCACCATCCGACGCTTCGGGACAGGGCCATCTGAACCGATGGCCCGCCCATTTGCACCCATCAGCCAGCCTGCGCGCATCGCGCTCGGGCTGAGCTTCTTCGTTCTGTTCTTCGCCGCCTGGGCCTTCTCCACGCTGGGCGGCTACGTGTCCCGGACGTTTCTGGCCGATCCCGCCTCGATGCTGCGGGATGGCTGGGTGCTGATCACCCGCTTCGACTTCATGACCGACATCGGCATGACGGTGTGGCGCGTGCTGGGCGGGTTCGTGCTGGCGAGCGTGGTGGCGGTCCCCTTGGGCATCCTGATGGGCGCCTACAAGCCCATCGAGGCGCTGCTCGAACCCTTCGTGTCCTTCGCGCGCTACCTGCCGGCCTCGGCCTTCGTGCCCCTGCTCATCCTATGGGCGGGCATCGGCGAGACGCAGAAATTGCTGGTTATCTTCATCGGCTCGGTATTCCAGATCATTCTGATGGTGGCGGGGCAGGTGGGGCAGACCCGGCGCGACCTCGTCGAGGCCGCCTACACGCTGGGGGCTGGGGATCGCGGCGTCATTCGAAGGGTGCTGTTGCCCGCCAATGCGCCCGGCATCGCCGAGATCCTACGGCTCGTGCTCGGCTGGGCCTGGACCTATGTGATCGTGGCCGAACTGATCGGTTCGTCGTCCGGCATCGGCCATATGATCATCGACAGCCAGGCGCTGCTCGCCACCGGCAAGATGATCTTCGGCATCATCACCATCGGGGTGATCGGCCTCATCTCGGACCTGTGCTTCAAGGCGTTGAACCGAGCCCTGTTCGGCTGGTCCTTCGCATGACGGATATTTCGAGCGCAACGGGCGCCAAGCTGCTCGTCCGCGACGTCTCGCGCGTGTTCAAGGGGCCGCGTGGCACGGAAACGTTCGCGCTCGCGCCGACCCATCTCACCGTGGCGAGCAACGACTTCATCACGATCCTGGGGCCGTCGGGGTGCGGGAAATCGACATTGTTGCGCATCGTGGCGGGGCTCGACCGGCCTAGCGGGGGCGAGGTCCTGTTGAATGGCAGGCCCGTCCGTGGCCCCGGGCCGGACCGGGGCATGGTGTTCCAATCCTACACCCTGTTCCCCTGGCTGACGGTCGGCCAGAACATCGCGTTCGGGCTGCGCGAACGCGGCGTCTCGGCGGTCGACCAGGCAGAGGTTGTGGCCCTCTACCTCGACCGCATGGGGCTCAAAGGGTTCGAAAACCACCTGCCGCGGCAACTCTCGGGCGGCATGCAGCAGCGCACCGCCATCGCCAGGGCGCTCGCCAACGATCCGGACATTCTTCTGATGGACGAGCCGTTCGGGGCGCTCGACAACCAGACCCGCGCGCTCATGCAGGAACTCCTGCTCGCCATCTGGGAGCGCGAGCGCAAGACGGTGCTGTTCGTGACCCACGACATCGAGGAAGCGATCTTCATGGCGTCGCGTGTGGTGGTGATGACGGCGCGGCCGGGCCGCATCAAGGCCGACGTGACGGTCGACCTGCCGCACCCGCGTCGTTACACCATCAAGACGACACCCGAGTTCAACGCCCTCAAGGCGCGCCTCACCGAAGACATCCGGGTTGAAGCCGTCCAGGTAGCGGAGGCGGGGTAGGTGAATCAGCCGATCCGGAGCCGGGCTGAGTAGGGCCCGCCGCCAGGCGTCAATACTTGTATAATTTGTAATTTTTGCTAGAAATACAATATTCATTAATTACACCTGTAATTAATGTGAAATATGATCGCAACATTAGATCACGATGATGGCTAGTCGGCATGCGCCGACTTGAGGTCTCCAATGAAAAAGCTGATTCTTGCACTATCGATCTTCGCCGCCCTCGCGGTTCCGGCCATTATCACCGCGACCCCCGCCGCCGCTGAGGGCTGGGAAACGTGGGACTGGTAAAAGTATAGGCCGGCACTTTGGTCAAAATGATACCCCCTCGCTGTCGAGCAGCGAGGGGCTTTGAACTTCACGGAAAGGATTGATGTCCTGAGGGTTGCGGACTGCCCTCCTGGTGCAACATGGTTAGTGTATGCGTTGCGGCTCACGCAAAATTTGGCGGGAATTAACACGGGTGCTGCTTCTCCAAGTCGAGAATTGGCAGGACTGAGGTAGAACTTTACCAGACCCATTTGCGGGTACGTCCCGCCAGCAGTCTGGACATGAGCTTTTGAATACCGACGATCCGAACCTCGATCCTGGCCCTATCATCGTCAACTCGCCGCTCGACGCCGCCGATCTCGTCGTGGAAAGCCTCTCCCGGGCCACCGCCGAGCCGCGCGACGGTTCGATCTACTGGCGGCGCAACCTCGCAGTGTGCCTCGTGGGCTCGTTCACCACCATCGTGGCCATGACGCTGCTGCTGCCTTTCCTGCCGCTCTATGTCGAACAGCTGGGGGTCAGCGATCATGCCGCCATCGTGCAATGGTCGGGCGCGGCCTTCGCGGCGGCTTTCTTCACGGCCGGCCTCGTAGCGCCGCTCTGGGGCCATCTGGCCGATCGTTACGGCCGTAAGCTCATGCTGATTCGCGCCAGCCTCGGCATGGCGGTCGCGATGTCGCTGATGGGGCTGGTGCAGAACGTCTGGCAATTGTTCGCGCTACGGATGCTGATCGGCTTCTTGGGCGGCTATTCGTCCGGTTCCACCGTGCTGGTCGCGACCGAATCGCCGAGAAACCGATCCGGCTGGGCGCTGGGCACGCTCGCGTCCGGCATCATGGCGGGCAATCTGGTGGGGCCGTTGATCGGGGGCGCCCTGCCGCCGCTGATCGGCATGCGCGAGACGTTCTTCCTCATGGGCGGGGTGATCTTTCTCGCCTTTCTGGCGACCGTTTTCCTGATCAAGGAAGAGAAACGGCCGGCCGGCGCCCGCAAAAGGGGTGGCGGCGGATGGTCGGCCATTCCCGACCGGCGGCCCGCGCTGGCCATGCTGGTCACGGGGCTCCTGCTGATGCTCGCCAACATGTCGATCGAGCCGATCATCACGGTCTATGTGGCGCAGCTCGTGCCCGACCCGAAGCAGGTGACGCTCGTGGCCGGTGTGGTGATGTCGGCCGCAGCCCTGGGCAGCATCCTGTCGGCTTCCCGGCTGGGCAAGCTCGCGGATCGGATCGGTCATTGGACCGTGATCGTCGGGGGTCTGTTGGTCTCGGCCTTACTTTTGATCCCGCAAGCCTTCGTGACCGACGGCTGGCAGCTGGTGGGGCTTCGCTTCCTGATGGGCCTCGCGCTCGGCGGGCTGCTGCCCTGCATCACCAGCGTGATCCGCCACAACGTGCCCGAGAGCGTGGCGGGCGCGATTTTGGGCTATTCGATCTCGTCGCAATATGCCGGGCAAGTCGTCGGGCCGCTCGCCGGCGGATTCCTGGGCGGCCATTTCGGCATGCGGTCGGTGTTTTTGGCGACCAGCGCCCTGATGGCGCTTGGCGCCGTGTTTACCTGGATGATGCGGCCAGGCGCGAGAGTGGCGTGACGAGCGCCGTCGGAAGCACGTTCAGGACGGCGATCAACCATTGTTCCGGAAGGGATTGCGCACGTGCAATCGGCCTTCCACGATCATGCCGTCCTGCAGATCCTCAGACCAGAAGACCCTGCATTCGGCTTGAAGTGCGCAGGCGACCATGAGGGCATCAAAGATGGAAAAGTCGTGTCGCTGCGCAAGTTGAATGGCTGCTTCATGCTCATTGACGGTGATGGGCAGAATAGCGCGGCACAACGTCCGGATTGCCGACAATCCTTCGCCAAGCTCCAGCCAGGTCATGCCGAGCTTGCGGCGCGCAACGTTGGCGAATTCATTGAGGCCTTGAACGCTGGTCACACAGCCTCTCGCGAGCAACGCCGCGGCGGCTTCCGACTTTGGATCGTCAGTGAACGCGTAGACGAGAACATTCGTGTCGAGGAAGTCACCTGCCGAAGCCGTCATCGGGAGTTAGTCTCATCCCGGTCGAACACCCAGCCGGCCGGGAGTGTCTTGCGCAAGGATCTTATGCGCTCCAAGGCCTTCTCTCGGGTACGATCACGGTCGATGTCGAAGGCACGCTCCCCGGCGACACGAACGTCGATCTCGTCCCCCTCCTTCAGATTGAGGGTCTCGACCACGGCGGCAGGAAGACGGATCGCAAGGCTGTTGCCCCATTTTGCCACTTGCATGGGCCACTCCTGATATACAACTGAAATGTATATCAGAACCCTCCGATGTCCAGAAGGCGTCCGCCTCAATCCTTGCCGAACGTCTCGTCGAAAGCATAACCCGCGCCCCGCACGGTGCGGAGCGGGTCGCGCTCGCGGCCGCGCGAGAGCGACTTGCGCAGGCGTCCGACATGGACGTCGACGGTGCGCTCGTCGATCTCGACCGAGAGGCCCCAGACGCCGTCGAGCAATTGCGAGCGCGAGAACACCCGGCCGGGCCGCTCCATGAGATATTCGAGCAGGCGGAATTCGGTCGGCCCGAGATGCACGTCGCGGCCGGCGCGCCGGACCCGGCGGGTCTCGCGGTCGAGGTCGAGATCGCCCGCCACGAGCCGGTTGGCCAGCCGCTCGGGTCTGGAGCGGCGCAGCAGCGACCGCACGCGTGCCATGAGTTCCGGGACCGAGAAGGGCTTCACCACATAATCGTCGGCGCCGACCGAAAGGCCGCGGACCCGCTCGCCCTCCTCGCCGCGTGCCGTCAGCATGATGACCGGCAGCGTGCGGGTCGACTCGCGCGCCCGGAGCCGGCGGCAGATCTCCAGGCCCGACACGCCCGGCAACATCCAATCCAGGATCACGAGGTCGGGCGGCATCTCGCTCAGACGAAGTTCCGCATCGTCACCGCGTTCGACGCGTTCGACCGTGAAGCCCTCGGCCTCCAAATTGTAGGAGAGAAGCAGTCCGAGCGCCTGCTCGTCCTCGACGACCAGGATATGCGGCGCCGCGCTGACGGAGCCGTTTTTGGGGCTGGTCCGCATGCTGTTCATCGCCATCGTTCCTCGCTGGCATCCCGCACCGGGAGCAGTGCGTGCATCCCGAGCTCCCCGAAAACCGTCAGACCGCCTCGGCGGCCGGGCTCAGGCCGAACGCCGTCCCGGAGCTTCCTCCCTTCGGGCGATCCATCGGCAAGGTTGCACCGGTGACCAGGTAGTAGACGGTCTCGGCGATATTGGTGGCGTGATCGCCCACCCGCTCGATGTTCTTCGAGCAGAACAGCAGGTGCGCGCAGAAGGAAATGTTGCGCGGGTCCTCCATCATGAAGGTGAGGAGATCGCGAAACACCGAGTCTTCCAGAGCATCCAGTTCCACATCACGGTTCCAGACGGCTTGGACCCGCTCGAGATCGCGCTGTGCATAGGCGTCGAGCACATCCTTGAGTTGAGTGGCGGCGAGCTCGTGCATGTGCTTGAGCCCGATGGTGGCGCGCGGGAGGCGCGGCTCGGCCGCGATCTTGATCACGCGGGACGCAATATTCTTGGCGAGATCGCCGATGCGTTCGAGGTCGCCCGAGACCCGGATCGCGGCCACGATCTCGCGAAGGTCGAGCGCCATGGGCTGGCGGCGGGCAATCGTCATGATCGCGTTGTCTTCGATCTCGCGTTGCAGGCTGTCGACCCGGGGGTCCTTGGCGACAACGGCGCGGGCGAGGTCGACATCGAGGCCCGACAGCGCGTCCATGGCCTCGGACAGCATTTTCTCCGCGATGCCGCCCATCTCGGCGATCTTGCGGCCGAGCACTTCAAGTTCCTTGTCATAAGCACTAACGGTATGCTCGGCCATGGCGATGTTCCTGTACCTGATCCGCCGCGCGTTCCATCGCGACCGATAACGAAGTCTACCCCTAACCGGTGCGCGATGGCGGCAGATTCAGCCGAAACGACCGGTGACGTAATCCTGGGTCTGCTGCTTGGCCGGAGAGGTGAAGATCTTCTTGGTGTCGTCGAACTCGACCATCTCGCCGAGATACATGAAGGCCGTGCGGTCGGACACGCGTGCCGCCTGCTGCATACTGTGGGTGACGATGACGATGGTATATTTGGATTTCAGCTCGTCGATGAGTTCCTCGATGCGGGCGGTCGAGATGGGATCCAAGGCCGAACAAGGTTCGTCGAGCAGAATGACTTCCGGGCTGATGGCCACCGTCCGGGCTATACATAGACGCTGTTGCTGGCCGCCCGAAAGGCTGAGGCCGCTCGCGCCCAACTTGTTGCTGACCTCGTTCCAGAGCGCCGCGCCCCGCAGGGCCTTCTCGACGCGTCCGTCGAGTTCGCTCTTCGGCAGCTTTTCGAACAGCTTTATGCCGAACGCGATATTGTCGTAGATCGACATGGGGAACGGCGTCGGCTTCTGAAACACCATGCCGACGCGGGAGCGCAACGCGTTGACGTCCTGGTCGGGACTGAGGATGTTTTGCCCATCGAGCAGGACTTCGCCTTCCGCCCGCTGACGCGGATAGAGACTGTACATGCGGTTCAAGATGCGCAGCAACGTCGACTTGCCGCAGCCCGATGGGCCGATGAACGCCGTCACCGTGTTGGTGTAGAGCGGCAGAGAAACGCTCTTGATCGCGATCGCGTCCCCGTAGAAAAAGTTGAGGTCCTTGATCGACACTTTGATGGGGAGGTCCCTGCCGGGGGCCGGGGCCGGCGTCGTGACCGGCGTTGCGGTGGTTACGCTCATTTGGAAATCCTCGTCGACCCGAGTGCACGCGCCGTAATGCTCAGCGTGAGCACCGTCAGAGTGATGATGAGAGCGCCGGTCCAGGCCAGGCTCTGCCATTCCTTGTAGGGGCTCAATGCATATTGGAAGATGACCGTGGGAAGGCTGGCCATCGGCGCATTGAGGTCGGCGCTCCAAAACTGGTTGTTGAGCGCGGTGAACAGAAGCGGCGCGGTCTCGCCGCTGACCCGGGCGATCGCCAGCAGGATACCTGTGATCATGCCGGCCCGAGCCGCTTTATAGGCGACATGCATGATCACGTGAGCTCTCGGCAGCCCCATAGCCGAAGCCGCTTCCCGCAGCGGGTTCGGGACGAGGAGCAGCATGTCCTCGGTCGTGCGCGCCACGACCGGGACGACCAGGACCGCGAGCGCGACGGCGCCCGCGATGGCCGAGAAATGGCCCATCGGAGCCACGATGATCTGATAGACGAAGAGGCCGATGATGATGGACGGTGCGCTGAGTAGGATGTCGTTGATGAAGCGGACCACGAAACTCAATCTGGCGTAGCGGCCGTATTCGGCCATGTAGGTTCCGGCCAGGATGCCGATCGGCGTTCCCAACGCAACCCCGATGGCGGTCATGACGAAGCTGCCGTAGATCGCGTTGAGCAGGCCGCCCGCGCTGCCCGGCGGCGGGGTCATCTCGGTGAATACGGCGACCGACAATCCACTGAAACCGTTCCACAGCAGGCTCGCCAAGATCAGCACGAGCCAGCTCAGGCCGAAGACGGCCGCCACGACGCAGAGCCCGAGGTAGATCGCACCCCGCCTCTGGCGGCTCGCCTGCATGGATGTTCCAGTCGCGGCCATGCTCAAGCGATCCCCTTCTGACGATCCAGTCGCATCAGCATCAAGCGCGCCGCCGCCAAGACGATGAAGGTGATGACGAACAGGATGAGACCCAGCGCGATCAGCGATGAGGTGTAGAGGTCACCGACCGCCTCGGTGAATTCGTTGGCGATGGAGGCCGATATTGTCGTGCCGGGCGCCAGGATGGAGGACGAGATGCGGTGGGCGTTGCCGATCACGAATGTCACGGCCATGGTTTCGCCGAGCGCGCGCCCGAGTCCCAGCATGACGCCGCCAACGACACCGGTGCGGGTGTAGGGGATGACGACGTTGCTGACGACCTCCCACCTGGTCCCGCCCACGCCATAGGCGGCCTCCTTGAGGACGGGCGGAACGGTTTCGAAAACGTCGCGCGAGACCGATGTCACGAACGGCAGCACCATGATGCCGAGGATCACGCCTGCCGTAAACACGCCGATCCCGTAGGGCGGGCCGGCAAACAGGCTTGAAAAGAGCGGCACCGAGCCGAATGTCCCAATCAGGGCCGGCTCGACATATTGCTGCACGAAGGGCGCAAAAACGAACAGACCCCAGATGCCGTAGATGATGCTGGGAATGCCGGCCAGAAGCTCGATCGCGATACCGATCGGACGGCGCAGGACATGCGGGCAGAGTTCGGTAAGGAAGATGGCGATGCCCATCCCGACCGGCACCGCGATCAGCATGGCAATCAGGGACGTCACGATGGTACCGAAGATGGCGGCCCCCGCCCCGAAACGATCGGTTACCGGGTTCCAGGTCTGATCGAACAGGAAGCCGAACCCGAAGGTGCTCAGCGCGAGCCACGACCCGTTGACCAGGGAGACCAGCACCCCGCCCAGGATGACCAGCACCGCGATCGCGGCCGCAAGCGTCATGGCCGAGAAGACCCGATCGAAGAGTTTTAAGCGGCTCCTGATCGCGTCTTGCGTCGTGACCTCGCCCCGAGCAAGGCCGGATTGCTTTACCGCCATATCGGTCACGTCATCGCCTTTTCGAACCCAGAAAAATACGGCAGGGACCCCGGGGTCCCTGCCGCGACAATCGCAAGCTTTACTTGGTCATCGGCATCAAGGGCTTGCCATTGGCGCCCTTGATGTCGGTGGCGATGGCCTTGTCGATCAGGGCCACGACCTTTTCGGGCATCGGGATATAGTCGAGCGACTCGGCTTCCTTCTGGCCGCTTTTGAAAGCCCAGTCGAAGAATTTCAAGGCGTCGAGCGCGGCCGCATCATCCTTGGGTTGCTTGTACATGAGGATGAAGGTCGCGGCGGTGAGCGGCCAGGACTCCGCACCGGGCTGATCGGTGAGGATCTGGTAAAACCCAGGAGCATTGGCCCAATCGGCATTGGCGGCGGCCGCCTGGAAGGCGGGAACCGTCGGGGCCACGACCTTACCCTCCTTGTTCACCATCTTGGTGAAGGTCAGGTTGTTCTGCTTGGCGTAGGCATATTCCACGTAGCCGATCGCACCCTTGGTGTTGCCGACGTTCTGCGACACACCTTCGTTACCCTTGGCGCCGATGCCGACGGGCCATTCGACTGCGGTGTTCTCGCCGACCTTGGATTTCCAATCGGGCGACACCTTGGACAGGTAGTCTGTGAAGTTGAAGGTGGTGCCCGAACCGTCCGACCGATGCACGACCGCGATCGCCTGATCGGGAAGTTTGGCATTCGGATTCAGCTTGGCAATGCCCGGGTCGTTCCACTTGGTGATGGTGCCCATGAAGATCTTGGCCAAGGTCGGCCCGTCGATCGTCAGGTCCCCTGACTTGATGCCTTCGAGATTGACCACCGGCACGATGCCGCCCATGACCATCGGCCACTGCTCGAGACCGGCTTCCTGAAGGTCCTTTTCGGTCAGCGGAGCGTCGGTCGCGCCGAACGTGACGGTCTTGGCCTTGATCTGCTTGATGCCGCCGCCAGAGCCGATGGACTGGTAGTTCACACCTGTACCGGTCATTTTCTTATAGGTGTCGGCCCATTTGGCGTAGATCGGGAAAGGGAAGGTCGCGCCCGCGCCCGAAATGTCAGCTGCCTGAGCGGCAACGCCGCCGGCCGCAAGGGCTGCGGCGACAAAAGTCATCCGCGCCAGATTGAAGATTTTCATATACGCCTCGTCGGTTCGGAACGGTCCAGCGTCCATGCCACATTGTCGCGAGCGGCATCGATGCCGCTTCGCACTACCCCGAACGCGAGAGGGTTTTACGACGCTGAGATGACAGATTTATAACGCGTCATCGTTTCGACGGCCCCGCGATCGAGGCATGCAACGGGACCGAGGCGGTGAAAACCGCACCCGATCCGAGGTCGCTCTCGATGGTCATCCGGCCACGATGACGGGCCACGATATGTTTGACGATCGCCAAACCAAGCCCGGTTCCGCCTTTGGCGCGGCTTTGACCGGCATCGACCCTGTAGAACCGCTCGGTCAAGCGCGGCAGGTGTTCGGGGGCGATCCCGGGTCCATGATCGCGAACCGTCAGGACGCCGTCGCGTCGGCTGGCCGTCACCTGGATCTCGACGAGGGCCGCCCTGCCGTTTTCCTTCGATCCTGGGGTGCAAGCCTGGCTGCCATATTTGATGGCGTTCTCGATCAGATTCTCGACCACGCGAACAAGCTCGTCGCGGTCACCTGCCACGATCACCGGGGTAGAGGCCGCAACCTCGAGCCTGACGCCGGTCTCCTGGGCGAGCGGCGCAAGCGTGTCCGCCACATGGCGGGTCACGATGCTGAGATCCACCGCCTTGTCGGGCTTGAGATGCAAGGTCTGCTCGATCCGGGACAACGACAAAAGATCGTCGACCAGACGGGCCATGCGGCGACCCTGCTCCCCCATGATCTCGAGGAAGCGGGCACGCGCACGCGGATCGTCGCGCGCCGGCCCCTGCAGGGTTTCGACAAACCCCAGGAGCGATGCGAGCGGCGTGCGGAGCTCGTGGCTGGCATTGGCCACGAAGTCGACGCGCATGCGCTCGACGAGGCGGGCCTCCGTGAGGTCCCGAATGGTCAGCACAAGGTCGCGTGCCTCACCCGGCGTGTCCAGCGGCGCGATCGTCACGTCGAATGAGCGCTCGACCGGAACCCGATCCCGCCACGCCACCGTTTCGGCCAACCCGGACGCATGAACCCGGCGGATGCCGTCGAGCACGTCGGGATCCCGCAAGGTCAGGGCCAGAAGATCGCCTGGCCGAAGCGCCGGGAGAATATCGCGCGCGGAGCCGTTGGCCGCGATGACGCGGAAATCCTCGGTGACGACGATCACGGGGCCGGGCAGCGCGGCGATCAAGGCTGAGAGCGGCCGATGCTCCGACGGGAAGGGGACCAGTGCTGCCATGGGCCAAGATGTTGACGAAACAGGGAACTCACTTGAGTCGAGTTGAGTCTCGCGCGCAAGTTTTGACAGGTTGATGACGGTCTCTGCGTTCCGCACAGGAGGCTCGGCGTTGACCCCGATGCTTGGCGCGACTAACAGGGGCCAGCTTCATCGAGAGATTGCGCATGCAGGTCGATCGCCTCGACATTCCGGATGTCATGTTGATCAAGCCGCGTCGCTTCGGCGACGCCAGGGGCTATTTCGTCGAAACCTTCAGCGCCCGGGCGTTTCGCGACAAAGTGGCGCCGCTGGATTTCGTGCAGGACAACGAGGCCTTGTCGGCCCAGGTGGGCACGCTGCGGGGTCTGCATTTCCAGAAGGCCCGGACCGCCCAGGGCAAGCTCGTCCGCGCCATCAAGGGCGCCATCCTCGATGTGGCTGTGGACATCCGGGTGGGTTCGCCCAGCTTCGGCCGGCATGTCTCGGCCCGCCTCGATGCCGCCGAGGGCGCCCAGCTCTGGGTGCCGCCCGGCTTCGCGCATGGCTATTGCACGCTCGAACCCGACACGATCGTGGCCTATAAGGTGACCGACTTCTACAGCCCCGCCGACGATGGCGGCATTTTGTGGAACGATCCGGCACTCGGCATCCATTGGCCGCTCGGCCCGGAGGGCGCCTTCCTGTCCGACAAGGACACTCGGCTGCCCTTGCTGGCCGACCTGCCCCCCGCCTTCACCTATGCGGCTGCGCCATGAAGCGCGTCATCGTCACGGGCGGCGCCGGCTTCATCGGCTCGGCGGTGGTGCGGCTGCTGGCGCGTGAGCCCGAGGTCGAGGTGCTCAACCTTGACAAGCTCACCTATGCGGGCAATCTCGAAACCCTGCGCTCGGTCGCCAACCTGCCGAACTACCGCTTCGAGCGCGCCGATATCGTCGACCGGCCGGCTTTGGACGCCATCTTCACGTCGTTCAAGCCCACCCATGTGATGCATCTGGCGGCCGAGAGCCATGTCGACCGTTCCATCACGGGCTCGGCGGATTTCATCCAGACCAACATCGTAGGCAGTTTTACCCTGCTCGAAGCCACCCGTGCCTATTGGTCGGTGCTAGCCGCGGATGAGAAGGCGGCGTTCCGCTTCCTCCATGTCTCGACCGACGAGGTCTATGGCTCGCTCGGCGAGACCGGACTGTTCAGCGAGACCACGCCCTACGACCCCTCCTCGCCCTATTCGGCCTCCAAGGCCGCGTCCGATCATCTGGCGAACGCCTGGATGCGCACCTATGGCCTGCCGGTTGTGATGTCGAACTGCTCCAACAATTACGGGCCGTTCCATTTTCCCGAAAAGCTGATCCCGCTCGTCATTCTCAATGCGCTCGAAGGCAAGCCGCTGCCCGTCTATGGCGACGGCAGCAACATCCGCGACTGGCTCTATGTCGAGGACCATGCCCGCGCGCTGTGGACCATCGTTCGGCAGGGACGGCCGGGCGAGAAATACAATGTCGGCGGCCGCAACGAGCGCACCAACCTCAGCGTGGTGCAGACCATCTGCGACACGCTGGACGAACTCGTCCCTGCCGCCGCGCCGAGGCGCGAGCTCATCACCTTCGTGACCGATCGCCCCGGCCACGACCACCGCTATGCCATCGATGCCAGCAAGCTCGAAGCCGAACTCGGCTGGCGCGCCCAGGAAACCTTCGAAACCGGCATCGCCCGCACGGTGCGCTGGTATCTCGACAACGCCTGGTGGTGGCAGCCCTTGCGCGACAAGGTTTATACGGGCGAGCGGCTCGGCCTCGGCACGCCCGCGGCCACCGCCCCCCAGGGAGCCTGAGCCATGCGGATCGCCGTCACCGGCCGCGACGGCCAGGTCGCCACGGCGCTCGCCGAGATCGGCGCCGCCGAAGGGGTCACGATCGTGCCCGTGGGGCGGCCGGACCTCGATCTCGCCAACCCCGACTCCATCCTGCCGGCGCTGCGCGCCGCCGCGCCCGACATGATCGTCAACGCGGCCGCCTATACGGCGGTCGACAAGGCCGAGAGCGAGCCGGATCTCGCGGAGGCCGTCAATGCGACGGGGGCGGGCGCCGTGGCGAAAGCGGCCGCCGAGCTCGGCGTGCCGATCCTGCACCTGTCGACCGATTACGTGTTCGACGGCAGCGCCGATCGCCCCTACCGCGAGGAGGACGCGACCGGCCCGCTCGGCGTCTACGGCCGCACCAAGCTTTTGGGCGAGCAGGCGGTCGCGGCCGCCAATCCGCGCCGCGTCATCCTGCGCACCGCCTGGGTCTATGCGCCCTTCGGCGCCAATTTCGTGCGCACCATGCTGCGCCTCGCCGCCACCCGCGACGAGGTGGGCGTGGTGGCGGACCAGCACGGCTGCCCGACTTCGGCGCTCGACATCGCCCATACGCTTCTCTCGATCGCGCGTCGCGTGCAGACCCCCCAACTCGGCGATGCCGACGCCCTGGCGATCGCGGGCGCCGCCATGTCGGGGGCCGCGCTCGCCGTTCCGATGACGGCCGAGGCCGGCGAGGACCCGGAGCTCTACGGCACCTTCCACATGACCGGCCAGGGCGAAGCCGTCTGGGCCGATGTCGCGGAAGCCATCTTCGCCCGCTCGGCAGAGCTCGGCGGCCCCACGGCGCGGGTCAAACGCATCACCACCGCCGATTACCCCACCCCGGCCAAGCGCCCCGCCAATTCCCGGCTCAACGGCGAGAAGCTGGCACGGGTCTACGGGATTTTGCTGCCGCAATGGCGGGAGTCGGTGGAGCTTTGTGTGACGCGGTTGCTCTCACCACACGACACAGCCTTGTAGCAAGCTGGATTTTCCTGCTTGGAATCCCAGAGAACGGTCACGAGCCTCTAGAGTAGCGCGACCGAAGCACACATACAGGTGCGCTCGCGGCTTGTTAAAGGCACCCGTGAGCACATCGATAAATCGACTTAGTTCGGGAGCGATAGGTGGACCTCATCAAGAGCGTCTTGCGATGGACGGGATGCCTTGTCTTGGTCACCAATTTACTGCTGTTCGTGGTGTTGTGGTATCTGCGGGAATGGCTTTCCCATGTGAGTCCAACTCGACCGAATTTAGAGATGCAGCAAGTCGTTCTGGAAAAGGGCGGCTTTTTTGTCACCCCGGCGCAAGCTTGGTGGCTTCATGTTCCACTGACATTCTATCCTTTGGCCATGCTCGTTGGCGTTTCACTGATGTGGACCGGTGGTTATCGCGCTTCTGAAGGATGGCCATCAAGGCGGGGTGCTATAGCCTGCCTTGCTGTTCTCGTCTTTGCTGCGACGATAGCAGTCACGCCGCTCGGAAGACATTTCGTTTGGTATGTTCTCACCGCATCTGGGATGATCTTTGCCGACCGTCAGTGAGGGACGATTGGCCTCTGTCACTCTCTTGGGCGCCTCCGTTTGCCTCATCCTGAGCCGGGTCCGCAGGACCCGAGTCGAAGGACGGCGCCTGTAGCCGTGCTTCGACTCGCCGGCGAAGCCGGCGGCTCAGCATGAGGACGCTGGGAGGCACGGAGAGAGAGGTCGCGTGAGGAGGGGGCTTGTTCAGAAATCGTGCTACACGTTTCATCAGAGTGGGTCGCCCGAAGATCGATGCGGAACTTGCAATGGACGTCAGAATTGAGGCGCATGGGGCTACCATCCATCAGATTCGCATCATTCGCCCCTTCGCGCCGCACGCATAGCGAACCCGTCCAGAATAGCGTAGAAGCCCCCTTGGCCTCCCCTATCCTAAGGTTTTCCCGCTTCCGTGCCCTTCCCAGACACACGCCCGCCGATCGCGCGCGCGCTCGCCGAACACAACTACGACGAACCCACGCCCGTGCAATCGGCCGTGCTGGCGCCGGAGACGGCGGGCCGCGACCTGCTCGTGTCGGCGCAGACGGGGTCCGGCAAGACGGTCGCGTATGGCCTTGGGATGGCAGGCACCCTGCTCGGCGACGGCGATGGCTTTGGCGCGCCCGGCGCGCCGCTGGCGCTCGTCGTGGCGCCCACGCGCGAGCTCGCGCTCCAGGTGCAGCGCGAACTCGAATGGCTCTATGCCTATACGGGCGCCCGCATCACCTCCTGCGTGGGCGGCATGGATCCGCGGGCGGAGAACCGCAAGCTGGCGGCCGGCACCCATATCGTGGTGGGGACCCCGGGGCGTCTGCGCGATCATCTCGAGCGCGGCAACCTCGACGTGTCGACCCTAAAAGCCATGGTGCTCGACGAGGCCGACGAGATGCTCGATCTCGGCTTTCGCGAGGATCTCGAATTCATCCTGGAATCGACCCCGCCGGAGCGGCGCACCCTGCTGTTTTCGGCGACGCTGCCCAAAACCATCAATTCCATGGCGCGGCGCTACCAGCGCGATGCCCTGCGGCTGGAGGTGGCGAGCGGCGAGCGCGGCCATGCCGATATCGACTATCGCGCGGTGCGGGTGGCGCCGCATGAAGTCGAGCATGCGGTGGTGAACCTTCTGCGCTTCTACGATGCGCCGAGCGCGCTCATCTTCTGCAACACCCGCGATGCCGTGCGCCATCTCGGCTCGACCCTGTCGGACCGTGGCTTTTCGGTCGTGATGCTGTCGGGCGAACTCAGCCAGAACGAGCGCAACAGCGCGCTGCAATCCTTGCGTGACGGCCGCGCCCGCGTTTGCGTCGCCACCGATGTGGCGGCGCGCGGCATCGACCTGCCGAGCCTCGGCCTCGTCATCCATGCCGACCTGCCCAACGATCCCGAAGTGCTGCAGCATCGCAGCGGCCGTACCGGCCGGGCCGGCCGCAAGGGCGTCAGTGTCCTGCTCGTGCCGCTGTCGCGCCGCCGCCGGGCCGAGAGCCTGCTGGCGGCCGCCCGCATCAATTTCGGCTGGGACGCGCCGCCTTCCGCCGAGACGATCAGAAAACTCGACGGCGAACGCATGGCGGTCGATCCCCTGGTGACAGAAGAGGTCAGCGAGGAAGATCTGGCGCTCGGCCGCGGCTTTCTCGCCGATCGCTCGCCCGAACAGGTCGCCGCCATCCTGGTGCGGCTCTACCGCACCCGCCTGCCGGCCCCCGAGGACATCTACGATCCCGGTCAGGGCCGCGAGACGCGCCCGCAGCGCGAAAAGCCCGAAGGCAAGCGCGCCCGCAGCGAGCGCCCCGACCGTGGTCCGCGCGAGCACGGCGAAGCCCCGCAGCCGGCGGAACGCAACGGCCGCAGCGTCTGGTTCCGGCTCGACATCGGGCGTCGCAACGACGCCGATCCGCGCTGGCTGCTGCCGATGATCTGTCGCCGCGGAAAAATCACCCGAACCGATGTCGGCGCCATCCGCATTTTTGAGAACGAGACCAAATTCGAAGTGGCGGAGGGGGCTGCCGAGCGTCTGATCGCGGCCGCCAAGCAGAACGGTGCCGACGACATCCGGCTCGACGTGCTCGGCCCGGATCAGGCGCCCGGCAAACATGTCCCGGGTGCGGGGCGCGGCCAGGGCAAGCCGCAGGAGCGCGCCACGCGGCCCGAACACCCCGAGCGCCCCCGCAAGCCGCGCCGCCAACGTCAATAGGCTTTCCGTGCGCGACAAGGCCGGCGTCACGCCCGAAACCCTGATGCGCATGGCCACCTACTATCTGGCGCGCCATTCCGCCTCGGCCGAGCGGGTCCGCGAGATCCTGGCGCGAAAAGTGGCGCGCCGCCTTGCCTTGGCGGAGCAGGAGCCACTCGACAGAGCCGATGTGGCCGCCATGATCGAGCCCGTCATCGAACGCCTTACCCGCGTCGGCCTGCTCGACGACGCTGCCTTCGCGCGCGGCCGCGCCACGAGTCTCGCCGCCAAGGGCCGGCCCACCTGGCGTATCAGGGCGGACTTGGCCCAGGCCGGGGTCGAGGTCGACGGCCCAGCGCTGGAGGGCATGCTCGGCGATCTCGATCCGGTGGCTCAGGCGATGATTTTGGCGCGCCGGAAGCGGCTTGGCCCGTTCCGGTCCGGCCCAATGGCGCCCTATCGCGACCGCGATCTTGCAAAACTGGTCAGGGCCGGGTTTGCGGTCGGGGTCGCGAGACGGGTCGTCGACGGCGATCCGTCGAGCCGCGAGGGTGGCTCCGATGTCGACGGCCAAGTCCACGATCCGGATCGTCGCGACTGAGGACGTCGAGTCGGCCGATCCCACGCGTTCCCGCCAGGAGCGATGATGCTCCTGCTCGGCAGCGCGGTTGGAGGCTGGCGGCAATCCCTTCTCCCCTTGCGGGAGAAGGTGTCCGAAGGACGGATGATGGGGCAGCCCGTCCGTCCGAACCCCTCATCCCCGCGTTGCGGACCTTCTCCCGCAAGGGGAGAAGGGCACGCCACGACGGGGTTCGTGTTGATGCTGGCGGTCGGTGAATACGACAGCCGCTAAGCGGCGTGAAGGGCATCGCGCCGAGACGGGTCACCACGAACGCAATTTGGTCTTAGTAGAACTTGTAGTTCAGGCCGACGCGCACGAGATTGCCACTATCTTGGAAGTGCGAATTATATCCGGTTCCCGCGCCGCCGCTGCCGGGAATGACGGCGACGTTCACGGTGTCCCGCCCCAGATTATAGTAGAGATATTCAGCCTTTACGGACAAGTTTCGGTACAAGGCATATTCCAAGCCGGCCCCGACCGCATAACCGACCTTCGTCTCGCTGCGATCGCCGGCGAATTGCACGTTCCCGGTCGGGCCGAACATGGTGACGCTATGCTTGGTATCGCCATAAGCGAGACCACCCGTCGCGTAAAACAGCGCGCGGTCATAGGTTACCCCCAAGCGTCCCCTGACGGTTCCCAGGAAATCGATGTCGGAACGGAAATTGTTGTTGAGCGGAAGGCCGGTCACGAGCTGCGTGGTGCCGATGTTTCGACGTTCCCGAAATCCGTATAGGCGATGTCGGTCTCGATACCGCCGACGAACTGACCGATCTGGTAGTTGTAGCCGATCTGGCCGCCCGCCGTGACCCCGCTACGGTCCAGGCCGACGAAACCGGGGCGCGCGCCGCCCGCGATATTGGCGATGTTGGGTGCCGCCTGTCCGTCCGTATGCACGTTGTCGTTGCCCGCGAAGCCATAGCCGACGTTGGGACCGGCATAGAGTCCGGTCCAGGTGAACGGAATCGGCAGGAGGGGCGGCGTTGCAAAGCTTGTCAGGGGCAAGTCGGCGGCGCAAACGGCGGACGTCATGGTGGCCAGGACCACGGCCGCGCCGAGCAAACGGTTCAACATCTTGTTCCTCCAAGGGACTGGAATCGATCGGCCGTGCCCCTCACGGCACGTATCGAGCCCTCGCTGCCCTGCATGGTGCGGATTGCCAGCAACGAGTCTGCCACCGGAAAGCCCGATACAGGCCCCAATCTTTCACTCGCACATTACTTCAGGATTGCTTGAATATGCCCTTGGGTTACCGCTGTAATAGCGACTGTCTTGGGACGAAGTCGCACGGGGTTCCACTCGATCCCTGCCGAATTAACGCGCGACCGGCGCGAACGCTTCGGGACGCTTGATCTCGATCTCCACGAAGGCGATCGGATGCGCGGAGCCGTTCATCACGTCATGGGTGATACCGGCCGGACGCTGGTAGCTCTGGCCGGCCGCGAGCGGCACATCCGTGACCGTGCTGCCATTGTCCACCCGCAGGGTGCCCGCCACCAGCATCACCACGAAATAGGGCCAGCCGTGTTGGTGCCAGCCCGTTACCGCACCCGGCTCGAAATCCCAACGCGTGATGCGGACCCCCTCGTCGTCCTGCTGAACCGTGGGGACTGCCGGTGTTTCGCATTTGAATGCCATTCTGTCCTCGGATCGCGGCGGGGCGGCGGGAGTGGCATCATGCGCAACACGCGATGGCCTCGTCCACATCTGTTGATCGCGGCCCGGAACGAGGCAGTCGCTCTGGACAGCGGCCCGGCCGAGGATCAGATGGAGATTGGGGCCCCAAACCGGCGTGGCCTCGGGAGAGGATCGATTGCTGCCCGTTTCACCTTCACTGGACGCCCGTAGCGATGGCCAGGACCGAGCCCAGGGCGGTCGCGTGGCGGTCGAGATCTGCGTCGACGACGTCGAGGGGGCGCTTGCGGCCGAGCAGGAGGGCGCCGACCGGGTCGAGCTTTGTTCGGCGCTTTCGGAGGGCGGCATCACGCCGAGCCTCGGGCTCGTGCGGACCGTGCTGGCCCGGGTGCGCCGCATCGGGGTGCAGATCATGGTCCGGCCGCGGGGCGGGCATTTCGTCGTGAGCCCTGCGGAATTGGATGTCATGCTGGCCGACATCGCGCAATTGCGGGCGGAACCTCACGCCCCGGAGGTCAGGGTGGGATTCGTGGTCGGGGCCCTGACCCGCGACGGCGCCATTGACGTGCCCGCGATGCAGCGCTTGCAGGCCGCCTGCGCGGGCGCCCCCGTCACCTTCCACAAGGCTTTCGACGCGGCGCACGATCTTCCGGCCGCGCTCGAGGTTCTGGCGGCGCTCGGGATTGAGCGCATTCTAACCTCAGGCGGTGAAGGCTCGGCCGAAGCGGGAGCCGTCAGGCTGGCGCAACTGGTCGAGCAGGCCGCCGGCAGGATCACCATCCTGGCGGCGGGCGGGGTTCGGGCTCACAACGTGCGCGCGCTGATCGAGCGGACGGGTGTGCGCGAGGTCCATCTCCGCGCCATGCGCGAGGTCCCCGGACGGCCCCCCGCGACGTCCGCTGTGGAGATCGCGGCCGTGTTGCGGGCCGTGAGCGTGGCGGCATGACGGCGAGCTTGGAGCCCGTCGTTCTCGCCGTGGATGTCGGCGGGACGAGCTTCAAGGGTGCCTTGATCGATGCGGCGGGTCACCTTCGGCATGGGGAAACCGCCTCGATCCGAGGTCTCGCGGGCGAGGAGGCTTACGCCCATCTTGCAACCCTCTGCGATCGGCTCCGGCAGGTCGCCACCGACCGCGATCTGCGGCCCCTGGCCTTGGGGGTGATCACCCCCGGCATGGACGAGGTCAGCGGCAGCGTTTTGTTCTCCTCCAACCTGGGCTGGCGCGGCCTGCCGCTGCGCGGCAGGTTGGAAGGGCAATTGGGTCTGCCGGTCGCGGTGGGGCACGACGTTCGGACCGCCGGGCTGGCCGAAGGCCTTTTGGGCGCCGGGCGCGGCGCGCCGGATTTCGCCTTCGTGATGATCGGGACCGGCATTGCGGCCGCCTTCGTGACCCATGGCGCCGTCGTGGCGGGGGCCCGGAGCATGGGCGGGGAACTCGGCCACGCGCCCGTCATCGCGGACGGCGAGCCTTGCGCCTGCGGTCAATTGGGTTGCCTGGAGGCTTATGCGTCGGGATCCGGCATCGCGCGCCGTTATGCCGCCTTGGGCGGGTCAGCGCCGCTGACCGCGGTCGAAATCGCGGCCGCCCAGGGCCACGATCCCGTCGCGGCCAAAGTCTGGGGCGAGGCCGTGAACGCGCTCGCGCTCGGCCTCGTGACCGTGACCATGATGCTCGATCCCGCCGTGATCGTGCTGGGCGGCGGTCTCGCCGAGGCGGGTGCCGTGCTGCTCGATCCGTTGCGGGCCGCGCTCGAGCGCCGCCTTGCCTGGCGCACCCCGCCGCCCATCCTCGCCTCCATGCTCGGACTCGCGGCGGGGCGGATCGGGGCCGCGATGCTGGCCTTCCAGCGCGTCGGCTACGCGGGCCAAGTAGACACATGGACGAGCGACGTGCTGTCGTCCTTCCGAGTGGTTGCGTAACCTGTGTGATGGCAGACTGTCGCTTGAGGCTCGATACTCCTGCGGCCATCGAGGCGGGACCCGGGATTGAGGATGGACGACGATCTGCGATTCGGACCCCTGACGGCGCGCGACGTTCACGTCTGCGTCGACATGCAAAGACTGTTCGCCGAGAAAACCGAGTGGCAAGCCCCCTGGATGATGCGGGTCTTGCCCAACGTGCTGCGTCTTGCGGCCTTGGTTCCTCAACGGACGGTTTTCACACGCTTCATTCCGGCCAAAAATGCCGCCGAGGCCTCGGGAACCTGGGTCCGCTATTACGAACACTGGGCCTCCATGACGCTCGATCGTCTAGGCCACGACATGATCGAACTCCTCCCCGAACTGGCTGACCTCGTCCCGCCCGCCCGGGTGGTCGACAAGCGCGTCTACTCGCCTTGGCTGGAGCCTGGCCTCGACCGCCTCTTGAAGGAGCGTGGCTGCGAGTCGCTCGTGATCACGGGTGGGGAAACCGACGTCTGCGTGCTCGGGACCGTGCTCGGGGCGGTCGATCGTGGCTATCGCGTCGTGCTCGCGGTGGATGCCTTGTGCAGTTCCTCGGACGCGGCGCACGACGCGACCTTGGACCTCTATACCCAGCGTTATGGCCAGCAGATCGAGATTGTGTCGACCGAGACGGTGCTGCGGAACTGGTCCGCTGACTGACGGGTGGCGGCCTGAAGCAACCGCCGTGGATTAATCCGGCAGGATCGTCCAAAGCTCGCGCTTGAACCCTCGGTCCAGGCAGCCCACCCCCGATGACTCCTTCCGACTTCCCCGGTCGCATCCACCACCACGCCCGTCAGGTCTGGTGGCCGCGATGGCGCAGGCGGGCGCTCTTCCTCATTGGCGGACTGACGGTGGGCGCGCTCGCGGTCGCGATGGCTTGGATGGCGGATCGGGCGCAGGGGCTTTTCCATCTGATGGCGGGCCGTTGGCCCTGGGCGCCCTTCGTGCTCGGTCCGGGCGGCTTTGCGCTGGCGGCCTGGCTGACCCGGAACTATTTCCCAGGCGCCCAGGGCAGCGGCATCCCCCAGGTGATCGCAGCCCACAAGATGGAGGACCTGCCGGTCCGTGCACGGCTCGTCTCGGTCCGGATCGCGATCGGCAAGATCATCCTGCTGCTGCTCGGTTTGGTGTGCGGTGCCTCGGCGGGACGCGAGGGACCGACGGTGCAGGTCGGGGCCTCCACCATGTTTTTCTTTGGAAGGTTCGAGCCGCATCGGCAGCCGGGGCTGATGCTGGCGGGGTCGGCGGCGGGAATCGCGGCCGCCTTCAACGCGCCGCTCGCGGGCATCATCTTCGGCATCGAGGAAATGAGCCGCTCGTTCGAGGTCCGGGCCAGCGGCCTCGTGCTCGGCACGGTGATCGCGGCCGGCCTTACCTCGCTCGCGATCGTGGGCGACTATACCTACTTCGGCGCGACTTCTGCGAAGTTGCCGGTCGGTCCGCAATGGATCGCCGTGGTGGTGGCGGGCGTGGTTTGCGGCCTTGCGGGCGGGCTGTTCAGCCGCATCTTGATCGTTTTCGCCAGGGGGGTCGTGCATCCGGTTGGTCGCTGGACCAAGACGCGGCCGATCCGGTTCGCGGCCGCTTGCGGGCTTGCCCTTGCGCTCTGCGGCCTCGCGAGCCAGGGGAGCGTGTTCGGCACTGGATACGAGCAGGCCCAGAATATCCTGCGCGGCCATGCCGATCTGACACCCTGGTTCGGGCCCCTGAAACTGCTCGCCACGGCGCTTTCCTCGATCAGCGGCATCCCGGGCGGCATCTTTTCACCCTCGCTCGCCGTGGGGGCCGGAATCGGCCAGGATCTTGCGCCATTGCTTCCCAACGTACCGCTCGGCGTCTTCGCCATCCTTT
Organism: uncultured Lichenihabitans sp.; assembly: GCA_964245915.1. Classification (GTDB taxonomy): domain Bacteria; phylum Pseudomonadota; class Alphaproteobacteria; order Rhizobiales; family Beijerinckiaceae; genus Lichenihabitans. The sequence continues at coordinate 10,179 of CAXTOT010000056.1, read as the reverse complement.
GCATGACCGCATACCTCACCGGTGTCGTGCAGGCACCGCTGACCTCTTTCGTGATCGTGTCGGAGATGACCGAGAACCATGCCCTGGTCATTCCCATCATGCTGGCTTCCCTGATTGCTCAAGGGGCCTCCAGGCTGGTCTGCAAGGACGGCGTCTATCATGCGCTCTCGGAGCATTTCATGCCGCCGAGCTGGGGCGGCGACGCGTCCGAACCGCCCTCCCGCTCGGGGCCGGGCTGAGACGGCGGCGTCACGCCCCTGGTGATGGACGCTCGAGCGCCTCGACGATCCAGGCCAGATGCGTGTCTGCGATGCCGAGATCGAGGAGGTGGGTGTGGGTGTGGCGCACGTAATCGATATTGGGGCCGGCCGCGCCGGCGCTATGGCGCACCCGGTCCAGCATGGCGGTCCGATGGAGCTTGCCCGCATATTGGACATGGGTGCGGTCCGCCACATAGGTGGTGGCCGCAATGCCGCGACCGTCGGCGAGCAGCACCTTGACCCTGGTCTCCACATAGACCCCAGTCACCAATTCGCGCTTGCGGACCGCGTCGAGCGTTTCGTCCGAAAGGTCCGGGGCGATGCGGAACGCGACGCCCACGCAGGAACCGCCGCGGTCGAGGCCAAGCACCAGCCCTGGTTTTTCGGGAGTGCCGCGATAGCGGTGGGAGTAGACGCATAGGCTGCGATGATAACCCGACAGACGGGCCTTCTGGCGCTCCGCGAAGGCGAAATCGGGCCGCCACATCAACGATCCATAGGCAAAAATCCAAAGATCGCCGATTGGCCTCATGTCGTTGGTTCCTTGCCGTGTTTTTGCTTTATGCGATCCCTACCAGCTTTAACGCCGGTCCAAAGCCGTCGTCCAAGCAAGCCAGGAATTTTCATGAGCGTTGTCGAACCAAGCCGCGCCCCTGTGCCACCGCCACGAGGGCGGCGTGCCGCTTGGTTCGTCGCCGCGCTCGCTCTCGCCGCGCTCGTCTGGTCCGGGGCGTGGCTGCTGGCCTCGAGGCGCGCGGCCGCGGGTCTCGACGAATGGCTGAGGGCCGAGGCGGCCTCGGGTCGGCAATGGACCTGTCCGGAGCGAACCGTCGAGGGCTATCCCCTGGCGCTGCGGGTTACCTGCAGACAGCCGACTTTCCACGGCGAAGTGGCGGGCCGGATCGCGACCGGCAGTGCGGATGCACTTCGCGCCGGGGTCACGCTGGCCGAGCCCCGAACCGTGATGGTCGACCTCGCAGGGCCGCTTTATCTGCGCGCCGAAGACGGTGAGTTCGACCTTGTGGTCTCGTGGTCGACGTTGGGCTTGACCCTCGGCCCTCTGCCCGACCCCGTGCGCGAAGGCTCGCTCGACGCCACCCGCCTAGCCGTCACCCTGAGGGCCCAGACGGCGGACGGCATCAACATGCGTGCCGACCATCTGACGGGCCGCGCCGAACCCGCCACGGCCCCCGGCATGGCGGCTGGCGACGAGGCCTTCGCGTTCTCGGGGTCCGGTGTCAGCTTCCCGACGCTCGATGGATTCATGGGGACCGACGCCTTGATGCAGGCGGAAGGACGTGGGGTCCTGGTCCATGCCGATCGGCTCTCGGCGCCCACCGTCGTCCGCCTCGAAGGGTGGCGCCGCAATGGCGGCCGGCTCGACGTCGCGGCCATAAAGGTCAGCAAGGGCGCGTTCGTGGGCGAGGCCAGCGGCATGCTGGGTCTCGACGAGGGCCATCGCGTCGCGGGGCGGCTCGATACCTCCCTCCAGGGTTTTGGGCCGATGGCCGAGCGGTTCGGCATCCCGATTGCCGGGGTGAAACTGGGTGGGCTGCTGAGCAGCCTGCTCGGCGGCAAGCGTCCCGTGGATCAGCGGCCCGCGAGCCCCGACACGGTAAGGCTGCCCGTCTCCCTCACGGACGGACATATATCGGTCGGCCCGTTCCAGACGCCGCTGACGATCCCGCCGTTCTATTGAAACCCGAACTCGATAGCGGCCGCCAACACCGCGAGGGCCTCCCGCAGGATCGGTGCAAGAGTCGGGTCGTCTGCGATGCACTCGGCAGTTTTCCGTGTCCCCAGCAATGGCACCGTGACGCAGGCTGGCTCGATCAAGCGCCCCGACATGGTGCCCAGCGTGAGAGCCAGGGACGCTTGCGCGTGGGTGGCGCGTGGCGAGGCGTTGACGAGCGCTACCGGCTTGCCGGGAAATTCGGGCCCGCCGACAAGCCAGTCCAGCGCGTTCTTCAACGAGCCGGGAACGCCGCGTGCATATTCCGGGCTGGAGATCAGGACGCCGTCGGCCTTAACGATCATGGCCCGGAAGGCCGCGACGCTCGGCGGGAGATCGTCGTCGTCGAAGTCCGGATTGTAGTGTGGCAGCACCCCGAGCCCGGTGAATAGCGTGATCCTTACCGTCGCTGGCGCGAGCCGCCGCATGGCTTCGAGGACCGCGGTGTTGGAGGAGGCCGCGCGCAAGCTGCCCGAGATGGCCAGCAGGTCGAGAACGCGGGCCGTCATCATGGCGCTACTTGGCCGGCCCGCGCCGCCCGAAGTCGGGGGCCTGGGTTTCCTGCCCTTGCGCGATGATGCCCCGGCGGATCGCGCGGGTGCGGGTGAAGAGATCGAACAGCGCGTCACCATCGCCGAACCGGACCATGCGCTGCAGGGCCGCCAGATCCTCGTTGAATCGACCCAGCATTTCCAGCACCGCCTCGCGGTTGTGCAGGAAGACGTCGCGCCACATGGTCGGGTCCGAGGAGGCGATTCGGGTGAAATCGCGAAACCCGCCGGCCGAGAATTTCATCACTTCCTGTTGCGTCACCTCCTCGAGGTGGGCGGCGGTCCCTACGATGTTGTAGGCGATCAGATGCGGCACATGGCTGGTGATGGCGAGCACGAGGTCGTGATGGTGGGCCGACATGGTGTCGACCTTGGAGCCGAAGGCGGTCCACATCGCGGTGACGCGCTCCACGGCCTCGGCGCTCGACCGCTCTCCGGGCGTAAGGATGCACCAGCGGCCCTCGAAGAGGGTCGCAAAGCCGGCGTCGGGACCGGAATATTCGGTGCCCGCAACGGGATGGGCCGGGACGAGATCGACGCCGTATGGCAGATGCGGCGTCACGGCCTCGACCACGGCGTTCTTCACCGAGCCGACATCGCTGACGATGGCGCCAGGCATGAGATGCGGCCCGATCGCTACCGCCGCGCTCCCCATGGCGCCGACCGGTACGCAGAGCACCACGAGATCGGCGCCCGCCACCGCTTCGGCCGCCGAGGTGGTCACAATGTCGGCAAAGCCCAGAGCCGTGACACGGTCGCAAACCGCCTGGTCGACGTCCGCGGACGCGACCGTCGAGGCGACAGAAAAATGCTTGGCGGCGCGCGCGATCGAGGAGCCGATCAGCCCCATCCCCACGACGGCGATTTTCGAAAACAGGGGTGCCTCAGCCACGGGCGGCGCTCCGCACCGTCTGGCCACCCAGGAACGCCCGCAAGGCGTCCACGACGAGCCGGTTGGCTTCCTCTCTGCCGACCGTCATGCGCAGGCAATCGGGAAGGCCGTAGGCCGACACGGCGCGAAGCACGAGCCCACGCGCCAACAGGAAGGCATCGGCCTCCTTGGCGGTGCGGCCCGGCTCATGCGGGAAGTGGATGAGGACGAAATTGCCGGCGCTCGGGCTCACGGTCAGCCCGAGTTTGCGCAGTTCGGTGGTGAGCCAGGCCAGCCAGTGGTCGTTGTGGGCCACGGCGCGGTCCACATGAGCCGTGTCGCGGATGGCCGCGATGCCGGCCTCGATCCCCGGGCCGCTGGTGTTGAACGGGCTGCGAATACGGTTCAGCGAATCGCAGACCTCGGCGGGGCCGTAGCACCAGCCGAGCCGCAGGCTGGCGAGTCCGTAGATTTTGGAGAAAGTGCGGGTCATCACGACGTTCTGGTGCGCCGAGGCGAGTTCCAGGCCGGACGAATAGTCGTTCTTGTTGGCATATTCCGCATAGGCGGCGTCGAGCACCAGCAACACGCGCGGGGGCAGGGCGGCGTGCAGGCGCTTGACCTCGTCGAACGTCACATAGGTGCCGGTCGGGTTGTTGGGATTGGCCAGGAACACCGCTTTGGTGCGGGGCGTCACGGCTGCCAGGATGGCGTCCACATCGGCCGTGAAATCGCGTTCGGCCACCACGACCGGGGTGCCGCCCGCCGCCATGACGGCGATTTTGTAGACCAAAAATCCGTGGGCCGTGATGATGGCCTCGTCGCCCGGCCCGACATAGGCCTGGGCCAGCAGATGCAAAATGTCGTCCGACCCGCAGCCGCACACGATGCGGGCCGGATCGAGCCCGTAGCGCGCCGCGATGGCCTCGCGCAACCGGGTCGAGGCGCCATCGGGATAGTCGTGCAGCGTTTCGGCACCCCTGCGGAAGGCCTCGATGGCGGCCGGCGAGGCGCCGAGCGGGGTCTCGTTGGCGGACAGCTTATAGGTCTTGCCCGTGCCGGTGCCCTTGCTCTTGCCGGGTACATAGAGGTCGATTTCGCTCACATGCGGCAGCGGTGTCGGGCGGGCGGGGGTGTCGGAGAGGGACATCACGGGGACTCGGGGGACAGAGATTGCGTGAAGGGTGAGGGTCAGGAGGCCGGGGCAGGATCGAAGGCGAAGCGGGCCGCATGGCTGCCGATTTCGCGCACGGTCAGGTTGTTGTGCTCGGCCTTGATCTTCTCCACGAAGGCGGGGGCGGAGGATCCCGGCACCGCGACGAGCCGCGCCTGACCCGCGTCATGGCCGCCGCTCTCGATCACGGTGGCGCCGAAGACTTCGACAGGCGGAATGCTCGATCCAGCCAGGCAATAGAGCACGACATCGCGCACCGCGGCGGCCGCGCTCGGCCGGGCAATGACGAAAATGGGCAGGCCCGCGGGGTGGTCGTCGCGTTCGATGAAGGGCAGTCGCGCGATGATCTTTGGGGCGCTCGGCTCTCCCAACGCGAGCCACCAAGGCGCCCCCGAGGGCGGCGTCGCCACCGGGATGATGCCGAGATCGCCTTCGGCCTCGGCCACGACGTCGATCACCGAATGCGCGTTCGGAAGCGGCAGCAGCGGCACCGTGAAGCCGAAATGGAATCGCGCGCTGTCGCGCATGGCGCCGTCGCCCGCCCCCATGTCGGCATGCACCGAATAGGACGCCTGCACGAATGTGAAGGGCGAGATGACGACCCGCCAGATGCTTTCGACCGTGTCGAGCGGCAGGGCGCCGCTGTGGCGCTCGGCGAGCCGGCGCATCATTTCGGCCTCGCGTCCCGGCCGGAAAGCCGAGCCGCCGCCCTGGCGCGCCTTCACCGCGATGAGTTGCTCGATGATGCCGCCGCGTTCGATCAACAGCGCGTGCATGGCGGCATCGATCCGGTCGATGTCGACGCGCAGGTCGTTGAGAACGTCGGCGGGGGCTTTTTCGGTCATGAGGCAACCCTGGGCGATGAGCCGGGGCTCAACCAGTGCGGCCTTCTTTAACGAGCCCGGCGGGCGCTGGCAAAGTGTCGCGACGCTATGGGAAGATCGAACGCTGCCGAACGTCGTCTGATTTTGGCAGATTCTGTTTGCCTATTACGAAAACAAAAAAGGGGTTGCCCGTCGGACAACCCCTCCATTGTTCGGCTCGGTGAGGAACCGTAAGCGACTAGGCGACCCCAACCTGAGTTGAAGAGTTGTCCGTCCAGGCCCGATTACCAAGCATGAAACAATGAGACACTGGATCACCTCCTTTCGCTACGTTGACGATAAGTCGATGATATCGGCCGAATTTCATTGCGCAAGGGTGTTTTTGCCGCGCTGCAAACAAGACGGTGTCCCTATCCACAGGCATTGTCGCCACGGCTCCCGCAGGCCAGCCCCGGTGCGTCAGGGGCTCGCGGGCTTCACGAATTTGAGGAGAAAACGGTCGCTTTCGCCGATGGCGGCATATCGGGCCCGATCTTGGTCTTTGAGCCGAAAGGTGGGCGGCAGAGTCCAGACGCCGGCGGGATAGTCCTTGGTGTCCTTGGGGTTGGCGTTGGCTTCCGAGGTGCCGGCAAGCTTGAAACCCGCTTTTTCGGCAAGCGCCACGGCGTAATCCTGGCGCACATAGCCGCTCTTGGCCTGCGGGTCCTGCGGCTGGTCGGCCGGCCCGCGATGTTCTTCCACGCCCAACACGCCGCCGGGCTTCAGCGCGCGGTAGAAGCTCGCAAAGGCGGCATCGGCGCTGCCGTTGGCCATCCAATTGTGGATGTTGCGGAAGGTAAGCACCACATCGGCGGTGCCGGCGGGCGCGATGTCGCGCTGACCGGGTACGAATTCGCTGGTCTCCACTTTGGCATAGTCCGTGGGATCCGCCGCCACTTTGGCCGCGAAGGCCGCATTGTCGCGCTTAGTCTCCTCCGAGGCGGAGTCTTTCGCCCCATTGGCCGCGATATAGCGGCCCTGGTCCTTGAGGTAGGGGGCCAGGATCTCGGTCCAGTAGCCGCTGGCACCTGGCAGGATTTCCACCACGGTACTGTGCGGCCGGATGCCGAAGAAGTCGAGGTCGTCGAGCGGATGTCGATAGGGGTCGCGCGCCACATTGGCGGGCGAGCGCTGCGGGCCGGCCACCAGCGCCTGGAGATCGGGCTGGGCCGCCTGAGCGACCGACGCAACCAGCAGCATGAGCGCGCCCGCGAAAGCACGCGCGGAAGCGGAGATTGGGTGAGGGACGTTACTGGCCATGGAGGCTCCTGGAGCAGGATCAGGCGAGGACGCGCGGTTTGACGATCCTAAACCGATCCATGCTCGCTTTGGTCTGGAGCGGATCGGCACAAGCCGATGACGCCGCGGGCCCTCACCTTGGGAAACTCGGCCTCGCTTGTCGAGGGCTGCCAACCTCACCCTCGTTTCAGGCCGGGGGCTGGCGGCCGTGCTGGCGGGCGGAACTCCGCGCCGCGTGGGCCCGCAGCGCCTCGGCTTTCGTGCCGCTCTGGTTGATCGCGGCGCCCTGGCCGGCTGCGCCGCCCGCATCCTGCGGGGCAGCCGGCACGTGCGAACCGTCGGCGGAGACGAGAGTGACCTGCTCGCCATCCTTCAGTATGACCGGAAGCGCCGAATAGCTGAACACGTCGAATTTGGGATTATAGGAATTTGGGTCGGACCAGGATTCCTGCGGGCGGGGCACGGTTGTGAAATGGCCGTTGATCACCTTCGGGCTGATCTCGAACGTCATGAAGCCGTGTCGCCCGTCATTGGCCGCCATGAGCTTGGCTTCGGTCTCGGGGTCCTGGTAGCCGGGCGGCGAGGCGAGGTAATGCAGGTTCCAGTAACCGCCATTGCCGATCACGAAGAAGGGGATGGTGAAGCCGCCGCTGCGCAGTTCGATCCGTTGATAATTGTGGACATGCGCGGTCAGCACCATGTTGGGAACCCGCCGGGTCTCGTTGATGGCGTCTTGCAGCTCCTGGGCCATATTCGGACTGCCGCTGTGGTAGTTGTCGAACGAATAGACCGGGTGGTGCAGCGCGATGATGAGCGCCTTGTCGGGATCGGCGGCCGCCAATTCGCCGCGAAACCACTGCCGCTGTTCGTCGTCGATGCGGCCGTGTTCGGGAACGTTGGTGTAGAGTCCCACGAAGGTAGCGAAGGGCGTGGTCAGGGTCCAATAAATCCAGGGCTGTGTCATCGCCAGGCGGCCGCTATCGCGCGACTCGAGCGTCTTGGTCTGCGGCGCCGCGCAGAAATTTTCGTAAAAGCCGAGCAGGGAGGTCGATTGCTGAGTCAGCTTCTCCCCATCGTGATTGCCAGCGATGCCGAAGATGGGAAGCGGGTATTGGTCATAGGGTTCGTAGAACTGCGGATAATATTCGCTGACTTCGCCCGTGTAGTAAACCACATCACCCAAATGATAGAAGAATGCCGCGCTCATCTTATCGGTGTTGAGCGATTGTTCCATGCCGCGGACCACCAGGGACTGCGATTCCGGCCGCTTCACCCCGCCGGTGTCGCCGACACAGTGGAACGCCATCTGTCCGGCGGCCGCGATCTCTTGCACTTCGGCCGGGTCGAGGAGCTCGGATAGATCCATCCGATAGGGCGCAGGCCGCCGTGGCTGGAACTCGGACGGTATCGGCTCGAACGCTACGATGCGAGCCGGGGCATTCTTGGCGAGGGCCGCGCCGGGTTGGCGCGCGCGATGATTGATGCTCATGACGTCCTCCCTGAACGAGCCTTGCCAAACGGCTCATGACATCAAGGGATCAGAGCGGATCTCGGTGTCACAATCACGACATTCGTGGTGGTGGACGCCCCGCGGGACTGGCGTGCCAACCGGTATCGCGTAGGCGCTGACCCCACAGGAAATCACCGCCTGCCCGTTGTTGTCCGCCTCAGCGGTCGAAGGCGCAGCGCCCATCCGCCGTCTTGTATTGCGGCGGATCGCAAGGGTTCATGTCGAACTCGCACCACTTCACACAGCCGTTGGGCTGCAATCCCTCATGGGGATTATAGGCTTGCCGGTGGCGATGATAGGGTGGGTCACCGGCATATTGCGCGATCGCGACGTCAGGTCCTACAAAGGAAAGAAGCGCCAACGCCGCCATCCCGAATTTCAAGGATCCTCTGGTCATGTTTGGCTCCGAAGCACGAGGAAGCAAACGGGTGCTCCTCTTCTCCAAGAAACGGCAATCGCCCTGACCTCGTTCCAGCGCCATTGAGCCGCGGGAATCGTTCGGGCTTCATTCAGGATCGAGCGAACACGCAAGGGGCCATCTAGGCGCGCATGCGTGAACCGGTCGGATCGAAGGCCGGTCCGTCCAGCCGGGTTGCGGCTCGACGGTGACCCAGGATCTCGATCTCGAATCCGCTCGTCTCAGCCGCGAGCCCCTTGGGGATGTAGCCCAGGGCCAGCGATTTGCCGACGCTATGCCCGAAGCCGCCCGAGGTGACCCAGCCCACAACCGACCCGTCGTGCCACACGGGCTCGTCCCCGATCGCATCAGTGCCGTCTGCTTCCACGGTAAAGGTCATTAGACGCATCGCGCCGCCGCCGGTCTCGCGCGCCTCTGCAACCGCTTCGCGGCCGATGAAATCATTCTTCTTCATGGCCACGAAGCGCCCGAGCCCGGCTTCGTCGGGTCCGTAAATGGGCCGGAATTCCCGGGCCCAGTTCCCAAACCCCTTTTCCAGCCGCATGGAGTTCAGCGCCCGGCCGCCGAACTGTTTCAGGCCGAACGGCGCGCCCGCCTTGGCGAGCGAATCGTAGAGGGCGCGCTGGTAATCGGATGTCACCCAAATCTCGTAACCGAGATCGCCGGTAAAGCTGACGCGGCCGACGAAGGCGGGGATCAGGCCGACCTCCATCTTGCGGAAGGTCATGAACGGGAAGGCTTCGGTCGACAGGTCGTCGTGGACGAGCGTCTGTAGCAGCGCGCGGCTGTTGGGGCCCGCGACCGACAGACCAGTATATTCCATGGCGCACGGGCGCACCATGACGCCGCCATCCGGCATGTGCCGCTCGAACCAGCGCATGTAATAGCTCTCGGCCGCATAGGTGCCGACCACGAAGAAGCGATCCGCGGCGAGCCGCCCGACCGTGAAATCGCCGATCAGCTTGCCGCGCTCGTTGAGCATGGGGGCGAGGGTCATGCGGCCGACGGCCGGAACGCTGCTGGCCATGACACGCGACAGAAACGCGGCCGCATTCGGGCCCGTGACCTCGAATTTCCCGTAGTTGGAGATTTCAAGCAGACCGACGGACTCGCGCACCGCCTTGCACTCCTGAGCCACGAAGGCGTGCGATTCCGGGCGGTGGAACGTGAAGGTCTCGACCGCCTCTTCGCGGCTCGGCGCGAACCACAGCGGGTGTTCCAGCCCGCAATATTCGCCGAACACGGCATGGCTGTCGGCGAGGCGATCATAGACCGGCGTGGTGCGGAAGGGCCGGCCGGCCGGCAGTTCCTCATTGGGGAAGCGGATGCGGAAGCGGCGCGAATAATTCTCCCGCACCTTGACGTTGGTATAAGCCATGGTGGCCCAATCGCCATAGCGCGACACGTCCATGCCCCAGATGTCGAAACCCGGATCGCCGTCCACCATCCAGTTCGACAGCGCCAGACCGACGCCGCCGCCTTGGCTGAACCCCGACATGCAGGCGCACGCCACCCAGTAGTTCCGCAGCCCTTTCACCGGGCCGAGCAGAGGGTTGCCGTC
>CAXTOT010000055.1:0-36425 GCA_964245915.1 uncultured Lichenihabitans sp. | reverse complement strand
CGCGACGTGCGGAGCATCAACATCGCGATGCCCGACGAGGACGAGGAGGCCTGAGCGCGCCGCTTTCGCGCCCGCTTTCGGTCGCTTGCGACCTCAATGGGCCGACAAGCCATCGCCCAAGGGAGGATTTGCGATCACCACCGGGATCTCGAGGGCTCCATTGGCCTGGGGCCGCTGCACCGACGGGATATGGCGCGAAAAAGCGCGCTCGATCACGATCCAGACCCGGCGGATCGTCTCGGTCATCGCAAGATAGATGAGCGCCGCATAGAGATAGATCGAGAAGTCGAACGTGCGGGCGAAAATGAAGCGGGTTTGCCCGGTGATGTCGAGCAGCGTCACGATCGCCGAGAGCGCGCTGGCCTTGATGATGCTGATCAGCTCGTTGCCGAGCGGCCGCAGCGCGACCAGAAAGGCTTGCGGCCAGACGACATGCCGTGCGATCCGGTATTTGGAAAGCCCCAGGGCCGCGGCCGTCTCGCGCTGGCCGTTCGACACCGCTGCGAGTGCCCCGCGAAAAATCTCGGCCTGATAGGCGGCCGTGTTGAGGGTGAACACGAAAATGCAGCAGGGGAAGGCCTCGCGAAAGAGGAACCAGACCCCGACCGATTGCAAAAACGGACGGATTTCGCCAGCCCCGTAATAGACGAGATAGAGTTGGCACAGCAAAGGCGTGCCGCGGAAGAACGTCGTGTAGGACAAAGCAAGGATCGAGACGATCGGATTTTTGGACATCCTGCCGAGGCAGATGGGATAGGCCAGGATGAAGCCCAAGCTGCAGGAGAGGCTCACCACGATGAGCGTGATCCGCAAGCCGTCGATCAGCCGCCAGCCATAGGTCGAAAGCAGATCGGCATTGTAGACGAAGGCCAGCAAACCGCTCAGCGTGTCGCTCATCGGGCCCATCCGCGATTGGCTCTTCTTTCAAGTCCCGACTGGACGAGCCCCGATGCGATACTGAACGCGAGGTAGATGGCGGCCGCGGCAGAATAGAACAGAATTGGTTCTCTCGTATTCTTGCTGGCTTCCGAGGCCGCCCGCAGCAGGTCCATCAGTGCCAGCGTCGAGATCAGCGAGGTGTCCTTGAGCATGATGGTCCACACGTTGCCCAGGCCCGGCAGGGCAACGCGCAAGAGTTGGGGCATCAACACGAGGAAAAAGGTCTGCTTGCCGCCAAGACCGACCGAGGCCGCCGCCTCAGCCTGGCTTTTGGGCACGGCATCGAGGGCCGCGACCCAGACCTCGCTCGAATAGGCGGCCGCAATTGCGCCGAGAGCCAGGACGCCCGCCACAAAGGCGTCGACTTCAATCTGAAAACCCAGCGATAGCGCGTGCCCGAGCTTATCGAGCAGGGCTTGCAAGCCAAAATAGATGATGAACAGCGCCAGAAGATCGGGAATGCCGCGAAAGAATGTCGTATAGACCTCGGCGAAGCCGCGCCACGCACGGGAGCGCGAACGCTTCAACAGAGCCAGGGCCAGGCCGGCCGTGAAACCGACCGGCAGGGTCGCCAGGGCCAGCAGAAGGGTGACGACCGCGCCCTGGAGCAAGAGGCTGCCCCAGCCATTCGGTCCGAAAAGAAGGCTGAACGCGGTCATCGTGTCGGCTCTTGTCCCGCGACCGGGCGCGCGGTCTCACACGCGCCCGGATCGATCATTTGCCGCGGATATCTTCCTTGAAATACTTGGCCGCCATGGCCTTGTAAGTGCCTTCGGCGTCGACCTCGGCGATCGCCTTGTTGAACATGTCGGCCAGGTCCTTGTCCTCGGGACGAAAGGCGGCGCCGACGCCGGGGCCGTGGATCTCAGGCACGCGCGTGATCTTGCCGACGAGGCGGCAGCAACCATTGCCCTTATGATCGATGAAATCCTCCTCGACCAGCCAATCGCCCAAGACGTAATCGATCCGGCCGCTCGCGAGGTCGAGGTTCGGCTCGTCCTGCGTCGGATAGAGCTTGATGTCGGAATCCTTGTAGAATTTCTCGAGGTAGTTGGCGTGGATCGTCGACGATTGCGTTCCAATCGTCTTGCCCTTCAGGGCCTGCGGCGAGAAGTCGTCGCTCTTGTTGCCGGCCTGCGCGATGAAGCCGATCGGCGAGGCGTAATACATATCCGAGAACAGAACCTTCTTCTTGCGCTCCTCGGTGATGTTCATGCTGGAGAAGATGACGTCGAACTTATTGGCCAGCAGGGCCGGAATGATGCCGTCCCAATCCTGGTTCTGGAACGTGCAGGTGACCTTCATCTTGGCGCAGAGCGCCTTGCCGTAATCCACCTCGAACCCGACGATGTCGCCGCTGGGCGTCACGCTCTCGAAGGGGGCGTAGCTTGCGTCCATGCCGAAGCGCACCGCTTTCCATTCTTTGGCGTCGGCGCTCGTCAGGGCGAGGCCCGTCGTCAGTCCCAAGATACAAACCAGACTCGCAACACGCATCTTAAGCTCCAGAAATTGATTGCAGCGGGCAAACAGCGGGACGCCGCCCGGGACCAGATGAGGCTGTGCCCGGGCCTCGCTGTCAAGCAAGCGCCGTGCCGTGCGTCGCCCTCGCGGTTCTGCTCGATCGGGCATCACGGGATGGCGGGTCGGTGCCCCGCCATGCTAGTCGAGGCCTCATGGCATCCCATCTTTTCTCCCTTCTGACCGTATGCGGCTTGACGGAACTGTCCGGCCACGAGCAGCGGTCGGTCACCCACGTGCTGTCGATCCTCGATCCCGAATGGCCCGACCCGGATTTCGGCCGCTATCCGCCCCATGACCGCACGATCCTGCGCTTCCACGATGCGATCGATCCCGTGCCCGGCATCGTCTTGCCGAGCGCCAAAGATGTCGCGGAGATCCTGGCCTTTGGCCGCGCCATCGAGAACGACCCCGCCGGGGCCGACGCGCACCTTCTGGTGCATTGTCATGCCGGGATTTCGCGTTCGACCGCCGCCATGATCGCGATCCTGGCCCAGAGCCAGCCGCACGAGGAAGAGACCGCGATCGTGGATCGCGTGGCGAGCATCCGCCCGCAAGCCTGGCCGAACCTGCTCATGATCGAATACGCCGATCGGGCCCTGGGTCGCTCCGGCCGGCTCACGAGCGCCGTGATAGGTCTCTACCGGCGCCGGGTCGCGGCCCAGCCTGACCTCGCCGAGACCATGACGCGCCTGGGGCGCTCGCGCGAACTCGAGACCGGGCCCGGCGGTCCACAGGAAGCGATTTGACGGACCAGCAAGGCGCCTCGAACGGCGATCGCCGACCGATCCGGGTCTTCGTCGATGCCGATGCCTGTCCGGTCAAGGCAGAGATCTACCGCGTGGCTGAGCGCCACCGGGCGAGCGTGCTGGTCGTGGCCAATAGCCCGATCGCCATCCCGCGTGACCCTTTCATCGAACGCGTGGTCGTGGGAAGCGGCCCGGATGCGGCCGACGACTGGATCGCCGAACAGGCCGCCAAGGGCGATGTCGTGGTCACGGCCGACGTGCCGCTGGCAGCTCGCTGCGTGAAGACGGGTGCGAGCGTGATCGCGCCCAACGGCAAGCCCTTCTCGGAGAGCTCCGTCGGCATGGCGCTGGCCACGCGCAATCTGCTCGATCACCTGCGCTCGACCGGTGAAGTCACGGGCGGCCCGAAACCCTTCGCGGTGCGCGACCGCTCGAATTTCCTGCAGGAACTCGATCGCGCCATCATGCGCCTCAAGCGGGCGGGCTTCGGTCAGGCCTGAGGCCGGTCGGTAACCAGCAGAGGATGCACATTCACGTCGTGCGGCGTGAACAGGAATCGCCGGGCCACGTCGCCGTAACCGTCGTAGACCAGCCCGCCATTGGCGGCCAGCAGCCGCTTGCGATTGGCCTTGTACCAACCGGGCAGTTCGTACCAGGGGATGAGCGGGCGCTCGTGATGCGCCGCATGAAGGTTGTTGAACAAAAACAGGGGGCCGAAGAACCAGCTGTTCTCGACGATCGCGGTGCGCTCGAAAACGCCCTCCTGGGCCCTGTGTTCGGCAAATGAGCGGAGCAGCAGGATGGCGGTCCCGGGGTAGACCACGCAGAAGACATAAAACACCGGGTTGATGTGGCAGATGCCCACCACCCAGAACAGCACGGCCGCTACGCCGAGCATATGCCAGGCCCAGATACGGCGGCGCAACCGGTCGCCGGCCCTCAGGGCCTTGATCTCGCTCGAGAGATAACGGCCGATGTTCCACGCCGGCCCGATCAGGAGGCGGCCCGCGAGGGTGGTATGGGCTCGCACCAGAAGGCGACCGAGCGTCCCCAGCGCGGACCAGTCTTCCGCCGACCAGTAGAAGCTTTCCGGATCGTCGAAGGGATCGGTCAACGCTTCGTCGCGGTGATGGACGAGATGCGTCATCCGGTAGGATTCGAAGGGCAGCCACAGGCAGAGCGGCACGAAGCCGAGCATCCGGTTGAGTTTTCGTAACGGGGTCGGATGGCCGTGGATGAATTCGTGCTGCATCGACGAATGCCAGGCGATCAACAAGGCCCCGAGCACGGCCACCAGTGCGGCCGGCAGCCGCTCATGGAAGAAGGTCAGACCCATGAAGCCGCCGTAGATGAAGCCGCAGAGCAGGACCGACGGCCACTCCACCGACCGGCTGCGCCGCCGCGCGACCGTGTCCTGGATGATTTGTGCCGTCATGGTCTGAGGTCCCTCGCGAATCGCCTGAACCGACAATGCTTGCGCTCAAGGTGATGCGCAACGTTGCTCTTGGCAACAACGCAACCCAATTATTGCATGTTTTAAGTTTTGGTGATTTATGTAACGGAGCGCGGCGAATTGGAGGGTGTTGTGCCGGGTGTGAGGCAAACTTCCGTCACGTTATTTCGCCGCCGCCTCGAGAGCGTCATCGGCCGCTCCGGCCTCAGCACGTCCGGGTTCGCGCGGCTGTCGGGGGTCGATCGCTCGACCCTGTCGCAGCTCCTGGACGAGACCGATCCGCGCCTGCCCCGCGCCGACACCCTGATTGCGGTGGCCAAGGCCGCGCACGTCTCGACCGATTGGCTGCTCGGCCTCAGCCAGCGCGAGGAGGTCGGGGCCGAGATCATCCAGGCCATGCTGCAGATCGAGGTCCACAATGGAGGGCCTGTTGACGACCAGTTCGTGGCCTGGCTCAAGGAAGTCGAAGGCTATCGCATCAGGACGGTTCCGGTGTCCTTGCCGGATTTCGTAAAGACCGAGGCGGTGCTCCGCTTTCAATATGGCGACACCGACCAAGGCGCCTCGCCGCTTCGGCTGGAAACCGTGCAGGCCCGCCTCGACTATATGTGCCGGCCCGACAACGACGTCGAAGTCTGCGTCGCGACGCAGGTGCTGCGGGCTTTCGCGGCCGGTCAGGACATCTGGCGGGATCTGCCTCGGGTCGATCGGCTGGAGCAGATCGAGCATCTCACCGCCATCTACCGAACCTCCTATCCTGGGCTGCGGCTCTACCTCTACGACCTGCGAACCGCCTATTCGGCGCCCTTCACGGTGTTCGGGCCGAAGCGCGCCGTCATCTTCCTCGGCCCGAGCTATCTGGTGCTCAACGGCTCCGATCACATCCGGCTGTTCGCCCGGCGATTCGACGAGCTGATCCGGCTCGCCGTGGTGCAGCCCCATGAGGTCGGGACCTTTCTCGACGGCCTGCTCGATGACTGTCTGAAGTCCTGAGCGTCACCGGGCATTGAAACACGACGGCAAGGGGCCACCTCTTGGTCGCAACCCGAGAGGCCGCCATCATGCACGCCTTCACATCTTTTCCGAATGCCACAATCGGCTCGCTCGACGCGCGGCTGCACAATTTGCGCCGCATCGCCTGGCTTGTAGACGGCGCTTTCCGCCTGCCGGGGACGCGGTTTCGCTTCGGCCTCAACAGCCTGATCGGGCTTGCCCCGGCCGCAGGCGACGCCGTCCTGGCCGTTATCTCGCTCTACATCGTCAACGAGGCGCGCTTGCTCGGGGTCCCCGGCCACAAGCTCGCCCGCATGCTCGGCAATGTCGGCGTCGAGACGGTGGCGGGCAGCATTCCGATCCTGGGCGATCTGTTCGACATGGGATTCAAGGCGAACCTGCGCAATCTGGCGATCATCGAGGATCATCTCGGGGTGGCGATCCGCCGGCGCTGAGCGCCCGGCTAGCGCTTGCGGCTGCGCAACTGGTCGAAGTAGACGATCACGATGATCAGCCCGCCGGTCACCACGTCTTGCCAGAAGCGATTGACGTTGAGCAGGTTGGCGCCGTTGTTGATCGTGGTCAGGATGAAGGAGCCGAGCAGCGGGCCTTGAACGGAGCCCACGGCTCCGAACAGGCTGGTGCCGCCGATCACCGAGGACGCGATGGCTTGGAGTTCCCAGCCTTGTCCCTGGGTGGCGTTGCCGATCCCGATGCGCGCGGCCAGCAGCACGCCCACGAAGGCAGCAAGCGTTCCCGACACCATATAGGCGAGATAGATCATCGCGCGCACGTTGACGCCCGACAGCCGCGCGGCCTCCCGGTTGGAGCCGATGGCGTAAAGATAGCGGCCCCAGCGGCTGTGCTGCAGCAGCACATAAGCCGGGATCGCCACCACGATCACCATCCAGAACAGCATGGGCACGCCCAAGAAGGCGTCGCGGGAAAAACTGGTAAAACTGTCGGGCAGGCCCGAGATCGTGGCCCCGTTAGTGATCAGCAGGCCGATGCCGCGCAAGGCGGTCAACGTCGCCAGCGTCATGATGAAGGGCGGCAGCCCTAGCGTGGTGATGCCGAAACCATGGAAGGCGCCGATCGTGGCGCCGACCAGGAGCGTCAGCCCGATGGCGGGCAGGATCGGGACGCCGTGTACCATGAGCCAAGCCGTGACCACGCTGGAAAAACCCACCACGGCGCCGACCGACAGATCGATGCCGGCCGTGATGATCACGAAAGTCTCGCCCACCGCGATGATGGCGATCATGGCGCCCTGGCGCATGAGATTGATGAGATTGTTCGGCGTCAGGAAGCTCGCCGTACTCAGGCTCAGTGCGATCCACATCGCGAGCAGGAGGCCCAGCAGTGTCAGGCTGAGGATCAGCCCGAGCCGCGACGCGCGGGGGACCGCGAGGGCCGGAGCGGATTTTTGGGCATCGATGCTCATGGGAGTGTCCGGTCTCGCCTCATACGCCGATCGCCTCGGTCAGGATCTTTTCCGGGTCGGCCGCCTTGGCGCCGACATGACTTGCCACCAGCCTCCCGCCCCGGAACACGTGCAGCGTGTCGCTGAGATCGTAGACCTCCGGTAGGTAGGACGAGATCAGGATGATGGCGGCGCCCTCATGCAGGAGTCGCGCGAAAAGCTTGTAGATCTCGACCTTGGTGCCGACGTCGACTCCGACGGTCGGCTCGTCGAAGATGAACAGCTTGGCCCCGTGGTTCAGCCATTTGCCGACCACGACCTTTTGCTGGTTGCCGCCCGAGAGGCTGGAGACGGGAGCGTGGCGCGAACTGGTCTTGATCTGCATCGCCTTGATCTGCCGCTCGGCGTGATGCTTCTCGGCCTTGAGGTTGAGCGTGAGCCCGCGCGTGAGCCGGTCGAAGATCGGCAAATTGATGTTGAGCCCGACCCCGAGGTTGAGGCAGAGGCCCTGGTCGCGCCGGCTTTCCGGCACGAGCGCGATGCCGCGCGCGATCGCGTCCTGCTCGCGGCGGATGCGGATGGGTTCGCCCATCCAGACGATTTGCCCGGAGCTTGCCGGGTGGCGGCCGAACAGGCTTTGGACGAACTCGCTGCGACCCGCCCCGATCAGGCCGTAGAGCCCCACCACCTCGCCTTCGCGGACGCTCAGCGAGATGTCGGAAAATCCCTTGCCGGTGAGATGTTCGGAGCGCAGCACCTCGACCCCGAACGGCACGGGCTCCTTGTAGTGGACCTGATCGACCGAACGGTTGATCATGCCCCGGATCAGCTTCTGTTCGTTGGTGTCGGCGACCCGCTCGGTCGAGACGAGCTGGCCGTCGCGCAGGATCGACACGCGGTCGGCGAGCTCGAACACTTCCTCGAGCCGGTGACTGATGTAGACGATCGTCACCCCTTGCGCCTTGAGGCGGCGGATCAGGGCGAAGAGTTGGGCGGCTTCCTGACGGGTCAGGTAGCCGGTGGGCTCGTCGAAAATGAGGAAGCGGGTGCCGCGGGTGGCAGCCCGGGCGGCCGCCACGAGCTGCTGCTGGCCGATCGTCAAGCTGCCCAGCGATGCCGCGGCCGGCAGCGCGAAGCCGATCTCGTCGAGGATTTTTTGCCCCGCGCGCACCATCGCCCGGTGCTGGAGCAAGCCGAAATGGGTCGTCTCGTCGCCGAGAAAAAGGTTGGCGGCCACGCTGAGATGCGGGCACAGCACCACCTCCTGATGCACCGCGTTGATGCCGAGAGCGATCGCCTCGTGGGGGGTGGCGAGCGCCACGGGCTTGCCTTCCCAGGCAAGCTCGCCGCTCGTCCGCTCGTAGACCCCCGTCAGGATCTTGATCAGGGTCGACTTGCCGGCCCCGTTTTCGCCCACGATGGCGTGGATCTCGCCCGGCACGAAGGCTAAGTCGACGCTTTTCAGGGCGTGGGTGGCGCCAAACCGCTTGTCAAGCTTGCTCAAGGCCAACAGGGGGGCCTTCGATGATGCTTCAAGCGCGGTCGCGATCGGTTCAGCCGTTGCGGCGCTGGTCATGACGGTCCATTCACCAACGATGTCGTTTTACGCGCCGGGAAGGCCCGCCCGGTCGTGGGTTCGACCCCGTTCTTGCCGCCGTCCCCTTGTCCCTTACGGGAGAAGGGGGCTGCGGAACACCAATTCAGGATCAAACTGGCGCCATCCGAGGGACTGCCGATCGGACCCTCAGTTGAGCTTCGGGTTGAGCAGTTCCTGCGAACGCGGTGTCGTCATATTGGCCTTGGTGATGCTGTTCACGCCGGTGTCGACATTGGCCGGGACCTTCTCGCCCTTCGATACCGCCAGCGCGGTCTTCACGCCATCATAGCCCATGCGATACGGGTCTTGCACGATCAGCGCGTAGATCGAGCCGTCCGTCAGCAGACCGACCAGTTTGGGGTCCGAGTCGAAAGCCACGAGCGCCATCTTGTCGCCGAGCTTGTTCTCGGCAATCGCCTGGCCGGCGCCTTGACCCATGATCAGGTTCGAAGCGAACACGCCCTTGAGGTTGGGATTGGCCGTGATGAGGTCAGTCATGATGTTGAGGGCCGTGGTGGCCTGACCATCCGCGACCTTGTCGGCCACGAGCTTGAGCCCGGGGAACTTCTTCAGCTCCTCCTTAAATCCCTGGGCGCGCTGATCGAGCGAGCCGACCCCGGGCAGCGAGGTGATGAGCGCCACGTCGCCTTCGGCTTTGCCGGTTTTCGCCTTGATGCCGTCCGCCAAGGCATCGGCCGCGGCTCGTCCGCCCTGCACGTTGTCGGTGGTCAGGAAGGAGGCGAAGGACTTGGAATCGGCCGCCGAGTCGATGCCGATGATCTTGACCTTCTTGGCGGCCTCGTCGATCGGCTTGCCGAGCGCCGCGAATTGCGTGGGCGAGATCACGATGGCGGCCGGCTTCTCGGAAACGGCGTTCTCCAGGATGGAAATCTGTCCGTCTATATCGGATTCGGACTGGGCGCCGAGCTCGGGAACTTTGATGCCCAGGTCCTTGCCGGCCTTACGGGCGCCGGCAAGCACGATCTGCCAATAATTCGAGGTGGTGTCCTTGACGATGATCGGGACCGAGGTGTCGGCCGCGGAGGCCGGCGTGACCAGGGCCGTCATCGAAAGCATCAAGGCCGCGGTTAGCAGTTTTCTCATGACAGAATCCTCCCGGGATCGGCGCTCTCCGGCGCCCGAACGGGCCTACGCCCGCCGACGCCGGAACATTGATGCAGCCCTCCGCCGCTGTCAATGCTAACATTTCAGCGGCAGGCCGATCTTGGGAGGAGATGTTTTATGGGCAGGGGTGGCGCAGTCCGTCCAAACCCAGGAACGTGCCGCTTCGGGGGTCGTAGGACCGGTAGCGGCTCTCGCAGTAGGCGACCTGATCGCCGGCGCCGGGATCCACCGCGTCGTCCTCGCCGGCCGCGTAATCCTGGCCGTAGCCGTATGCCGGAGCCGGCGCATAGCCGGCATCGGGAGCGTAATAGGGGTCGTCATAGGCTGGGGAATTGGCGATGGCACCACCGATGACGGCGCCTGCAGCCAGGCCCGCAAGTCCGGCCCCAATTTCTCCGCCGTGTCCGTGGCGGCGATATCCGCCCGCATAGCGGTCGCGACCGCCGTCGTACCCACGCCCACCGCCAAAGCCTTGCCCGCCACCATTGCCGCCGTCGCCGAACCGCTGGCCACCGCCGCCTTGCCCAGCCCCTTGTCCACCGCCCTGGCCGCCACCCGGCCCCCGACCAACCCCTTGACCGCCCGGCGCGTTACCGCCTCCGACCCCCACGTGGCCGTCGGTGCCGCCGGGGTTGAAGCGCGGGACCGGGGCGAACTGCACCGACACGATGTCGGAGCTGCCCGCCTTGGCCAACACCTCCACCGGGAAGGCCGAAGCCGGAACTCCAGCCGACAAAACCGCGATCGATGCCGCCAAACTGGCCACCACATAACTACGCATATCAAACTCCACCAAGTGAACGCCGAACTCGTTGCGGCCAAATGGCCGGCCGGTCATGGACTTTAACGCCCGACAAGCCCGGCTGTTCGGTGCGGCGGCCAGAACCCTTAGGAAATGTCACTTGTCGCTAACGGACATTCATCGCAATGCCGGAATCAATCGACATTGATCCCGCTTGCCCAAGGGTTCTGCAACTTCTTGGCTGGATGATCCCGCGCATGAGCGAATTCGACAGCGTCGCGTCCCCGCCCGCCTTGGAAATCCGAGGCCTTTGCAAGACATTCGGACAGCCGGCGGTCGACAACCTCGATCTCACCGTGCAAGCTGGCACGCTTTACGCCCTGCTCGGGCCGAACGGGGCGGGTAAGACCACGACGCTGCGCATGGTGGCGGGCTTGCTGCCCCCCGATCGTGGCTCCATCCGGGTTTTCGGCATCGATACGGCGCGCGACCCGATCGGGGCCAAGCGGATCGTGGCCTGGCTGCCCGACGATCCGATGCTCTACGACAAGCTGAACCCGCTCGAATACCTGGAATTCGTGGCGGGCCTTTGGGGCGTGGAAGCGGGCCTGGCGCGCAGGCGCGCGCACGACCTCTTGAAAATCCTGGACCTTTGGACGCAAAGAGTCGACCGTTGCGAGGGATTTTCGCGCGGCATGAAGCAGAAGGCCGCACTGGCCGGGGCGTTGATCCACGAGCCGCGGCTCCTGATCCTCGACGAGCCGCTGACCGGGCTCGACGCCGCCGTGGCCCGCCAGGTCAAGGATCTCTTGGCCGAACGGGTAGCGGGCGGCGCCACCGTGATCCTGACCACCCATATCCTCGAGGTGGCCGAGCGCCTGGCGGACCGCATCGGCATCATCCGTCAGGGGCGGCTCGTCGCCGAGGGAACGGTAAGCGAACTGGCCCATGCCATGGGGCAGGGTGACGCCGGGCTCGAGGCCATTTTCCTGGCGCTCACCAAATCCCCCCAGGCCGAGGCCGCCTGAGCGATGCGGCCGCTCGCCGAGGCCGTCTGCTTGCTGCTCAGTCACGACGTCGAGATTGCGTGGAGGGAATTCCGCGACACTTTTCGCCTTTTGAACGACCGGGCCCTCGCGGTTCTGGTCGTAGTGCTGTTGCTGGTCCTGCACGTCGCGGTCTGGTCGGTGGGGCAGGATTTTGTCCGCCTCGCGTCGCGCGGCGCGGATCAGGCGGATACCCTGGCTGAGCTCCGGCCCGGGGTCGCGTTCGTGATGCTGCTTATGACGGCCCAGACGTTGAACAGCGTCACGCGATCGCTGTACGGACGCGGCGATCTCGATCTCCTGCTGTCCTCCCCGTTTCCGGCCCGCATTGTCCTCGCGGTGCGGGGATTGTCGGTGGCGCTAGGGGCCTCGGCTTCGGCCGCCATCTTCGTTCTGCCTGTAGCGGATGTCGGTCTGCTGCGAGGGGCGTGGCGCAGCCTGGCCTTGCTTCCGACCCTTGCGGCCGGCGCCTTGTTGGCTGCCGCCGCCAGCCTGACGCTCGGCATGGCGATGTTCACCGTGCTGGGCCCGCGGCGGACGCGGCTCTCGGCCCAGATCGTCGCAACCTTCCTCGGGGGCGGCTTCATGATCTGGCTTCAGCTCAGCCGGTTCATGCATGGCCGCTCCATCCTCCCCGGATTTCTGAGCCATCTCGTTCTGCCCGCCTGGCTCGGCGATCTCCTGATGCTGCCGGTTCGGGCCGCGGCCGGCGAGGCTGGCAATCTCCTGGCGTGGGTGGCGCTGGCGGCGGCATGCTACGTTTTCGCGACGCTCGGATTGGGGCGACGCTTCGCGCTCGGCGTGGTGGCCGCCACCTCGGTTCCGCATGCCCCGGCGACGCGGCGCGCCGGCACCGGGGTGGACCGGCGGTTCGCGACGCGGCTGGGCCGTTGCCTCCGCGCCAAAGAGTGGCGGCTGATCCGCCGCGATCCCTGGATTCTGTCGCAACTGCTTCTGCAGATTCTCTACATGACCCCGATGCTGGCCATGGTGTGGAGCGGTGCCGGTCCGGGCGGGCCGATCACGCTCGCGCTCGCCCCGATGATCGTCGTGGTGTCGTACCAGGTCGCAGCCTCCATGACCTGGCTCAGCCTTTCGGGCGAGGATGCTCCCGACCTGCTCGCCAGCGCGCCGGTGCGACCGCGCGTCTTGCAATTCGGCAAGCTGTTGGCCGTGGGGCAGTTGACCTCGATGCTGGCCGTGCTCCCGCTTGTCTGGCTCGCCACCTTGTCGTGGCGCGTCGCGATCGTCACGGCGCTCCTGGCCACGCTCGCGGTCTGCATGGCCATGGTGCTTAGCCTTTGGCACACCAAGCCCGCCAAGCGTTCGGGCTTTGCGGCACGCCATCGCGAATCCAAGCTGTTGGCCATGATGGAAATGGTGATGTCCATGCTGCTCGGGGTGACGGCCGCCATGGTGGTTATCGGCAGCCTGTGGGGATGGGTGCCGCTCGCCATCGCGCTGGTGATCCTGCTGGTCAACCGGCCGCGCCGGGGCAGGCCCGGCAGACGGGCCGTGACGGCCGCCGTATCACCCGATGCGGATGCGACAGCCGCGCGCGAGCCGGGGCAGCAGCCGGCGTAGATCGCCGGGGCGCAGGGCCACGCAGCCGGCCGTCGGGGTCGCGTCGGGCGCCATCACATGGATGAAGATGGCGCTACCGAGATGCTTGCGGGGACGCGACTGATTGTAATCCACCACGATGCCGAGATCATAGAGACGGTCAGGACGCCACATCGACTCGTGACTGGGCGCGAACGGCAGCCGTACGGGCCGGTTGTAGCGGCGGTCGGAGGGATCGTCGCACCAGCCGTCGTCGTGGCGGGTCGCGCGGAGCGACAGGCGCGTCGACGGTCTTGGCCCGCGATCGGCTCGATAGAAACAGGAGACCAGCCGGAAGCTACCCCTCGGGGTGGCGCCGTCGCCCTCGCGCTTGCGCGCCGTCATGCCGGCCGGCCCAATCACGCAGGGCAGGCTCAAGGCTCCGGCGAGCAACACGGCCTCGCCGCGATGGCCAGGTTTCGGGCACACCCGCAGATGGCCCAGCCCGCGCCTTCCTGGGGGCGTGTCGGGTTGCGACATGGCTGGGAAGCGGTTGATGGCGTATCTCATTGGCGGGTCCGGCGCCCTTCAGGCTTGCGCTCGTTGCAATCTTTGAGCAATTTGGCGCCCGATGAAACCCTCCGGTCCATCGCGCCCGTCTCGGGCGCGCATGATCGAAGGACCAAGGAATGCTGCATGTCTCAGGCTCGCAAGATCCTGATTGTCGACGACGACGATGATCTTCGTGAACTCCTCTTCGAGCAATTCTCCCTTCACGACGATTTCTTCCCCTGTGAGGCGTCCACGGCCGCGAACGCCCTCGCGTTGGCACAGTCCGAGGCGCCGGACGTCGTGGTTCTCGACGTCGGCCTGCCCGACATGGACGGGCGCGAGGCCGTCCGCATCATGCGTGATCGGGGTTTCAAGAATCCGATCATCCTGATCACCGGCTACGCCAGCGACGACGATGCCGTGCGCGGCTTGGATTCGGGCGCCAACGACTACGTCAACAAGCCTTTTCGTTTCGCGGTCCTGCTCGCCCGGATCAGGGCGCATCTGCGTCAGCACGACGGGAGCCACGATGCGCTGTTCCAGATCGGGACCTTCACGTTCAGCCCAAGCGCCAAGAACCTTACCAGCGAGGCCGGCGAACGTATGCGCCTGACCGAGAAGGAAACCGCGATTCTGCGCTATCTTTACATCGCGCGCGAGCATGTGGTGGACCGGGACACGCTGCTGCGGGAAGTCTGGGGTTACAATTCCGCGGTGACGACGCATACGTTGGAAACCCATATCTATCGACTGCGGCAGAAGATCGAAACCAATCCGGCCAATGCCCAATTGCTGGTGACCGAGGCGGGCGGCTATCGGTTGGTGCCGTGATGGCCCGGCAACCGCGGGAAAGGCCAGGTCCGTGACCCTCGAGCAGGACATCCGGCGACTGTCGGCAATTCCATTGTTTTCCGAATTGGGCCCCGAGGCGCTTCGGCTCCTGGCCTTTTCGGGGGAGACCCGCATGTTCCGCACCGGCGACGTATTGTTCCGGCGCGGCGAGACGGGGGACGGCGGCTTCATCGTCATGGTTGGGGCGGTGGCGCTCGACAGTTCCGGCGAGGGTCGCCCGGCGCGCCAGATCGTGGGACCCGGGGGTTTGATCGGCGAGCGCGCGCTGATCTCGGCCTTGCCGCGGCCCGCCACCGCCATCGCGCGGGAACCCACGACCGTCTTGAAGATCACCCGGCGGCTGTTCCACCGGGTGCTGACCGAGTTTCCGGAAAGTGCCGAGCGGATTCGCAAGACCCTCGCGCGCAGCTTGCGTCAGCGCCTGGCCGATCTCGAACCTTGATGGGGGTGAGATAGGCCTCGAGGGAGATCGGGGCACGAACGCCACCTCGCGGGTTATAGAGGCTGCCGACTTTGCCGCTTGATCAAGCGAAATGGGGCAGGCACATTGATCCCAATTTGGTCGAGATAGCCAAGATCGCCGATGCGCCTGAAAATTCTGCTCCCTCTCGTTTCCCTTGCCACGGGAGTCGCGCAATCCGCGCAGGCGGGCTGTGTGCTCGTCCGAACCCCGACCACGACCCCGGGATGCTCCGGTTACGTGGGCTATTCGGATGGCGTTCGCGTCGGCTGGTATAAACGTTACGGCGAGTGGGTCCGCGCGGGCAGTGCCGCAAAATGCCAGCTTGGTGGCTTGTCGTCCGTTCAAATCGGCCGGGACGCGGTCCGTCTCGCGGACGGCTCGAGGTACAGGCTCGATGCGTCCTGCCGGCAGGACCAAGCATTCTGAGACGCGAGTCTCGGGGTTGGCCTAAGTGGTCGGTAACGGGCCCGCGACTCATAGCCAGTTTTCAAAGGGATTTGGCTGCCAGCAGGCCAACCAGTGCAGGGCGACGCCGGCCGCGCAGCAGGCCGCAAGCGTCGGGATCATCCCGACCTTGAAGCGGAAGATCGCGATGGCGGCGCCGGCCGCGAGCACCAGGCTCCACGGATCGAGACTGGCAGGAACGGGCGCGTCGAGGCTGAGGCCGAAGCCAGCGACGTGGCGTGTGGCGCGAAAGAACGTGTGAACGGCAAACCAGACCGCCAGATTGAGCACGACGCCGACCACGGCCGCCGTGATGGCCGACAACGCGCCGGACAACAGCGTGTTGCCGCGCAGCCGCTCGATGTAGGGCGCGCCGAGGAAGATCCAGAGAAAGCAGGGTGTGAACGTCACCCAGGTGGTGAGCAGACCGCCGAGCACACCGGCCAGCAGCGGTGGAAACGCGCCGGGCGCGCGGAACGCCGCCATGAAGCCGACGAACTGCAGCACCATGATAAGCGGGCCGGGCGTGGTCTCGGCCATGCCGAGCCCGTCGAGCATTTCCCCGGGCGTCACCCAGTGATAGGTGCTGACCGCCTGCTGGGCCACGTAAGCCAGCGCCGCGTAGGCGCCGCCGAAGGTCACCAGCGCCATCTTGCTGAAGAAGACCGCGATCGTGGTGAAGCTACTGCCGGCTCCTCCTACCGCCACGATGGCGATGACGGGCGCCAGCCAGAGTGCCAGCCACAGCGTAGCCACGCGGAGCGCGCGCCCGGCGGAAGGATGGGCGTGATCCGGGATGGTCTCGCCCAGCAGGCTCCCCGCGTCCGGACCGGTTTTGGCCGAGCCGTGGCCGACTCCCCCGAGAAAGGCCGGGTCTCCGCGGCGCGCCCCGTAGAACCCGATCAGGCCGGCCGCCAAGATGATGACCGGGAACGGCACGGCAAAGAAGAAGATCGCCACGAAGGCCGCCGCCGCGAGGGCCTGCATGGGCCGGCTCTTCAGCGAACGTCGGCCGATCCGGATCACGGCCTCCACGACGATCGCCAGCACCGCGGCCTTCAGCCCGAAGAAGGCCCCCGCCACGGCGCCGACCTCGCCCCACACCGCATAGACGATGCTGAGCACCATCAGCGCCACCAGGCCGGGCAGGATGAACAAGCCGCCCGCCATGATGCCGCCCCGCGTGCGGTGCATCAGCCAGCCGATATAGGTGGCGAGCTGCTGGGCCTCGGGGCCAGGCAGGAGCATGCAGTAGTTCAGCGCATGCATGAACCGGCTCTCGGAGATCCAGCGCTTTTCCTCCACCAGAATGCGATGCATCACCGCGATCTGACCGGCTGGCCCGCCGAAGCTCAGCGCGGCAACCCGCAGCCAGACCCGGAAAGCCGCGCGGAGCGAAACGCCATGGCTAGGCGGAGTGGTTGTGTCGGAGCCCGTGCGCGTGACGTCGGCCATGTTGGATGGCCTGCTTTTTTGGGGCCAGTTCGGACATTCGACCGCAGCGCGGCGCTAGCGGAACAGCGCGTCGAAGGGCTGACCGCGCTTGTCCTGGCGTGGGACAAGGCACCGCTTCTATTCGACGGTCAATTCAGCCGAGGTTCGGTTGCGTCGCCTTGAAGCTGGGCAAGGCCTGGATCTTGGCCCACCACTCCGCAAAGCCTTCGGGATTGAAGACCGCGTCCTTGTCGGGCGTCAGCGAGACATAGAAGGCGATCGGCGCGAGATACAGGTCGGCCAGGCTCAGATCGCCCGCGATGAAGGGCGAGGAGCCTTTGGTCTTCATGGCGAATTCGATCACCTTGTGGCCGTTCTCGATCCCACTGTTCCGCGCCGCGTCGTTCTTGCCGCCCACGAAATCGGGGAAGAGATGATAGGCCGCGACGCCGCCGAGCAAGGCACCGTAGCCGTAGGAATCGACGATGCCCATGATCATGTCCATCCGGGCGCGATCCTTGGGGCTTGCCGGAATCAGTGATTTGCCTGGCAGAACATCGTTGAGATAGCGGGTGATGGCCGCGGTTTCGAGGATGCGCATCCCGTCATGGTCCAGCACCGGGACCTTGCCGAAGGGATGGCGCTCCAGATGCTCGGGCTCTTTCGGCTCGCCCTCGAGAACGTTGAGCGGCACCTGCTTGAAGTCCGTGACGCCCTTTTCGGCGAGCAGCATTTTGACGGTTCGCACATAGGTGGAGCCGTCAAAGCCCCAAAGCGTGATGTCCGACATGGGCGTTTTCCCTTGGTTCCGTTCGGTTGGCCAGCATTGCCGTCGATATAGGCCGGAAAAAGCCGAGGTCCACCCTTGTTCGAGCCGCCAGGCCGCCAGCCAACTTTCGCTGGCATCGCTCCTAAGCGAGTTTCGGCCCGACCACCCCGCCCTGGGGAATGGCTGGGAAACTCCGATCACCCTCGCCGAGCGCGCATTGCACCATGATGCTGTCGCTCCAACGGCCGAACTTGAAGCCGACGGAGGGCAGTCGCCCGACCTGCCGGAACCCGCAGGCTTCGTGCAGCTTCAGCGACGCGTCGTTGGCGCCGTCGATATAGCCGATCATCTGTCGGTAGCCGCCAAGCGCGCAGGCCTCGATGAGGGCCGGCAGCAACCGCCGGCCGATCCCCGCGTGCAGGTAGTCCGGATGCACGTAGATCGAATGTTTCAGAGTGAACCTGTAGGCGGGCCGCTTGCGGAACGGCACCGCATAGGCATAGGCGGCCACGATCCCGACGGCATCGGCCACGAGATGCGGCAGCCGCTTCTTGCGCATCGATTTGCGGCGGCGTTTGAGGTCTTCCGCGTCGGGCGTCTCGGCATCGTAATCGCCGAGATCGCCAACCCCGCGCGCGATATGGTGTTCGTAGATGGCCAACATGGCCGGCACATCCGCGTCCGTCGAGGGGCGGATCAAAATCTGGCCCTGATCCAAGCTCACCGCGCCTCGCGCCAGACGTAAGTGAAGAAGCGGATGCCGCCCGCACCGTCCGCCTCGCGGTAGAGGCCCTGGATTTCCGGATCGAACCCTGGAAACAGGTTGGTGCTCCGCTCGAACATTTTGAGGTAGTCCAGCATGGGCCTGGCGCGCTCCGTCAGGCGCTCGCCGGGAAGGATCGTACCGATCCCGGGGGGATAGACCAGCATGAGCGTGGTGGCAACGCGGCCCTCGATCTGATCGATGGGCAGGTAGTCGACGTCGTTGCGGGTGAGATGCCGGGCCGCCTCGTGGGGCGGGATCACCATTTCCGGTAGGTGGTCCGGCTCGAACTGGGCTTTCTGCAGCGTGCTGGTGCCGGCCTCTCTGTGGAAGGCGTGGAGATCCGCGCAGAGGTCACGCAGGCGCAGACCCGCGTAACGGCTCCTCCGGCGCGCCACGAACTCCGGCATGACGTCCTCCAGCGGCGCATTGTCGTCGTGCAGACGCTTGAACGCCACCAGGGCGCTGATCAGCGTGCCGGCCTTGCTGGACTCGACCCCCGGCGTCAGCAGGAAGAGCAGCGAGTTGAGGTCGTTCTTCTCCGCCACGATCTGGTTCTCGCGCAGATATTGCGCCACGATCGGGGCCGGAACGCCATGCTCCGCATAACGGCCCGTGGCGCGCTCGAAGCCGGGCGTCAGGAGGGTAAGTTTGTTGGGGTCCGTCATAGCATAGCCCGGCGCCACGTGGGTGAAACCATGCCAGGCGGCGCCGGGGGCTAGTTCCCAATAACGCGGATCGGCCGCGAGATCGTCCGTCGGCACGTTTTCCCAGGCGAGCTCGCGCGCGGCGCCATCCTCGGTGGCCGGCATGGTCACGTGCTCGGGCACGAAGGGATCGAAGAACCAGCGCCGCGCGGGGTCCTGCTCCTTCTCGGCAAGTTCATGCCCAATGGCCCGCAACTTCTTGCGCAGCTCGATGCCGAGGCGGACCGTGTCGTCCCACAGCACCACGCCGGAGCGGCCCTTCATCATCTGTGCCGCGACGTCGAGCGAGGCGAAGATCGGATAGAACGGCGATGTCGAGGCGTGCAGCAGAAAGCTCTCGTTGAAGCGCCGGTGCTCCACGCGCCGGCGCTGACCCTTGATATGACGGTCCTTGGTGTGGATCTGTGAGGCCTGGGAGAAACTCGCGAGCTGCTTGTGGGTGGATTGGGTCGCCATGATGCCGGGCGAGGTCTCGTCGAGGTTCTTGAGCCCCATCGCGGATCGACCCACGAAGAGCGGATGGAACTTCATGAAGCCGGCCCAGGCCTCGTCGAACAGGATATAGTCGCAGAGGTGGCCAATCTTCGCCAAGATCATCTCGGCGCTGTAGATGGTGCCGTCGTAGGTGCATTGTTCGATCACCGCGACCCGGAACGGGCGCTCGCGCCGCCAGGCCTCTTTGTCTTGGACCAGGGGATTGGCGCGGATAGCCGCCCTGATCTTCGTCTCGTCGAGCGCCTCGTGGTAGATCGGCCCGATCAGCCCGTAACAGTTTCGGTCGGTCGGCAGAAAGACCGGGATGGCGCCGCCGAGCAGCAGGGCGCCGTGCACCGCCGCCTTGTGGTTGTTGCGGTCGAACAGGACGAGGTCGCCCTCGGCCACCAGGGCCGAAAGCACGATCTTGTTGGAGGCGGAGGTGCCGTTGAGCACGAAATAGGTCTTTTCGGCGCCAAAAATTGCGGCAGCTTCCTTTTGGGCCTGCAGGGCTGGTCCCTCGTGGGTCAGAAGGTCGCCGAGATCGAGCACCGAGTTGTCGAGATCGTCGCGGAAGATCGCTTCGCCGAGATGCTCGACGAAGATGCGGCCGATCGGGCTGCGGTTGTAGAAAATGCCGCCGTTATGGCCCGGGCAGGTCCACAGCTGGTTGCCTTCCTCGGCATAGTCCACCAGGGCCCCGAAAAAGGGCGTCTTCAGGGTTTCGGCATAGCGCTTGACCCGGCTCACCAGATTGCGGGCGATGAAGTCGGGGGTTTCCTCGGCAAGAAAGATGTAGCCGTCGATGAAATCCAGCACCTCGACGGGGATGTCTTCGAGCCGCTTGCGCCGCACCATGATGATGATGGGCATTTCCAGGCCGCGCTTGCGCATGAGGTCGATCAAGGCCGCGGCCTTGCCGTCGAGCCCGCGCTTGCCCCAGTCCACCACCATGCAGCCGATTGCGGCATCGGTCTGGACCACGATGGCGGCATCGTCGACCCGCCTCGCCCGTACCACCTCGAAGCCGAGCCTCTGTACGGCCGCCACGATCTCCAGCACCCGTACGCCCTCGAGGTCGTCAGGATCGAAATTGGGGGCGCACATCAGGACGGTGAAACGTCTGTGGAAATCCATCGAATCGGGGCTCCGGACAAGAGCGGCACCGTCGCGGTTGTGTCTGACGGTTTTGTTACAGAGCCGGCGTTTGCCGCGAAAGTGTTTAGGCCGCCTTGGCGGGAGATCCTGGATCTTGTCCCAAAAGCCGCTGGACCTCATCGGCGGGGCGCGGCTCGCTGAAGAGAAATCCCTGCGCCTCCCGACATCCCTGCTGCCGGACGATGTCCAGTTGCTCCGCCGTCTCGATGCCCTCGGCGGTCGTGGTCATGCCGAGCGCCCGGCCGAGATCGGCGACCGCCTTGACGATGGCGGCGCAGTCCGGGCGCTCGACGAGATCGTGGATGAAGGACTTGTCGATCTTGATCTTGTCGAACGGAAAGCAGCGCAGATAACTCAGGGATGAGTAGCCGGTGCCGAAATCGTCGAGCGCGATGCGGATGCCGAGCGCGCGAAACTGGTGCAGGGTCGCGAGCGTCGGCTCGTTGTCGATCAGGCGCACGGATTCGGTGATTTCCAGTTCGAGCCGGGCGGGGGGAAGCCCGGATTCCGCGAGCGCGGCAAGCACCACCAAAGGCAAATTACCGGTCTTGAACTGGATCGGGGAGAGATTGACCGCCACCGTTACATGGGCGGGCCATTTGACCGCGTCGGTACAGGCCCGACGCAGCACCCATTCGCCGATCTTCACGATGAGTCCGGTCTCTTCCGCCACGGCGATGAATTCAGCGGGCGGCACGAGGCCCCGCTCGGGATGCTGCCATCTCAGCAGGGCTTCGAAGCCGGTGATGGCGCCCGTCTCCACATCGACCTCGGGTTGATAGTTGAGGTGAAAGGCATCGTTGGTCAGCGCCGCACGAAGGTCGCGCTCGAGGCGGCGGCGCGCCTGCACGGGGGCGTCCATGGCGGCTTCGAAAAATCGGTACGTGTTGCGGCCATCCATTTTGGCGCTGTAGAGCGCCAGGCCGGCGTTCTTCAATACGGTCCCGACCTCGATGCCATCGTTGGGGCAGAACGCGATCCCGATACTGACCGAGGCGGTGACCGTCTGGCCATCGATATCGAAGGGGGCGCTGATCCGCCCGACCAGTCGTTCGGCCAAGGCACCGGCCTCCTCGGGTCCCAACAAGCCGACCTGAATGGCCACGAACTCGTCCCCGCCCAGGCGCGCCAGCATATCGGTGGGGCGCATGGCGGCTCTGAACCGTTCGGTCGCGATTTGAAGCAAGCGGTCCCCGACCGTGTGTCCGAACGTCTCGTTGACGACCTTGAACGCGTCGAGATCGAGGCAGAGGACCGCCAGATGCTCGTCTGGGCCGAGCCCGGTCAGGGCGTTTCTAAGCCGTTCGTGCAAGGCGGTTCGGTTCGGCAAACCCGTCAGCGCGTCATGCGAGGCAAGGTAGCGGACCTGTGTCTCGGCGCGGATGGCTGCCGTCACATCCTCGTGGGTCGCGACATAGCCGCCATTCGCCATGGGATTGTTGGTAATTCGGATCATGCGGCCGTCGTGGAGCGGTACATCCTCGCTGATCAAAATGTTGGTCGACCGTGCAACCTCGATGGTTTCGAAATAACTCGATAGATCGCGGGGCGCATTGCCATGCGCGCTGCGGTATTCGAGAATGATGTCGAGCGGCGTGCCGGGTTCGCAGAGATCGAACGGCAGGTCGTACAGGCGCATGTAGGCCGGATTGCACAGAATCATCCGGTTTTTTGCGTCGAACATACAAAAACCATGCGGTGCGTGCTTCAGCGCCGCATCGAAGAGTTGGTTCTTTGCCTCCAGGGCGGCCTTGTTGCGCAGCCGCTCGGAAACGTCCTCGTAGGTCAGCACCCACCCGTTCGCGAAGGGGATGTAGGATGCGGAAACCGTCAAGCCATTGGTGAGCTTGATGATGCGTTGGCCCGACGTGGCTGCCGCCAGTCGATCGATCCAACCCTGGAAAGCCTCCTGTACCGTGGCCTCCCCGTAGTGCCCCCGGGCATGGGCGGCTGCCACGAGTTCCCGCATCGTCATGCCGACCCGGATGGTCCCGGGCTCGAACCCGAAAATGGCGCTGAAACGCTCGTTGAGTTCCGTCACCCGCATGGTGCGGTCGATGACGAGGAGGCCCTGACCGACGTGGTTGAAGACAGCGATCAACAGTTCAGTGTCGCGCCCTGAGCCATGGCCTGGCTCATCGCTCGGCAAGGCCGGCGCCGGGCGCCGCCCTTGGACGCGATTTCCTGGGTCGGAAGCGGCCATTAATCGTCGATGCTGCGGTTGGAGGGGCTGCGCCGGCATCCCGCATCAATGCATGGAGTGACTGTACCAAAAGTTAACTTAACACGAAGATGCCGCACGTCGGCGATGGAACATAGTTTTGGTTGAGAGATCGATAATGGCGCGCCGCGACGTCGCGGGCGCTTCCCCAGATCTTGGCAGGACCGATTGTCCGACCTTGCGCGTTAACACGCAAATATTCACCTAGGGTTGGGGACAACGCGATGCTGGAAACGCTTCCCTCTACCCTGGGTGAAGCCCTGAAAGGTGTCCGGCCGGGCCTTGAGAAGCTGGCGTCCGCCAGGGACTTCGCCGACGTTCCCGAAACGGTTGCGGTGGAGAGCTCTGCCTTCCGCCATCAAGGCGCGATCCCAGCCATCCATACGGACGACGGCCGCAAGCTTTCGCCCCCCTTGACGTGGCAGAACATCCCCGTTGGAACCGTCGCGGTGGCTTTGCTCATCGAGGATGCCGATAGTCCCACACCCGAGCCGCTGGTGCACGCCATTGCCCTCGGCTTGCCCCCTGAAGGTGCCTTGGTCAAAGGCGAGCTGAAGAGCCCCGGCAGCCCGGGCAAGCCGCATCTGCTGGGCAAGAATTCCTTTCTAAAGCCCGAATACCTTCCGCCCGACCCGCCTTCCGGCCATGGTCCGCATCGCTACGCATTCCAGGTGTTTGCGCTCGATCGGCAGCCAACCCTCGATCCCGAGCCCGGGCGGAGCGCCTTTGTGGCGGCGTTGAAAGGCCATGTGCTGGCGCGCGGCATATTGATCGGCACGTATGAGCGGCGGTGAAGCAGACATGCCGGCATCCAAGTCGGCCAGCATAGTTGACAAACTTTATAGCCTACTTAGAGTCGAGGGCAACGCGGAAGCCCTTCGCGCTTGACGGCGCGTTCGCGGCCGCAAGTGGGTTCGAGCCGATCCCTGATCGAGGACGAGATGATGGACCTATCTTCGATCAATCCGCTCTACTCGGCGTCCGGGTTTGCGGTCGGGCTGCTGGTGGGCTTCACGGGGGTGGGAGGCGGCTCGCTGATGACGCCCCTTCTAGTGCTTTTGTTCGGCATCCACCCCGCGACCGCCGTCGGGACGGACCTGCTGTATGCGGGGCTGACCAAGATCGCGGGTACGGCTGTCCATGGCGTCAATCGAACCGTGGACTGGCGGATCACGCGGCGCCTTGCGACGGGCAGCGTGCCCGCCACGCTCGTGACGCTGCTGGTCCTCGCTCACCTGGATCGAGACAGTCAGGGAACCAGCCATCTCATCACCACGGTTTTGGGCTTCGCGCTTATTTTGACCGCCGTGGCCCTTCTGTTTCGCGGCTGGCTCACGGCTCACTTGGGGGCCTTTACCGACAAACTGTCCGACCGCGACACGATGTTGCTCACCGTTGTGCTCGGTGCAATTCTCGGCGTGCTTGTTTCGATCTCGTCGGTCGGCGCCGGTGCCATCGGGGTGACGGCCCTGTTGCTGCTTTATCCCAAACGCCCGATCGCGCAGATCGTCGGCTCGGACATCGCGCACGCGGTCCCTCTCACGCTCATCGCTGGAGCCGGCCATTGGTTCCTGGGCTCGATCGATTGGCCATTGTTGACGTCCCTTTTGATCGGCTCCATCCCCGGCATCGCGATCGGCAGCCATTTTGCGGGCCGCGTTCCGGACCTTGTCTTGCGGCCCATTCTGGCCAGCACGCTCGTGGTCGTGGGGGCGAGGCTCGCGTTCTGATCACGCGGTCGATGAATGAGGGACACTGCGCCGGCGGCGCCGGGTGCCGGTTGAGCACGCGCCGAAGCTCCACTATGATGGTGCCCGAGACGGGTCGCCGGAGACGTGGATGGTATCGAAGCTCGCCCTTGCGGTTTGCGCTTGTCTCGGACTTTGCGCTTCGGCCCAGGCCGACGGTTTGGCCTTGCCGATTCTGGCCCTGGACCCTCAGCCGGCGCCCTCGATCTGGAGCGGCTTTCACGTCGGCACCGAGGTGTTCGCCATCTCGGGCAGCAGGGGCGTAAAGGGTGGGTTCGGGGGTGCGGTCGAGGCCGGCTACGATCACGAATTCGCCAACAATATCGTGCTCGGGGTCGAAGGCTCGACCGGGTTCACGCCGTATCACCTTCTCAACAGCCGGGTGCGCGGATTCGATTACGCCGCGGTGGACGCCAAGCTCGGGTACGACATGGGTCGGCTGATGCCTTTCGTGACCGCTGGCGTGGTCCTGGCCAAGCCGAATACCGGGCCCGGCCTCGGCTCTTTCGCGGCCGATCAGTCGTTCAACAACCTGTTCAACAACTCATCGGGCCTCAAGGGCGCCGCCACGGTGGGGGCCGGCGTCGAATATGCGGTGACCAACAACCTGCATGTGAGTGTGGCCGTGTCGGTCACCAAGGCACCCGACCTCATGGTCCCGTAAGGGTCAGCGCAAGGCGATCCAGGCCGGCGCATGATCGCTTGCGTTGTCCTGGCCCCTTACGGACCTGTCCACGCCCGCATCGACGAGGCGAGCCGCGACGGACGGGCTCAACAGCAGATGGTCGAGGCGAAGCCCGGCATCGCGACCCCGTCGGCCACGCTTGTAATCCCAGAACGTATAAATCGGCTCGTTTGGGAACCGCGTTCGGATCGCGTCGGTCCAGCCCTGCTTGAGCAGTCTTTGGAACGCGGCCCTGCTTTCCGGTTGGAGCAGCGCATTGTCGTCGAAGGACTTGGTGACGTAGATGTCGAAGGGTGTGGGCACCACGTTGTAGTCGCCTGCCAGGACAATCGGGACGCCCGCAGCCATCAGGCCTGCCGCATGTGCGATCAGGCGTTCGAACCAGGCGATCTTGTAATCGAATTTGGGGCCGGGTTGCGGATTGCCGTTCGGCAGGTAGAGCGAGGCGATGAGAACACCCTCGACCGCTGCCTCGATGTAGCGGCTCTGCAGATCGTCGGCATCGCCCGGCAAGGCGGTCCTGGTCAGGATCGGGTCGGCCCCTCTAGCCAGAATCGCGACGCCGTTCCAGGATTTCTGGCCGCGCCACACCGCGCCATAGCCCCTGTCGCGAATGGCCCGTTCGGGAAAGAGGGCGTCGGTCGACTTCAGTTCCTGCAGGCAGACGACGTCTGGCTTCGCCTCGTCGAGCCACGCCAGCAGGTTGGGCAGGCGGCGGTTGACATTGTTGATGTTGAAGGTCGCGATCTTCATCGAGGCTCAACAGCACGGCATGCTGCCGCCGACCAAACCGAGGGGCCGGCCACTTCGCAGCAACCGGTCACCCGGCGATCATAGGTCCCGTCGGCTGACACGACCGGCAAAGCGCCGATCATGCTCGGGATGTTAGCGTCAGCCCTTGGCTTTGCCGCCTTTGGCGAACGGCGAAGGAGCGGCTTCGTCCTTGGGCTTCTCCTTCTTGGGCTTCTTTTTCTCTTTGTTACTCTTCTGTTCACCCTTGGCCATTTGATTTCTCCCGAGCGGGACCTACGAAGCGCCCGCCAGCCGATTCTATAGCACGCCGGCGCAGCCCTGTGACGAGTTCAAGACAATTTGAGCGAGACTGGTCCGCAACCCGGGCCTAAACGCGGATGTCGAGATAGGCCCGCCAGCCGCCAAGGTGCGTGATGTCCTCGGCGCCTGCAACCGCGTAGGTCTCGCACAGAAAGCCGCTGACCGCGCTGCCATCTTCGAGCGCGATCTTGCCGATCCCGAGTGGGGCAGGGATGTTGGTCACGAAGCGACCGAACTCTGCCGGGGGTAGGGTCCAGACTTCCACGTCCAGGCCGGGGCCGCCGAAGCCGGGTTCGTGAACCAGCCCTGGTTTGGGTGGGCGGGCTTCACTCAAGGCGAAAAGCCGATAGTCGGCGGCCGTTTTGGTGGCCTTCAGCAAGCGTCCGCCGCGCTCGACGAGTTCGTGGTTCAGCGGCATGCCGCTGAGATGGGCCCCGACCACGACGATCGGGCAATAATCTTCCGGCGTGGCCGGCTGGGGACGGATGTCCGGCAGCGGCTTGCGGGTCGCGCCCATGCCGGCGCCGCTGGCCCGATGCAGTCCGTCGGCAAACAGCGCCAGGGCGTCGTCCTCGAACGCCCGCCCCACCACGGTGACGCCCGCCGGCAAGCCGCTCGCACCGAAGCCGGCCGGCACCGCGATGGCGGAACAATCGAGAAGGTTGACGAAATTCGTATAAAGGCCCAGCCGCGAATTGAGATTGATCGGATCCGCCAGCATGGCTTCAACGGTGTAGGTGGTGGGTGCGGTCGGCAGGAGAAGCACGTCGAGCTTGGCCCATTCGGCGTCGGTTCGCCGCCTGAGCTGTTCAAGCTCGTAGCGGCCCTGGAAAACGTCGACTCCGCTGAACTGGCGCGCTCCCTCGATGATGGTGCGAACGCTGGGCTCGACCTCATCCGCGTGAGTGTCCATGAATAAGGCGATCGCGGCGAGCCGTTCAGCCACCCAAGGACCGTTGTAGAGCAGGGCCGCGGCTTCGCGGAATGGCGCATAATCGAAGGGCACGATGGTGGCCCCGAGACCGCGCGCGCGCCCGATCGCCTCCTCGTAGAGGTGCTCGGTGTCGGGATCGCCGAAGAATTCCCGTTCCGGGCCCTCCAGCACGCCGACCCGCAGCGCTTCGGCGGGCAGATCGCGATGGGTGGCCGGGCGGGAGAAGGGATCGGCCTCGTCGAACGCTTCGGCGACGTGTCGGATCGCGAGGCCGTCCGCGACCGTATTGGCCAAGATCGTCACGCAATCGAGGCTTCGGCAGGCCGGCACGACGCCCGTTGTGCTGAGAAGGCCCTGGGTGGGTTTGATGCCGACGAGGTTGTTGAAGGCTGCCGGGATGCGGCCCGAGCCAGCCGTATCGGTGCCCAGCGCGAAGCTCGCTAGTCCGGACGCCACCGCCACCGCCGATCCGGAACTCGAACCGCCCGAAATATAGGCCGGGTCGAAGACGCTGCGCGGCACCCCGTAGGGCGAGCGCGTTCCGTTCAGGCCGGTCGCGAACTGGTCGAGATTGGTCTTGCCGATCAGGATCGCGCCGGCCGCCAGGAGCCGCTTGACCACCGTTGCATCCTCGAGGGGCGTGTAGGCAAAAGCCGGGCAGGCGGCCGTGGTGGGAAGATTTGCGACGTCGATATTGTCTTTCACCGCGAAGGGCACGCCCCACAGCGGGAGCGAATTTGGTTCGGGTGCAAGCTGCAGGAGCGCTTGCGCGGCTGCCATCATGGCGTCCGGCTGAACCGTCGTGATGAAGATCGCCGGGTCGGTGGCGGCCGCCATTCTTTCGGCGATGGCCCGAACGAGGTCGATAGGCGTGAAGCGGCCGGTCACATAACGGGCGCGCAGGCTCGCGAGATCGAGACTGTCGAGATCCATGGTCGGATGTCCATCGATGATGGCGGTGAAATCGCCGCCGCGGGATGGTGCGCCGACCGCGGCCCAGGAGGCAAGCGGTGTGCCATGCGCAACGCGGACGCAGGCGATCCTTTGAAGCTGCCCGCGGCCGGGAGCCCTGTGGACGCCCGAAATTTAGTCGAGTCTGCCCGGCGTGTGATTCGACGTGGAAAGCACTCTATTCACATGCGGTGCGACAACGGACACCGCTCACGAGGGGCGGTTCCTTGACGGTGGCGATTTCGATCGCGGTCTCGCCCTTGATCCAGACATACCGGCAGCCCGACTCGCCTGGACCGGAACAGCCTTCCAGTTCGGGATAGCAGCGCGTGTCGCCATCGGCGCATTTGCCCGGGTCGGACAGGGGCTTCGGCGTGTAGCCCAGGGCCGCGAGCGTTCGCCGAGCCCTGGCGTAACGGCGGCCATCGGTGCGGCTTGGAAGCTGGGCACCCCAGGCCGGCAGGGCGAGAACCACGGCAGCGGCAAGGGCCACTCGATTCGCCAGGAATGCAGGAACGTTGCTCCGCCGAAATGCGGGGCCTGGACGGGGCACCCGCGGGCCGCGGTCAGGATCGAGCGCGCGCGGGCGCGAACCCATCCGCCGGGACAACGACCTTGCGATAGAGATGCCAAGTGGCGTGACCGAGGATCGGCAGCACGAGCGCGAGCCCGATGAAGAGCGGCACCGAGCCGACCAAAAGGGCTGCCGCCACAATAATGCCCCAGACCGCCATCGGGCCCGGATTGGTGCGCACCGCAAGGATCGATGTAGCGAGCGCCGCCATGGCGCCGACGCGACGGTCGAGCAGCAGCGGGAACGAGACGACGCTGAGCGTGAGCGCCAGAGCCGCGAACAGCAAACCAATGCCGTTGCCCAAGATGATCAGCGCCCAGCCCGACCGTGTCGTGAGCGCCATGGTGAGGAGCTCGTGGATGGAATGTGGACGCACCGCGCCGAAGAGCGCGCCGAACAATGCGTTCGCGGTCGCGATCCAGGCGACAAAGATCAGCATCTGCAGGAAGCCGAGCGCCGCAATCGATCCGAACGCCGGTGAGCGGAACACGTCCAATGCGTTGGTCCATGACAGGCTGAGCCCCTGCTCCCGTCGCCGGCTGAGCTCGTAGATGCCGAGGGCCGCGAACGGTCCGAGCAAAGCGAAACCCGCGATGAGGGGGAAAGCCAGGGGCAACAGGTCTTCCCCCATGGTGATCCGGGCGATGATCAACCCGATGACCGGATAGATGATGGCCAGAAAGACGACGTGTGTGGGCATGGCCCAGAAATCGTCGAGTCCCTCCCGAAGCGCCGCCCCGAGGTCGGCCAGCGAAATCCGCCGCACCGTCGGCAAGTCCGCGGCGGCGCCCGCTTTCGAAGACATCTGCGTGTAGGCCATGGCGAACCCTCCCGGCACAGGTCGGCCCATCGAGAGCCGCGACAGCGGTGACGCCGTCCATCCGCACCTTTCGTTCTTATGAGAACGCCGGCCGAGGAGATTTCGATCCTCCCGCCACGGGAGGGATTGCGCCGTGCGCTTATGGTGCGGACGGTTGGGGTCAACTCGCCGCTTCCTGAACGCTCGAGGAAACTCAACGACGAGATGCGACGAGGGACGCCATGCGTCCCACTTCCTCGGACAGGTCGATGTTGAACCGGAAGGCCGCTGCGGCCTCATCGAGCAGCGGTTCGGTGGCCCCGAGCAGGGCTCCGGCGGCATCGAAGGCGGATCGGTAGAGCGGAACGAAGGAGCCAAGGTCGACGATGTTGGGAAAGTCGTAGGAAGACAAACTCTCGACACCCAGGTTTAGGGTGCGGCCGAGCATGCGTTTGAGGATCTGGCCGCCGTTGAGGTCTCCAAGGTATCGCACGTAGGCGTGGGCGATGAGTAGCATTCCCTCGGTCGCGACCGCCGCAACGCGATCGGCATACCGAGCGGCGCTCGGCAGCACCGGGACCGAGCCCTCCCAATCGGGCCCTGCGAGCGCGTCGAGATCGGCGCGGATCGCTCCCGATCGGTAGACGTCCGGATTGGCGAAGGCCTGGATCGCGGCTGAGCCGCGATGGTGCTCGAGACCGCGTTCCAGCGCCTCGTAGGCGGGCAGCAGATTGCGCAAGAGCAGCACATAACCCGCACGGTCGGCCCGACCGCGCAGCAAATCGCCAAAAATCCCGGAGCGTTCGGCTTGGCCATGAAGGGCTCGCGTATGCGACCGCAGGCAGTCGGCCAGCCCGATCGCTAAGGCCGGGCCTGGCGCCGGCCCGCCAGTCTGCGTCGCAATGCCGGCCGGCCGAAGCCGACCATCCGGGACCTTTGTCCTATTCGGCACGGCGCTATGGCTTCTGACCGTCCGGACCGAGCGTTTTGAGAAAGGCGACCACGTTCGCGATGTCGGTGTCTTTCTGAAAACCCGCAAAGATCATCTTGGTGCCTGGAACCTTGGCTTTGGGATTTTTGAGGTAGACCGTCAGTGTCGCCTCATCCCAGGTCAGGCCGGAATTCTTGTTAGCGTCCGAATAATTGTAATCGGGAAAGGTCCCCGCCTTTCGACCCACCACGCCGTTGAGCACGGGACCGATCGAATTCTTGGCGCCTGGGCCGAATTGATGGCAAGTCTTGCACACCCTGGCGGTTTTCTCGCCCGCCGCGGGGTCGCCGACCGGAGCATCCTGTGCCGCCGCCAAACGGACGCCGGCC
The DNA here is from genome assembly GCA_964245915.1 of uncultured Lichenihabitans sp. Classification (GTDB taxonomy): domain Bacteria; phylum Pseudomonadota; class Alphaproteobacteria; order Rhizobiales; family Beijerinckiaceae; genus Lichenihabitans. Next base: position 5,397 of record CAXTOT010000055.1, on the reverse strand, counting down.
AACAAGGCCAGCACGGCCGCCGCAATTCGAGTCTTCATCCAAATCCTCCCGCTTGGGGTTTGCTCCGCCCCGCCTCTTACTGTCCCGCCAATGTCGGACCCATCAATATGTCCTGCACCTGTCTGAACGAGCTTGCGCGATGTCGCAAGATGCCGACCGCCTTGCGGATCGCGGCGAAACAGCCGAATTGCTCGGCGGAGCGGGCAGGTTCGGCTATGCCGCTCTACAGGTTCGTGGGGCCCACCATCGAACGGCACAGGAAGGAAAGCTGACATGGCAGGACGCATCGCGGTCATCGGCAGCAACATGGTCGATCTCGTCACCTATGTGACGCGGATGCCGCAATGGGGTGAGACCCTCGATGCGCGGTCCTTCGAAATGGGGCACGGCGGCAAGGGCGCCAATCAGGCGGTGGCGGCCGCCAAGCTCGGCGCCGACGTCCTCATGCTGACCAAGGTAGGCGACGACAAGTTCGCCGACGACACGATCCGCAATCTTGCCCGCTACGGGGTCGACACACGGCATGTCGACAAGGTGCAGGGCCGGTCGAGCGGGGTTGCGACCATCCTGGTCGAGCCTTCGGGCGAGAATTCGATCCTGATCGTCAAGGGGGCGAACACCGATCTTCTGCCCGCCGACATCAATCGCGCCGCAGACGATCTCAAAAGCTGCGCACTGATCCTGCTGCAACTCGAAATCCCGGTCGAGACCGTTTATGCCGCGCTCGAATTCGGTCGGCTGCATGGCATCGCGACCTTGCTCAACCCCGCGCCGGCCATCATGGACCTCGATCCGGACAAGATCCGGCATGCCACCTTTCTGGTGCCGAACGAGACCGAGCTCGTCATCCTGTCGGGTCTGCCGGCGGGAACCGAGGACGAGGTCGAAGTGGCGGCACGCAGCCTCATTGCCAAGGGTATCGAGACCGTGATCGTCACCATGGGGGGACGCGGCGCCTTGCTGGTCAGCGCAACCGAAACGGTACCGATCCTGCCGGTACCCGTGATCCCCGTCGATACCACGGGCGCGGGCGACGCCTTCATCGGCAGTTTTGCGCGCTACTTCGTCGAAACGCGCGATATCAAAGGAGCGCTTGCCAAGGCGGCCGCCTATGCGGCCGATTCGATCACCCGGCGCGGCACCCAGAAGGCATATGCATCCGAGGCGGAGTTCCTCGGACGATAGGGAATGGGAGGCCTGCCGGGCATCAGTCCGCCCCGCCGGAGCTTCCGCTCGGGTCCTCTCGATCGGCAGCGGGCCTAAGCCTGACCTCATCCGGAAGGCTTAGCAGGGTGGCGCGAGGTCCACATGCCTCGCCCCATCAGGAGACACTTGTGATGAAGATGCAGCCACCCAAGCTCGTTTTACTTTTGCTGCTCGCGGGCGCGGCCATGCCTTCCGTCACGGTTGCGGCCGTGGCAGAGACAACTCCGTCCCGGGCCGCCGTTGTGGCCCTGTCTTCGCTGGGCGATATCACGAGCTTCAAGACGATTGCGGTCGACACACTGGCGATCGTGAACCGGGGGGACATCACGGCCGCCCGGGCCCGGATCAAGGATCTCGAGACGTCCTGGGACCAGGCCGAGTCCACGCTAAAGCCCAAGGATATGGCGACCTGGACGAAGCTTGACGGCATGATCGATGCCGTGTTGGGCGATCTCCGCACGCCTGGGGCGAAACCGTCAGACTGCGCGGCAAGCTTGAAAGCGCTGATCGTGAGAATGGACGCGATCAACAAGGCTTGATGGGCGGCTTCGGTAGCCGATCTTGTCAACGCCGGTGGTGGACGGTGAAGTGGCCGAGGGATGTCTATCTCCCGGCTCCTAGCCAGGTCGGGCGAACCCCGGCCGACGCTTTGGCGGATCCTTGCCGGCTCGGTCAGCCGATTTCCCGGATTAGGCTCACGCGCCCGTCTGGACGTCGCCGACATTCAAGTTGGCGCCAGCGCAGGATGAGCCTTGGGGAAGGGCTTGAAGGTGAATGCGATCAGGAAGGCGCCAATCCCGATTCCCCAGGCGCCGATATAGAGCCACCGGTAGCTGGCGAAAGTGTCGTAGATCAAACCTCCCGCCAATGGCCCGGTTGCCATGCCCAGACTGCCGGCCATTGCGGTTCCGCCTATGACGGTTCCCATCATCCTCAGCGGGAAATTCTCACGCGCGAGGACGGCATAGAGGGGCATCACACCGGCATAGATGAAGCCAAACAACGCCGCCACGACGTAAAACGCGCCAAGATCACGGACAAAGAAATAGGCTAGTGCGCCGAATGCCTGCAGCAACAGTCCTGAGACCAGAACGCGCTTGGCTCCGAACCGATCTCCAAGGATGCCGAAGGCGATCCGGCCCCCCATGCCGGCGAGGCCCTCCACGCTGTAGATCGAGACCGCGGCAAGCATCGGGATGCCGCAGCTTATCGCGTAGCTCACCGTGTGGAAAATGGGGCCCGAGTGCGTGGCGCAACACAGGAAATTGGTCAAGAGGAGGACGATGAACTGGGGCGATCTCATGGCCTGCCCCAGGGACATCGCGGACTGCTGCTCTCCACCCGGGAAGGCGACGTCATTCTGGCCTTCGAGAGCCGGCGGTCGGCGGACCAGGAATGCGACCGGGATCATCACGGCGGCGGCAAGGGCCGCGATCACCAGGAGGGAGGTCCTCCAACTATAGAGCGAGACGAGCCATGCCGCCAAAGGCGACATGGTCATTGGCGCCATTCCCATGCCGGCGGAAACGAGAGACACGGCGAGGCTGCGATGGGTTTCGAACCAGCCCGTCACGCAGGCCATCATCGGCGCAAAGATCGCGGCGGTCGCGCCACCGACAGCGAGTCCGAAGACCAGTTGAAACTCAATGAGCGATGTCGCCCGGCTCGACAGAGCCAAGGCCACGGCTAAAATCATCGAGCCGATCAACACGACCGGGCGCGGGCCCCAGCGATCCGACAGAGGACCCCAGAGCATGCTTGCCAACGCCATGGCGACAAACCCGATCGTCATGGCGCTGGACACGCCAGTCACGGACCATCCGGTCTCTCGTGAGATGGGGAGGAGCAAAACAGGCAGCGAAAACATGGCCCCTATCGCGACGCAGCCCAACAGGCCACCGGCGGCGACGATAACCCAGCGGTAGGAAAGGCTCATCTTTGCTTGCTCCTGACGACCGCGCGACGAATCGTCGGCCATTTTCATCCGATCCGGCGCCGTTCTCTCTTGCTCCAACGACGCTCAATTCGGGTCGATTGCGACAACCGCGCGCGGAAATTCTTTTCCCTCCGCCGCATTCCGGAAAGATTACAGAATTCGGGGCACTCTCAAACCACGCGTTCCGTGACGCTGCTCCCGTCGCTCTTTTCGTGCGGACTAAATCTTGCAACGAGGCTTAGGCCGATGCTTCCACCTTGGGCGGGATCGCGGGCCGGAAATGAAGATCCGCAGCGTGACATGAAGTCCCGTGCAGGAGGAGGGTCGCACAAGCGGCGGCTTGATCGGGCCGCCGAGATAACGATTAGTCGTGATGCAGCCACGGCTTCGTCAACCCGCGCGACATCGAGCAGATGTGGCGCGACCAGTTCGACTGGGTCTACAAGGAATACGACTATGCCGTGTTCCCCATCACCATCCACCCGGACGTCTCGGGCCGGCCGCACGTGCTGATGATGCTGGAGCGGCTCTACCAGCACATGATCGCGCATCCGGGCGTGAAATTCGTCACCATGGACGAAATGGCGGACGATTTCGCCAAGCGCTCGCCGCGGGGGAACTAGGAAAGGCTGTTCGTTACAGCTCGACGGTTGAGCCGCCCTTCTCCCCTTGCGGGAGAAGGTCCGCAAAGCGGAATGAGGGGTGTGGTCGGACCTACAAACCCCTCATCCGTCCTTCGGCCACCTTCTCCCGCAGGGGGAGAAGGGGTCGCCCCAAACTTTGAGCGGGAAAGTTCATGTGTGCGCTTTGCGGTGTTCTCGGCGGTTCGGAGCACTGGGCCGACGCTCATGCCCGGCCCGGTGCGTTCACGCGCAACACGGGACCGTTGGAAAGGCGGCGCGAACGTGCTCGAAGAGTCACCCATGCCAATCGCATCCTGGCTCCCTTCGGGCTGAGCCTCAGCGATTGGCAGGGGAGCGCCTTCCTGCTGTCGACGCGGACCGGCAAGACCGAACTCGTCGACAATCTCGCGCATCTTTGGACCGCGGCCGAAACGCTGCTGGGGCGGCCCGTCGACCCGCTCGATACCGCCTTGCTGGACAGGCTCGAGGGGCGGTCTTGAGCGACATTCCGGATTTCACGCCGGTCTTCCTGCTGACCGGCTTTCTGGGCTCGGGCAAGACGACGCTGCTGGCGCGGCTCTTAAAACATCCGGGCTTGTCTGACAGTGCCGTTCTGATCAACGAGTTCGGCGAGGTCGGGCTCGACCACCACCTGCTCGACCGCATCGACGACACCATGGTGCTGCTGAAGTCCGGGTGCCTCTGCTGCACCATCCGGGGCGAGCTTGCCGCGGCGATCCGCGAGCTTCATTCGAAGCGTTCACGCGGTGTCGTGCCGCCCTTTCGACGCCTGATCATCGAGACCACGGGGCTCGCCGACCCGCTGCCGGCACTCAGCACCATCACGGCCGATCCCGTGCTGCGCCATCATTTCCGCATTGGTGCCGTGCTCACCACCGTGGATGCGGTCAACGGCCTGAAACAGCTTGCGACCCAGCCGGAAAGCGTGAAACAGGCCGCCATCGCGGACCGTCTCGTGCTGACCAAAACCGACATGTGCGACGAGGCGGCCGTGACCGGCGTCATCGACGCCTTGCGCGCCATCAATCCGGACGCCCCCTTGCTCAACGCTTCGACCGACGACCTCGATCCTGCCGCGATCCTCGGCGAGCGGCTGGCGCTCCCCTCGGTGCTGGGCGGCATGCGCTGCGTCGAGGTCGCGGAAGACACGGGGTCTACCGCCGCGCGCCAGCATGGCGAGATCGGATCCTTCGTGGTGGAGATCGAGGAGGCAATGGATTGGACGCTGTTTGCCCTCTGGCTGACCATGCTGCTGAATCGGCACGGCGAGCGAATCCTTCGTGTCAAAGGCCTGCTCAACGTGGCGGGTTCGCAGACCCCGGTCGCGATCCACGGCGTTCAGCAACTCGTGCATGTTCCGACCCATCTGTCGGCTTGGCCGGATGGCGACCGGCGCTCCAGGATCGTGTTCATCACGCGCGGGATCGGGGCAGGACCCATCTCGCGCTCGCTTCGGGCGTTCGGGGTCATGACGGCCGAGCGCCACGGCGTTCCGGCCTGAGCCACGTTCCGCACATGTTTGGTTGACGGTTCAGAAGTCGACGCGCAGGCCGCCCTTGCCGGCATAGACGGTCTGGACACCGGAGAATTCGCCGTCGAAATTGGCGAACA
>CAXTOT010000054.1:0-36775 GCA_964245915.1 uncultured Lichenihabitans sp. | reverse complement strand
GACAGGTTCATCGAGACCTGTATCTCGCCCGTGTTGCGCAAAACCCGAAGCGCGACGTGGTCGTCCATGCGACGCAGCATGACGTCGACCTTGGCGTCGGCAAACCCGATGTTGCGAAGCGTGATCTCGTCGGTGAAGGACGGCATTCGAGGGTTGCGGAAGCGGATGGTGCGAGCCCCGGGATCGAACTCCAGTCCGAGGCAGGCCTGCAACAGCAGGAACGGCGTCCCGGCCGCCCAGGCCTGCGGGGAACATGCGACGGGATAGAGCGTGGGCCCCGCGCCGCGGCGCCGCCGGAAGCCGCAGAACAATTCGGGCAGGCGGCGCAAATCCATATAGGCGGCAGCCGCGAACAAGCCTTCGAACACCCGTTCCGCCAGATGCGTGTGCCCGTACCGGGCCATACCGGCCGCGATCAGCGAATTGTCGTGCGGCCATACCGACCCGTCGTGGTACGACATCGGGTTATAGCGCGGCTGTCCCATCGCGATGGTTCGGATACCCCATCCGGAAAAGAAGCTGGCCCCGAGCAGATCCTCGGCCACGCGCTTGGCGTGGTCCGGCCGCGCGATGCCCGACCACAGCACCTGTCCGGCGTTCGAACTGCGGACCCGGCAAGGATTCTTGTCGCCATCGAGCGCGATGGCATAGGTGCCGATGTCCTCGCACCAGAACGCCGCCTCGAACCTCACCGCGAGTTCCGCGGCCTGCGCCTCGAGCGATGCGGCCCGTTCCGGAAATCCAAGTTGCCGCGCCATCTTCGCTGCGAGTTGTCGCGCCATATAGGCGTAGCCCTGAACCTCGCAAAGCGCGACCGTCCCCGTAGCCAGTTTGCCGTCGGCATGGAAGATGGCGTCGTACGAATCCTTCCAACCCTGATTCTGCAGGCCCGTGTCCTGAGCGCGGCGGTATTCGATGAAGCCGTCGCGGTCGCGGTCTCCAGGACCATCCATCCAGGCCAACGCCTTTTCGATATTGGGCCAGAGCGCCTCTATCGTGTCGAAGTCATTGGTCCGTTCCATGTACAGACCCGCCAACACGACATAGAGCGGCGTGGCATCGACGCTGCCGTAATAGAGACCGAATGGGACTTCGCGCAGCGCCGCCATCTCGCCACCGCGCATCTCATGGACGATCTTCCCCGGCTCCGCGTCCGACGCGGCGTGGAACCTGTCGGCCTGGAAGGCAGCCAGCCGGCGCAACACCCCTTTGGCAACCCCGGGATCGAACCACAGCATCTGGATGGCGGTCAGGATGCCGTCGCGTCCGAATGTGGTCGAGTACCAGGGGGTACCGGCATAGGGGTACGGCCCCTGCGGGGTTTGCGTGATCAGCATATAGAGGTCGGCCATGGCCCGGCACATCACCTCGTTCAGGATCTCGTTCGAGGTCTCGACCGTCGCCACCGAGCGTGTGATGGCCTTCTCGTGCCTATTGGCGTCGATGAAGCCTTTGAAGAAGGTTTCCGGCCGTGGTTCGGTCAGACCGTGGCATTCGGCGGCAAAGAACAGCGTGGTCGAGCCATTGACATCGAGCGACAAGTTGAATGTCGCTGCCCCCTCGACCAGCGTCGCCGGGGCAGGTTCGAAGCAGATCAGCGTGTCTCGCTCGACCTCATCGAGGCCCATATAGCTAAAGCGGACGCTGTGGTCGCTCTCGACCCTGCGGGTCGAGGTCCCACGGCGTTTACGGCGGGTGCCACGCACCTCGAACAAGTCCGAAAAGTCGGACGCGAAGGTCAGCGACACCGTGAAGTTCAGCGGCGAGCCGTCATGGTTCGAGACATGAATGCGCTGGTGCGCCAGGCCACCCCAAAGATATATTGTGCGCACGATATGAATGGAGTCGCGCGCCAACGCGATCTTGCCGTCGCGGTAGATGTCGGCGTTGGTGAGATCCACCGACATCGCCACGTTGTCGTCCCGGACAGTGGCACCCAAGAGCAGCGGCTGCACACCGTTAATGAGCAGTTCGAGCCGGGACAAAAACCGCGTGTCGTGGTTGAACAGACCGTCCGGTCCGCCCGCCGAGGCTCCGATGTCGCCGTGAGCATCGAACACCGCGAAGGTGTCACCGTTCTTGAGGACCTGCCGTGGCCGCGACGAAGGCCCTGTGGCCGTGATGTAAAACTGCCCCTGTTCTTCGGTGGCGTTGGTGATTTCAGGGCTCAAGTCCGGCGGCTCTTTGTCCAAGATCATTGAATTTCGTTTGCCTTGGCAAACCGAGCCCCATTGGTCGAAACGATGCCGTCGATTGCGAGGCTGGCGGCCTCGCGAATCTGACCCGCCCGCATGGCCATCGGCTCGGCCGCGGCTTGCCTTTGATAGAGAGCCACGTAATCGCGCGCCATGCGGGCCGCCGTGAACCGCGCGTCGAACGCTTGCCGCACGCCACGTCGGTCGAGCGCCAACACCGAAGGCATGGCCGCGATGGCTTCGGGCATCGACGACACGATGCGGCCGGTGACACCATCGTCGATCACCTCCGGCACAGATCCGGCGCGGAAGGCCAGGATCGGGGTTCCGCACGCCATGGCCTCGATCATCACGAGACCGAAGGGTTCGGGCCAATCGATCGGGAACAACAAGGCTCGCGCGTCGCCGAGGAACTTGGTCTTGGCGCGCTCGTCCACCTCGCCGACGAACTCGACTTCCGAATGGCCCTGGATCAACGGATGGATCACTTCACGGAAGTATTTTTCGTCCGCCTTGTCCACCTTGGCGGCAATCTTCAACGGCAGTCCGAGCGCCTTGGCGATCTCGATGGCCCGGTCGGGCCGCTTCTCGGCGGAGATCCGCCCCAGGAACGCCAGATAGCCACCGCGCGGGTCGAAATTGGGCGTGTGAAGATCGGCGGGCAAGCCATGAAGGACGGTGCCGGCGAAGATCGCTTCGGCGATCGGCGCGCGTTGCGAATCGGAGATCGAGACCAGCGGCATCTTCGGGAAGGCCCGGTAGAACGGCCAGAGATCGGGCATGTCCTGACGGCCGTGCAGGGTCGTGATCGTTTTGTTTTCCAAGCCGCGGAACAGCGGGAAATGCACCATGTCGATGTGGAAATGCAGGATGTCGAAGGCTTGCGCGAGCCGCCTCACTTTGTCGGCCATCATGGTGTAATGCGGCAGCCACTCCTTCATGGTCTCCGATAGACGAATGGCTTCCGTGGTGCAGGGAATGAGATTTGCGGCCGTGATCGAATCACCACTCGCAAAGAGAGTTACTTCGTGACCCTGATTGACGAGTTCCTCAGAGAGCCAAGACACGATGCGCTCCGTGCCGCCATAAAGGCGGGGCGGTACGCTTTCCATGAGAGGAGCAATCTGAGCGATCTTCATGAATGACCCCTGACGAGATGCGGACCGTATGGTCAAGACTTAGTCGCAACGCCGGTGGAAGATTAATTGTTCCGCAGTGCAACACACGGTAATGCTGAGGCATTGAGACGGACATGCGGTCCAGCGCGGCCCGTCGAGCCCCATCGCAACTGGCCGTCCATGGCCCGACACGCGAGAGACCCTGATCAATGAAGCTCGATCGTCCCCTCGGCGAAACGTGCCTGTTCTTCGATGTGGATGGATCGCTGATCGATATCGCGCCCCGTCCTGATGCCGTGGTGGTGCCAGCGGCCCTGACGAAAAATCTCGAGCGCGCCAGCGCGGCGCTCGACGGCGCCTTGGCGCTGGTCAGCGGACGATCCATCGCCCAGCTCGACACCCTGTTTGGGGCCAACCGCTTCCGAGCCAGCGGCGTGCATGGCGCCGAGATGCGCTATGAGCCGGACGGGCCCACCATGGTGTCCGAAAGCGACGCCATCCCACAAGCCATCTGGGATGATCTCACTCAGATGCTCGTCGCCTATCCGGGCACGATCGGCGAAAACAAGCGGTTCAGCTTCGCGGTCCACTTCCGCGCCGTTCCCGAGTTGGCCGACAGGCTGCACGAGGACCTCCGCAACCTGCTGTCGAGGCATAGTGATTCGGGGCTGCGCCTGATGCCGGGTCATTTCGTCTTCGAAGTGAAGGGATCGACCTTTAACAAGGGCGTCGCGGTCCGACGCTTTCTCGCCCAGCCGCGCTTTGCCGGACGCAAACCGATTTTCATCGGCGACGACGTGACCGACCAGCCCGGTTTTGCGGCCGCCATCGACTTCGGCGGGCTGGCTTATTCCGTAGGCGCACGTTTACCTGGCACCACAGGGCTTTTCGCATCCCCCTCGGATGTGCGTCACTGGGTGAGCCAAATCGCAGAAACCGAAAGAGTGAATGCATGACCTCAGCGCGCAATCTCGATTATGCCCTGATCGGCAATTGCCGGGTCGCCGCAATGGTGGACACCAATGCGAGGATCGTCTGGTGGTGCACGCCCCGCTTCGACTCCGATCCGTTCTTCTCGCGCCTGCTCGCAGGCGAAGAGGAGAAGGGTTTCTGTGACATCGTCTTGGCCGATCAGGTTTCGAGCCGCGCCGCCTATGTCCGCAACACCGCGATCCTCGAGACGGTCCTTACCGATGCGCAAGGCGGCTCGGTCAAGATCATCGATTTCGTGCCGCGCTTCGAACGGTTCGAGCGCACCTTCCGCCCAGCCCAGATCATCCGGCGCATCGAGCCGGTCGCGGGCTTGCCCCGCATCACCATCCGCGTGCGTCCGACCTATGACTACGGCCGCAAAATCACGGAGATCGCGAGCGGGTCGAACCATATCCGCTACATGGGCGGCGACAATGTCATTCGCCTCACGACCGACGCGCCCCTGGCCTATATCGAACGTGAGGTCAGCTTCGCGCTCAACCGCCCTTTGTCCATCGTATTCGGGCCGGACGAGCCCTTCCTGAGCGGGCTCGACGTCACGGTTCTGGATTTTCTCAACCGCACCCAGGCCTATTGGCTCGACTACGTCCGCTACCTGGCGCTGCCGTATGAGTGGCAGGCCGCCGTGGCGCGCGCCGCCATTACGCTCAAGCTGTGCAGTTTCGAGGAGACCGGGGCCATCATCGCGGCCCATACGACCTCGATCCCCGAGGCGGATGGATCGACCCGCAACTGGGACTATCGCTACTGCTGGCTGCGGGATGCCTTCTTCGTCGTGCATGCGCTGAACCGGCTGGGCGCGACGCAGACGATGGAATCCTACATCAACTACATCACCGACCTGGCGATCACCAACGAGAGCCACCTGCAGCCGGTTCACAGCATCATCCCGGGCACCCCGCTGGACGAGTGGATCGCGCCGAACCTGCAGGGCTTCAAGGGGAACAAGCCGGTTCGGGTCGGCAACGAGGCCGTTACCCAGGTGCAGCATGACGTTTACGGCAGCGTGGTGCTTGGTGCCACGCAGATGTTCGTCGACGAGCGTTTGCCGAAAATGGGCGACGAATCCCTGTTCCGCCGGCTGGAAGGTCTCGGCAGACAGGCGTCGCGCTTCGCGCTCGAGCCGGACGCCGGCATCTGGGAATATCGCGGACGCAAGCGGGTCCACACCTATTCGGCGGCCTTGTGCTGGGCGGCCTGCGACAGGTTGGGGCGGATCGCGGCCAAGCTCGGTCTGCAGCGCGAAGCCGCGCAGTGGTCGAGCGAGGCGCAAAGGCTGCGCGCCACGATCCTCGAGCAGTCCTGGAATCCGGAACGCGGTGCCTTGACGGGCGCTTTCGGCCAGCCCGAGCTGGACGCCAGCAATCTGTTGCTTCCTGAGCTCGGCTTCATCGCGGCTACCGACGAACGGTTCGTCAAAACGCTAGAGCTCACCGGCAAGGAGCTAATGCGCGACGGCAAGATCATGCGCTACACGGCGGCCGACGATTTCGGCCTGCCGGAAACCGCCTTCCTGGTCTGCAACTTTTGGTATGTCGACGCGCTTGCCCAGGTGGGACGGCGAGAGGAAGCGCGCGAGCGGTTCACCGACATCTTGTCCCACCGCAATCATTTTGGCATTCTGTCCGAAGATCTCCACGCCGCGACGGGCGAACTGTGGGGGAATTTCCCTCAAACCTATTCGATGGCGGGCATCATCAATTCCGCAATGCGACTGTCACAAAGTTGGGAGGACGCTTGGTGTCTCGACTTGTGATCGTATCCAACCGTGTGGTGATTCCAGAGCCCGGCAAGGCGCCGCCGCCCGGCGGCCTAGCCGTAGCGGTTCACGCCGCGTTGAAGAACAGGCCGGGAATCTGGTTCGGGTGGAGCGGCAAGGTCGACGACAGTCCCGACCTGGAGCCGAGCATCACGGTGCGCGACAACGTCAGCTATGTCGTGACGGATCTGTCGACTGCGGACTACCAGGAATATTACAACGGTTTTGCCAATCGAGTGCTTTGGCCGATCCTTCATTACAGGGTGGATCTGGCGGAATTCAATCGCTCGGATTTGACCGGCTACTTGCGGGTCAACGGTCTGTTCGCGGATCAGCTCGCCAAGCTGATCGAGCCCGACGACATCATCTGGGTCCACGACTATCACCTGATCCCGCTTGCGCGTGAGTTGCGGCAGCGCGGCTTCAATAACCCCATCGGCTTCTTTCTTCACATCCCCTGCCCGCCCCCCGACCTCCTGTTCACGATCCCGAAACAGGAGCTCAGCTTGGGGGTGCTGAGCCACTACGACCTCGTCGGCTTCCAGACCGAGAACGACCGGGAAAACTACGGACGCTATCTCGCCATCTCAAAGGCGACGGTTAGCCGCGACGGAACGGCCTATTCGGTCGAGGGCCGCGTCACGAGGATCGGCGCCTTCCCGGTCGGGATAGAGACACGCGAATATGCCGATCTCGCCAGGAGCGTGGAACGCTCGGTGTTCACCCAGGAGATCCGCGACAGCCTGTCCGGCAGCAAGCTCTTCCTCGGGGTGGACCGCCTGGACTATTCCAAGGGCATCATCCATCGACTGGAAGCCTTCGGCCATTTTTTGCAAACGGAACCGTCGTGGGTCAACCGGGTAACGCTGCTGCAGATCACGCCCAAAAGCCGCGAAGAAATCCCCGAATACGGCGACATGGTTCGTGCCGTGAACGAATTGGTGGGCGATGTGAACGGCCGCTTCGGCGAAGCGGCATGGACGCCCATCCGCTATGTCAACCGTTCGTATTCCCGCACCGAACTGGCGGGAATTTTCCGCCAGTCAGCGGCAGCCCTGGTGACACCCTTACGCGACGGCATGAACCTCGTGGCGAAGGAATTCGTCGCGGCGCAAAATCCCGACGATCCCGGGGTGTTGATCCTGTCGCAATTCGCCGGCGCTGCGGCCGAACTCGATGCTGCCGTCATCGTGAACCCGCACGAGACGGAAGGGATGGCGGCCGCCATGAAGCAGGCACTCGAAATGCCGATCGATGAGCGACGTGACCGTCACGGACGCATGTACGCCCGGATCGAGGCGCATGACATCGACTGGTGGGCCGAGACCTTTTTGGCCAAACTCGCCGATACCCGACGCTCCTTCCTGATCGGGCAGCTGCGATCGCTGTTCAGCTGATAGGCCAGGGCAGCCGACGGTCCCGGCGAGGCTTGTCGACGAGGATCAGGCCCCCGCCACCATGGTGTCGATGCGCAGGGGTAGATCGCGGATGCGCTGCCCGGTGGCGTGAAACACCGCGTTGGCGAGCGCCGCGGACGTGCCCACAATGCCGATCTCGCCGATACCCTTGATCCCGAGGGGGTTCACCAGACTGTCCTCTTCGGACACCATGATGACCTCGACGTCGACCACGTCCGCGTTCACCGGGACGAGATAGTCGGCCAAATTGGTGTTGACGTAACGCGCCGCGTTGCTGTCGATCTCGGTCTGCTCGTGCAGCGCCGAGCCGATCCCCCAGATCATGCCGCCCATCAACTGGCTGCGCGCCGTCCGGGTGTTCATGATCCGGCCCGCCGCGAAGGCGCCAACGATCCGTGGCACGCGGATTTCGCGGGTTTGGGCGTGGACCCGCACCTCGACGAATTGCGCTCCGAATGCGAATTGGATTCGATCCTCGAGCTTGGCACCGCCGATCGGACTGGCGGCGCCCTTGTAAAGACTCTGCATCGCACCCGCCTTGGCGCCGTGCGGCACCCATTCGGCATATTCCTCGATGGCCCCGAGACCCCGCTTGTTGAGCGCCTCGACGAGGTCGGCCGCCACCGCGGCTTCGTTGCTGAGCTTGCTTCTGATCGCATCGCAGGCTTGTGCCACGACCGAGCACACGCTGGCGGTGGAGATCGAGCCGCCCGCGACGGGAGCCGGCGGCCAGTCGGTGTCGCCGAGCGCCACCGACACCTTCTCATAAGGGATGCCCAGCCGTTCGGCCGCAATCTGCGCCACGACCGTGTAAATCCCGTTGCCGATCTCGTGGCTGGCGGTCTCGACCCTTGCCGTGCCATCAGGAAACAGACGGACGCGGGCGCTCGCGGGCGCCATCGAGGTCGGGTAGGCGGAGGTGGCGCAGCCCCAGCCGACGAGCCACTCCCCGTCGCGCATGGAGCCCGGCTTGGCGCTACGCTTGGACCAGCCAAAGGCCGAGGAGGCCTGGTCGAAACACTGCATCAGCGACCGGCTCGTGTAAGGCAGCCCCTTGATGGGCTCCTTCATCGTGTCGTTGATCCGGCGCAATTCCACCGGGTCCATGTTGAGCGCCACCGCGAGCTCGTCCATCGCGCTTTCCAGCGCAAAGAAATACGGCGTCTCGGCCGGAGCCCGCATGAAGCCAGGCGTGGAGCGATCGGCCCGCACGATCGTGACATTGCTTGCGATGTTGGGGCAGGCATACATCCTGGTCGAGGCGTCGGTACCTGCCACCGCATAGGGGTCAGAACGCGAGGTGACCTCGAACCCCTCGTGGCTGAGCGCCTGTAGCCGGCCGTCCGCGCTGGCGCCGAGCTTGACCTTATGCCGGGTCTCGGCGCGATAGGTGGCGATCGTGAACCCCTGTTCGCGGGTAGGCACCAGCTTGACGGGACGGTTCAGCCGTTTGGCCGCGATGGCGATGATGGCGGTTCGCTGTGTCAGCCCGCCCTTTGAGCCGAACGCGCCCCCGATGTAGGGGCTGACCACGCGGACGTGGCTCGCCTCGATCCCGAGTTGCGCCGCAACCCCATTCTTGATGCCGTAGACGTTTTGACTCGGCTCGTGGATGGTGAGGTGCGGCCCGTTCCACGCGCAGACCGTGGCGAAAAGTTCGATCGGATTGTGATGCTGGGTCGGGGTCGAATAGGCGACGTCCACCTTGACGGGCGCGCTGGCGAACGCCGCGGTGAAATCGCCGACCTTGGGGTCGTCGTGCTTCTTGTTCTGACTGGCGAGTTCTTGATTAACGCTGCCCGGCGATTCGAACGTCGCCGACGGCTTTGCGATCTCGTAATCGACCACGATTCGGTGTGCCGCATCGCGGGCCGCCTCATAGCTGTTGGCCAGCACCACCGCGATGGTCTGGCCCGCATAGGCAATCTCCGGCGAATTCAGCGGCACCACGCTGTTTGAGGCGGGGCCGCCCTCGGTGAAGAATTTCACCTGTTTGATGGCCTCATGCATGTTCTCGTACGTGAGAATATCGAGGACACCCGGCAGGCCCTTTGCGGCCTTGAGGTCCATGGCCTTGATCCGGCCCTTGGCGATCGCGCTGGTCACCAGATACGCGTAGGCGACATCGGACATCGGGAAGTCGGCGGCATAAAGCGCCGAGCCTGTCACCTTGGCGCGCGCATCGTAGCGCGGCACGGGCTGGCCCATATTGGCCTTCGGAGTGGGTGCTGCGACGGTCATGGATCAAACCTCCAGCGCGGCGGCTTGCAGCAGCGCACGAACGATCGTTTTCTGCCCGAGGGCGACCTTGTAGGCATTGTGCTCGCGCGGTGACGCGCCCGCGAAGGCCGCCTTGGCGGCAGCCTCGGCCGCTTCCTGGTCGAGCTTTTTGCCCGCGAGAGCAGCTTCCGCCTCACGGGCGCGCCACGGGACGGTCGCCACGCCGCCAAGCGCGATACGGGCCTGCTTGACTGTCCCGTTATCGAGATCCAGCGCCACGGCCGCGGAGGCAAGCGCGAATTCGTAGGACTGGCGATCGCGGATCTTGAGATAGAGCGATCGTTTGGTCCAAGGCGCGGCCGCGATCGTGAATCCCGTGATCACGTCGCCGGCATCGAGGGTCGTCTCGATGTGGGGAGTCGATCCGGGCTGCCGGTGCAGGTCCGCGAACGCGATGGTGCGGGCACCCTGGTCGCCCATCACCTCGACCGTCGCATCGAGCGCCATGAGGGCCTGGGCAAAATCCCCGGGGTACATGGCGATGCAATCCTTGCTGGCGCCAAGAACCGCATGCTGCCGGTTGTAGCCGTCGAGGGCCGCGCAACCGGAACCGGGGTTGCGCTTGTTGCAGGCCGACCACGAGGTGTCACGAAAATAGCTGCACCGCGTGCGTTGCAGGACGTTGCCGCCGAGCGAAGCCATATTGCGAAGTTGAGCACTGGCCGCGAGGGTCAGTGTCTGGGCCAGCACCGGATATGTCCTGATAACCTCGGGATGATCCGCCACGGCCGACATCTTGGCGAGGGCACCGAGCTTGAGACTTTGGCCGCTGACCTCGATGGCACCGTGCGCCTTGGCCAGGGCCGCGAGATCCACGACCCGCGCGGGTTGCATCACGTCGAGCTTCATGAGGTCGAGCAATGTCGTGCCGCCCGCGAGGTATTCGGCGGGAAACCGTCCCTGGACAGCGGTCTCTTTAGTGCCGGGTCCGGCCCGGAGCGCGGTCGAAGCCGTTTCAACCGTGGCGGCGCGCTCGTAGATGAAGGGTCGCATGGCTCAGCCCTCCATCTGCGACTTGGCCTGATTCACGGCCGCGACGATGTTCGGGTAGGCGGCACAGCGGCAAAGGTTTCCGCTCATATATTCCCGGATCGCGTCGTCGCTGTGGGCGTGGCCCTCCTTCACGCAGCCGATCGCGGACATGATTTGCCCGGGCGTGCAATAGCCACACTGGAACGCATCATTGTCCACGAAGGCCTGCTGCATGGGATGGAGCGCACCGTCGGCGCGCGCCAGTCCCTCGATCGTCGCGATCTCCCGGCCCTGGACCGCGACGGCAAGGGTCAGGCACGACAACATGCGCTGCCCGTCGACGTGCACCGTGCAGGCGCCGCATTGACCTTGGTCGCAGCCCTTCTTGGACCCGGTCAAGCCGACATGATCGCGAAGGGCGTCGAGGAGGGTGGTGCGCACGTCCAGCCCGAGGCGATGGACCTTACCATTGACGGACAGCCTCACATCCAGGGTGGCGCTCGGGTCTGCCGGAGCCTCCTGCGCGACCGCTGGGCTCGCCGCGATGCCAGCTCCCATGAACGGCAGGGCTGCCGTGGACGCGGTCGCGCCGAGAAATCGCCGACGACTCACGATCGAGGCGCGGTCGTGATCACTGGACTGCGGCATATCTCTCTCCAGGAATGCCAAATAGGATGGGCGGACAAATCGGTGATCCGCCAGAACGCGGCTCATGCAGCCGCGTGGTAGCACGGGGAACGCGCCTCAATTTTAGGAGTTCCACGGGGCGAGCGCGTGTGGGGAAACAAAGCACAGCGGGATCGCGATCAGCCGCCCCAACCCTCGGCTGCGGACGACAGAATGAGCACGTTATGGGTTATTTTCGAGGCGGCCGAGGACCGCGCAATTTTATGCAAGCCATTTCAGGAACTTGCGGCCAAAGCGCGGAGGCGACGGCTGGGGGCGCCCCATTGACTCGCCGGCGGACCATCAAAACCCGCCGATGTGGCGCAAAAACATCATTTCCGCTTGGACATTTTGGAGCCGTTTTTCCCGTCGCGATTCAAAGAGCTTATCCGGGTCAAGGCTGAAAATTCAGCGACTCGGTGCAAGCCGCGCCTGCTAAATACGACCGTTCGGTGACGAAGTCTGTTGCGCGGCCTAGGTCTGCTGTGTACTCTATTTAGATTGGTTGTGGGTCTCGACCCGCCATCGAAAAATCTCAACCTTAGTCCTTATCAAGCTCTACAGAGATATCGGCACGTGGCCGATAGGTCTCTGTCTGAACCCTCATGGGTTGTAGTGAAGGTTTTGAGCACGCTTACTTTGCAGGCGATGTCATTGGATAAAGACTTGGCTTCAAATATTTGTTCAAGGTACATTGGGCTGGGGCGCCCGGCGCGAAAGAAGGAGGCTGACACGATGTCGACGGGTGCGGGTCACGCAGGCGATATTTCTCCCGAGCAGGCAATGGAGACGCTGACGTCCCGCAAGGACGCTGTGCTGGTCGACGTTCGCACCGGCCCGGAATGGGAAAATATCGGCGTCCCCGATCTCGCGGCGGTCACAGGTGAACCGATCCTGCTCGAATGGTTGTCCTACCCTGCCATGACTGAAAACCCTGAGTTCGTAGACGCGCTCACCACGGAGCTGAATCGTCGTGGCGCCTCAGGGACTACTCCGGTTCTGTTCCTGTGCCGCTCCGGCGCGCGGAGCACGGCGGCAGCCCGCGCCATGGCAGAGCGCGGTTTTGGACAGAGCTATAACGTGGCGGGAGGGTTCGAGGGCTCGCCAGCCCTGGGACTTCCCGGGTGGAAGAACTCTGGGCTGCCATGGAAGCGCCCCGGCGGCTAGTGGCCGCTTTTCGTCCTTCCCTTTCCCCTTGCAACGAAGCTGTAGCCCCATGATCGCTCATCGCGATGCGCCCCGCTTGTCCTCCTCTTCGTCCGAACAGGCCGACAGGACAATTCCCATCGTCGCTGATGCCCACCGGGCACCAGACGAGAAGAAATCCGACTGTGACCGCAGCGGACTTTGGGCCAACACCTGCCGTCGGCTTCGGGCAGAACTGGGCGATGCGGTTTTCAACGCCTGGTTCGCGCGATTGGAGCTCGACAGGATCGTCGACGGCACAGCCTTTCTTTCCGTGCCCACGACTTTCCTCAAGGCCTGGATCCAGTCGCACTACAACGACAAAATGTTGATCACCCTCAGCACCGAGATGCCGGAAATCAAACGGGTCAGCCTGGCGCTCCGCTCGTCGAATCGCGGGCCACGTGTCGCGGTGCCGGCGCAACCCTCAAGCCTCGACGACAAGACGCCCTCAGGGAAGCCGTCGCCCCAGGGCGGCTCGCAAGAGCGCCCTCGCGTGCCCGATCCGAGCCTTTCGGGGTCCCAGCGCATGCGCGACAGCGGCAGCGAAACGCTCTCGGGTTCGCCGCTCGACAGGCGACTTACCTTTGCGAACTTCCTGACCGGCCGGTCCAACCAGCTCGCGTTTGGCGCAGCCCAGCAGGTTGCGGCCGCGCTCCCCGGCGCGCCTCCGCTCTACAGCCCGCTCTATATCCACGCCGCCGTCGGCCTTGGCAAAACGCACCTGCTGCAAGCCGTCGCCCATGCCGCGATGGAGTCGGGGCGGCGTGTCATCTATCTGACGGCCGAGAAATTCATGTATGGCTTCGTGGCGTCGCTCAAGGCGCAGACCGCGATCGCCTTCAAAGAACGCTTGCGGGCCATCGACCTTCTGATCATCGACGACGTCCAGTTTCTGCAAGGGAAGTCGATCCAGCAGGAATTCTGCCATACGTTGAACGCCCTGATCGATGACGCTCGGCAGGTGGTGGTGGCGGCGGATCGGCCCCCGGGCGAGTTGGAGACGCTCGAAGAGCGGGCGCGCTCGCGGCTGGCTGGCGGCCTTTGCGTCGGCATGGAGCCGCTCGACGAGGCGCTTCGGATCAATTTTCTCGAGAACCGCGCCGCCACCGTGCGCGCGCTGCAACCCGGATTTGAGCTTTCCCCTCAGGTGATCGCGCTCGTGGCACGGTCCATCACCACGAACGGCCGCGACCTCGATGGCGCGGTCAACCGGCTGATGGCGCACGCCACCCTCAACGGCCGCGCTCATACGGTGGAGACCGCCGAGATCGCGATCAGCGACCTCGTCCGCACGCGCGAGCCGAAACGGGTCAAGATCGAAGACATCCAGAAACTCGTCGCCACGCATTACAACGTCAGCCGCGCCGATCTGTTGTCTTCGCGGCGTACCGCAACCGTGGTGCTGCCCCGCCAGATCGCCATGTACTTGTCGAAGGCGCTGACACTGCGGTCCTTGCCCGAAATCGGGCGCCGCTTCGGCGGACGCGACCATACGACCGTATTGCATGCCGTTCGCAAGATCGAAGGCCTCTGCGGCCGGGAGGCAACGCTCGCCGAAGAGCTCGAACTCCTGAAACGGCTGCTGCAGGATTGACGGCACGCGCATCGGCTTTGTTCGCGGCCGGGATTGACAGGCGAGCCCCGACCCTGAATGTCTTGCACCGCCGGGCGGCGCCTCGCCGATCGCCCGCGATTTCGGTCGTTGCGGGACACGGATATTCGATGCGCATTTTCACCCGTTTGTTGCCGGCGATCGGTTTTATCCTGTTGGCTTGGCCTCTAACGCCGGCCTGGGCGGCGGCGTGCTCCGATCCGGCCGGCTTTCCGGCCTGGCTGGACGCCTACAAGCAGGAGGCGGTTGCCGCCGGCATCTCGCGCGATGTGATCGATTCGACGTTGGACGGCGTCACCTACGATCGCGAGACGATTTCGCACGATCATGGCCAGGGCGTTTTCCACCAGAGCTTCGAGCAATTCTCGGCCCGCATGGCCAACGCGTTTCGGATCAACAAGGGCAGGAGCCTGGTCAAGCGCTATGGCGACGTTTTTGCCAGGATCGAAAGCGAATATGGCGTGCCGGCGCCGGTCATCGTGGCGATCTGGGGGCTCGAGACCGACTTTGGCGCCTACATGGGCAAGTTCGATACCATCCGCTCTCTGGCCACCCTCGCCTACGACTGCCGCCGCTCGGAAAAATTCCGCGCCGAACTGACCGACGCGCTGCGCATCGTCCAGCGGGGCGACATGACGCGAAGCACGATGCGGGGCGCCTGGGCGGGCGAGATCGGTCAGACTCAGTTCATGCCCTCGTCCTACATCAAATACGCGGTCGATTTCGACGGCAGCGGGCGCCGCGACCTCGTCCACAGCGTGCCCGACGTGCTGGCCTCGACGGCCAAATATCTCAAGAGCTACGGCTGGCAGGCGGGCCAGGGCTGGGACCCCGGCCAGCCCAACTTCGCCGTGATCCAGCAGTGGAACGCCAGCGCGGTCTACTCGCGGACCATCGCGTTGCTGGCCGACAAGATTGCGGGAACCCAATAGCCGCCGATGACGGCTGCGGCCCAAGGGAGCGTCAACGCGGATCAAGCGTCGCGGACCGCGGCCCGGGCCCTAGATCCAGCAGGAACTGCGCGAGATCGTCGGTGACGAAATCGATTTGCGGTTCGCTCGTCCCAAGCCGTTCCCAAGGCTCGCGAGCATCCATCGCGGGCGTTCTGGCGACCACTAGGGTGGTGACCATGCCGTGCTCATGGGGCACCAGAAGATTGCGCGCGAGGTCTTCGAACATGGCGGACCGGCTCGGCTCGACTCCATGCCGCTCGAAGAAACGCCGGTAGGTCACGGGATCGGGTTTGGGCGTGAGCTCCGCCGCCACGATGTCGAAGACATCCTCGAAGGCGGTTCCCAGTCCGAGTTGCTCGGCGGTCCGTAGCGCGTGATCGCGCGAGCCATTCGTCAAAACCAGCTTGCGGCCGGGCAGCAGCGCGATGGCTTGTGCGAGCCGCGGGTTGGGCGGCAGCCTGGTCCTGTCGATGTCGTGCACGAAGTCGAGGAAAGGGCCGGGATCGATGACGTGCTCGGCCATCAGGCCGTGCAGCGTCGTGCCGTAGCGCTGATAGTAATATTTCTGCAGGGCACGCGCCGACAGCCCGTCCATCCCGAAAACGTGGGCCAGATAGTGGGTGATGCGGGCGTCGATCTGTGGCCACAGGTCGCTGTCGGGCGGGTACAGTGTGTTGTCGAGATCGAACACCCAGGTGTCGACATGGGCAAACCGCGCCCGCAGGTCCGCGGCCGGAGCAACCGGCAAGGCGGTACTGGCGAGCAGCCGCTCCTGAGCCGGGCTCGCTTCACGAGTCAGCATGCGCTCGCCGATCGGGAGGCGCCAACGTGAAGGCCCGTCATCGGGTGATCAGTGTTCCCGCGCCGTGGTCGGTGAGCAGTTCGAGCAGCACCGCATGCGGCACCTTGCCATCCAGGATGACCACACCCTCGACGCCCTGTTCCAGCGCGTAGATGCAGGTCTCCACCTTGGGGATCATGCCACCCGTGATGGTGCCATCCGCGATCAGCCGCCGAATGTCGTCGACCTTCAGTTCCTTCATGATCTGTTTGTTCTTGTCGAGCACGCCCGGGACGTCGGTCAGGAACAGCAGGCGCTTGGCGCCAAGCGCGCCCGCGATGGCGCCCGCAAAGGTGTCGGCGTTGACGTTGTAGGTTTCGCCATGGCTGCCCTGAGCCACGGGCGCCAAGACCGGGATGAGTTCGCGGCCGAGCACCTGGGTGAGCACCGTGGTATCGATGCGATCCGGCTCACCCACGAAGCCGAGATCGACTTGGTCCGCATGATCGGCGTGCAGGTCGACGGGGCGCTCCAGCTTCTTGGCCGTCACCATGTTGCCGTCCTTGCCGCACAAGCCGATGGCACGCCCGCCCTCGGCATTGATGAACCCGACGATCTGCTTGTTGATCGAGCCGCACAGGACCATCTCGACGATCTCGATGGTGGCGCTGTCGGTGACTCGCAGGCCGCCGGAGAAGTGCGACGCGATGCCGAGCTTCTTCAGCATGGCGCCGATCTGCGGGCCGCCACCGTGGACCACGACCGGGTTGACCCCGGATTGTTCGAGCAGGACCATGTCTCGGGCAAAATCGCGGGCCACCGCCTCGTCGCCCATGGCGTGGCCGCCGTATTTTACTACGACGATCGTTTCGTCGTAGCGCAGCATGTGGGGCAGAGCCTGCATCAGGATCTCGGCCTGTTCTTCAGGGGTGCCTTTGGGGTGCTCGGTCATGGTCGGATCCGCGGGGGGGAAGAAGCGGGACGGCGCAGGCCGCGCCGATGCAATGGGTCAGGCGGCGCGTTCGTGCAAGAGCAGCGCGATGCTGGCACGAAGCTCCGGGATGCCCTCTCCGGTCTCGGACGAGGTCAGCATCACCTTCGGGAAGGCGGCCGGGCGGCGGACGATCGCGGCCTCCGTCTCGGCGACGCGCCGCTCGCGGTCCGCCTTCTTGATCTCGTCGGCCTTGGTGAGCACCAGCGCGTAAGAAATGGCCGAGCTGTCGAACAGATCCATCGTCTCCGCGTCGCTGTCCTTGAGGCCATGGCGTCCGTCGATGAGCAGATAGACCCGCAGGAGCGTGGTGCGGCCGCGCAGAAAGTCGCGGATGAGTTCGTTCCAGGCCGCGACCTTGCTCCGGCTCACCGCCGCATAGCCGTAACCCGGCATGTCGACGAGGCGCATGCGCGTGCCGAGATCGAAGAAGTTGAGCTGCTGCGTGCGCCCCGGCGTGTTGGAGGTGCGCGCCAAGGTCTTGCGGTTCGTCAGTGCGTTGACGAGCGACGATTTGCCGACATTGGACCGGCCCGCGAACGCGATTTCGGGCCCCGCGAGGGGCGGCAGCGCCTCCGCGCTCGTCGCACCCCAGATGAAGTCGCAGGGTTGAGCGAACAGCAGGCGGCCTTCTTCGGCGTGAGCCGCATAGGGCTCGGTCTCGTCCATGACGGCCATCAGGTCCGACGCGGTCGGAACAGCCCGGCCAGGTTGTCCCAGAGTTCCACCTTGGTGCCCGAGCGCTTCATGATCAGATATTGCTGCAGCACCGACAGCGTGTTGTTCCAAGTCCAGTAGATCACGAGACCGGATGGGAATGAACTCAGCATATAGGTGAAGATCACCGGCATCCAGGTGAACATCGTCTTCTGAACCGGGTCCGGCGGCTCCGGATTCATCTTCATCTGCAGGAACATCGAGACGCCCATGATGAGCGGCCAGACGCCGATCATGGCGAAATGCGGGGCCGCGAACGGCAGCAGTCCGAACAGATTGAACACCGAAGTGGGATCCGGCGACGACAGGTCCTTGATCCAGCCGAAGAAGGGCGCGTGACGCATCTCGATGGTGATGAAGATCACCTTGTAGAGCGCGAAGAAGACGGGGATCTGGATCACCATCGGAAGGCAACCGGCAACCGGGTTGATCTTCTCCCGCTTGTAGATCTCCATGGTGGCTTCTTGCTGCTTCTGCTTGTCGTCGGGATAACGCTCCTTAACGGCGGCGAGCAGCGGCTGTGCGCGCTTCATCTTGGCCATCGACATGTAGCTTCGGTTGGCCAGGGGGAAGAACAGCCCCTTGATCAGCACCGTCACGATGAGAATGGCCACGCCGAAGTTGCCGGTCAGCTTGTAGAAGAAGTCCAAAACCCGGAACAACGGCTTGGTGATGAAGTAGAACCAGCCCCAGTCGATTAGCAGGTCGAAATTCTTGATGCCGTACTCGGCCTGGTATTTGTCGATCGTGTTGTTTTCCTTGGCGCCGGCGAACACCCTCGTGGTCACGTCGACGCTCTGTCCCGGCGCAACCGTCTGGACATTGGCCAGAACGTCGGTCTGATAGATCTTCGGCTCGGCCGCGCCCGAGACCGAAAACCGTCCTTTGAAGGGTATGGCTTGGTCGGGCACCACGGCGGCGGCCCAATATTTGTCGGTGATGCCGATCCAACCGCCCGTCCCGTCCAAGGTACGAGTGCCGTTGGTCTCCTTGGCGATGGCGTCGTATTTGATCTCCTGGACGCGGCTGTCGCCGATCACACCGATCAGGCCTTCATGCAGCACGGCATAGTTGGAAACCTCCGGCTTGCCGTGCCGGGAAACCAGCGCATAGGGGAACAAAGCAACCGGTGCGCTGCCGGAATTCGTGACGCTGTCCTTCACCGAGAACAGATATTGATCGTCCACGGAAATGGTGCGGTGGAAGGTCAGACCCTGGCCGTTGTCATAGGTGAGCGTGATCGGCTTTTCCGCCGTGAGGCGGTCTCCGTCGGCGGTCCATAGGGTCTCGGGCCCAGGCAGAACCGTGGAACTCCCGGGCTGGCCCACAAAGCCAACCTCCGCATAATAGGGCTGCGGCGAGCCGGAGGGCGACAGCAGTTCGATGATGGGGCTGTTGGGATCGGTGGTCAGCCGATAGTTTTTCAACGAGACGTCGTCGATCCGCGCGCCCTTGAGAGCGATCGACCCCGCAAGACTGCGCGTGTCGATGGTGACCCGGGGGCTGGCCGCCAGGGCCTGTTCGCGGGTCTGCCCGCTCTCGGGCGCGCCGGTGGCCGGCAGGGTTGCGGGCGTGGCGGCCCCGGTTACGCCCGGACCGGACAGGGCCGCGCCGCCGGGGGGCTGCGACGCTGCGGGATTCTGCATCTCGGCTTGGGTCTGGCGGGCCTTCTGCATCTGCGGCCAGCCGTAGAAGTAGTTCCAGCCCACGATGACCAGAACCGAAAGCGCGATCGCCAGGTACAGGTTCTTGTTGTTGTCGTTCATAGTTCGAAACCGAAGCCTCTCGGGCTGGAAGACGTGACGGACGCTTGAGGCGGAACAGCGGACAACCTGGCCTCGGCTTCAGTTTGAGGTCCCGCGCGCGCCTTTGCCGGACCCGCGCGGCTTGCGCAGTTGCGCGTCGGCCTTGCGCAGCGCCAGCTGCAGCTCTTCGGTCAGCCGTCCGAATGGGATTGACAGAGCTTCGCGGCGCGCGACGACTACATAGTCGGTCTCGGGCTCGGTTGAAAGCGCCTTGGCGTGGCGAAGGGCCTCTCTCAGTCGGCGACGGATTCGGTTTCGTTCGACCGCGCCGCCGGTCTTCTTGGTAACCGTAAGGCCAACACGGGCCCCCGTCGGCTCGAGCGTCTGGCTTACTCCCGCCTGCCCACGCTTGCGCGCCTGGAGGGTGAAGGCTGGACAATGCACGCGGGTGCCGCGGGCGACTTCCAAAAACTCGGCCCGGCGTTTTAGTCGCGACGGAGCGGCACAGGCCCGTTCCGGGGCGGCGCCGCAAGATTCGGAGATCGTCGCCGCATCGACCAAGGCCGCACCTTGCAGTCAGACTGCCCGTCGAGGCTCAGGGACGGGATTGGGATCTGGTCGACACAGATCCGAATGGTCGATCAGGCGGAAAGCTTCTTACGGCCACGCGCGCGGCGAGCCGCGATGACCCGGCGGCCACCGACCGTCTCCATGCGAGCCCGGAAGCCATGCCGGCGCTTGCGCACGAGCTTGCTGGGTTGATAGGTCCGCTTCACTGAACTGCTCCGGTCCGCTGATGCCCGGCGCGCGGCCGTGCTAAAATGACTCGGGCCGCACGGCAGTCGGGCACCCCGGCAAAACACGGATGTGCATTATCGAACGACGCGGCGGCTCGGATAAGGTGCGGCTTATAGGAGCAAGGCCCCCGTCAAGTCAATCAAAAGGCTGCGAAGCGCCGCGCGTTCGAGAGGTGCATTTCTCCCCCGATCCCGTCATGAAGATGGCTTGGCGCTTCAACGGTGGATGGCATGGCGGTTTCCGAGGCTCTCAATCCCGATCTGTGCGTCATCGGGAGCGGCCCAGCCGGATTCTCGCTGGCGCTCGCTGCAGCCGGACTAGGGCTCTCCTGCGTGCTCGTCGAAGTCAGGCTTCCGTTCGGGCGCAGCCAGGCCGGCGATCTTGCGCTCGACATGCTGATCGCGGCCCCGGCAGGCCAGCCCTTCGCGGATCTGCGGCAGAGAATCGGCCGCGCGGTCGCGACCGCGGCTCCCGCCAACAGTGCCGAACGATTGCGGGCCGTCGGCGTTCAGGTGCTCCATGGGACGGGCCGCTTCACCGGCCGACGCACCGTGACGGTCGGCGCCACGGTGATCCAGGCCAGACGAATCGTGGTGGCAACCGGAGCCCGCCCGACCATTCCGAAGATCGACGGCATCGGTCTCATTCACGTCCTGACCCAAGACACCGTGTTCGGATTGACCGAACTCCCGGCCCGTCTCGCGATCGTCGGCGATGCCCCGATTGCGTTCGAACTGGCGCAGGCGTTTCGCCGGCTCGGATCGGCGGTAGCCTTGATCACAGCGAGCCGCCCGGCCGACCCGGAGCTATGGGCACCGGTCAATGCCGCCTTGATGCGTGAAGGGGTCGATCTCCGGGCTGGCTCGACGGTGGAGCGGGTCGAACCGCGCGGGTCCGGCGCCGTCCTCACGGTTGCGGGAGACAATCCCGGGTCGGTGGAGGCCACCCATGTCCTGGTCGCGGCCGGCACGACGCCGTTCACGGAAAGCCTCGGGCTGGATCGAGCCGGGATCAGCATGGAGGGCCAAAGCCCCCTCGTCGGCCGTGATCTCCGGACCAGCAACCGCCGCGTCTTTGCGATCGGCGACGTTCTGGCTGCGAAGTCTCCCGGCCCCGCCGCCATTCCGGTCGAGGTCGCGGCCGTGCTGCGCGCCGCCTTCTTCCGCCAGCCTGTCCGCTACGCCCCCCATCTCGTGCCCAGGACCATGCGCACCTCACCGGGTCTTGCGGAAATTGGCTGGAGCGAGAGCACGGCCCGTCGACATCACCCGGCAGCCATCGTCCTTCGCGCACCCTTCGCCGAAAACGACCGCGCGATCGCCACGGGCTCGACCGACGGCCACGTCAAGGTCGTGGCGACCAAGAGCGGGCAGGTGCTCGGGGTCGGGATCGTGGGTCCCCAGGCGGCCGAGTTGATCGCGCCATGGGGGCTCGCAATGGCGCAGGGTCTTCGGCTCGGCGTGCTGGCGAGCATGCCGAGCCCGCAGCCGAGCCTCCAGGACGCGTCCCGACGCGCCGCCCTGGCCTTCGTGGCGGGCCGGCTGCGACGCCCCTGGGTGAAGCGGGTGCTGGGGGCGCTGCGGCTGCTGGGGTGAGGCGCGTGGCGCCCGCGATCAGCCGATCGACGCGATCCAGTCGGGCAGTTCGGCCAGCGACGCCAATTCGCGGAAGCGCGGGTGCGTGTGGGGCGGCTGCGCGGCCTCGTGCTCCCATACGAGCGGATACGGGATCAGGGCCGCATGGGCGCCCACCTGCAAGGCCGGAAGAATGTCGGAGCGAACCGAATTGCCCGCCATGACGACCTCGTCCGGCGAGGCCGCGTGCCGGTCGAAAATGCGCCGATAGACCTCCGGCGTCTTGTCGCTGACGATCTCGACGTCGGCGAAGAACTCGCCAAGACCCGAGGCCGCGAGTTTGGATTCCTGGTGGAACAGATCGCCCTTGGTCACCAGAACGAGACGCATGGTCCGAGCCAGGGCCGCGAGCGCGTCGCGCACGCCCGGAAGGGGATCCACGGGATGAGACATCATCGCGCGTCCAGCCGCGAGGATTTCGCCCAGCACGGCCGTGGGCACCGCGCCACCACTGACCTCGAGGGCGGTTTCCAGCATCGATAGGGTGAAGCCTTTCACCCCGTAGCCGTAGACAGCCAGATTGCGGTGCTCCACCGCCGCCAGATGCGCCGCGATGTCGCCACCCGGCCCAAAGCCGGTCAACAGATCCGTGAAGCGCTCCTGCGTGATGCGGAAGAAAGTCTCGTTGTGCCACAGCGTGTCGTCGGCATCGAGACACACGACATTGATCGGCATTGCGCCTCTCCCAAGCAATCAAGGCCGACCATCGTCGACTGGCGGGCGGCCCTGGCGTTAGCCTCTCCAGCAAGGGCTAGGATGGCTCGTTGACCCCGATGCTGCTTTGATTCACGACGAGCAGCAAGGAGTGCTGGGAGCCTTCCAGCAAGGATCCGGCGAGCGCCCCGAAAGGAACCCGTTCGCTCCATCGCGGCGACACCCCGAGAACGATCAGCGTGTCGCCGGCACGCCTGGCCTGGCCCAAGATCGCGGCATCCTTGTCGTCCGACACACGCACGATCCGTTCGGGCTCGATCTCGTAACGTTTGCCGATTTCGGCCATGTCGGCCAGGACGTCGGCCTGCATGCGCTCGGCCTTGCCGGCCGACCTGCGCCGGGCAGGCTGCTGTCCCATTGCCGGTGGGTCGAGCACGAACAGCACGCTTGCCTTGCCACCCTGCGCGCGTGCCAAGGCAAACCCGACCTCGGCGGCCCTGCGCGAGGCGTCGGTGCCGCTCGCCGGTATGAGGATGCGCAGCGGCGCGTCATCCGGCTGAGCAAGATGCACGCCTCGCGCCACCACGACGGCCCGGGCGCCCGCGAAGCTGCCCACCATCTTGGACAGATCCGGATGCAGGCCGCCTTCCGGCGCGGTGGCGGGTTCCATGCCGATCACCAAAAGCCCGTAGCCCTTGCGTGCCTCGGCACCCACGGCCGCTTCGGCCGAATCGGCGGTGCTGACGCGCTCGGTCACGTCGATTTCGGTAGTCTTCTCGGCGTCCTGGGTTGTGTCGGCGGCGCGGTAGGCCTGCTCGACAAGGCCTTTGCGTTCGGCCAGCGCCTCTTTGGACCCCAACTCTTCCGTATCTTTGCCGCGGTCGATCGCCATCACGGTGATGGGCAGATGCCGCGACCCACCAAGCAGCCCCGCGAGGCGTGAGGCTAGGCGGCCGCTCGCACCGCCATCGACCGCGAGCAGCAGGCGCTCGACGTTGCTCAGAAAGGCGGTTTGATCGAAGGCCTCCCGCTGGAGCCTTTCGGCCTCCTCGTCCCCGATCGGCAAACGGGCCAAGGCCCAGCGGAGCGTCGGCGGCATGACGGTGGTGGTGACCACCGCCATGGTGACGATCATGGTGAACAGCGTGCCGTTCAGGGCTCCGATCGACAGCCCGATGGTGGCCACGATGACCTCGGTCGAGCCGCGCGCATTCATGCCCAGCGCCAGGGCGAGGCATTCGGGGCGCGACAGGCCGCCGATCGTGCCGCCCAAAAAGGCGCCGCCGAACTTGCCGATACTGGCGATGAGAATGAGGCCAGCCGTCAGGGCCAGCAAGGTTGGATCCCTGAGGATGGTCAAATCCGTGCCGAGGCCCGCAAGCCCGAAGAAGATGGGGGCGAACAGGGCGATCACGACGCCACGCAGTTCGGCATCGACATGCCGCGTCAGAATCGGCGATTGCCCCATCAGCACGCCGGCCACGAAAGCCCCCAAGACCGTATTGACGCCAATGCCGTTGCTGATGAGCGCCATCACGCCCATCACGGCCAGGACCACCGTGACGGTCGAAAACTCGCTGAGCAGTTGGTCATTCGACCAGCGGACGAGCCAGGCCAGCACCTTCCGTCCGATGGTGGCGCTGAGCACCAGGAAGAGCAGCGTTCCGCCGACGGAGATCGCCACCGACAGGAAACTCAGGCCTCCGGGGCGCGCCAGCCCGAACGTCACACCGACGATGATCCAGCCGATCGAATCGTCGATGATGGCGGAGGCCACGATGATCTGGCCAAGGTTGCGACGCATGAAATGCATCTCGTCCACCACCATGGCGACGATCTTGATCGACGAGATCGACAGCGCCGTGCCGAGGAACAGGGCCGTGATCAGCCGCATGCCGGGCGTCGGCAGGAGGCTGTCGGGAAGCCCGTAGAGCCCGAGCAGGATGCCACACGCGAAGGGGACCGCGATGCCGGTGATCGAGACGGCCGCAGCCGGGCGCCCGACGGCCCGGACGAGGCGGACGTCAGTCTCCATGCCGGTGAGGAACAGCAGCAGCAGCACGCCGAGCTGGGCGACACCGTCGATCATGGCCTTCTGGGCGTGATCGGCCGGGAAGATCAGGTCGTGGAATTGCGGCAGCAGCAGCCCGAAACAGGAGGGTCCAAGCACGATGCCGGCCAGGAGCTGACCCACGACGGCGGGCTGACCGAGCCGCAGCATGATCTCGCCAAACAGGCGGCCAACCAGCAGCAAGGCCACAACCTCGGCCACAAAGATCGCCTCGGAGGGCTTCGGTGCAGCCGCGCCGTCGGCCGCCATGGCCGGAACCGCAAGCGCCACCATGGCCGCGATCGCGATCAGCAGCAGTTTCGGGCCGCTCGAGCGCGCGGGTCGAACCATCGGAAAATTCATCGGTCGCGTGTGCCACGGCGCGAAGCACAAAGGCAACCGTGCGGATCCGGGAAGACCGGCAGCGGGCTGAACGGCCGCAGGTCAGCTTCAGGCGGCGTGTCGCATGGAGCCGTCCAGGGCCGTGATCGAGACCGAGCCATCCGCGAGGGCCGTCAAGACACAGTTTTGCGGCACCTCGCGCCAGGTCGCACGCTCGTCGTCGAGGGGTTCGGACACCACCATCAGGTCATGGGCGGTCTGGCGCCAGTAAAGCGTCGGAGCGAAGCCATCGGATGCCCATCGGACCGCGAAAAGATCGTGCCCGTCCGTCAAGGCGAGGGTGGCGCGCAAGGGCTCCTTGATGCGGGCCTCGAGCATGAGGCCGTGCACGATTCGGAGCGTCGCCCCGATCGCACCCACCGGGTCCTCGGTCAGGCCATGGGCGAAGGCGGCGAGGAACAGGGCCTCGGAATCGGTCGTCCCGGCGCGATGTTGGTAGAGGTCATCCGGGATCAGCGCGTCGAGCCGGCGTTTGATGGCGCAATAATTCCCGATCTGCCCGTTATGCATGAACATGTATTTGCCGACCGCGAACGGGTGGCAGTTGGCGCGCGCGGTGGCGGGGCCCGTCGAGGCCCGGACGTGGGCGAAGAACAGCGACGAGCGGACCTGGTAGCAGAGGCTCTTCAGGTTTTCGTCAGACCAGGCCGGGCGAACTTCTCGGTAGAGGCCGGGCGTCTCGCGCTCGCCGTACCAGCCGATCCCGAAACCGTCGCCGTTGGTCGACACTTTGGCCTCGGCGGCACACACCGACTGGGCGATCAAGGATCGTTCAGGGGTCGCCACCAGCGCATCGAGATAGATGGGCTGACCCTTGTAGGCGATCCAGCGGCACATCGACGAGGCCTCGCGAAGAAGGAAAACACGTTAACGAAAATCGCGCTTCCGGAGTTAACGGCAGCTTAACGATCCTGCCAAGGCGCCATGTTTATTGCAGCGCCGAAATGGCGTGGAAAAAGCTGCCCGTGGCGCGCCCGCGACGGCTTCCCGTTGGCTCGGGTGACGAACCATAGGCGTCGCGCACATCGGCGAACGGCAAATCGCCGCCGGATGACGTCACGGTCGCGTAGTGAAATTCGTGGCCACGGAGTCGGGTGCCGGCCGAGCCCAAACCACCGTCCGCCGTAAGCGACACGTCGCGATAGCCGAGATGCAGCTTGCGGGTGGCGAAACTGGTCTCCAGACCGAGCAGCCCCGCCATGGCGTGGCGGATACCTCCCGCATCGGCGAGGCCCTCCCCCAGCACCATGTAGCCGCCGCATTCGCCGTGGACCGGACGAGTTTGGCCGAAGGCCCGCAAGCCGGCCATGAAACGCGAGGCCGTCGCGAGCGCACCGGCATGGAGTTCCGGATAGCCGCCCGGCAACCAGCAGCAGTCGCAATCGTCGGGCGGCGCCTCGTCGGCCAGCGGCGCGAAGAAGCGGAATTCCGCGCCGCCATCGCGCCAACCCGCGAGCACGTGCGGATAGAGAAACGAGAAGGCGGCGTCGCGCGCGATGGCGATCCGCTGCCCGGGCGGCCGCAGCGGCACGACCAGTTCCGCCCCGCCCCCAGGGGCACCGGGCCGCGCCGCAGCCCGCACGGCGCCAAGGTCCACGTGCGCTTCCACGAAATCCGCCATGGCGTCGAGGCGCGCGTCGAGACCTTGCGTCTCTTCGGCCTGGACGAGTCCGAGATGGCGCTCGGGCAGAACGACAGCTTCGGACCGCGGCAAAGCGCCCAGCACCGGCACGCCAAGAGCCGCCAGGGCGTCGCTCACGAGGCGACGGTGCCGCTCGCTGCCGACCCGGTTCAGCACCACCCCCGCGATGCGGATGCGCGGATCGTAGTCGATGCAGCCCTTGACCTGCGCGGCCGCGGATTGCGCCTGGCCGCTAACGTCGTGGATCAGCAGGACGGGCCAGCCGAGGGCCGCCGCGATATCGGCCGAGGAACCGGTTCGCCCAGCCGGACCCGGCACGCCGTCGAACAGCCCCATCAGGCCCTCGCAGAGCACGAGGTCGCAGCTCTCGGCGCCACGGGCCGCAAGCGCCGTGATCAGCGCGGGGTCCATGGCCCAGCTGTCGAGGTTGAAGCTCGGACGACCCGTGGCGGCGGCGTGAAAGGCCGGGTCGATATAGTCGGGACCGCATTTGGCGCCCGCCACCGCGAGCCCCTGCCGCGCGAAGGCGCGCAATAGTCCGAGCGTTAGCGTCGTCTTGCCGCTGCCCGAACGCGGCGCCGCGATCACCAGGCCGGGCGTGGGAAGCGGGGTCACGACAGATCTCCGAGGTTGATGGAAAAGGGCGCCAGCGCCTCATGCAGCAGCACGATGTCGCCAATGGCCACGATGGCGGGAGCGCCGAGCCCGGCCGCCGTGGCGTCGCGCTTGGCCCGGCCGAGGACCGTGATCAGGATCCGCTGGGCGCGGGTCGTGGCGTCTGTCACGATGGCGACCGGGGTTTCGGGCGCCATGCCGCCCGCCATCAGGCCGCCCGCGATGCCCTCGAGAAAGGTCATCCCCATATAGAGGATGATGGGCAGGCCGGTGCGGGCGAGGGTCGCCCAGTCGTTGGTGTCGACCGCGCCCCCCGCCGAATGTCCGGTCGCTAGAATCACGGCGCGGTTGGTGTCCCGCGTCGTGGCTGGAATCGCCGCATAGGCGAGCCCACCTATGCCCGCCGTGATGCCCGGCACGACCCGGAACCGGATATCGGCCGCCGCCAGCGCGAGCGCTTCCTCGCCGCCGCGCCCGAACACGAAAGGATCGCCGCCCTTGAGCCTCAATACGCGGTGGCCCGCACGGGCCCGATCGATCAGCCGTTCGCTGATGTCGCGCTGTTTGGGGGATGGCATGCCGCCGCGTTTGCCGGCGAACTCGCGCGTGGCGCCAGGCCCGGCCAGATCGAGGATGTTGTCGTCCACCAAAGCATCGTAGACGACCCAGTCGGCCTGCCTGAGCCCGTGCAGGGCCAGCAGCGTCAACAGACCCGGGTCGCCCGGGCCCGCTCCCACGAGCCACACCGTTCCCGGCTCGAAACTTGGAAGGTCGATCCCGTCGAGAGCCGTGGGCGCCGTCATGGCGCTCTGGTCACGGCTGGAGCGCACGCGTAGATATCGGACCGATGACCGAGGTCCCCACCCCTGCCCTGCGTCGCGGCTGGACGACCGGCACCTGTGCCACTGCGGCCACGCGCGCCGCCTACGAGGCGCTCGTGACCGGCCAGTTCCCGGACCCCGTCGTGGTCACCCTGCCGAACGGCGCCCGACCCGGCTTCGCGCTGGCCAGCACGGAGGCGGGACCTGGCTTCGCGCGCGCCGGCGTCGTCAAGGATGCGGGGGATGATCCCGATGTCACTCATGGAGCCGTCATACTGGCAACCGTGCGGCTTGCAAGCCGGGGAAGCGGAATCGGGTTTTTGGCAGGACGGGGCGTCGGCACCGTGACGCGGCCCGGCCTTGCCATTCCACCGGGCGAGCCCGCCATCAATCCGGTGCCCCGCGCCATGATGCGGGCCGCGATTGCGGAAGCGGCCGATCTCCTGCACGGCCCCTTGGATATCACGGTCGAGATCGCGGTGCCGGGCGGCGAGAAACTGGCCGAACGCACGCTCAATGGACGGCTCGGCATCGTGGGCGGCTTGTCGATCCTCGGCACCACCGGCATCGTGGTGCCTTACAGCTGCGCGGCCTGGATCGATACCATCCACCGCGGCATCGACGTGGCGCGCGCGCTCGGGCTGGATCACGTGGCTGGCGCCACGGGCGCCACCTCCGAGGCCACCATCCAGGCCCACTATGGGCTGCCCGACCCGGCCCTGATCGACATGGGCGACTTTGTCGGCGGTATGCTGAAATACCTGCGTCGCCACCCCGTCGCCAAGGTCACGGTCGCGGGCGGCGTCGCCAAGATGAGCAAACTCGGACAGGGCCTGCTGGACCTGCATTCCAAACGCGGCGAGGTGGACCGCCTCTGGCTTGGCGAACAGGCGCGTGCGGCGGGCGCGTCGGACATCATGGTCAGGCTCGTGCGGAACGCGAACACGGTTGCACAAGCCTTTGATGTGCTTCGGCAAGAGGGCATCGACATCGCTGCGATGATCGCGGGCGCGGCTTGGCAAAACGCCGCCGCACCGCTCGGGCCGGGCATCACGCTCGATGTCGTGGTCGTGGATCGGGCGGGCACCATCGTGGCGCGCACGGAGGCGCGCCGGACTTAAGAACACGTCTTCCGGGGCGCTTTCGCAGGGCCGGGTTCCGGGCTCGCCTTCGGCGCCCCGGAATGGCGGTGGATATTGGAACGCCTGAAGCGCCGTGATTCCGGTCGGCGCGCGGCGCCGGGCCGGAACCCAGATCGTTCCCGCCTTTCAAGGACCGGATTGCGGCCCACCGCCGCCGCGGAACCGGCGCTTGTAGTCCGCATCATAGAGCGCGCTTTCGCGGAACCCCTGCGCATCCAGCACCGGCCCGATCAGGATCAATGCGGTTCGCTCGATCGGCTCCGCCGCGACCTGGGCACTCAAGGTCGCCAGCGTGCCCCGGATGATGCGCTCGTCCGGCCAGGAGGCGCGATGGACCACGGCGGCAGGACACCCCAGGCCGTAGTGAGGCACGAGTTCGGCCAGGATCGCATCGAGCCGATGAATCGACAGATGGATCGCCAGCGTGGCGCCGGTCGCCGCGAAGGCCGCCAGTTGCTCGCGCGCGGGCATGGCGGAGGCGCGGCCGCCCGTGCGGGTCAGCACCACCGATTGCGTGACTTCGGGAAGCGTGAGCTCGACGCCGAGCGCCGCAGCCGAAGCCGAGAAGGCCGGCACGCCGGGCGTGACCGTGTAGGGGATGCCGAGCTGCTCAAGCCGCCGCACCTGCTCACCCAACGCGCTCCAGATCGAAAGATCACCCGAATGGAGACGCGCCACGTCCTCGCCCGCCGTATGGGCGCGCTCGAATTCGGCCACGATGGCGTCGAGCGTCATGGGGGCGGTGTCGAGGATGCGGGTGCCCGGTGCGCAATGCTCCAGCAGCGCCGCCGGGACCAACGAGCCCGCGTATAGGCAGACTGGGCAGCGCGCGATGAGGTCGCGGCCCCGCACCGTGATGAGATCGGGTGCGCCAGGACCCGCGCCGATGAAATGCACCGTCATAACCAGGCCTCCGCAGCCGTGGCGATGGCGCAGGTGGCGCCCCCGCCCTTGATGCGCGGCACCAGCAGGCGTGCCCCAGGCCCCGCGCCCGCCAGCGCCGAAGCTTCCGCCACGGACGCGACCCCGAATCGCGCTTCCGCCGCAGCCGATCGCGTGATGACGGCCGGCATGGCGGCTTGCAAAGTCTCGCGCGACAGAAACACGAGGTCGAGCTGGAGGGCTTCGGCCGCCGCATGAAGCCCCGGCTCACCTCGCTTGTCCGCAAGGGTGAACAGGCGAGCCTCGCCCGAGGCGGCTGGCAGGCGGTCGCGCGCTTCGGCAACAAGCGCCGTGATCCGGTCAGCCGGGCAGCCCATGCGGCAGCCGATCCCGATAGCGATTTTCGGCGTCACGGCTTGATCCAGACCCATTGCATGACCGGCATCGCAGCCCGCCAACCGTGGAAGCGTCCGACGGGATCGGCCTGAGCGATATTGAGGGTCGCAAGATCGCCGCCATGCGCCGAAAAGGCCGAGCCGAGCACGATCTGCGACTCCACCGTGATCGCATTGGCGACCAGGCGTCCACCCCCCCGCAGCGCGGCCCGGCAGACGTCGAGCAATCCCGGCTCGGTCACGCCGCCGCCGATGAAGATCGCGTCTGGCAAGGGCAGCTCCGCGAGGGCTGCCGGCGCCCTGCCCTCGATGACGTGCAGCTCCGGCACCCCGAGCGCGAGCGCGTTACGGCCGAGCCGGGCCACGCGGTCGGGATGGCCCTCGATCGCCACGGCACGGTTGGCCGGATGAAGCAACAGCCATTCGATGCCGATCGAGCCGGATCCTGCCCCGATGTCCCACAACAGATCGCCCGGCTGTGGCGCAAGCGCCGCCAGCGTCATGGCCCGCACGCGCGCCTTGGTGATCTGCCCATCATGCTCGAACCAATCATCCGGCAGGCCGGGCGTCAGCGGCCGGATCCGGGCGACGGCATCCGCCACCACCTCCAGCGCGATCGTGTTGAGCGGGTCGACATCGACGAGATCGAAGGTTTGGGCCACGGCGGCGCGGATGGTCTCCCGGGGGCCGCCCATCGCGGCACAAACCGTCAGCCGCGATGGGCCGAAGCCGCGCGCGTCGAGCAATGCGGCGAGCCGGGCCGGGGTCGCCTCGTCCCACGACAAAGCGAGGATGTGAGCCCCGGGCCGCAGATGCGGGACGATCCGCTCCAGCGGACGGCCGTGCAGGGTGACCAGCACGCAGTCCTGCAAGGCCCAGCCCATCCGGGCCGCCGCCAGACTGAAGGCGGACGGCTGGGGAAAGCAGGTCATCTCCTCGGCCGCCACATGGCGGGCCAGCACGGAGCCGATGCCGAAACTGAACGGATCGCCGCTCGCCAGAACGCAGACCGGCGTGCCCCGGCGCGCCAGGATGGCCGGGAAGCTCGCCTCGATGGGGGACGCCCAGGCGACTTGCTGCCCTTTTGTGGGCCCGACCAGGGCCAGGTGCCGTCGCCCGCCGACCACGAGTTCGGCGCGCTCGATCGCACCCCGAGCCACGATTGTGAGACCATCGAGTCCATCCTCGCCGATGCCGACGAGGGTGAGCCAGGGGGTCAGCGACTGCGCCATCATCGATTGGAGACCGCGCCACATGCCCCTTCTCCCCTTGCGGGAGAAGGTGGCGCGCAGCGCCGGATGAGGGGTCGGCTGGCCGTACCAGACCCCTCTTCTCCGCTTCGCGGACCTTCTCCCGCAAGGGGAGAAGGGCATCGTGCTGTACCATGGCGGTAGGTTGCACTAGGTCTTTGCGGAACACTCGAAGGTCGACTCTCCTGCGCCACCCGCTTCGCCTTCTCATTCTCGGTGGCACCACGGAAGCCAGTCTGCTGGCCCGGACCCTGGCCGACGACCCGACGGTCGCACCGGTATTGTCCTTGGCCGGGCGGACCAAGAGCCCGGTGCTGCCGCCCGTGCCCGTCCGGATCGGTGGCTTTGGAGGCGTGGAAGGTCTGGCCAGCTACCTGGCCGAGGCTGGAACCCAGGTCGTGGTGGACGCCACCCACCCGTTCGCGCCTAAAATCTCGGCCAACGCCGCGGCCGCCTGCGCCCGGCTCGAACTGCCGCTCGCGACCTTCACCCGAGCGGCCTGGGACAGCCAGGATGGCGACCGCTGGACCGCCGTGTCCGATCTCGCGGCCACGGGTCCTGCCCTCGGCCCCAAGCCATGCCGAGTGTTCGTGACCACGGGACGCCTCGAACTCGCACCCTTCCGCGCCGCACCGCAGCACCATTACCTCATCCGCACCATCGACCCGCCCGCCGCGGACGATCTGCCGGCCGATCACCGGTTGATCCTCGCGCGCGGACCATTCTCGGTGGAGGAGGAAATCGCCCTCATGCGCGCGGAGCGCGTTGACGTCCTGGTCACCAAGAACAGCGGCGGCGACGCGAGTTTCGCCAAGGTCGCGGCCGCGCGCGCGCTTGGCGTGCCGGTTGTCATGGTGGAGCGACCCGCGGCAAGCGGAGGCCCGCGATTCACGCTCCTGGCGAACGTGTTGAGCTGGATCGCGACTCATCGTGGCGCCTCGACCCCATAGTGGCGCGGCGTGAGAAGCCAGTTGGAACCGTCGGCGCGCGCGATGACCCGCGTCTCGCTGGAGCCGACGATGACAAGCGTGCTCATGTTGGCCAACCCCGCGTCCGCCTCGCCCAAGGTTGTCAGCGTGAGGGCTTCGTCGGGCCGGCCGATCGCGCGCGCAAAGGCCACGGGCGTGGCGGCTGCCTTCAGGTCGCGCAGGATCCCGAACGCGTCCGCCAGGCGGCCCGGGCGGGCCTTTGAGGCCGGGTTGTAGAAGGCCGTCACGAAATCGCCATCCGCAGCGGCGCGCAACCGCCGCTCCACGATCGCCCAGGGTTTCAGGTTGTCGGACAGCGAGATGACGCAAAAATCATGGCCCAGCGGGGCGCCGAGCCGAGCCGCGGCGGCCTGCATGGCCGAGACACCCGGCACCACCCGGATGGGCAAGTCTCGCCAGGTCGAGAGGTCCAGCTCGACCGCCTCGAACACGGCGGCCGCCATGGCGAAAATGCCGGGATCGCCGCCCGACACCACCGCGACATGCCGTCCGGACGCCGCAAGCGCCAACGCGTGGCGGGCCCTGTCGAGTTCCACGCGGTTGTCGCTGGCGTGCCGGACGAGCCCGTGCCGTTCGGGGACCCGCGCCACATAAGGTGCATAGCCCACGAGATCCGTGGCCTCAGCCAGCACGGCGTTGGCCTCCAGGGTCAACCACTCGGCCGGGCCGGGACCGAGACCCACGACCGCCAGCCAGCCGCCCCCGGTCACGGGCGGCGCCCCTGGCCGGGCACAAGGATGATCGAGAAATAGGGGGCGTCGTCGTCCTCTTTCTCACGCAAGGGCATGACCCGCTCCTCGGCCATGGTGCCGCGTTCGACATAGACGGCGCGGTCGATCAGGCCGGTCGCCTCGAGCGCGGCCCTGACCTTGGGAAGGTTCTGGCCGAGCTTCATGATGACGAGCGCGTCGCTGCCCTGCAGGCGCTCCCGCAGGAGAC
This sequence comes from uncultured Lichenihabitans sp., assembly GCA_964245915.1. GTDB lineage: Bacteria > Pseudomonadota > Alphaproteobacteria > Rhizobiales > Beijerinckiaceae > Lichenihabitans. The sequence continues at coordinate 3,174 of CAXTOT010000054.1, read as the reverse complement.
CTGCGGCAAGCGTGCCGGGCACGATCGTCAGCACGTCGTCGCCCCAGGTCATCGGTTCGCCCGCCGCCGTCCAGCAGCCCGACATGCCGGTAATACCCGGCACGATGGCGACCGGAAAGCGCGTCCGCAGCCGAATGTAGAGATGCATGAAGGAGCCGTAGAAGAGCGGGTCTCCCTCGCAGAGCAGCGCCACGTCCCGTCCGGCCTCGAGATGGGCCGCCAACAGGTCCGCGGATTCGGCGTAGAAGGCGGCGAGCAGCGCCGCATAATCCTCGCCGTCGAACGGCATTTCGGTCGTCACGGGATAGGGCAGCGGCAGCTCGATCCGGTCATCGCGCAACCAGGGCGCCGCAATGGTCCGGGCAATGCCGCAACGGCCGGTCTTGGCGAAATAAGCCACCACGCGGGTTTCGGCGAGGCAGCGCATCGCTTTCACGGTCACGAGGTCCGGATCGCCCGGACCGAGCCCGACTCCATGGAGCCTGCCGCGGCTCATTCCCGCGCGCTGGCCAAAGCGTTGACGGTCGCGGCCGTCATGGCACTGCCACCCCTGCGGCCGCGCACGATCAGGGCCGGCACGCGACCGTCCTCGACCAGCGCCGCCTTGGATTCGGCAGCGCCCACGAAACCCACCGGCATGCCGATCACGGCGGCGGGCGGGGGCACGCCCTCGTCGAGCAGTTCGAGCAGTCGGAAGAGCGCGGTAGGCGCATTGCCGATCGCCACAACGGCGCCGCCGAGCCGGTCGCGCCAAAGTTCAAGGGCCGCCGCCGTGCGGGTGGTGCGGAGTCGTTGGGCGAGCTCCGGTACGCGCGGATCGTGCAAGGTACAGAGGACCTCGTTGCCGGCCGGCAGCCGGGCGCGGGTCACACCGTCCGCCACCATGCGGGCGTCGCAGAGAATGGGCGCACCATCGGCAAGGGCCACGATCGCGGCCTCGACAGCGCCGGCCGAGAAGTGGATGTCGCTCGCGGCCTCCACCATGCCGCAGGCATGGATGAGCCGCACCGCAACCCGCTCCTCGACGGGCGAGAAGCGGGCGAGGTCGGCCTCGGAGCGGATGATCGCGAAGGAGCGACGGTAGATCTCGGCGCCGTCGCGGATGTAGTCGTAGGTGGTCAGCACGCGGGCACCCTATCGGACATTCGCAGCATCGCGACAATGGCCTCGATCGAGAGGGTCGTGCGCTCCGGCGCGTCGCTCGCTTTGCCGTCGCGAACGAGATCGTAGGCGCCGTCGCGGCCCACGAGGGTGAACCGTGCCGTTCCGGCATGGGCGCAACCCTTGGCGCAACCCGACACGTGGAGCTGGGTGCCGCGCGGTCCAGGCGGCAGTTGGGCCGCGAGACGCGCCGCGTCGGCCTGCACCGGTGTGGTGGCACGCGGACAGGCGGGCGCACCCGCGCAGGCCGCGACCCGTAGGCGCGGGTCGTCCGGATCGAGGATCAAGGCCTCCGGACTCGACTGCCATGAGGCGCCAAGGTCTCCATCGCCCTCCGCTATCGTCCCGGACGGCGCAAAGCGGAGATCCGGGACCCACGGGCCTGTATGCCCCGGAATCCCGTACCGGCGGCGCGGCAGCGGCTTGTCCGGGATGACAGTGCAATGATCTTCAAGGAGACGAGCCCATAGGGATGCTGCGGCGCTCTCGTCGAGTCCAGCCGCCACCATGGTTCGCCAAGGGGTGAGTCGGATCTCGTTGGCGCCGACAGTTTCGAGCTCGGAGGCGAAATGTTCGAGGGCGCCGGCTTCCAACCGGCCAAACGGCGGCGCGACGCCGATCCAGCTATGCGACCCGGCGCGATGCAGGCCGATCGAAGGCCCCCCAACCCGAATCGGAGACCTGGAGTGGATCGCGGGCATCGACCAGATCGCCCTCGGCAGCCCCTCCGCCGCGCCTGCGTGGCCGGGCGTAAGCCCTTCTCCCCCTGCGGGAGAAGGTCCGCAAAGCGGGGATGAGGGGATTTGCACCGAGGACCCCTCATCCGGCGCTTCGCGCCACCTTCTCCCGCAAGGGGAGAAGGAAGGGGACACGACGGGACCTTCGGCGCCGAGCGCCCGGGCTACGATCGGCTGGGGACCGCAGAGCGCCAGGAGGTCGTGCATGCGATGCGGCACCAGATTGCGCGCCGCGCAGGCGTCCAGGAAGGCCCACGCCAGGGTAGCCACGACGGGCGGGACGTCATCGGGCCCACAAAACGCGAACGCCTCGCGCTCGTCCGTCAAGCTGATCGCGAATACGGTGGCACCCTCGAGCGTCACTGCTTCGAAGCGGACGTCCGCCGTGATGCCGTCCAGCCCGAGGTCGCCGCCATCATCCACCGCCCAGGCGAATTTAGCGGGGAGGCCCCAAAGGGAGGGGTCAGATACCAGCCTCTCTTCCAAGGCCGCCACCACAGGCCGGATGTCGAGCAGCGCGCTCGGATCATGCCCCGCGAGCGGGCTCGACACGACGTTGCGCACGGCCTCACCCTGCGGTGAAGGGTCGAGCAGGCCGAGACTCGCCAAGGCGTCGGTGAGCGCCGCCACATCATCCACCGCCACGCCGCGCAATTGCAGATTGGCGCGTCCGGTGATGTTCAGGATGCCGTTGCCAAACCGTGTGGCCAAGCGGCCCAAGGCGCGGGCTTGGACGGTCGACAGCGTGCTCCCGCGCGGTTTTACACGGACCAGCAAGCCATCGCCCGCCATCATGGGGCGAAGCGCGCCAGGACACCAGCCGACGCGTAGAGAGGCGGGCGCCGTCACGGCTGCGCCGCCATTTCGGCCAGGATGGCGGCCGTCGAATTGCGACGCGAGGTCCAGAAATTCCGGTCGATCGCCCGGCTGAAGCGCGACGCAATGGCGCGTGCCGCCGGCGGATTGGCGTCCTGCAGGAAGGCTCGCACGGCGGCGTCGCCGCAGGTGGCGTCGAACAGCAAGTCGAAATGGCGGCTCGGCACCGCTTCTGTGGTGGCCGCGAAGGCAAACAGGTTGTCGACCGCCTCCGCGATCTCGGCCGCGCCCCGGTGGCCATGCCGCATCTGGCCGGCGATCCAGGCCGGGTTGCTGGCTCGGCCGCGCACCACGCGCGCGATCTCTTCGCTCAGGGTCCGGATCGTGGCGCGGCCCGGCACGGTCGTGTCGGCATGGTAGAGCGCGGGAGTGTTGCCGAGCGCCGCAGCGGCGGCCGCAA
>CAXTOT010000053.1:0-37659 GCA_964245915.1 uncultured Lichenihabitans sp. | reverse complement strand
TCGACGGACCGCCTCCGTCGTCGTGGCGCTCCCATGGAGAACCTGGCCCATAGCGAATCCTTCCATTCCATGGAGAAGACTGCACCATCAAAGCCTGGGATCAAACATCTAGGTCCGACATGACCCAAAGCAGCAATACGTCCATGGCCTTCAGAATAGATTAAGAAGAATGGCTACCTGTCATGCCGCCTTCCCGACCAGGCCATGGGGATCGAGCACATATTTCGCCGCCGCGCCCTTGTCGAAATCCTGGTAGCCCTGCGCCGCATCCTCAAGGCTGATCACCTGCGCGTTGACGATGTCGGCAATCGGCAAGCGGTCGTAGAGCACCGCATTCATCAGCTGGCGATTATAGCGCAGGACGGGTGTCTGGCCTGTGTGGAAGGATAGCGCCTTCGACCAACCGAGGCCGAACCGCAAGCTGAGATTCCCCTGTTTGGCGGCCTGTTCGGCGGCACCGGGATCCTCGGTGACGTAAAGGCCGGGAATTCCGACCGCGCCCGCGGCACGGGTGATCTCCATCATCTGGTTGAGCACCACCGCCGGTTGCTCGCCGCCCGCATGGCCGCGCGCCTCAAAGCCGACCGCGTCGATCGCGGCATCGACCTCCGGCACGCCGATCACCTGCGCCACCAACTCCCCGAGCTTGTCGTGCCGGCCGAGATCGATCGGCTCGAACCCAACCTTTTTGGCATGTGCCAGACGAACGGGATTGAAGTCCCCGATCATGACCACGGCGGCGCCGAGCAGGCGCGCCGAAGCCGCTGCCGCCAACCCAACCGGACCGGCCCCCGCGACATAGACCATCGACCCGACCCCGACCCCCGCCTTGAGCGCGCCGTGGAAGCCGGTCGGCAGGATGTCGGAAAGCATGGTGAGATCGCGGATCTTGGCCATGGCGCGATCGCGATCCGGAAATTTCAGCAGGTTGAAGTCGGCGTAGGGCACCATGACGTAGCGGGCCTGCCCGCCGATCCAGCCGCCCATGTCGACATAGCCGTAGGCGCCGCCCGGCCGGCTGTGATTGACGTGGAGGCAAACTCCAGTGTCGCCATCCTTGCAGGTGCGGCAACGGCCACAGGCCACGTTGAAGGGGACCGAAACCAGGTCGCCTATGGCCAGGAATTCGACGTCAGCACCCCTCTCGATCACCTCCCCGGTGATCTCGTGGCCGAGCACCAGCCCGGCTTGGGCCGTGGTCCGCCCCCGCACCATGTGCTGATCCGAGCCGCAAATATTCGTCGAAACGACCTTCAGGATGACGGCGTGTTCGATCTTCTTGCCGTCGGGATTTTGCAGCTTGGGATCGTCGATCGCCTGAACCTCGACCTTGCCGGGTCCGATATAGACGACACCGCGATTTTTCGACATGAGCGTTCTCCCTTTATGGTTTTGGGAGCAGTGTCGGCTCATGCGGCGGGTTCGCTTATCCTGGAAGCGACCTGGACTTGCGTGGTTCCGAGTGCTGCGCAGCGGTGAGGAGCTCCGGCTCACCGAGCTTCACGTTATCGGCTCATCCGCGATTTCGCCTTCGGCACGGCACTCGGCCAGAGCTTCCCGGAGTGTGAGGCGATTGTACTGGTGAGCGGCCGACCGTGCTTTCACGGCAGCATGCGCTGGAGTTCAGGTTCCCGATCGAACCATTGGTGTTTCAAGGCGCCGGCCACATGCACGAACACCATGGCATAGAGCACATAGCCGAAAGACGTGTGAACGGTGCCGAGGAGATCGTGCCAGTAATCCTTGTCGGCCGGGTTGATGGCGGTCAGCCAGCCGATCCTCGGCCAGGGCACGAGGCCGTAGAGGAACATCGGATGGCTTGACGCCTGCTTCCAGGCCGAATCGTGCATCCAGCCGGAGAGTGGCAGGCAGAAGATCAGCAGGTAGAGGATCCCATGCGCCGCATGGGCGCTCCAGCGCTCCCAGCCCGGATAGGTTGGCGGCAAGGACGGGGCGGGATGCGTGGCGCGCCACAGCACCCGCATGATGGCCAGCCCCAAAACCGTGATGCCGATCGACTTGTGGGTGTCGATCGCCGGCCGTACCCAGCCGTCAGGCAGGTGGTCGGCCGACAAAGCCAGCACGACATTGATCGTGATGAGCAGGGCCACCAGCCAGTGGAACGCCATCGCGGTGCGGGTATATTTTTGGATCGTCGTCATGGAGCACTCACGGGCACAGCCTTCGTCCGGGAACCGGCGTTTGGACGAAGAACTATGCGGATTCAAGATCTTGGGTTGCATCGCCTCGACCACTCCCGATCGCGGTCCAGGCCATCTTGCACGATCCGAGCATTCTGAAGCTGCGGCTGTTTGCCCTCATTTTGGTGCGGAATAAAACCCGCTTTTGCAGTGTCTCTATGGATGGCGGCTCGGCGTCGCGCATCCAGGGGATCCGTCATTTCGACTTCAGGTCAGCTCCAACAAGCCCTGATTGCGACGTCACCCCGGCTCACGCCGCCGCCGACGCCATGGCCAAGCCTCCTAATCCACGGCGGCATCGCGCTACTTTGGGCGCTGCTCTTCGCACGCGCCTTCGTGCTCGACGGCCTGTTCGCCTGGTCGATCGGGATCGCCTATGTGACTTACGACACGGCGCTGCTCGCCTTCGTGTTCTGGCAGACCCTGGGGTTGGCTAAAACCGTCCCACCGCATTGGAACCTCGATGCGGCACCGGTGACGCTAGGCGTCATCGTGGCGGCGCATAACGAGGCGGCGGTCCTGCCGCTCACCTTGGCGGCCCTGTTCGCTCAGTCCGAGCCGCCCGATCTAATCGTGATCGCTGACGACGGATCCACGGACGGCACCTCGGCCCTTCTGCTGCGGGATTTCGGGCTGGTGCAACCCGCACCGGGCTGCCTCAGCGCTCCAAGTCCGGTGCGCCCCTCCCTCAGATGGCTTCGTCTGATGCGTCAGGGTAAGCCGACGGCTCTGAACACCGCCATCCTGATGGTCGATACCGAAATGGTGCTGACCGTCGATGCCGACACCCTGCTAGAGCGCTCCGCGATCGCGGCCATGCGGGCCGCCTTCGCCCACGATCCAAATTTGGTGGCCGCCACCGGCATTCTGACTCCCGTCTGCGGCCCCACCGTGAGCGGCCGGATCTTCCAATGGTTCCAGACCTACGAATACATCCGCAATTTCCTCTCCCGCTACGCCTGGATGCAGGTCCATAGCCTGCTGCTGATCTCCGGCGCCTTCGCGGCGTTTCGCCGGCAAGCCGTGACGGAGGTCGGCGGCTTCGATCCGGCCTGCCTGGTCGAGGACTACGAGTTGATCCACCGGCTGCGCCGCCATAGCGTCCTGCACGGCCTGGGCTGGACCACCAGTGTCGTGGGCGGGTCGCGCGCCCTGACCGATGCGCCCGGCTCGACCGGCGCCTTCCTGCGCCAACGTCGCCGGTGGTTTGGCGGGTTCCTGCAGACGCAATTCTGGTATCGCGACATGGTGGGCAACCGAGCCTATGGCTGGCTCGGGCTTCTCATGCTTCCCGTCAAGGCGGCAGACACGCTGCAGCCGGTCTACGGGCTCACGGCCTTCGGATTGCTGATCGTCTATCTACTGAGTGGACGCTTCGCTTTGGTCAATCCGATAGTGGGCGTGATCGGGCTGAAAATCCTGATCGATTTCGCCTTTCATCTGTGGTCGATCAGCCTTTACAGGCGCTGGGCCGCGCCGTCCGCCTCGGTCACTTTCGGGTCCGGCTTGCTGGCCGCCTTGCTCGAGCCCTTCAGCTTCCAATTGCTTCGCCATCTCGGGGCCGCCTGGGGTTGGGTCGCGTTCCTGACGGGCGCGCGGAGCTGGGGCATCCAACGGCGGTTCGGCTTGGTGACAGCCCCGGCGCAGCTCTCGCGGACAGACCCGCAGGAGCGAAACGACGCGGTCTGAGGTTCGCGGCAATTGGGATAAGGATCAATCCCGCGAGCCGCACCACGTTTATCTCGGTCAGTGCTGGACCGCGGGCTCGCGCGCCGTCCTGGCCCCCATCCGGCTGAGCGTCTCGGCCAATTGTTTAGCATCGTCAGGATGCAGGCCGGTCTGAGGGATGCCCGCGAGCGACACGGGCCTGCTGGTCCCCTCCTGGACCACGGACCACGACTTATCCGGCTCTTCGCGAATGACATAGCGTTGCGGCATCGCGCGCTCCTTTGGAAGAAGCAAGCATAAAGCCCTATGGTTAACCAAAGCTTCCGTCAGGACGGGGCCGAAGCCGCTAAGCGCCGACCTTGGTCAGGCCCGAGCTTCAACGACGGCACCGCGTGCCAATCTCGCCAGTGTGACGGGCCTCGTGGCGAGCTTTGCGGAAAAGTTCGACACCACGACATCGGCTCTCGCCTGGGCGAAGAGCGAGCGGCCCGCCTGTCCGCCTTCGCGCACCAGACCCTCTTCACTACACGTCTTGGCCAAGACGTGACCCATTTCGCGCAGATGCGCGCGGGCGTTGCAGAAGAGGGCCAGCCGAGCGCGCTGGCCGTCCGACATGCCGCTGGTCAGATCACGAGCCTGCTGCGGCATGGATCGGATCAGAAGGGTGAAGAGCGCTTCGGAAACCGGAAGGCTGTCGTTGGAAAGGTTGTCATCGTGCTGCATGGCTCAACTGTCCCATCGCGGATTTGCACGAGCTTTTGTCCGTCAGTGTTAGCGTTGTGTTAACGATGGGGATCTCGGCCCCTCGTCTCGTCAAGATAGAGGCCGCTGTTGCATGCACGCTACACCGCCAGGCCGGCTCTCGACGGCGCGCATGCTGGTCCGGGACGCCGCGGCCGACGGGAGCGGCCTATTCGGTGGAAATCTCGACCGTTGAACCATCGCGGCTCACTCCCGCCGCCTTGCCGGTTTAAGCGACTGCCATGTTCCAATTCTTCGAATCAATCATCAAGCCGACCGGCGTCACGGAGGTGGTTCAGCCACCAGCGAGCCTGCTGCGCTTCTATTGGCACTATGCGCGACAGGCCAGGGGCCTGTTCGTGGCCTTGTTTGCGGCTGGCCTGTGCGTCGCGGTACTGGATGCCTCGGTGCCCTGGTTCATCGGTCATCTGGTCCGCGCCATCACCACAGTGCCGCGCGAGGTCTTCCTGGCCCGGAACGCCGCGTTCCTGCTGGCCATGGGCATCGTGGTCCTGCTCGCCCGTCCGCTCGCCATCGCGATCCAGACCATGATCTCCAACGCCGGGATCGTGGCCGGCGTCACCAATCTCGTCCGATGGCAAAGCCACCGCTATGTGGTCCGCCAGAGCTGGCCGTTCTTCCAGAACGATTTTGCGGGCCGCATCGCGTCGCGCGTGATGGAGACCGGCCCCGCGGTCCGGCAGAGCGCCATCGCGAGCATCACGGCGGTCTGGGGCATCCTGGTCTATGGCGTCAGCGCGCTGACGCTGCTGGGCGCCATCAATCCGCTTTTGATGCTGCCGATCGCCTTATGGTTCGCGGCCTATGCGGTCATGCTGCGGATCCTCGTGCCGCGCATCCGCGAGCGATCGAAGCGCAATTCCGAGGCCCGATCACTGATCGTGGGCCGCATCGTGGACAGCTACACCAACATCGTCACGCTGAAACTCTTCGCGCGGTTGCGGCACGAGGACGCCTATGTGCGCGACGCCATCGACGCCCATACGGCGGCGTTCCGGCATCAATTGCGCATGATGACGTCCCTCTTCATCTCGCTGCAGATCCTGAACGCCGTCATGCTGGTCAGCGAGGCCGCGCTTGCGATCGCCTTGTGGCAGCGCGGCTCGGTCGACGTGGGTGTGGTGGCGATGGCGATTCCCCTCACCTGGCAGATTGCCTCCGCGGCCGGTTGGGTGGCGGCCCAGGTGACCGATATCTTCGAGAATATCGGCACCATCCAGGAAGGCATGATGACCATCGCGCGGCCGATCACGCTGACCGATGTCGCAAACGCGCGCGATCTCGACGTGACCCGGGGCGAGGTCCGCTTCGAGCATGCCTCCTTCGGCTATGGCCTGGAGAAAGGCCTCATCCGGGATCTCAGCGTCGAGATCCGGCCCGGGCAGAAAATCGGCTTGGTGGGCCGCTCGGGCGCCGGCAAGACCACGCTCGTCAACCTGCTGCTGCGCTTCCATGATCTTGAATCTGGCCGGATTCTGATCGATGGGCAGGACATCAGCCGCGTGACGCAGGAGAGCCTGCGCGCCGCAATCTCCGTCGTCACCCAGGACACCTCCCTCCTGCATCGCTCCATCCGCGACAACATCGCCTATGGCCGCCCGGATGCCAGCGACGCCGAGATCATCGAGGCCGCCCGGCAGGCGCACGCCCATGACTTCATCCTGGGCCTGGAAGACTGGCAGGGCCGCCGGGGCTACCAGGCGCAGGTGGGCGAGCGCGGCGTCAAACTGTCGGGCGGCCAGCGCCAACGGATCGCCATCGCGCGGGTGATCCTCAAGGATGCGCCGATCCTGGTCCTGGACGAAGCGACCTCGGCGCTCGACAGCGAGGTCGAGGCCGCGATCCAAGAGAGTCTGGCGGGCCTGATGACCGGCAAAACCGTGATCGCCATCGCGCACCGGCTCTCTACCATCGCGCGGATGGACCGGCTGCTCGTGATGGATCTCGGTCGGGTCATCGAGACTGGCTCCCACGCCGAGTTGCTGGAGCGCGGCGGCCTCTATGCCGACCTTTGGCATCGCCAGTCGGGCGGCTTCATCGACGCCGAGGATGCTTTGACCCAAGCGTAGAGGGGATCCGCGTCACCGCCGTCCGCGGCAGGTGTGATCGAGCAAGGTCTCGCTGGTCGCCTGGTGCTGCCCGCGCGCCGGATCGGACTGGCCAGCCAGGATCAAAAAACCGTCGTGTCCATCGCGGTCGCGGACGCCGATCACGGCCAGGATCAGGAGATCGGGGTCCTGGCGAATTGCCGGGATCTCGTCGGCCATTTGGAACAGGTTGATCCCGTCGAGACTTGGCCGGTCGAGCCGACGCAGCCAATAGGTCTGGCCATGGTCGTGGAGGCCCGATGCCAGCCACGCGCCGGACGAGGCTTCGGCGAGCTTGTCGGACAGGGCCCGCTTCACGCTCTGCCTGACACAATCGACATGGATGTGGAGCTGGTCCTGGCTGCGGGTCGGCCGGGAGTTGATGGCGAGCGCGAAGTCGTCCCAGGCGAGCGGCCGCGCGAGCTCCGCCTGGACGAAGTGACGAGCCTCCCAGGCGGCCTGCGGATAGTTCGGCGCATCCGTGGCCCGCAAGCCAGCATCTTCGACGCCGGAGACCCGGATCGTCGGCATGACCACGATATGGGTTCCACTCAGGGGGGCGCGGAGGACCGCCACGCCCCGGTCGGTGCCTCCCGCCGCGATCACATCCAGGCAGGGAAAAGACGATCCTGTGATCCGGTGATCGAGCAGACAGGTTTGCTCGACCCGCCACAGCGCGTCGCGCGGCAGTCCGGCTGCCCACAAGGATGAGCTGACCCCCACCAACAGCGCGACCGCCAAAGCGGTCCCGCGTCTCGCTCTCGTCAAAAGCCCCGTCTTCTCGATCGCTATGCTGCTCCCTGCCCGCGCAAGCAAGATCTAGTTGCTGGCGGAAGCGGCGCGGCGCGTTTTCACGTCCGCAGCCGTGACCGGCGCCGCGGCATTGCCCCAGGCGTTTCGGATGTAGGTCACCACGGCCGCCACCTGGTCGTCGTTCATGGTCCAGGCAAAGGCCGGCATGGCCGGGGCGGTCGGTGCGCTCGGGGTCGACACGCCCTGGCTGCCGTAAAGCACGATGCGGATCGGAGTGACCGCGTTTGCGTCCTGAATGGCATTGTCGCCCGCGAGGCGCGGGAACAGATGGGCGATGCCCTGGCCATCGTCGCGGTGGCAGGCCGCGCAACTATCCTTGTAGATGGCGGCCCCTGTGGTCATTTGCTGCGTGGTCGACGCTTGTGCCGTCACGGTGGCGCTCGCGGCAGGGCTGAGGTCCTTGAGATAGACCGCGATGGCTTTGAGGTCATCGTCGGACATCTGCGAGGTCGAAAGACGGACCACGTCGGACATCGGTCCCGACGCGACGCCATGCTGGTTGGAGCCGGTCTTCAGATAGCTGACGAGTTCGTCCTGCGACCAGGACCCGAGCCCGGTTCGCCGGTCGTTGGTGATGTCGGGCGCCAGCCAGGCTTCGATTTCGCTTCCCCGCAGCGCTTGATCGGCCTTCTCGGCCCCTATCGCGTTCTTGGCCGTATGACAGGTGCCGCAATGGCCGAGTCCCTGCACCAGATAGGCGCCACGGTTCCACTCGGCCGACTTGTCGGGGACCGGCTGATAGCGGCCTTCCTTGAAGTTGAGGGCATTCCAGGCCTTCATGTCGAAGCGGATGCTCAGAGGAAACGGCAATTGGTCCGCCACCACCGAGTGCTTTACCGGAGAGATCGTCCAAAGATAGGCGCGCATCGCCAGGGCATCGTCGCGCGAAACCTTGGTGTAGGACGGATACGGCATGGCGGGATAGAGGTTCGAGCCGTTGGCGCGCAGACCCTTGTGGAGGGCCGCCACGAAATTCTCGTCGGTCCAGGCACCGATCCCCGTTTCGCGGTCGGGCGTGATGTTCGAGCTGACGATCGTGCCGAACGGCGTATGGATCGGTAGACCACCCGCGAAAGGTTCGCCCCCGGGCACCGTGTGACAGGCCGCGCAATCACCCGCGGCGGTCAGATAGCGCCCGCGCTCGATCTGCTCGAAGGCCTGTTTGTTGTCCGCCAGCGCATAGACGGCGGTCGACAAAACGAAAACGGCGCCGAGCGCCGAGGCGGTGCTGGATCGCTTCATGCTTGCACCAGGGCGCCAGGGGCCTTCAGATATTGCTCGCGGATCGCCTTGGAGGCAAAGGAGGTCAAGGCCATGACCGTGTTGGTCGGGTTGTATCCGGCGTTCTGGGGGAAGGCCGAGGCTCCCACCACGAAGACATTGGAGACGTCCCAACTTTGTAGATAGCGGTTGACCGCGCTGGTCTTCGGATCGGTCCCCATGATGACGCCGCCGCAGACGTGGGTGGTCTGGTATTGGTTGACGTCATAAGGCCCCTTGCGCGGCTTCTTGACGATCTGCCGAGGACCCATGGCTTGCGCGATTTCGCCCAGGCGGTCCGTCAGGAAGGCCGACATCTTGGTTTCATTGTCGTGGAAATCGAAGGTGATGCGCATCAGCGGCCGGCCTAGCCGATCCTTGTAGGTCGGATCGAGGTCGAGGAAGATGTCCTTGTAGCTGTAGCAGCTTCCATGCGTCGAAAGCGTGATCGCACTGTTGTAGTTCTTCTTGGCGGCCTGCTTCCAGGCCAAGCCCCAGGTCGGCGCATCGGGCGGCAGCGGTATGGTCTCGATCGGCCGGCCATTGGTCTGCACCATCCCGATATAGCCGCCGCCCACGAAACCGTGCGGGCCATGATCGAAATTGTCGCCGTTGAAATCGTCGACGCACATCCCGTTCGCGCCGGAAGCAATGAATGGATTGAAGATCTTGTCGTCGAAGAAGGCCTGGACGGTGGACGTGACCTGGTAGGAAAAATTCTTGCCGATGACGCCCTCTCCCGTCGCCGGATCATACTGTTTGCCGATGCCGGACAGCATCATCAGCCGCGCATTGTCGAGCATGAAGGCACAGGTCAGCACGAGATCGGCGGGTTGTTCCCATTCCTCGCCGCTGGAGTCGACATAGGTGACCCCGGTCGCCTTCTTGCCTGATGGATCGAGGTTGATCTTCATCACCTCGCATTCCGTACGGGCCTCGAAATTGCTTTTGCGCATCAGCACCGGCAGGATCGTGGTCTGCACCGAGGCTTTCGAGTAGTTGCCGCAACCGAAGCGTTCGCAGAAGCCGCAGAACGTGCAGTCCCCCAAGGTCACCCCGTAAGGGTTCGTATAGGGCTGCGACAGGTTCGAGGAGGGCTGCGGGAACGGCTTGTGGCCGAGTTCGCGTGCCGTCTGGGCGAACAGGGTCGGCCCGTAATTCTGCCGCTGGGCCGGGGTTGGATAGGGTCGCGCCCGCGGCCCCTCGAAGGGGTTGCCGCCGTCCTGCATCGCACCACCGATATTCCCGGCCGTCCCCGACGTCCCACAGAGATATTCGAACCTGTCGTAGTGCGGTTCGAGTTCGTCATAGGTAACGCCCCAATCCTGGATCGTCATGTCGGACGGCAGGAAGGCCGCGCCATATCGCTCGGTAAGATGGCTCTTCAGCGTGAAGTCGGTCGGCAGGAAACGCCAGGTCTGGCCGTTCCAATGCACGCCCGCTCCGCCGACGCCGTTGCCGGGCAGAAACGACGCGAATTGCCGGATCGGACGCGCGGTCTCCGATCCATTGTGGCGAAGCGTGAAAGTTTCCTGCGCGGGCCGCAGGAAGAGATCGTTGCGGACTGCGTAACGGAGTTCGTCGGCCGCCCATTTGGGCGGGAAATTGGTGGCCGTGTCGCGCCACGGCCCACGCTCGATGGCCAGAACCTCGAGGCCATGATCGGTCAGGTCGTTGGCCAGCATCGCTCCGGTCCAGCCCAGTCCGATGATGACGACATCTTTCGCGGGGAGTTTGCGCACCATGGCTCAGCTCTTTCCGTTCCAGGCCGGACGACCCATGATGCTGACCGGAGGCAGCGGATAGGGGATGTTGTGCTTGTCGACATGATCGCGGTAGTCGTAGCGCGCTCCGGGGAAGCCGATCATCACCCAGGCCTTCATGTCGCGATTGCCGCCATAGATCGGATCGGCAAAGAAGCCTTCCTTGGTGTTCTGGAGCAGGAGTTTGAAGAAGGCCGCGCTGCTGATATCGCTCGCCAGCTCGATCTTGCCGGCCTCGAGTCCCTTGAGAACCTCGTCCTGCTGGTCGGCTGCGAGTTCGCGGAAACCCTTGTTGGAAAACGTCTTGCGCGTGTAGGCGTCGAGGGCCGCTAGGCCGAGCCGATACTGTGCCGCGGGCCCATCCTGAGACTGTGGCCCCAGCAGCGGGCTCGCCTTGGCGAAAGGTGGCCGCATGTAAAGCCCGCGGGCGTCTCCGTACGGCCCGGCCAATTGCCGGTCGATGAAGACCGCGCACCCCATCTCGGTTCCGCCCGGGCTGAGATCATCATGCGGAATGAGCCGGTCCACGATGGCCTCGATGGCCGCGCCCTCGGCAGGGGTAAAGAAATGCCAGGCCCCGGGCACAGCCGGAGCAGGCGGATCGGCCGATTCGGGAAGCCAGGGAAGCGCACCCCCGAACGATCGTGCGCTCGCCTTGGCAAACGGAACGACGAGGAATGCCAAGGCCGTGGAGGCTAAGAGCGAGCGTCGCGTCAGCCCTTCGATGTCGCCGAACTCCGCCATGCTCGCCTCCGCCTCGCCACTGGCAAGACGTTCTGACGCGTATGTTGTTCCAAGAAGAGGGGAATTGTTCGGCACTCTTTTCGGCAGGCGCTGAAGCGCCCAGCCGCCTAAGCCACCTTCGTGGTGGCGGACGCACGCTCATCGCTGTCCATGTCTCTCAGGCAGTGCTGCAAAAGCTTTGTTGCAAACCTGGGCTGTTCGGCCACCGAGGCGGCGCGAGCCAACGCGCTGGTTGGTTCGGTTCGGCGGGGTCCGTCTTCGACCACGAAGCCCCGGCCGCGATCGGTGATGCTGTAGACCAGCCGTCCGTCCGCCGTCTTCTCGGCCCGGATAAGGCCCGCGTCCCAGAGCCCGAAGGCGGCGTCGGAGACGATCGCGGTGCCGGCCATCTGCCACAGAAGGCGGCGATCAAGGGAAAGCACGGCCTCTCCATGTTGCATGCAGCTCAGGATCTCCGCTTGGGAGCCTGTGATGCGAAAATGACCGTTGCTTTCCCACATTGCCGTTGCCCTTCGAATGCTACTTCCAAGATACGTGCTGTGCTTGCGACCGGTTGGTCGCACTCGACCATCTGAGGCCGCCGGCAGTCGCATCGCAGGTTACTATGGTTAGCTTTCAGTGAAGAGATGCACTGACCGTGTAACGTTGCCGATGAGCGAAGCCATAGGACCGAAATAGGCCAATGCTCCTCAGCGACGATACTTCGCGGTTGCATGAGGCGTCAGGGAACGCGAAGCGCGCGGTCCGAGATCGGACGTCTCGACTGGGTCGGTGTGAAGATCAGCGATCAGCGGGGAACTCTCCGCAGGCGTCCAACGCCCGCGGGCTTCGAAACCCGTCGCTCAATCTTCATCTCAAGTGGCACTGCAACTTGCAGCGCCCGACAATAACTTCCTGAGCGTCGATCAATCGGACAAAAATCCGCCCGCAAATAAAACTGGCTGGATCTGCGCCGAATTCCTCGTGGGCCACATTATCCGCACGAACAATCTCGCTACATTACTACAACTGGTGATGAGTGAATTAGGTCCATGCCGGCGTTTGCACGAGAACGCCACCCATATCTTGTGCAGGTTCTCTCGATCCAAGCGCGCTCGCGTCGGGCGACCGCCCACCGGGTTTCGTTCATGCGGGCTTCAGGCGGTAGGGGTAGCATGGTAACCGGGCCTGAGAGCATGGCGGCCAGATGATTCGCGATGCAATCAGGTGCCGACGACGTGACTTGCGCGTATTCAGGGGCGAATTTGCCCGTCACGGACGCATAAAAGCGGTTTTGGGGACGAGACACTCATGATCAAGACACGACAGGTTCTACTCGCCGGAACGATGATCCCCGCGCTGATCGGAGCGCTTCCGTGCCAGGCGATCGCGTCGGGCGATCCGGCGCCGTGGATCGTTGCCCAGGCGGTCTTCAATCCGCCGAATGGCCAGGAGAAGAAACCCCAGCCGCAAGCGCCGGCCGCGCCCCGGCCTGCCCCGGCCGCACCAGCCGCGCCCCGGCCCGCACCCGCTGCCCCGGCCGCTCCGGCCGCGCCAAAACCCGTTTTTGCACCGGCAGCGCCACGCGCCGCGGCGCCACCTCCGGCGCAACCCGCGCCCGTCGCGCCGAGACCTGCCGCCCAGACCGCGGCCCCCGCGGCCAAGCCCGTATTGGCGCCGCCGCGCGCCGCCGCACCGGCTCCAGCCCCACCGGCAGCCGCGGCCCCGAAACCGGCGGCACCGAATCCCGCTCCTGCCAAACCCGTGTTCGCTCCCACTCAGGCCCTGCCCCGCACGGCCGCGCCCGTCGCGCCCGCGCCCGCCCAACCGGCAGCCGCGGCCCCGAAGCCGGCGGCACAGAGCCCCGCTCCTGCCAAACCCGTGTTCGCCCCCACTCAGCCCCTGCCCCGCACGGCCGCGCCCGTCGCACCCGCGGCGCCACCCCCCGCCCAGCCCGCAGCCGCGGCCCCGAAGCCGCCCGCCGCGACATTTGCTCCAGCCGGGGCCCCGGCTGCGGCTCCCGTGGCCGGGCAGGTTCGTCCGCCAGCAACACCTCAGCCCGGAACGCCTCAGCCAGGAACGCCTCAGCCCGGTCAGCCGCTGCCGGCCGCGCGGGCGGAAGCTCCTGCGGCCGGGCCTCCGCCGGCTCCGGGGGCGAACCCAGGCCCGGTACAAGGCCAGCGTCAGAACAATGGAAATGTGGGCGCCGCGGTCGCGGCGGGAGCGGCGGCCGGACTCGTGGGCGGCTTTCTGGCCGCGCAAGGTGTCAATCGCATCGACGACGTGCGGAGCCATCGCCAGGAATTCAACCAGGATGGCCAGACCTACATCCGGGAGCCCGGACGGACGATCGTTCGCGACAACGGCGAGGTCTTCATCGCGCACGACGAGAACGAGCGCTTTCGAGATCTCGGCTATGACGTCCGCACCGAGCGGCGGGGCGCGGACAATGTGGCGGTCTACGACCGTCCAGATGGCGTCCGGGTCCTGACCTTCACGGACGACAATGGCTACTTGATCCGGCGCGTCCGCCAGTTTCCCGACGGGCGTCAGGTCGTGCTGATCGACAACGGCACCTCGGGACGACCGCGCCGCTTCGATGAGGACATCGTCGTCCTGCCGCCACCCCCGCTGGTCATTCCGCAGGACCGCTATATCGTGGATGCGGATCGGGCCGACGAAGCTCTGCTCTATGACACGCTCGAAGCAGCGCCGGTGGCGCCGGTCACGCAGCGCTACACGCTCGACCAGATCCGCTACAGCCCCGATCTACGCGCCCGTATGCGCAGCGTGAATCTCGATACGGTCACGTTCGACACGGGGTCATGGACCGTGGCGCCGGATCAGGCCGGTCGGCTTGCGGCGCTCGCTCAGGCGGTCGCTCGGGCGATCCAGCGCAACCCTCAGGAAATTTTCCTGGTCGAGGGCTATACCGACGCGGTCGGCAACGACGTCGATAATCTGTCGCTGTCGGACCGAAGGGCACAATCCGTCGCCGCGATCCTGACGAAGAACTTTCAAGTCCCGCCCGAGAACCTGACCACGCAAGGCTATGGCGCCCAATTCCTCAAGGTGCCGACCCAAGGGCCTTCGGTGCAAAATCGGCGGGTGACGCTGCGACGGATCACGCCGCTGCTGGGCAACCAGGCCGCAAAACAATAACGGCCAACGGCTCAACTCGCGGCTGATCGAAAAGCGTCCGGATTCCGCAAAGGAACCCGGGCGTTTCGCTTCGTGGCTTGACGAGCGACGGGCTGCATTACGATGCGGTCTTTCGCTCATCCCGCGCGAGTTGATTGCGACGATACTCGCCCTGGCGCTCGAACATCCAGCCTGGATATTCGGCCGGAAGCGCGCTGACTTGATCGAGGGCCTGCAGATCGGCCGCCGTGAGATCGACAGTCGTGGCCGCGATATTGTCCTCGAGCTGATCAGTGCGCTTGGCCCCGACGATCACGCTCATCACGTGGCTTTGGTGGAGCAGCCAGGCCAATGCGATCTGAGCGATCGAGACGCCGCGTGTCTCTGCCATCGGACGCATGGCGTCGATGACGTCATAGGCCCGTTCGCGATTGACGGGCGGGAAGTCGAAGCTTTGTCGGCGGCTGCCATGTTCGCCCTTCTGGTCACGACCGTATTTGCCCGATAGCAACCCTCCGGCGAGTGGGCTCCAGACCATCAATCCGATCCCTTCGGATCGCATCATCGGCACGAGTTCGCGTTCGAGGTCACGGCCCGCCACCGTGTAATAGGCCTGCAGCGTTTCGAAGCGGGCGAGCCCATGGCGTTCGGAGAGGCCGACCGCCTTGGCGATCTGCCAGGCCGCCCAGTTGGAAACGCCGATATACCGGACGTGGCCGTGCTGGACCAGAATATCGAGGGCCCGGAGGGTTTCTTCGATCGGGGTCGCCGGATCGAAGCCATGGACCTGGTAGAGATCGATGTAGTCCGTTTTCAGGCGCTTCAGGCTCGCCTTCAAGCCCTCGATGATATGGGCGCGCGAATTGCCCCTGCTGTTCGGCCCCTCGCCGGTGGGACCGAACACCTTGGTGGCCAGAACCACGTCGTGCCGCGCGATCTTGAGGTTGTGCAGCGCCTGACCGGTGATCTCTTCCGAGAGCCCGGCCGAATAAACGTCCGCCGTATCGATGAAATTGATGCCGCGGTCGATCGCGGTCCCAACCAGTTGCTCGGCTTCCCGCTGCTGCAGCGCCCCGATCTTGCTCCAAACCTCACCGGTGCCGCCGAACGTCATCGTACCGAGGCAGAGTTCGGAAACGAAAAGGCCGGTTCGGCCAAGTGTTTTGTAACGCATGATGGTCTGATCCCTGATGCAAGGAGAGTGAGCGGCCACAGCACTGGACCGCTCTCATCACCGCACCTGTGGCGCGGGCGGGGAATGTCCAGGGCTCGAATTGCGGAGCTTCGCGGCGCCCGAGGGCGTGTCATCCCGGGCGCATGCGCTTCGAAGGGAAATCCGTTCGTCGTGCGCGGCTTAAACTCCCGTTAACCACGCCGGGGCAGGCTCGATGGCACGCCGATTTCAAGGAGACATCATGCAGTTGAACGGAGAACAAAGGCGATTGTTGGAATGGGTCGATGCCAAGCAACCGGTGATCGGACTGTTTCACGTCATGACGGACATCAAGCCGATGATCGACGGTGGCTTCATCGAGAGCCGACCAGCGCCTCGGTCGAAAGGCCAGCTCGTCATCACCGACCTGGGTAAGGCCGCGATCACGAACCAAACCGCGCATTGAAGCTGACCACGGGCCCTCGCGGGCTTGAGATCGGATCGGACCGGGGCGCGTCGCGACATCTTGGTAGCCCAACCGCGACGCCGATCGCGCTTCCCTGTCGTGGAGGCCGCAAATCCGCTAAGCATGCAGCTTGAGTGGCCAAGGGCTGACGGGGGAACGATGATCGGGGGGCGGTTTGGGGACGAGTTCCGCGCCGACCTGCTCGCCCTTTTTCAGTGGCGGCGGGACGTCCGGCGATTCAAACGCGAGCCCTTGCCTGAAGGAACCCTCGAACGCCTGGTGGAGCTCGCCTGCCTGGCCCCGTCCGTCGGGCTCAGCCAGCCCTGGCGCTTCGTCGTAGTGGACAACCCGAAGCGGCGCGCCGCCATTCGCGCGAGCTTCGAACGCTGCAATGCCGAGGCTCTGCGGTGTCAAGCCGGGGAGAAGGCGGCCCTTTATGCACGTCTCAAGCTTTCGGGCCTCGACGAGGCACCCTGCCAATTCGCGGTCTTCGCGGACCGGACCACCCTGCAGGGCCACGGACTAGGCCGTCTCACGATGCCCGAGACGATCGACTACTCGGCCGTGATGGCGGTTCATACGATCTGGCTCGCCGCGCGAGCCGAAGGCATCGGCTTGGGCTGGGTCTCCATCTTGGATCCCCTGGTCGTGACGCAGACGCTGGAGATGTCCCCGGACTGGACGTTCATCGGATATTTCTGCCTCGGCTACCCGGCCGAGAGCGACGACGTGCCCGCCTTGGAACGCCAAGGCTGGGAAGCCAGGCGTCCGTCCGGAGCGATCGTTTTCAAACGCTAGAGCATGCGCCGGGATGGCGACCAGCCCGGTCCAGCCCCGCGCTATTGAGAATGCCTAGCCCGGCGGGCCATCGCGACCGAGCCGCCTTGCCCGAGGGCTCAGGCCGGCAAGCCTCGAAGGAACGGGCCGCGGCGCAGCGCGAGCACTCATCGGCTCGCGCCCCGAAGACTACTTCAGATGCGGTGAAAGCAGCTTGTTCATCTCGAACATGGTTGCCTTGTCTTTGCCAAAGACGGCCTTGAGCTTGTCGTCGGCAAGGATTTCGCGCTTGTTGGCGGGGTTTTGCAGATTGTTCTTGCGAATGTGATCCCAGATCTTCGAAATCACCTCAGTGCGTGGGATCGCGTGATGGCCGACGATCGCGCCAAGTTCCTTCGAGGGCTGTACGGGCTTCATGAGTCCGGCATTGGTCTTCTTCGCGGGTGCAGCAGCCTTCTTGGCAGGGGCCGCGGCCTTCTTGGCGGGTGCGGCTGTCTTCTTGGCGGGTGCGGGTTTTTCAGCCTCGGCCTTCGGGGCCTTCGCGGTTTTAGTGGCCATGTTGATTCCTCTCCAGCAAGTCTCTTGGTGCGGGCACTCAATGGCTTGCACCGACGCGGCACGAAAGCAAGCCCAAGGGCTTTTTCAGCTATGGAAAAGAGGGCATTTCGCTCGATTTCCGTGGGTTATCCGCCTTTCCTCTTGGATTGGACACTACACTTGGCCACCTCAGAACATCGCGGCAGCCGACTCGCCGGGGGCTGCACGAGGCGGAAACGCTCCTGCCCCGCTCCGTAACGCGGAGCGGAACCCTTGCTCTCCAAACGCGGCGCCGGTCCGCCGCACCGGGCTCGGCCCGCCCGACGCACCATCCAGCTTGGCAGGATGTCGCACCCGTTCGGCTGCCCCGAACAGCGCGAAGATAAACACCGGTTAATAACAACTGCTAGTTGACACCCCAGTTTGTGGGGGAGTTAATTAAATGCCTGGACAGCTTTGCGGCGCAAATGTGGCCACGACGTCGGATTGATCCGCCGGAGACCACCGTCCAGGGGCGGCGAAACATGCAAGGAAGCTCCTCGAACCTGGCTGAACCGGACCAACTCGCGCCGAAGGGGCTCCCCTTGTCCCCGCACAATAGTTCGAGCGGCGGCGCGGAGTTTCCGGTCGTGGGATTGGGCGCCTCGGCGGGCGGTCTTGACGCGTGCAAGAAGCTTGTGGCGGCGCTTCCGGCCGCGAGCGGCATGGCGTTCATCCTGGTCCAGCATCTCGATCCGACCCACGAAAGCATGATGGTGGATCTGCTGAGCGGACACACGTCGATGACCGTGCGGCAGGCCAAAGGTGGAATGCCCGTCGAACGCGAGCACCTCTACATCATTCCCCCCGCGACCTATCTCTCCGTCGTCAAGGGGGCCCTGCATCTTTCGGCGCCCCACGCCCGTCATGGCGCCCGCCTCCCCTTCGATTTCCTGCTGCATTCGCTCGCCGCCGAATTCGGAGCGCGCACCATCTGTGTGGTTCTCTCGGGAACCGGGGCGGACGGCAGCCTCGGGCTGAAAGCCGTCAAGGAGCGAGGCGGGCTGGTCATCGCGCAAGATCCCGACGAGGCCGGATACGATGGGATGCCGCGCAGCGCCATCATGACGGGCGCTGTGGATCTCGTGCTTCCGGTGACGAAAATCCCAGAGGCGCTCGTCAAGCACGACTGGCGGATTCCCCTCCCGCGCGAGCCAGGCGAGCCACGTGCGATGGGCGAGGGGCGCGACCCCCTGGCCGAGATCATCGCGCTTCTCCGGACCAAGACGGCCCATGATTTCAGGCTCTACAAGCCGGGGACGCTACGGCGAAGGACCGAACGGCGCATGGCGCTGGCCGGAATCGAGGCCGACAACATGGAGCTCTATCTCGACCGGCTGCGTCAGGCCCCCGGCGAACTCGATCTTCTCGCCAAAGACTTACTCATCAATGTCACGACGTTTTTTCGCGACAGCAAGGTCTTCGACCTGCTGGCGGAGAAGACCGTTCCCGACCTCGTCCGCAATCACTCGCCCGATCGTCCCCTTCGCATCTGGATCGCGGGCTGCAGCACGGGCGAGGAGACCTATTCGCTTGCCATGCTGTTCCGCGAGCAGATCGCGGCGACCAATCGCAACATCCGCTTGCAGATCTTCGCCTCCGATGTCGACCCGGATGCGGTGGATCGCGCCCGCGATGGCGTCTACTCGGAGTCCATGGTGGCGGATGTTTCGGCGGCCCGGCTTGCCCGCTTCTTCACCAAGGAAGACCACAGCTACAGGGTGTCGCCCGAGTTGCGCTCCGCCGTCGTGTTCACGGTGCAGGATGTGCTCGCCGACCCGCCCTTCTCGCGCCTCGACCTCGTCTCCTGCCGGAATCTTCTGATCTATTTGCAACCCGAGGCGCAAGCGCGGGTGATCACCCTGTTCCACTTCGCGCTTCGCGAGGGGGGCATCCTGCTTCTCGGCAGCGCCGAGACGATCGACGAAGCGGACGGCCGGTTCGAAGTGATCGCGAAACCGGAGCGGCTGTTTCTCCATATCGGCCGCTATAGGGCGGGTGAGCTAGGGTTTCAGATCGGCCCGGGCGGGCGGACCCCTCGACACCGGAGCGCGGACCACGATGGCGCGCGTTCGACACCCCTTGCCGACCTCTGCCGCGGGATGGTGCTCGAGAGCTACGCGCCGGCAGCGGTCCTGGTCAACCGCAGGTATGAATGTCTCTATTCGCTCGGACCCACGGACACTTATCTCAGGGTGCCCCCCGGGCAGCCGATTCATGATCTGCTCACCATGGCGCGTGAGGGGGTGCGGACCAAGCTCAGGTCGGCGCTGCAACGGGCCGTTCAAGAGAATAAGCGGGTCGTGTCGTCAGGCGGGTGGCTGAACCGCAACGATGACACGCTCTCGTTCAGCATTGCGGTCCACCCAGTCACGGGCGATGGGGAAGATCTGCTGCTGGTCTGCTTCATCAACGAGGCGCGCAGAGAACGCGGACGCGGTAACGCATCGGGCCCCGAAGACGCGCCCCGCGTTGCCGAGCTGGAACGGGAGATCCAAAACGCGCGAGCCGAACTGCAAGGCGCCATTCACAACCTAGAGACCTCGAGCGAAGAGCAGAAAGCGATCAACCAAGAAGCCTTGTCGGTGAACGAGGAATTCCAGGCCACGAACGAAGAATTGCTGGCCTCGAAGGAGGAATTGCAATCGCTCAACGAGGAACTCACGGCGCTCAACGGCCAGCTTCAGGAAACGCTGGAGCGGCAACGCACGGCGTCCAACGATCTACAAAACATTCTCTACAGCACCGATGTTGCAACGCTGTTCCTGGACACCAAGCTCAACATTCGCTTTTTCACGCCGGCCTCCAGGGCGATGTTCAGAATGATTCCCGGCGATATCGGGCGACCGCTGCAGGACCTGAGTTTGCTGGCTGCCGACGGTTCCTTGCCGGCCGATGCCCGAAGCGTGCTGCAGACCCGTGTGCTGATGGAGCGAGAGATCGAGGGGCAGAACCGCACCTGGTATAGCCGTCGCATCCTGCCCTATCGCACCCAGGACAATGGGATCGAGGGCGTCGTCATCACCTTTGCAGATATCACCGAGCGCAAACTGGCGGCCGATGCGCTCGAGGCCGCGAAGCGTGACGCCCAATTGGCCAATGTCGCAAAGTCCCATTTCCTGGCCGCCGCGAGCCACGATCTTCGCCAACCTTTGCAGACCCTGGTCTTGCTTCAGGGGCTCCTGGCCACCGTGGAGGGAGACAAGACACGGAAGCTGGCCACGCGCTTCGAGGAGACCTTGAGCGCCATGGCGGGAATGCTGAACGCGCTCCTCGATATCAACCAGATCGAGCAGGGCGCGATCAGCGCCGAGGTGGTCAGTTTCCCGATCGATGATCTTCTCGGCCGGATGCGAGAGGAATTCGCCTATCACGCGCAAGCCCAAAGGCTCGTCTTGCGCGCGGTGCCGTGCGGCCTCACGATCAGCAGCGATCCCGGCCTGCTCGAGCAGATGATCCGCAATCTGCTCTCCAATGCGTTGAAATACACCCGACGCGGCAAGCTGCTGCTCGGATGCCGTCCCCGCGGCGGAACTCTCAGAATCGAAGTCTGGGATACCGGCATCGGCATTCCGGACGCGGAACTGCAAGCGATCTTCGAGGAATACCATCAGCTCGACAATCCCGCGCGTGAAAAAAGCCGCGGCCTTGGCCTCGGTCTTTCCATCGTGCAACGCTTGGGCACCCTGCTGGGTCATAGGGTCAGCGTTCGCTCCAGGGTGGGAAAGGGCTCGGTCTTTTCGATCGAAGTCCCGCTTTCGTCCGGCGACAATGCTCCCCAGATCGACCGCCATCGACACGGCGGCGCTCCCGGGATGGTTGGCGCTGTTGCGCGCTCGGGCGAGATCCTGATCGTCGAGGACGATCCTGAGCTGCGCGAACTCCTCGAACTCCTGCTGATCCACAGTGGCTATCGCGCCGCGACCGCAACGGACGGCATCATGGCGCTCGATATGGTGGCCGGGGGCGCCCTCACACCCGATCTCGCCCTTGTGGATTACAATCTGCCGAACGGCATGAACGGGCTTCAGGTCGGTGCGGCGCTGCGCAAAAGGCTTCGGCGCGACATTCCGGTCATCATCCTAACGGGCGATATTTCGACGGAAACTAAACGAGCGGTCGAGCTCCAGAACTGCGTACCGCTCAACAAACCCGTGAAGCTGAAGGAGCTCACGGCCGTCATCGAACACCTTCTGTCCGAGCCCGCACCGCAAGCCGATGAGGCTTGGCTCGCCGCCCCGGACCTGTCGATCGTGCGGCATTCAGCCAATCAGCCAAGCTGATCCGCTATGATCTTGCTCAGTTCCTCCCGGGTCAGCCCGCCGGGCGCGGGTTTCCACGTCATGGTCGGGCGTCGCGGGGTCGCTCTAATCGTCGTTTTGGTTTGAGGCTGCGGCTGGATCGTCGTGGTCTTCGAATGGGTAACGGTTTGCATCATGGTCCATGGGCCGCTCCGGTCTTGGCCGGGCGGCGAATTGTTGAGTGATCGTCGCTTGCCAAGCGAGCGAGGAGGAACGCTGCTCCGAGCAGCGAACGACCGAGACGAGTGCGGAAAGAGTTGCCTCACTGCTCAGCAGGAGCGTGTCGAGGCGAGCCGAACAAATCGCGTTGGCAGAATTCTATTTAAGCGCGCAATGTGGCCGTTTCAAGCTGCCCATGAGAGGGTCGTTGGCGGCAAAATTGTGTTTGGTCCACGCGGTGACCCGCTTCTTCGTCATACCGGCGAGAGGGTCCCGGCCATCGCCGTTCCTGATGGTTCTTGGACAGCGGTCGTTCGGAAGGCGCGATAGAGATGAAGAACCCAGACCTATGACCTTACCGGAATCCGAACAGGCCGTGGCATTGCGGCCTGCACCGCCCCAAAAGTATCCCCGGCGCTGGACGACCTCGGCGCTGGCGCTGGCGCTCCTCCTGAGCGTCATTCCGGCCGCGCACGCGGGCGCTCAAGCATTGCGCCTCGGGGAGGCGGCATTCCGACGTCAATCCTACATCCTTGCCGCACAGATCTTCGAGCCACTCGCCGCGGAAGGGAACGTTTTGGCTGAAACCTATCTTGGATCGATGTATGCGAGCGGACGCGGTGTACCGCAAAATTTCGAAGAAGCCGCGGGATGGTATTTCTACGCCGCCCGGCAGGGCGGTCTCGTGGCGCAGTTCAAACTCGGACTCATGTATGACAAGGGCCAGGGCGTCACGCAGGATTATGTTGCCGCCTACTACTGGACCAATTTAGCGGTTGCGGGAGCCTCGGCTCGGGACAGGGCGGCGTGGACGCGCATCCGCGATGCCATCGCCTCGAAACTCACGCTCACCGAACGAACCGAGGCCCAGCGGTTGGCGGTCTATCCCGGTCCGTTTTCCGTGGTGATCCCGTAAACGCTAAAGCGTCACGTCCGCATCCGCGGGCTGCGTGCTGCGTGCTGCCGGGGCCGCCTCGGTGCCCGCAGGCAAGGGAAGAGCCAGCGTGACGGTTCGATGATTTTTCTCGAGCGTCGTCACGCGTTGCTGGACGCTGCGGAGCACCCAACCTGAATCGGATTCGCCAGAATGAAGCCGGACGATGGTTTTCGACGCCTGATTATAGAAGACCGCAAGCGAACCGCCTTTGCTGACGATCGTGCCGACGAGATCGAAGGGCGGCGCTTCTGGCTCGAGCGGCGGCGGCGGAGCTGGCACTGATGCGGCCACGACAGGCGCCGCCACGATTGTCGCTGGCGGGCGCCTCGTCGGCGAGAAGATCGGTCGATCGCGGGTGGCGCTCAACGTTCCCAGCGGAATAAGCCAAAGCGGATTGCCTTGCGCCTGATCGGATGATTTTCCGCCCTGACGCAAACCCCGCGAGGCCTCCTCCGTGCCCACGACGCTCGGGCTCCCAACCGGCTCCGGGAACGCCGGGCGGGTGCTCGCCGTCATGGCGAGAAGCGACACGATCGCACCGCTCATCAATAGACGACAAGCCGCCTTCATGGCGGGCCTCGCCAACGTCCCGATATATTGAGCAGGACCCGTAACTTCATCTTGTCGTCTGCCCCATTCCCGGACGGCGTCTGTATCGTGAGCTGATCCACGAACAAGAATGGCATACCGGCCTCAAGATCATAGAGCATTTGTTGCAATGAGGCTTGTTCGATGTCGATGCTCGCGGCCAGCCGCACGAAACCTTTGCTGGCTTCGCTCCCCTTGAGGTCGACCTGAGACGAAAGCACGGCGCCGTCGACGAGTTTGACGGCCGCGACGACCCGTTGCTGAAGCACGGCACCCGCTATGGTTACCGTCTTACCCTCCAGGAAGGGGGATCCCACCACGGCAGGGGTCGTGGGGCCACTGTCTGGCGGCTTTGCACCCTGGCGAGCCTTGATTTGCTCCAACAGATCCGTAGCCGCGGCAAGAGTGGCCGACCGCTCCTGCAAATCCAGCAGGCTGGCGCCAATCACACCGACCGAGGCCAGAAGCACCAAAGCATAGATCAACGTCGCGAGCTGCCGTGGTCGGCCCTGCTGCATGAAGGCCGGCGCGCGCGCCTCCGGCGCA
The DNA here is from genome assembly GCA_964245915.1 of uncultured Lichenihabitans sp. Classification (GTDB taxonomy): domain Bacteria; phylum Pseudomonadota; class Alphaproteobacteria; order Rhizobiales; family Beijerinckiaceae; genus Lichenihabitans. The sequence continues at coordinate 13,738 of CAXTOT010000053.1, read as the reverse complement.
ATGATGGCTGGCGCACTCATGGGCCGGCCGGACCGAGGGGCTCGACCTGAGCCTCGATGCTGAAATGCTCTCGGGTTTCGGCGGCGGAACGTGTCGTCGGGGCAAAGAACGTCGCGTGGGAAAACCGGGGCGATTGTTCCGCGATGCGAATCAGCGTGGGCGCGTCGCGCGTTAGGCCAACGATCTGGAGCTTGTTGTTTTGCAGGCGGAACTCGGTGACATAGGTGTCGTCCGGCAGGATCTTGGCGAGTTCGTTCAAAACGATGACGCTGGGCGCCGTGGCACGCTTGCGCTTCTCCAACCGGACCACCTCCGGATCGCCCACCGAGGCGCCAGCCTGTAGCGAGGCACGGCGTTGGGCGATGCCCCGCGATGCGTCATCGTGCAAATCGTCGAGCCTGCGTCCGATCACGACGTCCGCAGCAATCGCCGATGCGGCTCCGCCGAGGGCGAGAACGAGAACCACCGTCAGGGCGCGGCGAAGCTGGAACACCGCCATGGCACCGCGCGCCTTCCGCTCGAACACTTGGATCGGGGTAGCGTCCTGGCCTGCCTCGTCTGTCGAGACGGATACGGTCAGCCAGTCGGCCCCAAGGCTTTCGACGGCGCGGATCAACGGAGCGATCCGCGCCGTTGCGGTCGCGGCCACGGTCACCTGGATTCGTTCGCCTGCGGGCTCCGGCGAAACTTTCCACCCGAACGATGCCTCTGCGGCGCTCCAAGGCGTCAGCCGGTCGATTTGCGCCCGTACCACGCCGCCCAAAAAATCGGCTGCGCGGAGGGGTAGGTCGAGAGAGCGAAAGACAAACAGGCTGCTGAGCAGCCGGATGTCGATCCGGCTTCCCCTGAGCGCCCCCACCGCATGGTCCGAAAGATGTGCGGCCACGGTGCCGTCCTTCGCGACCACGACCTCGCGGTGCGCCGGTCCCATGCCTGCCGAGAGCACGAGGGAGCCGTCCGCCACTTGATCGAGACGAACGAGCGGCTTTGATCGCAACGCGCGCTGAAGATCGACCAAGGTCAGCGCCACGGCGTCGATCCACCGGGCAAAAGCGGCAACACCCTGGCTGAGGCTTCTCATCGCGCGAAATACCGGAGCGCCACTAAGGACCGTCGAAATCGTCGTTCCAGGATAGGACACGATACGGCTCGTCGCCAGTCTGAAACGCGACGATCACCGCCTCCGCTCCGATCTCGCGTCCATTGTCGAGCAGAACGCGAACCGTGACCCGCACGGCGTCTCGGGGCTGGGCGTTGGCCGCCACCCCGTTGGCTCGAATGGCCGTCAGAAGGGTTTCGGTGTGTGCACGGTCCAAAGCAACGCGTTGGTCGAGCACGGTCCGCAAAAGATCCCGCGTCATCCCCGGTAGGGCGGCAAGCACCTCTGGCGAGGCCGTCATGACGTCGATGTCGGGCCGCCCGTTGAAGATCGTCAGAAACGGCAGGGCTCGCTCCACCCAAAGGGAAGGGAGACCGAAGACGCTGGAGAGTTCCGCCACGCTTTGAAACGCGTCCCCGCGCGGCTTGAAGGCGAGGCCGGCCTTGCGATAGAGCGACGCCTCGGCGTCGAAGTCGGCGGCATTCCGTTTCGTGCGCCAGCCGATGATCCGCTCCGCATAAGCGTCGGCGTCGCTCGGGCGCGCGCCGAGCACCACGAGCAGATTGGTCAAAAGCTCTTTCGAGGCGAAGTTCAGATCGATCCTGGCGCCTTCCGAACGGAACGTGGCAATGATCTTCGAGCGGCCCACGCGAAAGGCAAAGCTGCCCTGGGAGGGGCGCGTTGCCTCCGGCACACCGGACAAGCGCAAGGCCGTGAGGTCCAGCGCGGAAGCGATCGAGGCCTCGGCCTGCAGGCGGTCGTCCATGACGCGCGCCGAGACCGCCGAATTGGAGGTGTAGAGCGCATAGACCGACGCCAGTGTCGCCAACGCTCCCAGCATCCAGAGCACCGTGACCAGGATGAAGCCGCTCGAGGAGCGCTCGCTCTCGTCTGCGGTCCCAATCGTCACAGCGGCACCTGCGCCGAAGGCGCCGCGGGCGCTTTCGGCTGACGGTCTTCCACACATCGAGCGTAGCTCGACGCGCGAAAGCATTGGGGTGGCAAGGTCACGCGGAGTGGCGCAATGGTCGAAACCGACGACATCTGCTGCCCACCCGCAGTTTGCACCATCACGCGAACGGCGCTGGGCAGGTCCGCGGCCTGATGCCAATTGTCGTGCCAGACGCGGTCCTGTCCCGCATAGGCGAAGCGGACCCGAAAGGGCGCGCGGACCAGCACGACGGGGGCCTCGAATTCGGGAAAGATCACGCCGTTCGCCGAGCCTGCAAGCGGCACGAAGGCGGCCCGCTCCCTCACCAGCGCGAATCCATTGTTGTCCTCCGTTTCGGCAAATCGAACGATCTCCAGCCCCGGCCCCGTGTTCGGGCCAAGCGCGCTCCTGACCAGGATGACGGAGCGCTCGTTGCCTTCGAAGACCGGATAGGCGACGTCGCGGTTCGCCGTGACGGATTGCGCGGCGGAGAGGTCGGCAAGGATCCGTTCGATCCCGACACCGAGGCGGTTCGCCCGCTGCATTCGGTCGAACCCGCCTTTCCAGTTGGGCAGCCATTGCGCCGTGATCGTCGACAGCGTGAACAGGACGATGCCCATCAGCGCGACCGTCACCAGCGCTTCGAACAGCGTGAACCCCTCCACTCCCTCGACCCTAGGCTGCGGCTTGCTCGTCATCGCCCTGGCCTTCGGCCGAGGCGAATGGTTTCGAGTTGAAGCGTCCCGCCGCTGGGCGACGCGACCCGGATGAGGACCGAAAGCGGGATCCAGGGCGATGCGGGGTCGATGGCATTGCCCGAGAAGGCGCGAGTCTGCGTGCTCCAATGGTAGCCCGCTTGCGCCCCCGATTGGTCGCCGACCCTCAATTCGGCGGGGTTGGGCAAAGCTGTTTCGACCGCCCGCGTGGTCTCGACCAGACCGAGATGTTGTTCCACGGCGCCGACAGCCCGGAAGTTGGAGGCGAGGAGGGCCCCGATCGATCCAAGCGAGGCGGCGAGAACCGCGAGCGACACGAGAACCTCCAGAAGCGTGAAACCATCCTCGGGACCCGTTGCGTCAAGGTGTGTTGGTCGGGACAATCTCGATGCCTCCCGTCAGCCAATTGACGCGGATCTGAAAGCCGTTTCCGGGACGCGTCAGACCGATCGTGCCGCCGCAGGACAGACCCGAAGGAAAGAAATCGATGGTGCTGCCGGCGGCACGATGGGCGCATTGGCTGGCCAGGACCGCGTCGAAGTGGACGTCATCGGGATATCGCACCGATCGGCCCCCTACGCCGGAGCGAACCGCGCGCTGGTCGGCGTCCAGTTCGGTCGAGACCTGCCGGCGGAAGGCGATCGCGGCCAAGCGGTCGGCTTGCAGCAAAGCCGCGGTCTCGATCGCGTAAGCCTCCAGCCTCGCCCTCGAGGTTCCATGGGAGAAACTGGGGAGCGCCAGTCCGGCAAGAAGAGCTACGATCGCCAACACGCAAACGATCTCGATCAGCGTGAAGCCGTCTTCGAGTCCCAACCCTCTATTGAGCGGGTGCATTCGAGACATCGGCCGCGACACCGCTCCCGCCTTCCTGCCCGTCGGACCCGTAGGAGATGATGTCGAAGGGTCCGCGTTGTCCGGGCGCCCGGTAGATGTAAGGGTTCCCCCATGGATCGTTGGGGACCGCACCATTCTTGAGATAAGGCCCGTTCCAGGCATCGAGGCTGCTCGGCCGCTGCACCAGCGCGGTAAGCCCCTCCGACGAACTCGGGTAGCGTCCGGCATCGAGGTAAAACAGATCCAGCGCGCTCGCAAAGCTCTCGATCTGAATGTGAGCCGCCTTGACCTTGGACTCGCTGAGGTAGTTCAGGACGCGGGGTCCAACCAAACCCATGATCAATCCGATGATCGTGATCACGACCAGCATCTCGACAAGGGTGAAGCCGTCTTCCCCTGACCCGGTGGACGATTGAGGCCCATCGCTTGTTTTCAGCATCTGCGGCGTCCGATGAGCGCGCTGTCACTATGGGTCATCGGCGGCTTCCCCCCTCAATTGATCACCTGGCTTACCGAAAGGAGAGCCGTCATCACCGAAACGATCAATCCCCCCACCACGACACTGATGACCACGATGGCAAGGGGGCCGATGATGCCGATGACGCGGTCCAGGCTGCGTTGCAGCTTGGCGTCGTAGAGCTCGGCGATCCGCGCCGCCTGAACGGCCAATTGACCTGTTTCTTCGCCCAGCCTCAACGTGCGCACCGCCATGGCCGGAAGCGCTTTCGTGGCCGACAAGGCGTCCGAAAGCTTTCCGCCGTGACGCACCGTCTCGGTTGCTTTCGCCCACACGCCCGAACGGCCGGACATCACCATGATTTCGGAGAGGATTTTCAGGCTGGCGGTCAGCGGCACCCCGCTCCCGAGCAGGAGACCCAGATTGCGACAGAACAGCGATGTGCGATGGAAGCTCAGGATCGGGTGGATCAGCGGCAGCCCGGCCAAGCCGTCCATCATCCAAACCCGGACGCCCGGACGCCGCAGCATTAGCCAGCCGCCCAGAAGGGGAACGACGAGGCCCGCCGCCACCCAGTCGGTATGCTGCCGCAGGTTTTCCGACAGGTTCAGAAACGCGGCGAGCACGGGATCGAGCTTGGCGTTGAAATCGCGAAGAACCCCGGCAAACTGCGGCAGGACGAACAAAAGGAAGAACAGCAGGACGGCCGCGGCCGCGAAGCCGAGAAAAATCGGATAGCGCACCGCGTCGTACAGCCGGCGCCGCAGCGCGTCGGCGCGCATCCGCTCGGCCCCGAGCGCCGCCAGGACCTCGTCCAACGTGCCAGAGGCCTCTCCGACCCGAACCAGCGCGACATACATGGGGGAGAACAAGGCGGCGTGACGGGACAGCGCGTCGCCGAAAGCCTCACCGGCCATGATCGCTGAAAGGACGTCGGCGAGCGTGGCTCGAAGTCGGCCGACGTCGGAGTCTCGGGCGAAGAGTTCGAGCGCGTCATTGATGCGCGCCCCGGTCTTCAAGAGAAGCGCCATCTCGACCGTAAAGACCGTCACGTCCTCCGCACGTGGGCGCCCGAAGATCGGCATGGCGCTCGATGCGGCGGCCCCGGCATTGCTTTCGGTGATCGATCCGATCGGAATGAGGTCGAGATAGTGAATGCGCTCGGCGACCTCGTCCGCCGTCGGTGCGAACAAGGTCCCGCTCACGACCGCGCCGGCCTGGGTCAGCGCTTTATATTGGAAGGTCGGCATCAGCGGACGGTGGTGACGCGAAGCACTTCGGCCGGGGATGTCACTCCGGTCCGGCACTTCAGAACGGCGTCGTCGATCATGGTCGTCATTCCGCCGCGACAGGCGGCTCTGTCGATCGCGCGCGCATCAGCCTTGGAGCCGATGAGGTCGGCGACCTCGTCGTTCAGCCGGAGGATTTCGAAGACGCCAACCCTCCCACGGTACCCCGAATGGCCACAGCGTTCGCAGCCTGCCGGCTCGTGCACCCGATCGCCGGCCAAGAAGCCAAGCAGGCCGTATCGCGGGTCGCTGACGAGGTCCTCGGCGGCAAGATGCCGTTGCGTTTTGCATCGATCACAAAGGACGCGAACCAGCCGTTGAGCGATGACGGCGCGCAGGCTCGACTTCAGCAGGAAGCTCTCGACGCCGAGGTCGAGGAGCCTCGGCACCGCTGCGGCGGCCGTCTCGGTATGCAGCGTGGTCAAAACGAGATGGCCGGTGAGCGCAGCATGGATCGCGATATGCGCGGTCTCGGCGTCGCGGACCTCGCCCACCATGATCACGTCGGGGTCCTGGCGCACGAAGGCGCGCATTGCGGCCGCGAACGTCAAGCCGATCGACGGCTTGACCTGAGATTGGTTGACGCCGTGGATTTCGTATTCGACGGGATCCTCGACCGTCAGGATCTTGCGGGATGGCGTGTTGAGCGCCGACAGCATGGTGGCGAGCGTGGTCGTCTTGCCGCTTCCCGTTGGGCCGGTGATCACGACCATGCCGTGAGGCAGGGCGAGCAATTCCGACAGCAGGCGCTCGTCCGCGAACGCCAGCCCAAGCTTGCCGAGTTCGAGCAGGCCCCGGTCACGCGGCAGGAGGCGGATCACGGCCGATTCGCCATTCTGGGTCGGCATCGTGGCCACGCGGATGTCGATCTCCGTCCGGGCAACCGTGAGGCGCGCGGCGCCATCCTGCGGCAGCCGCCGTTCCGCGATGTCGAGATTGGCCAGGATTTTGATGCGTGAGATCAAAGCCTGCGGCAGCACTCCGGCCGGAGTCGGCACGACGCGCAGCAAGCCGTCCACCCGCATGCGCAGCACCAATCCCTTCCGAAACGGCTCGATGTGGATGTCGCTGGCGCGCTGCTCGATGGCTCTTTCCATGAGGTCATTGACGGCACGAATGACCGGCGCCCCGCTCGCGAGGTCGCGAAGGTTTTCGACGTCCTCGTTGCGCGCGATCGCCGAGGCGCCGCTGTCTTCGGACGCAGTGGAGTCAGAGCCGAGGCGGGTGTTCAAGGCTGTCGCGATGTCCTCGAAGGACGCGACCGCAACCCTCACCTCGTCTCCGAACACGATCTCGGCGGCGCGCCGTGCGCCCTGGTCGCTCGGATCTCCGACCGCGATCTTGAATCGACCATCGTCCGTTCGGAACGGGAAGAGCGCCGTCTCCCTGAGAAACCGCGGAGAAAAACGCTCGACCGCTGGCGTTGCCGCGATCAACTGCGGCAAACCGAGCCGCGGCAAGCCGTAAAAGCTTGCCACTTCATCCGCGAATTCGTGCGCGGGCATGTCCGAAGCTTCCCATAGCGACCGAAGCTTGTAACCGCTGGCATCGTTCCGCCCAACGTCGGTGGACACAGTCAAGATTTTTGCGAAATGTGGTTTTCCCGCAACGTGGCGTGCAAAATCCTCTGCGGTTCTTGTCTCCATTACCTGCGTCCGCCGCGTAGGAGCCCATCTGCCAGCAGTATATCAGCGATCGTTTCAGACTGAAGGACATTTTTCTTGACCGTGCAGACGATCTTAGTCACGGTCGGCAGGCTGCAGTAAGTCGCGTGCGTCCGAGGTATTGTGCTTTGCGAAACAACGTCTGCCTGATGCCGCGTGTCGCATGGGTGGGCCTTGCCTTCGGGGTCTGTGGCTTGGTGCTCTCGGCCTGTGTGTCTAGCGGAATCGGCCCGATCGCCGCCGACACCTTGCCTGACGCCACGGATCATATTCGATCCGCCGATTTGCAGCCGCGTTGGCCAACCGTCACACCAACGTCGACCACCGGCACGTCGCAAGGTGGCGCGCCGGCTTTCGTGCATTTCGGAGGCGATCCATCCCTCAACGCCCCGCTGACAACGCCCTCGGGCGATACCGAGGGTTTCACGCTGAACTTCGACAGCGCGCCGGTCACGACCGTGGCGAAGGCTGTGCTCGGTGATATCCTCGGCGTCGGCTATACGATCGATCCGCGCGCGCAAGGCACCATAAGCCTTTCATCGGGCCGTCCCGTCGCCAAGACCGACGTGCTCTTCGTTCTCGAGAGCGCTTTGCGCATGAGCAACCTCATTCTCATCCGGGACGCCAACGCCTACCGCATCGTTCCGGCGAGCGACGGTCTTGGCAGCGGAAGCCTCGACAGCGCCGGCAATGGCAACGGCCCCGAGCCGGGCTACGGCGTGACGGCAATTCCGTTGAAGCACGTGTCGGCTCAAACCATTGCCAAATTGCTGGAGGGCTTTGCCACCAAGCCGGGCATGATCCGTTCGAGTCCGTCGGGCGGCATGCTTCTCGTGGTTGGAACCGGTGCCGAGCGCCGGACGGCCGCCGAGACCGCGCTCAGTTTCGATGTCGATTGGATGCGCGGGCAATCGGTGGGAATCTTCCCGGTTCACAGCTCCGCGCCGGAAACCCTCATCGCCGAACTCGAGAAGCTGATGGATGCCGGGGAGGGCGGGATGGGCCACGACCTCGTCAAGTTCGAGGCCATCAGCCGTTCGAACGCCATCCTGGTGGTGGCCAAAAAGCCCGACCTGCTGCAGCGGGCGGCCGCTTGGATCGGCCGGCTCGACCGTTCGGATACGGCGGCTCAAGGCGTCAAAGTCTATCGGGTCCGTTACGGTGACGCGCGGCAGATCGCCAAGCTCTTGAACGAGATGTTCATCGGAAGCGGCCAGGGCCTCATCGATTCGCCCGCCAATCAGCTTGCGCCGGCCACCGGCGCGACGACGCTGACCGCCGTCGACAAGCTCACGGGCGGCGCCCGGTTGCAGGTTCCAGGGGCGAACATTTCAGGTCCCGGGACTGCCGACTTGAGCGCACCAGGGCTCGGTTTCGCCTCGTCCGGCAGTCATTCGGGGGCAAGCGGGGGCGAGCAACCTCTGCTCCAAGGCGTTCGCATCACGCCCGATGTCGTCAACAACGCGCTTTTGATCTACGCCAGCCAGGAGAACTACCGGATCATCGAAAGGACCTTGGCGCAGCTCGATCGACAGCCGCTGCAAGTGGCGATCGAACTGACCATCGCGGAAGTAACCCTGAACGATCAGTTGAACTATGGGGTCCAGTTCTTTCTGGCCAACAAGCTGGGATCGGTCGGCAACACGATCGGCGCACCGCCTCTCAACGGTATCGACAGTGCGGGCCTCAATCTCGTGCTCGGCAATTCGATCAGTCCGCGCGTCATCCTGAACGCCTTGCACAGCTACACCGATGTGAAGGTGCTTTCGAATCCATCCCTCGTGGTGGTCGACAATCAACCCGCGACACTGGAGGTCGGCGACCAGGTGCCGATCACGACCGGCACCGCAACCGTGCTGAGCGGCAATAACGCAGTGGTCAACACGGTGGATTATCGCAATACGGGAATCATTCTCCACGTGCAGCCCCGGATCAACTCGAACGGCAACGTGCTTCTCGACATCGAACAAGAAATCAGTTCCGTGCCGAACACGGGCACCGCAACCCTGACCCCGACCATCTCGCAGCGAAAAGTGAAAAGCTCGATTTCGGTTGTGAACGGGCAAACGGTCTTGCTCGCGGGCCTGATCAGCGAGACGCAGAGCCGGGGGCGAACCGGTATCCCGGGCCTCGACCTGATTCCTCTGATCGGCGACGCGCTCAGCACCGAGAACAACAAGGGGACCAGCCGCACCGAGCTGATCATCTTCATCCGGCCCTCGATCATTCGCGACAGTGTCGACGCCTCGGTGGTTGCCGAAGAGCTGCGGTCCAAGCTGCGCGGCAGCAAGATCGGATCCGTCGAGCCGCCGGGCGCTGTCGTGCCGAGGGCGCCCCATCTTACTCAATAGGTTCGTGTATATCCTCGATAGATCGCCGGGATTGAGTGACCTCGCAGCCGTCATCGTGTCTGGAACGGCCTTTTATATAAGCTGGTGGGCGGCGCCCGGTTTCTGCGGCCTGCTTGGCGGGGTGCTCGCGTGCCTGATGATCAGAATTGCTCTGGTGGATAAAGAGCACTTCATCATACCGAATTCATTGAACATCTTTGCGGCGCTCACGGCGATCGTGCATGTTTGTTGCTGTGTTCCAGGCGATGAGACGCTGCTGTTCACGCTTTTCGCAGCGGCGAGTCGGGCGATCGCTGCCGTATTGGTTCTCTGGTTGGTGCGCGTCGCCTACCGCCGCGCTCGAGGGCGGCACGGCCTCGGCCTGGGCGACGTGAAATTGGCGGGGGTTGCGGCACTCTGGCTTGCTGCGCCTTGGTTTCTTGCCAGCATGGAACTTGCGGCTTTGTCTGGGATCGCCTTCTATGTGGGGCGGCAGCTGCTAACCGGCATGGCGTTCGTCGCCAAGGATAAGATTCCGTTTGGCAGCCTTTTCGGACCGGCGATCTGGCTGGGCTGGTTGCTCCAGACTGTAAGCTCGGGACTTTTGGGAGCGTAAACGTGGTCGTTATCGCCATTCTGGCGATCCGGAAGGCCTTGCCTCCGAAGCAATCGACAAACGGGCTTGGCGCAATATGCGCGCAGAGACGACGATCGAGAACTACCCTCCGAAAACATACCCAAAAGCGTCGATATCGCGCTTGAAGCGGACGCGCACTTTCTCCGCCATGGCGGTGCTATAATAGTCGGAATAGTGCTCGTGCGAGGATCTATTCGTCTGCGGAAGCAGAACTGGCCCGCCGAGAGCCTTTTGAGCAACGGCTTGGAAGTCTTTTTGCAGCCATTCAAAGCGTCCGACGAAATCCACGATCAATCGGCCGGACGAGTCGGTTAAGTAGTCCAGTTGATTGCGATAGATCCATTTACGTCCGTCGGTATCGGCAATGTCTTCATCGCAGTTTTCCAGAAACTCCTCGAACGTCGTGGCTCGCAAAAGAACAAAGATCTGAAACGCATTGAGGGTGGAGCCGTTTTCGTAAGCTTTTCGCTGCTCGTTGATCATGGACCACCAGGAGACCAGGCGGTCCCAAGGATTGCGGACGAAAGCGAACTTGAAATACGCGTCCCAGGTGTCGGAGCCGTAAAGCTCACGAAGATCACGGGCAAGGAAATGCTTTTCAGGGCAATTGTCCTTCTCGCCGAGAGCGGCGCTGATGGAGGTGCCCCCGGTTTTCTGAATATGGACAAAGATTAGTCGGTTGGAGTGAATGATCACCCGGCTGCCTCCGGTGACGGTCGGCTCTGGTCGAGGCGGTCGTATCGATCGGGGTTGGTATCATCGTGTATGACGGACACGCAAGCTCCTCGTCGATCGCGCGAGCGGTTTCCGACCCCTCGAAGGCTCGATACCAAGCCTCTCTGAAGTGAGAAAGCCTTTGTGAAGAAAGCTCAAATTCACGGCCGTGCATTGAGTGCATTTGGCAATTGGAGGGTTGTCAGTGGAATCCGGCATAGTCACATCGATTGCTGCCGGCGACGCCGATCCCCCGAGCGCACCGCAACCCAGATGGTGTGCCGCGTCCCGCGTTTGCCATGGGCATGAACCGCGACCTCCTCCACCTCGAAGCCGATGCGTCGCAGACGCTGCGTGAAGCTCGGGTCGCGCTGGGCCGACCATACCGCGAGAGTGCCGCCCGGCCGCAAGGCCTTCCAGGCCGCGCCAAGGCCTTCGAGGTCATAGAGGCCGTCGTTGCCGGCGCGGGTCATCCCCTCGGGCCCGTTGTCGACGTCGAGCAGGATGGCATCATAGGCCGCGGCCTCGGAACGGATGAGCCGAGCGACATCGGTTTCGCGCACCGTGACGCGCGCATCGCCCAGACTGTTTCCCGATAATGCCGCGAGCGGGCCCCGACACCAAGTCACGACGGCCGGAACCAGTTCGGCCACCACCATCTCGGCTCTGGGGCCGATGAGATCGAGCGCTGCGCGCAGCGTGAATCCCATGCCCAAGCCGCCGATCAGGATTCTGCCCTGGTCACTACCCGCGATCTTGGCACAGCCCAGCCTTGCGAGCGCCTCTTCGGAGCCGCGCATCCGGCTGCCCATGAGGACCGCGGAGCCTAGATTGATCGAGAATTCGGTGCCGCGTTGCAGCAGGCGCAACTCACCGCCGCCGGGAATCTCGGCCGTTTCGAGAAGAGCCCAAAAGTTCATTAGGCAACCGGATGGACGGCCAGAATCGGCCAGGCCTGCGCGCCTTGCGGGACGAACCTCAGGGTTCGATTCCACAAAACCGCGCAGGCATCATGCTAGGCTAAGATCTAGACGGATGCACGTTTGTCGCTGCCCGACTCGGCACTCGGGTTGATGAGCTCCTCGGCAAGATCGGAGAGGATTTCGTCGGTGTTCTCCTCCTCGATCAGCGTCTCCTTGAGGAGGTCCGACACCTCGTCCAGTTGCAGCTGCTTGGCCCACGCCAGCATGGTGCCGTAGCGGGTGATCTCGTAGTGCTCTACCGCCTGCGCGGCCGAGATCAGGCCGGCGTCGAGCGCCTCTCCGCCCGTAAATTCCTCGATCACCTCGTCGCCTTCCGCGATGATGCCGAGGATGGCTTTGCACTCGACCCCCTCGGCTTTCTGGCCCAGGAGTTTGAAGACTTGATCGAGGCGCTTCACATGGGTCTTGGTCTCTTCGAGATGGACCCCGAAGGCGCTCTTGAGGTCGGTGGACCGGGCCGCTTCGGCCATCTTGGGCAGCGCTTTGATGATCGTATTCTCGGCGAAATAGGTGTCCTTGAGCTGGTGCACGAACAGTGCTTTCAGGTCCTTGTCAGCCATTGCTTTGCTCCTTGGTCAGCGGCACCGGGCTAACGGCGACCCCCGGAGATCGTTCCAAAATCCGGGCCGGGGGTGCGCGCCCAGTCGTCGCGTCCGATGGGCCTGCGCGACCCGCCCCCGTGTAACCTATGTAAGCGCGCCTTTTAGTGATTGGCGTCTACACATCCGCGCTGTTGAACTCGCCAGCCCCGCCGACGTTGGCGGACGCGCCCTTCGTCTGCCGGTACGCCTATCAGGAACCCCATGTCACTCGCGTCCAAGTTAAACGACAATCTTCCAAGCTTCGAAGACCGGCAGGCGCTCCTGACGAGCCGGCGCAATCTGAAGATGGCGCGATCGGCCCATGCCTATGTGCGCGGCGCGACGCTGAACTTCTACGCGTGGCTCGAGCGGTCGCACAGTCGCGCCTTGCCGGAGGCTCCGCCCGTCTGGATCTGCGGCGACTGCCATGCCGGCAATCTCGGCCCCGTCGCCAGTGCCAAGGGCAAGATCCGCATCCAGATCCGCGATCTCGACCAGACCGTGATCGGCAATCCCGCCCACGATCTCATCCGGCTTGGTCTGTCGCTTGCCACCGCGGCGCGTGGGTCCGATCTACCCGGGGTCACGACGGCCCGCATGCTGGAAGAGATGATCGGCGGCTATCAGGAGACCCTGTCGGGCGAAGTCGACGCGCTCAAGGCCGGCCGGGCCGGACGCGGGGTTCGCGACATTCTGGAGCGCTCGACGCGGCGCCGATGGGATCACCTCGCGCAAGAGCGGCTGGAGCACATCCAGCCCACCATCCCGCTGGGCAAACGGTTTTGGCCATTGTCGGAGGACGAGCGGCGCGAGATCGACGCTCTCATGCAGACCGAGCAGATCCGGACCTTGATCACCTCGCTCAAAGAGCGCGATGCCGGCGACGAGATCGAGCTTCTCGATGCCGCCTATTGGATGAAGGGCTGCAGTTCCCTGGGCCGCTTGCGCTACGCCGTCTTGCTCGGCATCGGACGGACCGGACCCAACCGGGGGACGCTGTGCCTCGTCGACATCAAGGAAGCCGTCGAGGCTGCAGCACCACGCGGATCGACGGTGACGACGCCAACCGACGATGCGGTCCGCGTGGTCGAAGGCGCCCGCAACCTTTCGCCCTATCTCGGCGAGCGCATGGCGGCGGCGCGTGTCCTCGACACCCCCGTGGTGGTGCGCGAGCTCATGCCGCAGGATCTGAAGCTGGAGATCGATCAACTCACGCAAGATGAAGCCGTGCGCTCGGCGCGCTTCTTGGCGGCCGTCGTTGGCCATGCGCATGCGCGTCAGATGGACGACGTAACCCGGCGGTCTTGGAACCAAGAGCTCGCAAGGCATCACTCCAAGACGCTGGACGCGCCGTCATGGCTGTGGAGCAGTGTCGTGGATCTGGTCGCCTACCACGAGGCCGGCTACCTCGAACATTGTCGCCGCTATGCGATGCAAACGGCCGCATAATACCAAGCTGCGGTGATGGCGACCCGTTTTGGGCGTGATCCCCTTCGCCCCGCT
>CAXTOT010000052.1:0-37833 GCA_964245915.1 uncultured Lichenihabitans sp. | reverse complement strand
GGGAATCGAACCCTCGTATGCAGCTTGGGAAGCTGCCGTTCTACCATTGAACTACGCCCGCGTGCAGGCAACCTAGCGCGGTTCGTCGCGGAAGGAAACCGGTCAGCAACAAAGAATGCGGGTTCAGCCGGCGCCCTCCTGGCTGGGCGGGCGAACCGGTAGGCTGGCGCGGGCCAGCGGCAGGTCGAACAGATCCGCGACATCGACGACGAGCCGCCGCCGCCAGTTCGGCCGTTCGGTATTGGTGCCGGGCAGGTTGACCGCCACCGTCTCGCCCACGAGATCGTCGGCCTGGGCCACCACCAGCATGGACGGGGTGGAGGCCATGAAGTGATGCACGTCGGCGACCAGGTCCTGGCTCGCGACGCGGTTTTCGGCCAGGGCCGGCTTGCCCAGGACCTCGGCCAGCTTGAGCCGCTCGATCTTGCGCTCCGCCTCCGCCTTGTCGGCTTCGGCGGGCGTAAACGAGCCGATCTTGCGGCGCTCCTCGATCTCGGCGCCCTGCCACCAGCCCGCGAAGGTCGGCAGGTCGTGGGTTGCCACGCAGGCCACGGCGTTCCGCGGATAGTCGGACGCAGGCAGGAAGCCGAGCCCCTTTTTTTCGCGTTCGAAGAACAGCACCCGGTAGCTCAGGATGTCGGCCGCCGCCATCCTGTCGCGGAATCCCGGCGCCACAGTGCCGAGATCCTCGCCGATGACCAGACAGCGTGACCTGTGGCTCTCTAGCGAGAGTTCGCCGATCATCTCTTCCAACGGGTAGTGAACATAGGCGCCCGCCGAGCCCGGGGCGCCATCCGGGATCCAGAACAGCCGCGACAAGCCCATGGCATGATCGATCCTGAGCGCGCCCGCGTGGCCCATGTTGGCGGCTAAAAGATGCGAGAAGGTGTCGAGCCAAGCCCGGCCCGGCACGGTCGGGTTGGGCGGCGGCAGGCCCCAGATCTGCCCCTCGGCCGAAAAGGCATCCGGCGGCGCCCCCACCGAGATCCCCTGGGCATAGACGCCCTGATTGGCCCAGGCTTCCGCCCCGTCCGGAGCGGTGCCGACCGCGAGATCGCGGTAGAAGCCGAGCGTCAGGCCGGCGTCCCGCCCGGCCTTCGCGGCCGCCCCAAGCTGTTGATCGGCGAGCCATTGCAGATAGAGCTGGAAGTCGACCTGTTCGGCCATGGCCTTGGCGAAGGCGGTGACGCCAGAGCTTTCGGGCCGCGCAAGATCGGCCGGCCACGCCCGCCAGGGTTGGCCGTCACGCTCGTCCGAGACGGCGGCAAAGACCGCAAAATTCGCCAAAGCGGTGCCGCCCGCGCGAACGAAGCTGTCGAACGCGCCGATGTCCGCATCGCGCCGCGTCCGCTTGCGCCGCTTGTCGAAGGCCGCGAAGGCCGCGCGCAGCACGGCTAGTTTGACGCCCCAGACCTGCTCGTAATCGACGTTCTTCAAGGCCCGCAAGGCCGCGATGGCCGGGCCCCGTGCATCCAGCCGCTGCTGCACCTCGGCCGATTCCCCCACCACGTCGGCGGCCGTCACGTCGATGTAGATCGGATCGAGGAAGCGCCGGTCCGACGGGTGATAGGGGCTGGCGTGGTCGCGATGCTCAGGGAACAAGGCGTGCAGCGGGTTGAGGCCGACGAGCTCGGCGCCCCGACGACCCGTCACCTCGGCAAACCGCGCCAACGTGGTGAGGTCGCCGATCCCCTGATCGGCGCTGCTCCGCAGGGTATAGAGATGGGCCGCGACCCCAAAGGCCTTGTGTCCGGACAGGAGGGAGGGCGGCAGGTAACAGCGCTGAGGCGCAACCGTAAGCGTGCAGGCCAAGGATGGGTCGTTGTCGAGCCAGACCCGATGACGTCCCTTGGGCTGCACCGGCAATGGCACCCGAAAGGATGGCGCCGGACGCCCATCGCTGCCGGTGGCTTCCACCCGGCTGGCCTGGCTGAGATCGAGCGCGATCCGGTCGCGCGATCCATCCTCCCGTTCGATGTTGAGGTCGACGCGTCCGCCCAGGCGGCGGCTGGCCGCGATGCGCAAGAGCGGCTGTTGCGTGTCCCAGGCCACCATGGTGGCCGGCAGCAGGCGGCGTTCGCGCTGGTCCACCAGGGCGTCGAGACTATCGCGAACCTCTCCCATGGAGCCGACTTTGAGCCCCATGCCGGCCAGCAGGGCGATCTTGGTCTCGTCGGGAACGACATGCCGGCCGCCATCCATGTCGGACCAGTCGGGCGCGATCCCGGCCGCACGGGCCAGCTGGTCGAGGAGTTCGGGCGCGAGCGGACGGCTCGGGACCGAACCCGCGCCGGGCTCCTCGACGGCCGCCACCACGCTTCGCGCCGCGATGTCGAGACTGCCCTGCCCGTCGGCATAACGCGCGGCCGTGTTCTCGGCGTCGGCGGTGTCGATCAGGATGCGCCAGCGATGGCCCGTCCGGGTCTCTGGCAAGACGACCTGCAGCGGCTCGAAGCCGCTGTGATTGATGACGCAGACCCGGTTCGGTGCGGCATCCTCCGAGATCGAGGCCTCGAGGACCGCGATCAGCGTGCGGCTTGCGGGGTGCTCCCAATCCCACGAAGTCGGCGCTTTGCCGTCCGGGCGGCGCCATTCGACGTCGGGGTAGCGGGCCCCCTCCTGGTAACCCCCGGTGAGGAAGCGATCGTCCGTGATCGCGGCATTGCCAAGACGGACCGAGATGAGGCGCCGGATGAAGCCCGACAGATCGTCGGGCGAGGCCCAGTCGGTCCAGGCGCTCTCAGTGTCCTGTGCGTAAGCATTGTTGTTGCCATGCTGGGTCAGGCCCCGCTCGATGCTGGGCCCCAGCATGGGGGTGCCGCGCGACAGCAAGAGCGTGGCGAGCAGGTTTTTCTGATCCCGCAGCCGCCCCGCCCGGACGCCCGCATCGTCGGTGTCGCCCTCGTGGCCGCCGTTCCAGGACCAGTTCTGGTCCGTGCCGTCGCGGTTGTGTTCGCCATTCGCGTCGTTGTGCTTGCCCGTATAGGAGACGAGATCGGCCAGCGTGAAGCCGTCGTGGGCCGTGACGTAGTTGATGCTGCGCGAGGGCCGGCGTTTGCCCCAGAACAGGTCGGCCGATCCGGTGATGCGGCTGGCAAGCTCGGCAGGGGTTCCGTCGCCGCGCCAAAACCGGCGCACGCCGTCGCGGTAGCGATCGTTCCATTCGGCCCAGGGCGCGTCGAACCCGCCCACCTGGTAGCCGCCCGGCCCCATGTCCCAGGGCTCGGCAATGAGTTTCAGATCGCGCAGCAGCGGGTCCTGCTCGATGGCGGCGAGCAGCGGCCCCTCGCGTTCGAAGCCGCTCATCCGGCGGCCCAGCGTGGTGGCGAGATCGAAGCGGAAGCCGTTCATGCCGCCCAACGCCGCCCAATTGCGCAGGGAATCGAGCACGAGGCGGATCACCGGGGTGCGGTCGCAGGCCAGGATGTTGCCGCAGGCGGAATCGTTGACGTAGAGCGCCTTGTTGTCGAGACGCAGCCGATAGTAGCTGGCGTTGTCGAGGCCGCGCAGCGATAGGGTCGGCCCGAGTTCGTCGCTTTCCCCGGTGTGGTTGTAGACGACGTCGAGGATGACCTCGATGCCGGCGCCATTCAGCGCCGCAGTCGCGGCTTTGACCTCGGCCCAGCCGCCTGGTGCCAGGCGTAGATCGGGCGCCGAAAAGGCGACCGGGTTGTAACCCCAATAATTGCTCAGGCCCAAGGGGGGCAGGTGCCGCTCGTCGACCCAGGCGGCGGCCGGCATCAGCTCGACCGTGGTGATGCCGAGCTTGACGAGGTGGTCAAGTCCGGCGGGCGAGGCCAGGCCCGCAAACGTGCCGCGCAGCGCTTCGGGTACCCCAGGGTGGCGCTTGGTATAGCCGCGCACATGCAGTTCGGAGATAACGGTGCGATCCCAGGCGGGCGGGTTGCGCCAGGGCTCCGCCGGGAGGGGGCTCGTGACGATCGCTTTCGGCATCGCCGCCGCGCTATCGGTGTCGTCGCGCCGGTCGGTGCCGGGCACGAAGCCGAACATGGCGGGGTCGAGCCGAAACGGCCGGTCCAGCGCCAGCGCGTAGGGATCGATCAGCAGTTTGGCGGCATTAAACCTGTGACCCTGGCCGGGGTCATAGGGCCCGTAGGCCCGCAGGCCATAACGCTGGCCCGCCTCGATCCCCTCGATGTGCGCGTGGAAGACGTCGCCGGTTCGCTCGTGAAGCCCGATCCGTTCGAGTTCGAGCCCGCCCTGCTGGTCGAACAGACAGAAATCGATTCCCTCGGCATGGGCCGAAAAGACCGCGACATTGATTCCGCCCGTCTCGATCGTGACACCCAGCGGCTCCGGCGACCCAGCCGAAACCCGTCGCTGTCCTGCGATCACGTGATGACCGAAGGTTCGTTACGGCCCGTATGACCCGCAATGTCCGCGATGGAACGCGACAGATCCACGAGGGTTTTCAACGCGTCCCCCGTTTCCAGGTCGAGACGCGCCGGCCCCGGCTCGAAGGTCTCGATATAGACACGCAAGGTGGCGCCCGCGGTGCCGGTGCCGGACAGCCGATAGACGATGCGCGATCCATCGGTGAACAGGATGCGGATGCCCTGGTGGGCCGAGTCCGAGCCATCGACCGGATCGTGGTAGGCAAAATCGTCGGTGTCGCCCACCGTCAGCGCCCCGAAGCTCTGGCCCTTGAGCGATGGCAGCTTGTCGCGCAAGGCCGTCATCAGCGCGTTGGCGCCCTCGGAAGGCACCTCTTCGTAATCGTGCCGGGCGTAATAATTGCGGCCGTAGGTGGCCCAATGATCCCGCATGATATCGAGGACACTCTGCCGGCGGACTGCCAGGATGTTGAGCCAGAGCAGCACTGCCCACAGGCCGTCCTTCTCACGCACGTGATTGGAGCCGGTGCCGGCGCTTTCCTCCCCGCAAATCGTGGCCTTCCCGGCATCGAGCAGGTTGCCGAAGAACTTCCAGCCGGTCGGCGTCTCATAGCTGCCGATGCCCTTTTTCTCGGCCACCCGGTCGGCCGCGCGGCTGGTCGGCATGGAACGCGCGATGCCGGCCAGTCCGCCCGCGTAACCGGGCGCGAGATGCGCGTTGGCGGCCAGAGCGGCGAGGCTGTCGGAGGGCGTTACGAAGAGACCGCGACCGATGATGAGGTTGCGGTCGCCGTCGCCGTCGGAGGCGGCGCAGAGGTCCGGGGCGTCAGGCCCCATGGCGAGATCGTAGATCGCCTTGGCGTAGACGAGATTGGGGTCGGGATGGTGGCCGCCAAAGTCCGGCAGCGGTGTGCCGTTCATCACGGTGCCGGCGCCCGTGCCGAGCACCTCTTCGAGGATTTTTATCGCGTAGGGGCCCGTCACGGCCGACATGGCGTCGAACTTCATGCGAAAGCCGCCCGCGAACATGGCCCGGATCGCATCGAAATCGAACAAGGTCTCCATGAGCGCGAGATAATCGGTGACGGGATCGACGACGTCGACCCGCAGGCCGTCGAGATCGAAGGTGCCGATGCGGTCGAGGTCGACGTCGGGTGCGTCGGAGAGCCTGTAGGTCGTGATGGTCTTGGTGTGCGCGAACACCGCGTCGGTGATTTTCTCCGGGGCTGGACCGCCGTTGCTGGCGTTGTATTTGATGCCGAAATCGCCGTCCGGCCCGCCGGGATTATGGCTGGCCGACAGGATGATCCCACCGAAGGCGCCCGTCTGCCGGATGAGATTGGAGGCCGCGGGGGTCGACAGGATGCCGCCGCGCCCCGCGATGACCTGCCCGAACCCGTTGGCGGCCGCCATCTTGATGACGATCTGGATGGCCTCGCGGTTGAAATAGCGGCCGTCGCCGCCCACCACCAGGGTCTTGCCCGCAAAGCCTTCCAGGCTGTCGAACAAAGATTGCACGAAGTTTTCGAGGTAATGCGTCTGCTGGAAGACGGGCACCTTCTTGCGCAAGCCGGATGTTCCCGGTTTCTGGTCGCTGAAGGGCGTGGTGGGAACGGTTTTGATCACGCGCGCGCTCCCTTGGAGATTTTTGCTTCGCCCGCCGCCTTCGGGGCAACCATTCGATAAAGCTCGGCTGCGCGCCGGGCCGGGCGCCGCCAGGACACATCGGTCGCCATGCCGGCCGCCAGCATGGCGCTCCAGGACGTCCGATCACGGTAGAGATCGGCGGTCCGGCGCAGCGCCGTCCGCAAGGCCTCGGTCGTCACCGGACTGAATTGGATTCCCGTCGCGGCGCCACTCGCCAGCGCCATTTCGTTGGCGTCCACCACGGTGTCGGCCAAGCCGCCCACCCGCGCCACCACGGGGACCGCGCCATAGCGGAGCGCGTAGAGCTGGGTGAGGCCGCAAGGCTCGAAACGGGAGGGCACCAGCAAGGCGTCGCTACCGGCCTGGATCAGGTGCGCCAGCCCTTCGTCGTAGCCGATGCGAACCCCGATCCGATCGGGATAGCGGCCCGCCGCCTCGCTGAACGCTTCTTCCATCCAGCGCTCGCCCGAGCCCAGCAGGATGAGTTGCGCTTCGAGACTCAAAAGGGTGTCGATCGAGGCCAGCAGGAGATCGAGCCCCTTCTGGCCGGAAAGCCTGCTTACGACCCCGAACAGCAGCCTGTCGGGATCGGTCGCGAGCTTGAAGGTTTCGAGCAGAGCCCGCTTGTTGCCGGCCCGGCTCTTGAGCGTGGCGGCCGAGTAGGTCTTGGCTAGCAGCTTGTCGGTGGCGGGGTTCCAGACCTCTTCGTCGATGCCGTTGCGGATACCGGACAACACGCCGGCACGCGCCCGCAACACGCCATCGAGCCCCATGCCGTTCTCGGGCGTCAGGATCTCGGCCGCGTAGGTGGGCGACACCGTAGTGATGCGGTCAGAATAGACCAGCCCCGCCTTCAGGAAGCTGACCGTGTCATGATATTCGAGACCCTCGGCCGTAAAGGCGCTCCACGGAAGGCCGAGCGCCGGCATCAGGGCGGCTGGGAACTGGCCCGGGAAAGCCATGTTGTGGACGGTGAAAATGGTGCCGGGACGACCGCCCTCGCCGAAACGCAGATAGGCGGCCGCGAGCCCGGCCTGCCAATCGTGCCCATGCAGGACGTCCGGCTGGTATCCCGGCACGAGGCCTAGTCCGAGATCGGCCGCCACGCGGCCAAGGGCCGCGAACCGGAATGCGTTGTCGGGCCAGTCGGTGCCGTTCGAGGCCACGTAGGGGTTGCCCTCCCGATCGAACAGGTGAGGGGCGTCGATGACCAGAAGGTCGAGCCCGGAGACTTTGGCGGCCAGCACCTGAGCGGGGCCGCCGAACAGGTCGCCGTAGCCATGGACCGATTCCGCATTCTTCACGGCGCGCAGCACCGCCGGATAGGCGGGCAGCAAGGTCCGCACCGCGACGCCCTCGGGCGCCAGCGCGCCCGGGAGCGCGCCCGCGACATCGGCCAGGCCACCCGTCTTGACGAGCGGATAGACCTCGGAGGCGACCGACAGAACCTGCAAATCCGGCAAGCGTCACCTCACCGGCTGAGATTGGCGATCATGGGCTGGGTCACGAGGCAGATGCCGCGTTCGGTGCGCCGGAACCGCGAGGCGTCGAGTTCCGGATCCTCCCCGATCACGAGGCCCTCCGGAATCGTCACGCCGCGGTCGATCACCACGTTCTTCAGCCGCGCCGACCGCCCGACGTTCACGTAAGGCATGATCACGGCGTTCTCGACATTGGAATAGGAGTTCAGGCGTACGCCCGTGAACAGCAGCGAGCGGCGCAGGAAAGCGCCCGACACCACACAGCCGCCGGAGACCAGGGACGTGATGGCGTGACCGCGCCGGCCGTCGAGATCGTGCACGAATTTAGCCGGCGGGGTGATCTCCCCATAGGTCCAGATCGGCCATTCACGCTCGTAAAGGTCGAGGTCCGGCACCACATCGGTGAGATCGATATTGGCTTCCCAATAGGCGTCCACCGTGCCGACATCGCGCCAGTAGGCGACGGCCTCCTGGCTCGACCGGACACAGGAATCGGCGAAGTGGTGCGCGATCGCCTTGCCGTTCTTGACCAGGTAGGGGACGATGTCCTTGCCGAAATCATGCGCCGAATTCGGGTCGGCGGCATCGCGCCGAAGTTGATCGAACAGCAGCCTGGTCTCGAACACATAGATGCCCATGCTGGCCAGCGCCACGTCCGGATTGCCCGGCATGGCGGGCGGATCCTTGGGCTTTTCCAGGAATTCGACGATGCGGTTGCTCTCGTCGATATGCATGACCCCGAAGGCGACCGCCTCCATGCGTGGCACCGACAGGCAGCCCACCGTCACGTCGGCCCCCGAGTCGACGTGCTGCTGCAGCATCTTCTCGTAGTCCATCTTGTAGACGTGATCGCCAGCGAGCAGCACGATGTATTTGGGATCGTAACTCTCGATGATGTCGATGTTCTGGTAGACCGCATCCGCGGTGCCGAGATACCACATGTCCTCGGACACGCGCTGGCTCGCGGGCAGGATATCGAAGCTTTCGTTGCGTTCTGGCCGGAAGAAATTCCACCCGCGCTGGAGATGCCGGATCAGGCTATGGGCCTTGTACTGGGTCGCGACCGCGATACGCCGGATGCCGGAATTCAGAGCGTTCGACAGCGCGAAATCGATGATGCGCGATTTACCTCCGAAATAGACCGCCGGTTTGGCGCGGAAATCGGTGAGTTCCATCAGCCGGCTGCCGCGCCCGCCCGCCAACACATAGGCCATGGCGTGACGCGAGAGCGGTCCCTGAATGGCTGGCTTGGCACTCATTGCGACATCCTCCCGATCGACCCGACAACGCGGCTTACCTAGCGTAGTTTTGGGTCACGGCCGTGAAAATTCAAAGTAGACGGTGGCGAGAGGCGGCAAGAAAACCTCCGCCGAAGCGGGAAATCCCTGCCAGGGGGTTTCGGTTGCCACTACGCCGCCGAGGTTTCCAGTCCCCGAGCCCGCATAGATGGCGGCATCCGTGTTCATGATCTCGCGCCAGGCTCCGGCCTGCGGCAAACCGATGCGGTAGAGGCTTCGCGGGATGGGCGTGAAGTTCGATACCGCGGCCACCGGTGGATCGTCGGGTCCGCCGGTGCGCAGCCAAGCCAGGACCGATTGCCGGCGGTCGTCCGCCACGATCCAGCGAAATCCCTCTGGCTCGCAATCGCGCGCGTAGAGGGCGGGCGTGTCGCGGTAGACCCGGTTGAGATCGCGCACGAGCCGCTGCAAGCCGGCATGTTCCGCATATTGGACGAGATGCCAGTCGAGGCTCTGCTCGGCGTTCCACTCGGCCGTCTGACCGAACTCCTGACCCATGAACAGAAGCTTCTTGCCCGGATGCGCCCACATGAACCCGTAATAGGCGCGGGCATTGGCAAATTGTTGCCACCGGTCGCCAGGCATCTTGCCCAGCAGCGACTTTTTGCCGTGCACGACTTCGTCGTGGCTGATCGGCAGGATGAAATTCTCCGAGAAACCGTAGAGCAGCCCGAAGGTCAGTCGGTCGTGGTGCCATTGGCGGTGCACCGGATCGCCCGAGATATATTCGAGCGTGTCGTGCATCCACCCCATATTCCACTTGAACCCGAAGCCCAGGCCGCCCGCATAGGTGGGGGCCGACACGCCCGGCCAGGCGGTGGATTCCTCGGCGATCGTCATGGCACCGGGATGCAGCCCATAGACGATTTCGTTGACCCCCTTGAGGAACGCCACCGCCTCTCGGTTGTCGTTGCTGCCGTCCCAATTGGGGATCCACTCGCCTTCCTTGCGGGAATAGTCGAGGTAGAGCATCGAGGCCACGGCATCGACGCGAAGTCCGTCGACGTGGAATTTTTCCAGCCAATACACCGCGTTGGCGGCCAGCATGCTGACCACCTCTGGGCGACCGAAATTATAGATCGCGGTGTTCCAGTCGGGATGGAAGCCGCGCCGCGGGTCCTCATGCTCGTAGAGCGCGGTGCCGTCGAATTTAGCGAGGCCGTGCACATCGACCGGGAAATGCGCCGGAACCCAGTCGAGGATGATCCCGAGCCCCGCCGCATGGGCCTTGTCGACAAGTCGCGCGAACCCGGCGGGATCACCAAACCGGCTGGTGGGTGCGAAAAGGCCGACCGGCTGATAGCCCCAGGAGGGATCATAGGGGTGTTCGGACACCGGCATGAATTCGAGATGCGTAAAGTTCATCTCGGCCGCGTAGGGGATCAACTGGTCGGCCAGTTCGTCATAGGTCAGGAAGCGGTTGTCCTCACCCCTGCGCCAGGAGCCCAGATGCACCTCGTAGATGGTCATCGGACTGCGCCGGCGATCCACCATGCGGCGGCGCTCGAGGTAATCGGCATCCGTCCAGGGAAAGTCCTGGCGGCTCGCCACGACCGAGCCGGTTGCAGGCCGGAGCTCGCTTTGAAAACCGACAGGATCGGCCTTGAGGGGTAGCAGGTGGCCCCAGCGGCCGATGATCTCGTATTTGTAAACCGTGCCTGGTTTCACGCCGGGCGCGAACAATTCCCACAGGCCACTGCCGATGCGTTTGCGCATCTGGTGGCGACGGCCGTCCCAGCCATTGAAATCCCCGACCACCGAGACCCGGTCCGCATTGGGGGCCCAGACCGCGAAATGCACGCCCTCCACGCCTTCGTGGGTGATCTCGTGGGCACCGAGCCGGGCATAAACCTCCCGGTGCGTGCCTTCGGCGAACAGGTGATCGTCCAAAGGCCCGAGCACCGGCCCGAAGGCGTAAGGGTCGTCGAATTCCCAGCTGCCGCCCGCATTGGCGGCCCGCAATCGGTAGCGGAACCGTCCTGTCCGACCCGGAACGAGGCCCTCGAAAAACCCGGCGGGATCCCGCTGCTGCAAGGGGGCCAGCACCGTTCCCTGCGCGTCCACGGCGGAAACCTGTTCGGCATGCGGCACGAAGGCCCGGATCACGGGACCTGCAGGGGTTTCGTGTAGGCCAAGAACCGCGAACGGATCGCCGTGACGGGCGCCCACGAGGGCCGCCACATCGCCGTCATGCACCCGCCAGGTCTCGTTCATTCCGCTCCCCAGAATCGTCTTAACGCGCAGTTTGGACCGGAGCGCCCCAAATGTCCGCAGCATATTCCGAGATCGCACGGTCCGATGAGAACCAACCGACCCGGGCGGTGTTCAGGATGCTCGAGCGCCACCATTGCGCCCTGTCGTGCCAATGCGCATCCACGCGTCGTTGTGCCGCGTAATAAGCATCGAAATCAGCCGTGACCAAGAAATGGTCGTGGTGTGTCAGATTCTCCACGAGGCCGCGATAGCGGGTCGTGTCGTCGGGCGAGAAGACGCCCGACTCCACCGCCTCGAGCACTTCGGCCAGTTTGGGCGAGGCCGCGATCATATCGGCCCCCGAGAGTCCCGTGGCCCGACGGCGCTCCACCTCACCGGCCGTCAATCCGAAAATGAAGATGTTATCTCCGCCAACCCGCTCCGAAATCTCGACATTGGCGCCGTCGAGGGTTCCGATCGTCAACGCGCCATTCAACGCCAGCTTCATGTTGCCGGTTCCCGACGCCTCCATCCCGGCGGTCGAGATCTGTTCGGAAAGATCGGCGGCCGGGATGATGGTTTCGGCGAGACTGACGTTGTAATTGGGCACGAAGACGACCTTCAGCAGCCCGCGCACGGTGGGATCGTCGTTGACCACCCGAGCGACGTCGTTGGCGAGCTTGATGATTAATTTCGCGGTCGCGTAGCTGGCGGCCGCCTTGCCGGCGAAAATCTTCACGCGCGGCACCCAGTCCCGCCAGGGCTCGGCCCGAATCGCATTGTAGAGCGCGATGGTCTCGAGCAGGTTGAGAAGCTGGCGCTTGTATTCGTGGATGCGTTTGATTTGCACGTCGAACAGGGCATCCGGGTCGACATGCACATTGAGGCGGGCCGCGATGAGCTTGCCGAGCGCGATCTTGTTGGCGCGCCGCACCGCCCCGACCCGGGCCTGGAACTGCGGATCGCCGGCCAGGGGCTCGAGCGCCTCCAGGGCTGCCGGGTCGTCCAAAACGCGCTCGCCCGCGACCTCGACCAGGAGCTTGGTCAGGCCCGGATTGGCTTCGAAGAGCCAGCGTCGGAAGGTGATGCCGTTGGTCTTGTTGACGATGCGGTCCGGATAGAGCGTGTTGAGGTCCTTGAACACGGTCTGCCGCATCAGATCGGTGTGCAGAGCCGACACGCCATTGACCTTGTGGGCCCCGATGAAGGCCAGCGTGCCCATCTTGACGCGCCGGCCCCACTGCTCGTCGATGAGGGACACGCTGGACAGCAGCGCGGCGTCGGTGTTGCCCGCCGTGCGCAGCCCGTCGAGATGCACCGCGTTGATGAGGTAGATGAGCTGCATGTGGCGCGGCAGCAGCCGCTCCATCAGCGGCACCGCCCAGGTTTCCAGCGCTTCGGGCAGCAGCGTGTGGTTGGTGTAGCTGAAGGTCGCCTGCGTGATGGCCCAGGCCTTGGCCCAAGGCAGGTTGTGGGCATCGACCAGGATGCGCATCAGTTCGACGACCGCGATGGAGGGATGGGTGTCGTTGAGCTGGATCGCGGTCTTTTCGGGCAGGTTCTCCAGCGACCCATATTGTTTCAAGTGGCGCCGGATCAGATCCTGCAGCGAGGCCGAGACGAAGAAGAATTCCTGCTTGAGCCGCAGCTCCTGGCCGGCCGGTGTGGCGTCGCTCGGGTAGAGGACCTTGGAAATCGATTCCTTGCGCACCCGGTCCGCCAGCGCCCCGACATAGTCGCCCGCGTTGAAGGCATCGAGGCGCAGCGGGTCGACGGCGCGGGCCGACCAGAGACGAAGCGTGTTGACGTGGGTCCCCCGCCAGCCCACCACGGGCGTGTCGTAGGCGACCGCTTCCACGGTTTCGGCTGGATGCCAGATGTGGCGCGCCACCCCGTCGGGCGCATGCAGCGTCTCCACGCTGCCCCCGAACCCCACATCGTAGGCGATCTCGGGCCGTTCGAACTCCCACGGGTTGCCGTTGGCCAGCCAGTTCTCCGGATATTCGAGCTGCCAGCCGTCTTTGACGACCTGGCGAAACAGGCCGTTCTCATAGCGGATGCCGTAGCCGTAGGCCGGCACCCCGAGCGTCGCCATGCTCTCCATGAAACAGGCGGCCAGGCGTCCGAGACCGCCATTGCCCAGGGCCGCATCGGGCTCGATGGCACGCAAGCGGTCGAGATCGACACCGAGGCTCGCCAGCGCCTCACGCATGTCGTCCACCATGCCGAGGTTGGTCAGCCCGTCGAACAGCAGCCTTCCGATCAGGAATTCCAGCGACATGTAGTAGACGCGCTTGGTCTGAGCCTTGTTGGTGGTGTTGTAGGAATCGCGCCACCCTTCGAGGATGCGGTCGCGCACCGTGAGCGCCGCGGAGACGAACCAATCGCGCTCGCTGGCGCCCGACATCGTCTTGCCGACCGCGTAGTTCAGCTTGGCCACCACCTGATCCCGCAGGGCCGACGGCCCCGCCGCCAAGGCCGGCGAGTCCGGAGAGGCTACCGATGAAGGGGGCTGGTCGATGGTCATCGTGATGTCGTCCTCGGTCTTTGGGGGCGAGACCCGTTCGCATGGGACAGGCGAATGGCCTTAGCAGTTTATCGGGGGTCCTAGGCAGGATTCGCGCCGTTTCCCGCCCGTCGCTTGCCAAAGTGCGCCGAAGTGATGCGTTTGCGCCGCAGCTTGGCTTTTGCCACCCCGCGAGCTTGCTCACTGACCCGGGGGAACGCTTCCCTCGCCTGCTGCCCACAAAGCGTCGAGGCCCTCGCGAAAGCTCGGATAGGCCAGCGTCACCCCGAGCCCGTCCTTGATGGCCCGGTTCGATACGCGCCGGTTGGCGGCATAAAAGCTTCGCGCCATGGGCGACAAGGACGCGTCCGCGAAGCGTATGATCGGGGGCGGCGCGACGCCCATCAGGCCGGCCGCATAGGCCACCACGTCGGGTGCCGGCGCGGGTTCGTCATCGGTGACGTTCCAGACCGTGCTTGGGCCGCAATAGGCCAAGGCGCCGTCGATGGTGCGCCCGATGTCTTCGACATGGATGCGATTGAACACCTGGCCGGGCTTGTCGATGCGCCGCGCCTCCCCGGTCCGTAGGTCATCAAGGGCGTTGCGGCCCGGCCCATAGATGCCGGCCAGCCGCAAGATGCTCACCTGTTTGCCGGTGTCTCGCCCAAGCGCCAGCCAGGCCTCTTCGACCGCGAGGCGGACCCGGCCGCGTTCGCTCAAGGGCTCCGGCACGGTCGCCTCGTCGATCCAGGCGCCGCCGTGATCGCCGTAGACCCCGATTGTCGAGAGATAAACGATGCGCTGGAGGCGCGCGGCGCGGGCGATCGTGTCGGCGAATTGGGTCAGAACCGGGTCGCCCGTCCGTCCCGGCTGCACGCTGACAAGCAAGCGGTCCGCCCCCGCCAGGGCGGCCTCGATGCCGGGATCGACCGCTTCATCGTCGAACAGCAGCGCTCGCAAACCCTCGCGGCCGAGCGCCGCCACCTTGTCGAGGCTGCGGACCGTGCCCAGAGCGCCGACTGAGCCCCGCCGATCCTGGAGGTAATGGCCAGCGGTGTAGCCGATACCGAACACGAACAGGCTCACGCCGCGCTCTCCCATTCGGCCGCGACCTCGGGGTCGGGCTCATCGTGCCCAGGGCTAGCCAGCTCGCGAAAGCGATCGCGTCCGAGCAGGCGCACGCCGGCCCAGACCGCCATGGCGCGGACCAGGGGCGAGGCATGGTGCAGCCGGGCCAGCGCCAGGATGGCGAGCTCCGGCTGGCCGGAATTACCGATCGCGATCAGCACATTGCGCAGAAAACGGGCATGGCCGATGCGCTTGATGGGGCTGCCGGAAAAGAAGGCCCGGAAGCCGGGCTCGTCGAGGCTCGCCAGGGTCGCGAGCGCGGGCGCATCGAGATCCGATCGCGCGGTCAGCTTGGCGTCGCGCCCGAGCGCCGCGAACTTGTTCCAGGGACAAACCGCGAGGCAATCGTCACAGCCGTAGATGCGATTGCCAATGGCGGGCCGCAGCGCAGGGTCGATATGCCCCGGATGCTCGATGGTGAGATAGGAAATACAGCGCCGGGCATCGAGCCGGTAGGGGGCCGGGAAAGCCTTCGTGGGGCAAATTTCCAGGCAGGCCCGGCAGGAGCCGCAATGGTCGGCCTCGGGGGCGTCGGGCTCGAGATCAAGCGTGGTGAAGATCGAGCCCAGAAACAGCCAGGAGCCGAACTCGCGCGAGACGAGATTGGTGTGCTTGCCCTGCCAGCCAAGCCCGGCCGCGGCGGCAAGCGGCTTTTCCATCACGGGGGCGGTATCGACGAAAACCTTGACCTGCGGTCTCTGCCCGGCCGCCTCGTGTGCGAGCCAGGACGCGAGCTGCTTGAGCTTGCCCTTGACGACGTCGTGGTAGTCCCTGTGGCGCGCATAGACCGAGATGGCGCCCGCATTCCTCTGGTCCAGAACCTGGAGCGGATCGGAAGCGGGGCCATAATTGGTGCCCAGCATCACGATGCTGCGGACATCGGGCCACAGCACGCGGGGATCGGCCCGCCGCGCTTCCGTGTCGGCCATCCAGCCCATCTCGCCGTGTGCGCCCCCGGCCAGCCAGGCCCGCAAGCGTTCCGGCGCTAGGGGAATGGCGTCCGGCCTGACGATGCGGCAAGCATCGAAGCCCAGCCGACGAGCCTGTTCGGCGAGCCGCTCTCTCAGAAGTCGAGGTCGGCGTAGGTCGGGCTCGGGGTCATGCCCGGCAGGCGGTCGGCCAGCAGGGACCGGAAGGCCGGGCGCGATTTGACGCGTGCGTACCAGGACTTCGCCGTCTCGTCTTCCGCCCATGGCACGTCGCCCAGGAAATCCACGCTCGACAGATGCGCGGCCGCGGCGAGATCCGCGTAAGTGAGTTCGTCGCCCACCAGCCAATTCCGCGATCGGATCAGGTAGCCAATGTAGCGCAGATGATAGCGGATGTTGGCGCGCGCCACACGCACCACGTCCATATCGGGCGCCCCGCCGCCCTGCTCGACCGTCAGGAAGCGCTTGTACACCTTCTCGGTGACGAGATGGCTCGACACTTCGGCAAAGAACTTGCCGTTGAACCAGTCGAGCAGCCGTCTGGTTTCGATCCGGGCCGTCAGATCCCCGGGCAGCAGCCGGCGATCGCCCAAACCCAGACCCCTGGTCTCGTCGAGATATTCCCCGATCGGCGCCCAGCCGGGCACCGGCGGGGCATTGCTCTCGACCAGAACCGGCGTGGTGCCGGCCGGGTTCATCAGCAGGAAGCCCTCGTGGCGTTCGAACGCCCGCTCCTCGATCAGCTTGGGCTCTATGCCGAGTTCGCCGAGGACAAGACGAATGAAACGCGAGTGCGGGCAAAGCGGGTAATGGTACAGATCCGTCATTGTGCCCCGGACACCGGAGCGCCCGGCCAGCGAGCCACGCGCGTCGAGAATTGCATGGCCCGGCGCAGGCTGGAGCCGATGATCTTAAGTCCCGTATAGGCTCAGGCAACCCCAGCTTCAACCCCGCCCGTCGGCGGAGTTCCCGCCGTCTTGTCGGGCCAAAGGCAAAGGTCGCGAACGAGGCAGTCGGGGCAATTGGGGCGGCGGGCCGTGCAGGTGTAACGGCCGTGCAGGATCAGCCAGTGGTGCGCGTGGCGCTGGAACCGTTCAGGCACGAGCCGCATCAGCCCGGCCTCGACGGCCTCGGGCGTCTTGCCAGACGCCAGAGGCAAACGGTTCGAGACGCGGAACACGTGGGTGTCGACCGCGATGGCAAGCTCGCCCCATAGATTGTTGACCACCACGGCCGCGGTCTTGGCTCCGACGCCCGGCAAGGCTTCGAGGGCGGCGCGCTCGCGCGGCACCTCGCCGCCGTGTTGGCTCAGCAGCTTCTGGCTGAGCGCCAGGACGTTCCGGGCCTTGGAATTATAAAGCCCGATCGACTTGATGGCCGCCCTGATGCCGTCCTCCCCGAGCGCCACCATGGCGGCGGGCGTGGGGGCGCGCGCGAACAGCGCCGGGCTCGCCTTGTTGACGCTGACGTCGGTCGCCTGGGCGGACAAAACCACCGCGACAAGAAATGTGAAAGGGCTCGAATAGAGGAGCTCGGTCACCGGCGCGGGCTCGGCGGCCTCGAACCGGGCGAAAATGGCTTCGATCCGGGCTCGATCCTGACTCGGGACTTCCGAAAAGACGAGCGGGCGGGCGCCTCGCGGCGCCAGACTCCCCTTGCCAGGCGCGGAGGAAGGCCGCATCTTTCGCTGGTCCATCGGGGCCTTATAGCGCCTGATCGTTCGAGAACAAGCCGGGAGGTGCTGCCTTGTCCGACGCGCCCGAGCATCCCGCGGATGCGGCGATCCTGTCGGTCCGTCTGCGGCCGCACCGCTCGCTCACACAAGGCCAAGTCCGCGTCCTGCTCTGCGCCATCGGGGCCCTTGGCGTGGTGGCGAGCCTGCCCTTCGTTTTGATGGGGGCCTGGCCGGTGGCGGGCTTCATGGGGCTCGATGTGTTGGCGGTCTATCTCGCCTTCAAGGCAAGCTTCAGGTCCGCGCGCGCCTATGAGGACGTTTCGCTCACCGTGCTGGAATTGCTCGTCGCCAAGGTGAGCGCGCGCGGGCGGCGGGCCGAGTGGCGGTTCAACCCGTCCTGGGTGCGCTTGCAGCGTAAGCAACATGAGGAATTCGGCACGCTGCGGATCGACGTCGTGTCGCGCGGGCGCGCCCTGGAGGTCGCGTCCTTCCTCGGGCCCGACCAGAAGGCCGCCTTCTTCGATCGGCTGTCGCGTGGCCTGGCGCAAGCCAAGCGCGGCATGCATTTCCCTTGACGGGCCTCTCCCCTTGTTCGGGCGGACGAGCCCGAATGGCTGAGACCGGCGCAGCGTTGGAAGCGCGGCTGGCCGCCATCATGTCCGCCGACGCGCTCGGGGCCTGGTTCGAGCGTGAGATCCGCCATTTCGGACTGACCCATTATGCCCTCGGCCCGTTGCCGGAGCCCCATAAGGATACCGCGCTCTATCTCAGCAATTGGCCGGCGGCCTGGATCGAACGCTACGCGATGAACGGGTATGCGTCGGAGGATATCGCGGTCGAGCAGGCGCGCCGTTCACCGTTTCCGGTTACCTGGAACGAGCTCAAGGCCCTGTATCCCGGGGCTGCCAAAAGGATTATCGCCGCGGCGGCCGATTTCGGCTGGCATGACGGGTTCATGGTCCCGGTTCATGGTCCCGACGGCGAGCGGGGCATCGTGTCGATGGTGGGTGCGCGATTGCGCTTCAACACCGAAGCCGACCGCAAAACGGCCGTGACCATCGCGCTCCGCACCTACCGCCGCGCCGTGGCGCTGTACGCCAATCGCGTCAAGCTCCCCGTATTGACCGGGCGCGAACGCGACGCCCTGGTTTTGGTGGCAAGAGGCAAGGACGACCGGGAGATCGGCGCGGCGCTGGGCGTCACCCAGACCTCCGCGCATGCCTACGTGGAGCGGGCCAAGAAGCGTCTCGGGGCCACTACGCGGGCTCAGGCGGTCGCGCTCGCGGTTGGCAATGACCTCATCCGCCCTTGAACGGGTCGGTCACGCCGACGTGAATTGCCTCCAAACAGAGACAAGACGCCGCAGCCAAGTTGGATAAAATCGGCCTCGCTTCAGCACGTATCAATTTTCCACTAATCATATCAATGTCCCGATGTTGCCAGCAGCATCGGGATCTTTTTGTTGGCGGTGGTGGTCGCCTATTGGCTCTGGCTCAGGCCGCCAAGGTCCGCAGCACGTATTGCAGGATGCCGCCGTTGCGGAAATATTCCAGCTCGTCCGCGGTATCGATACGGCAGATCACGGGCACCGTGGTGACCCGACCTTTGTCCGACGTGATGACGGCCTGCATGACCTGGCGGGGCTTCAGCCCCTCGCCAAGACCCTGAATCGTCACGGTCTCATCACCCTTGAGGTTGAGCGTCTGCCACGACATGCCCTCTTCGAAGGTCAACGGCAGCACCCCCATGCCCACGAGGTTGGAGCGGTGGATCCGCTCGAAACTCTGGGCGATCACGGCCCGAATGCCAAGCAGGCGCGTGCCCTTCGCGGCCCAGTCGCGGGAAGAGCCGGTTCCGTATTCCTTGCCGGCGAATACCACCAGCGGCACGCTCTCCTGCTTGTACAGCATGGCGGCATCGTAGATCGGCAGCTCCTCGCCGCTCGGATAATGACGCGTCACGCCGCCTTCGACCCCTGGGAGCATCTGGTTCTTGATGCGGATGTTGGCGAAACTGCCGCGCATCATGACCTCATGGTTGCCGCGACGCGTGCCGTATTGGTTGAAGTCCTGTGGCCGGACCTGATGTTCCATCAGGTAGCGGCCCGCCGGCGATGCCGCCTTGATGGAGCCCGCCGGCGAGATGTGATCGGTGGTGATGGAGTCGAGGAACAGCCCGAGAACCCGCGCGTCCTTGATGTCCTGCACGGCGGGCGGCGTCTTGGTCAGCCCCTCGAAATAGGGCGGATTACGCACGTAGGTGGAGGCCATGCTCCAATGGTAGGTATGGCTGGTGTCGACCGAAATGCCCCGCCAATGCTGGTCGCCCTCGAACACGTTGCCGTAACGGTCGGCGAAAATGGCCTTGGTGACCGACTTCTTGTGCAGGCTCGACACTTCCTCCTGCGAAGGCCAGATGTCGCGCAGGTAGACCGGCCCGTCATGACCCTCGCCGAGCGGCTCGGTGGTGAGATCGACGTGCAGCGAGCCCGCCAGCGCATAGGCGACCACCAGCGGGGGCGAGGCGAGATAATTGGCCTTCACGTCCGGATTGACGCGGCCCTCGAAATTGCGGTTGCCCGAGATCACGGCCGCGGCCACGACATCGTGGTCGGCGATCGTCTTGGAGATGTCGGACGGCAGCGGGCCTGAATTGCCGATACATGTCATGCAGCCGTAGCCGGTCAGGTTGAAGCCGAGCTTGTCGAGATCCTCCTGAAGGCCGCTCGCCTGTAGGTATTCGCCGACCACTTGCGAGCCGGGCGACAGCGAGGTCTTCACCCAGGGCTTGGTCTTGAGGCCCTTGGCGACCGCCTTGCGGGCCAGCAGGCCCGCGCCCATCATCACGCTCGGGTTCGAGGTATTTGTGCAGGACGTGATGGCGGCGATCACCACATCGCCGTGGCCGAGGTCGAAATTGGCGTTCTCGACCTTGAAGCGCTGCTCGGCGTCGACGACCTTGTATTCCTTATGGAGCGCGTTGACGAAGGACGATTTGGCGGCTTCCAGCGTAACGCGGTCCTGCGGCCGTTTGGGTCCGGCGAGCGAAGGCACCACATCGCTGAGATCGATCTCCAGCGTTTCGGTGAAGACGGGATCCGGCGCCGACGCATCGCGCCACATCCCCTGGGCGGCCGCATAGGCCTTGACGAGCGCGATCCGGGTGTCGCCCCGGTTCGATGCGTCGAGATAGTTCACGGTCTCGTTGTCGATCGGGAAGAAGCCGCAGGTGGCGCCGTATTCGGGCGCCATATTGGCGATGGTGGCGCGGTCGGCCAGCGACAGGCTGTCGAGGCCGGGACCGTAGAATTCGACGAATTTGTTGACCACCCCG
Organism: uncultured Lichenihabitans sp.; assembly: GCA_964245915.1. Classification (GTDB taxonomy): domain Bacteria; phylum Pseudomonadota; class Alphaproteobacteria; order Rhizobiales; family Beijerinckiaceae; genus Lichenihabitans. The sequence goes on along the minus strand of CAXTOT010000052.1, from coordinate 17,288 downwards.
AGCTTTCGCAGCATCTGCGTCACAGTCAGCACCAGATCGGTCGCGGTGCGTCCCTCCTTGAGCCGATTGGTCAGCTTGAAGCCCACCACCTGCGGCACCAGCATGGAATAGGGCTGGCCCAGCATCACGGCCTCGGCCTCGATGCCGCCGACCCCCCAGCCGAGCACCGCCAGCGCGTTGACCATGGTGGTGTGCGAATCCGTGCCCACCAGGGTATCCGGGTAAGCCACCTGCACGGTCTCGCCGTCGCGGGTTTCGGTCTTGCTCCAGACCGTCTGGGCCAGATATTCGAGGTTGACCTGGTGGCAGATGCCGGTGCCGGGCGGCACCACACGGAAATTGGCGAAAGCCTGCTGGCCCCAGCGCAGGAACCTGTAGCGCTCGCCGTTGCGCTCATATTCGAGATCGACGTTGTCGCTGAGTGATTTCGGGGTGCCGAACTCGTCCACGATCACCGAATGGTCGATGACGAGATCGACCGGAACGAGCGGGTTGATCTTGGAGACATCGCCGCCGAGGCCAAGCATGGCGTCGCGCATGGCCGCAAGATCGACCACGGCCGGCACACCGGTGAAATCCTGCATCAGCACACGCGCCGGCCGGAACGCGATTTCGCGTCCATCGGTGCCGCGCTTGTCGACCCAGGACGCGACCGCCTCGATGTCGGCCTTGGTGACCGAACGTCCGTCCTCGAAGCGCAGCAGATTTTCCAGCAGCACCTTCAGCGAATAAGGCAGCTGGGACACGTTCGACAGGCCGTTCTTTTCCGCTTCGGCAATGGAAAAATACTCATAGCGTTCCGAGCCGACGTCGAGCGTCTTGCGGCATTTGAAACTGTCGAGCGAGGGCATTACGGAATCCTGGCTGCTGCGATGCGGGATGGTCTCTTGTAGATAGTTCTAAAGTTGCGGGCTACACGGGGCAAGGCTCTAACCTGGGCAAGAAAGAGGCCGCTCCTGCGTCAACCCTGCCATCTCGTGGTCGACGATCTTGCGGTGGCGCGGGGCGGGCGAACCGTTCTGCGGGGCGTGTCGTTCAGCATCGGTCCTGGCGAGGCCATCCAGGTCACGGGACCCAATGGGGTCGGCAAATCCACCTTGCTGCGCGGGCTTGCTGGCCTGTTGCCGCTCGCTGGTGGGCAGGTGCGATGGCACGAACCGGAGGATCTGAACGAATCGTCCGTGGCGGAGCGCCTGCATTATGTCGGTCATTCGGACGGCCTGAAAGGCGCCATGACGGCGCGCGAAAACCTGGCGTTCGGGGCGGCGCTCGCGGGGCGTGCCGCGATGGCGCCCGAGGCCGCGCTGGCGCGGGCCGGGCTGGCCTTGGTGGTCGACCTGCCGACCGCCTACCTGTCGGCTGGACAGCGGCGCCGGGTTGCGCTGGCGCGGCTGCTCGTGGCCGACCGACCCCTATGGCTGCTCGACGAACCCGCGACCGCGCTCGACAGAGCCGCTCTGGCGACGCTCGCGACCATGATGGCGGACCACCTCGCGGACGGTGGCCTCATCGTGGCCGCTACCCACGCCGCGTTGGGGCTCGAGGATGCGCGCGAGCTGAGGCTCGAGGCGGAATGATGCCCGCCCTCACGGCCCTGTTCTGGCGCGACTTGCGCCTCGCCCGACGCATCGGGGGCGGCGGCAGCATGGGCGCCGTCTTTTTCCTGAGCCTCGTCACCATAGTGCCCTTCGCGATCGGGCCGGATCTCAACCTGCTGTCGCGGATCGGCCCCGCCATCCTGTGGATCGCGGCCCTTCTGTCCAGCCTGCTCGGTCTCGACCGCCTGTTTCAGGCCGATGAGGAGGACGGCTCGCTCGACCTGTTCCGCCTGAGTTCGGCGCCGCTCGAGGCCGTCGTCCTGGTCAAATGTCTGGCGCATTGGTGCGTCACCGGGTTGCCGCTCGTGGTCGTGGCGCCCCTGTTCGGGCTCATGCTGGCGCTCGATGGGCCGGCACTCTGGGGCGTCACGCTCAGCCTGCTGGTCGGCACACCGGCCCTGACTTTTCTCGGCGCCATCGGGGCCGCGCTCACCGTATCGCTGCGGCGCGGCGGGCTGCTGCTGTCGATCCTGGTGGTGCCGCTCGCGATTCCGGTGCTGATCTTCGGGGTCTCGACCGCGTCGGCGGCAAGTGGCGGCACCGTGCCGTTCCTGACACCGTTTTTGATCCTATGCGCCCTCAGCCTGGGGTCGCTCGCGCTCGCGCCGATCGCGGCGGCGGCGGCACTGCGGGGTGCGGGGGAGTAGGGTTGGCCATAGGGCGGCCCGCGTCTCATAGGTCCTGAACTCGGTCACGGAGCCCGTGATTGTCTCCCGCGCGGCTGCGCCAACTCTGCCCTGGCGAAGCCGCAGCGGCTGGCGTAAAATGACCATCGTGCCGAACCTCACCACCTATGCCAACCCGACCAACTTCCTCCGCCTAGCCGGCAAGCTGCTGCCTTGGCTGTGGGCCGTCTCGCTCCTGACTCTGGCTGTGGGGCTTTATGCCGCGCTGTTCGTGGCGCCCGCCGATTATCAGCAGGGCGAGACCGTCCGCATCATGTATATCCACGTGCCGGCCGCCTGGGTGGCCATGCTGAGCTATCTCGTCATGACGGCGGCCGCGCTCGCCACCCTGGTGTGGCGGCATCCCCTCGCGGAGGCGGCTCAAAAGGCCGCGGCGCCGCTCGGGGCCTCCTTCACCTTCGTGTGCCTCGTCACCGGTTCGCTCTGGGGCAAGCCGATGTGGGGCACCTATTGGGTGTGGGACGCGCGGCTGACCTCGGTGCTGGTGCTGTTCCTCATCTATCTCGGCCTGATCGCCCTGTGGCAGACCATCGAGGAGCCCGGCCGGGCCGCACGGGCCGCCTCCATCCTGACCCTGGTCGGGTTCATCAACATTCCCATCGTGAAATTCTCGGTCGACTGGTGGAACACGCTGCACCAGCCCGCTTCGGTGTTCCGCATGGGCGGCCCCACCATCGCGGCCTCGATGCTGTGGCCCCTGCTCGTCATGGCGGTCGGCTACACGGCGCTGTTCGCGACGCTGCACATCATGGCAACCCGCAACGAGGTGCTGCGCCGGCGCGTGCGGCGGCTCGCCATGACGATGGCGATCCAGGGTGAGCCGAGCATCGCCCGCATGCGGCCCGTCGGGTCCGTCTCCTAGTGGCGCTCGGCCTGGACCCGCATACCGGCTTCATCGTGGCGGCCTTTTTGGTCACCGGTCTCGTGCTGGCCGGGACCATTGCGGCCATTCTGCTCGACTATCGGGAGCAACTCAAAGCGCTCGCGCGCCTATCGGCCATGACTCCCGGACGGGGCGTCCGGGCCCCGGAGGACGATCAACCATGAGCGATGCACCGCTTGCCGTGCCCGGCGAAACGGCGCCGCGCCGCGGTCCTCGCTTGCTGGTGCTGCTCCCCCTGATTGGTTTTGCGGCGCTTGCCGGGCTGTTCGTGGTGCGGCTCGGTGCCGGCGATCCCTCGCGCATCCCCTCGGCGCTGATCGGCAAACCGGTGCCGAGCTTCGCGCTGCAGCCCCTCCCTGGCCTTGCCACGGATAAGCACCCGGGCCTGGCCGATGCCGATCTCAAGGCCGGCCATGTCACGCTGGTCAACGTCTTCGCGTCCTGGTGCGTCGAGTGTCACGACGAGCATGACGCCCTGATGGCCTTGTCGCGCGATCCCGGGCTCAAACGAGCGGGCGTCAGCCTCGCCGGCATCGTCTACAAGGACAATGCCGAGGATGCCCGCCGCTATCTCGGCAGCAAGGGAAATCCCTTCGCCCAGGTCGGCGTCGATCCGTCCGGGCGGACCGGCATCGATTTCGGAGTCTACGGGGTTCCGGAGACTTTTGTGGTCAAAGGCGACGGCACGATCGCGTACAAGCTCATCGGCGGTGTGACGGACGCAACCCGTCCGGCCTTGATGGAGGCCATCGGCAAGGCCGAGCGTTGATCAGGTTTCGACCACGCCGATGAACGGCAGCTGTCGATAGCTGTGGGCGACGTCCATGCCGTAGCCCACGACGAACAAATCGGGACATTCGAAGCCCACCAGATCGGCCTTGACGCTGACGGCGCGCTTGCCCGGCTTTTCCAGCATGACCGCGATGAGGACGCGTCGGGCGCCCCGGGCCATCAACAGGTCTTTGGCGAACGCCAGCGTGCGGCCGGATTCCAGGATGTCGTCGACGAGCAGCACGTCGCGGCCGCGCACCGAGGAATCGACATCCTTCAAAATCGCGACCTGGCCGGACGAGACGGTGGCGTCCAGGTAGCTCGACAAGTGGATGAATTCGACCTGCGGCGTCAGTCCGGTCCGATGCATGGCGCGGATCAGATCGGCTGCGAACATGAAAGAACCCTTCAGCACCGCCACCACCAGCAGATCCTGGAGCTCGATGGCCGCGATGGCCTGTGCCATCTCGGCGGTTCGGCTCGTGATGGCGGCTTCGTCGAACAAGACCCTGATCGACCGGTCCTTCATGGCTCGCTCCCGAGATCCGAACATGGTCCGGCTTGCTCGGAATTACGAACCGCCGGAGGGCAACAGACTAGCAGGTCGCGAGGGATTGCGCCCGATCCTGCCATGAACCGCGAACGGCATCTTGCGGCACGGGTTTGCAACCAATCAATTTACCTTGGCGTCGTTCGCGTATATCGCACGGCGACGCGTTCGCCCCCGAAGCACGAAGGTCCCGCTCATGACCCTGTCCCCAGTTGCGCCGCGCCTCAATGGGCTGCAGCGCTTCCTGGTCGTCGCAGGGCCCGGCCTCGTGGTGATGCTCGCCGACACCGATGCGGGCAGCATCGTCACGGCAGCGCAAAGCGGCGCGACCTGGGGCTACAGGCTGCTGCTTCTGCAATTCGTGCTGATTCCCATCCTCTACATCGTCCAGGAACTGACCGTGCGGCTCGGGCTCGTCACCGGCAAGGGGCATGCACAACTGATCCAGCAGCATTTCGGTCGATCCTGGGCCTGGTTCTCGGTGGCGACCTTGGTGCTCTCCTGCATCGGCGCCCTCCTCAGCGAATTGTCGGGCCTCGCGGGGGTCGGGGCCTTGATGGGCGTCCCGGCGGCCGTGACCATGACGCTCGTGGTCGCGGCCCTGTTGATCGTCACCTATACGCGTAGCTATTTGACCATCGAACGCATTGCGATCGCGGTCGGGGCCTTCGAATTGGTGTTCTTGTTCGTCGCCTGGCTGGCCCAGCCCAGCGGTGTCGAAATCATGGCCACCGCGACCGCGATCCCCCTCACCGACAGCAAATATCTCTATCTCGTCTCGGCCAATATCGGGGCCGTGATCATGCCGTGGATGGTGTTCTTCCAGCAATCCTCGATCGTCGAGAAACAGCTCACGGTCGAGCACTTGGCCGCCGCCCGCGTCGATACCGGAATCGGCGCGATCCTGACGCAACTCATCATGGCATCGGTCCTGGTCGCGGTCGCGGCCACGATCGGCAAAGCAGGCGGCGAGCACGCCCTCTACACCGTCCAGCAGATCGCCGAGGCGATCACGCCGTTTCTCGGCCAGTTCGGCGGGCGGGTCCTGTTCGCTCTGGGGATGACGGGCGCCGCCATGGTGGCGACCATCGTGGTGACCTTGACGGCCGCGCGAACGCTCGGCGAGGTCCTCGGCGTCAATCATAGTCTCGCCCACGCGCCGCGCGAAGCGCCCTGGTTCTACGGCGCCTATACGCTCACGCTGCTGGTCGGCGCGCTGGTCGTGGTATCCGGCGTGAACCTCGTGACCCTCAGCATCGGGGTCCAGGTCATGAACGCGCTTCTCTTGCCCATCGTGCTCGGCTTCCTGTTCCTGCTGGCACGCCGCCTGCCGGAACCGTTTCGGCTGAAAGGCGCCTATGCGATGTTTTCCGGCAGCGTCATCGCGGTCACGACGGCGCTCGGCGTCTATTCGGGCATCGCGGGCCTGCTCGGTTGAGCCTCCATGCCAGCAGCAGAGCCGTCACGCGCCCGATGGAGCAATGCGTTGGGCAGCCTCACTCGGCCTTTTCAAAACGGCCTGTCAAAGCGGCTTGTCAGAGTGCCCAAGACAAAATTCCACCCTTCCTCGTGTTGCCGACCCATGGCATCGTCCGGGACGTTGGAATGACGCAACAGCACCTCGGTGTCGCTCCCTCGTGGCTCGAACGTCAGGCTGAGGACCGATTCGACGCCGCGCGTGGCTTCCGAGACCCAAGTATTTTCGATCACGTGGGGCCGTTCGAGGCGGATGAAGCGGCCATAGTGAGCCCAGGCCCGGCCTTCGTGCCGCACGCAGTGGTAAAACAGACCGTCGACGACCGCGTTCAGGATCACGCGCTCATTGCCGAACCAAGGCCCACCGGGGCTTGTTGCATCGAGCCAGACATCGAAGACCTCGCTAGGTTTGGCCTTGACGGTGCGGGACAGCGCAATTTCGATCACGTTCATCATTGCTTCTTCCTGCCGGATTCGAAAAATTCCTCGAGGCGGTCGAGCCGTTCACTCCAAAATCGTTCGTAAAACGATACCCAGCGAGCCACGTCGCGCAGGGGAGCCGCATTGAGGCTGTAGAGCCGCCGCCGCCCCTCTGGACGGCATTCCACGAGCCCCACGTCGAGCAAGACGGCCAAATGCTGGGACACGGCCGAGTAGGACAGCCCGACTTCATCGACAACCGTGGCGACCGTCGCCTCGCCCTTTCGCAGGACGTCGAGAACGTGACGCCTGTTGGCGTCAGCCACGGCGTGAAAGACGTCGGCCGTCGCCAAGCTGCGGCTCATAACATCATCATTACAGCGATTGCTAAAATGTCAAGCGCGTCGGGTGCCAAAACGCGGGCCTTGAGCTCCCACGATCGTTCCGGGGCATGAGGGCACCGCCTCAGCCCAGCGCCGCTTTGCGGATCGCCGCGAGCGTTGTGGCCGGCGTGATGGCTTCGGGGTCGACCTTGATGTGGATGATGGCGGGCTTGCTGGATGCCTGCGCGCGCTCGAAGGCCGGCAGGAAGTCGGCGGTGGTCTCGACCGTCTCGCCGTGGCCCCCATAGGCGCGCGCAAGCGCCGCGAAATCCGGGTTGGTCAGCGCGGTGCCGAAAACCCGCGCGGGATAATCCCGCTCCTGATGCATGCGGATCGTCCCATACATGCCGTTGTCCACCACGATCACCACGACCGCCAAGCCGTAGTGGACCGCGGTGGCGAATTCCTGTCCGTTCATCAGGAAACAACCGTCGCCCGCGAAAGCCACGACGACCCGATCGGCATACAGCCGTTTCGCCGCGATCGCGGCCGGAAGTCCAAATCCCATCGAGCCGGAAGTTGGCGCGAGCTGCGTGCCGAATTGGCGGAAGCGGAAGAAACGGCCGACCCAGATGGCGTAATTGCCGGCCCCATTGGTCACGATGGCGTCGTCCGGGAGGCGCTCGCGCAACGTGCGGACCACGATCGCCATATCGACGGGCCCCGGTGCGGATGCGGACTGGCCGCTCCAGGCGAGATAATCGGTGCGAGCCTGGCGGGTGGCCTCGCTCCAGGCAAGCGTGCGGGGCGGCTGAAGGCTTTCGAGCGCGGCCGCAAAGGTCTGCGGCGACGCCTCGATGCCGAGGTCGGGATGGTACACGCGCCCGAGTTCATCGGATCCGGCATGAATGTGCACGAAGCTCTGCCGCGGCGTCGGAATGTCGAACAAGGTATAGGATTGCGACGGCATTTCGGCCATGCGACCGCCGAGCAGGATCATGAGATCGGCGCCCGCGACACGATCCTTGAGCCGCGGATTGGGCCCGATGCCGATCTCGCCGGCATAATTGGCGTGCTGGGCATCGAACAATCCGGCGCGTCGGAACGAGGTCGCGACAGGCAGATCGAATCGTTCGGCGAAACGGGTGACACTCGCCACGGCTTTCGCGGTCCAACCGCCGCCGCCGAGAATCAGGACCGGGCGCGCGGCCGTCCACAACAGCTTTTGCAGCGCCGCCATCTGGGTGAGGCCGGGCCAAGCCAGCACGGGCTCCACGAACGGCGCATCGGGCGTGGTCGCAAGCTCGGTCAGCATGTCTTCGGGAAGCGAGACCACGACGGGACCGGGCCGGCCCTGCAAGGCGATATGGAACGCGCGCGAGACGAGTTCAGGGATGCGGGCCGGATCGTCGATCTCGACCACCCATTTGGCGGTCGAGCCGAAGAAGGCCCGGTAATCCATCTCCTGGAAGGCGCCGCGGCCCCGCATGCCGCGCTCGATCTGCCCGACGAACAGGATCATGGGCACCGAATCGTGTTCGGCGATGTGGATGCCGTGCGCCGCATTGGTGGCGCCCGGCCCCCGGGTCACCATGACGATGCCCGGACGTCCCGTGAGCCGCGCGCTGGCGTCCGCCATCATGGCGGCGCCGCCTTCCTGGCGACAGACGGTCAGCGCGATGGGCGCGTCATGCAGGGCATCCAGCACCGCGAGATAGCTCTCGCCCGGCACGCAGAACACGTGCTCGACGCCCTGGCCCACCAGTTGATCGACGAGGATCTGGCCGCCCGTACGAGGCTCGGGCTCCGGCGATGTCATGGGGATGCTCCTCAGTAGCTTGGTCCTGCAGGTGTAGGGGGCTCGGCCGCTCTTCGGAAGCGGGTTTTTGGGGCCACCAGCCCATCGGGGGACCGTGCCAAGTCTCGATTGCTGAGCTTCGTTTTCAATGACATGCTTCAAGGCGACTTCTGGCGAGCGGGACTTTGACACTACAAGACACGCTATTCCCCCTGGAGTTCTCTGTCCGTGGGACGCCAATCTCGCTTCAGGGAAGCGGCCCGTCGAAACAGCGATGGAAAGCCACCATCAAGGCGGCGGCCCGAGAACGGGCTCGAGAGACGGACGAACCGGTCTTTCTCGACCTTCGCGCGGTGGCCATAACGATCTACTATTTCCCGTCCGCAGCCATGGAGGGTGACGTGGACAATATCGTGAAGCCTATCCTCGATGCACTGATCGGAGTGGCTTACCGGGACGACAAGGGTGTCGAGCGAGTGGTTGTTCAGAGGATCGAGCCGGAGGACGAATGGGAGTTCAGGGATCCTAGCGACCAGCTCGCCAGCGCCCTGGAAACCGAGCCGCCCATCGTCTATGTTCGCGTCGATGACGACCTGAGCTGGAGGAGCGTCAGATGATTGTACATTCTCCATCTTGGCAGCCCGAAACCGAGACGCAGGTCATCGAAAACTTGCGGCGGCGTTATGAGAACGATGGGTTCACCTTCACGGCGGAGCCTAGTGCGGCTCAGCTACCGGATTTCCTGGGTTCATATAGGCCTGATGCGTTGGCGCAAAAGCCGGGGCGCAACGTCGTGATCGAGGTAAAGCAGCGCCAGACACCGTCAGCCGAACGCGCGTTGACGGACATACGGCGCCTGTTCGACGGGCATGCTGACTGGCAGCTTCAAGTCGTCGTCACCGGCACCGACCCGCTGCAGGCATTGAAGATCCCGATCGCTGCGCCCGCAACCGTCCGCGGCGGGATAGCGGAGGTTCGCGCTCTCGCGGCCCAAGGGCATCGGGCGGCAGCCTTTATCACGGCCTGGTCTGTGCTCGAGGCTGCCTTTCGGGCGGTTGATGGTGAGCCGAGCCGACCCCGTACGCCGGGGACTGTCGTGCAGACGCTCGCCATGAATGGCACGATCGATCCTGATACGGAGCGCCAGGTGCGCGGTCTCATCGATCTTCGAAATCGGATCGTGCACGGCGATTTGAGTGCCGAACCTGCGCCATCGGAGATCGATCTGGTGCTCTCCGCAATCGAACAGACGCTGGGCGCCGAGGCGGCTTGAATGGCACGTCGTCGCGGGTGCACCGCCAAACTGGCGGGCACCGCGGCCCCTACCCTCGCGGCCCCAACTCGGCCGCGACAGCCTCCGGCCGGTCCCGCCGTCGCTCGAACCAAATCAGGATCAGGCTGCCCGACACGATGAGGCCGGCGCCGGCAAACACGTTGACACCCGGGATCTCGCCCCAGATCATGTATCCGTAGAGGAAGGCCCAAACCAGGCCCGTATATTCGATGGGCGCCAGGACCGATGCCTGCGCGTAACGAAACCCCTCGTAGAGGAAAAACTGGCCCAAGCCGCCGACGAGCCCCAGCCCCAGCATCAGCAACAGACTGAACCGATCGGGCACCACCACGTGCCACGGCAGCATGGCGGCGCAGGCCAGCGCGAACAGGCCATTGCTCACCAGCATCTGGTTGGCGGTCGTCTCGGTGCGGTTGATCAGGCGCACCAGGATGACGCTGAGCCCCCAGCAGGCCGCCGCGAACAACGCGAGGCCGGCGGGCTCCCATGCGACCATACGAGTCGGGTTCGCGGCCAGTACCACGCCGGCAAAGCCGGCCGCCACGGCCAGCCACCGAGACGCGTTGACGCGCTCCCGCAGGATCAACACCGCCAGAACGACCGCGATGACGGGGGCCGCGAAGTAGAGCGTGGTGAGCTCGGCAAGCCCGAGCCGCGGGGCTGCGGAATAGTAGGAGAGCCAAGCCGTCAGGATCAGGCCGGCCCGCAGCACCAGGGCGCCTTTGTTTCGGCTGTGGAGAAGCAGCGACACGCTACGCCCACGCCCGATCGCCAGCGCGATCGCGATGATGACGAGGCTGCGCGTGAACAGGATTTCCGGCACCGGGTAGCGTGCGACAAGCCATTTTACCGTCGCGTCCTGCACCGAGAAGCAGGCATAGCCCAAGGCGCTGAGACCGATCCCCTTCAGCGTTTGCACGGAGCCGTCGTCCGTGATCCCCGTTTCCGCAAGCTCGCTCATGACGGTTGGGCTTAGCGGATCGTGTGTTTTGTACAATGCTCGTGATGGGGGCGGCGCGGGCCCATGGGGCTCTTTCTGGACGCGCGCCCGAGCTGTCGCCTACCGGGTAGCCGCCATGACCTGAATCACGGCGGGGGTGCCGATGATGATGAACAACACCGGCAGGAAGAACAGCACCATCGGCACCGTGAGCTTGGGGGGTAGGCTCGCGGCCTTCTTTTCGGCTGCCGTCATGCGGGCGTCCCGGCTTTCCTGCGAGAGCACTCGCAGCGCGGCCCCGAGCGGCGTTCCATAGCGTTCGGACTGGACCAGCACGGTCACGATGGCGCGCACGCTTTCGAGCCCCGTGCGGGCCGCAAAATTGTCGTAGGCGGTGCGCCGGTCTGGAAGAAAGGAGAGCTCGGCCGTCGTGAGCGTGAGCTCTTCGGCCATCGGGATGGATTGGGCGCCGATTTCGGTGCTGACCTTGCGAAAAGCATGCTCGATCGACATGCCCGATTCGACGCAGATCAGCATCAGGTCGAGGGTGTCGGGATAGGATCGAGTGAGGGACTTCTTGCGCTTGGTAATGGTGTTGGAGAGGTAAAGTTCGGGCGCCTTGATGCCGAGATAGGCGCCGAGCATGCAGGCGCCCAGCTTCAACGACAGGGAATAATCGAGATCGAGCACCACGAAGATGTAGAAGGCGGTGATCAAGGCGAATGCGATCGGCATGACCAGGCGGAAAAACAGGAACGCGGTTTCGGCCTGCGGGCCACGATAGCCCGCCATAACCAGTTGAGACTTGGCTCTATCCGACCCCAGCCATTTCGACAGGCTGAACCGTTCCACCACATCGCGCATATAGGCTTTGGGCGCGGCGCGCAGCGATCCACGTTCGGAGCCGGCCTTGTTGAGTCGCTCGCGTTCGCGCGTCCGGATGCGGTCGCGCTCGATGGCGACCGATTTCATGCGCTTGCTGAGCGTGTCGGTCTCGAGCAGCGGCATCGCCAGGGTCAACACGGTCGCGGCTGCCGCGATGGCGACGAGCAGCCCCACGAGGAATTGTGTGTTGCTCAGTTTCTCGTAGATCAGAGCGAACATGAATGGTCTTCGGTGAAGGAGGCCGCGGCTGAAAGAAGTTCGGGTTGCATGGTTGGAGCGCTCAGATCTCGAAGGCGATCATCTTGCGCATCACCATGATGCCGATCCCCATCCAGAGGGCGCCCACACCCATCATCATCCGTCCCGTATCGGTGGTCCAAAGGAGTTCGAGATATTTTGGTGCGGTGATGAAGATCAGCAGGCCGACCACGAACGGCATAGACCCGATGATCATGGCCGACGCATTGGCCTCCGACGACACAGCCTTGACCTTGGCCTTCATCTTCTTGCGGTCGCGCACCACGCGCGACAGATTCGACAGCGCCTCGGACAGGTTGCCGCCCGCCTTCTGCTGAATGCTGACCACGATGGCAAAGAAGCTGGCTTCGGGCACCGGTACCCGCTCGGCGATCCGCTCGACCGCCTCGGTCAAGCTGAGGCCGATGGTCTGCGCCTCGACGATGTGGCGAAACTCCGAGCGCACCGGTTCGGCGGCTTCCGAGGCGATCACGCGTAAGCAGTCCGCCAAGGGAAGACCCGCCCGGATGCCGCGCACGATGATGTCGACCGCGTTGGGAAATTCATCCAGGAATTTCTTCATCCGGCGCTTGCGCCGGAACCCCAGATACCAAGACGGAACGCCAAGCCCGCCGACCCCGGCAGCGGCCAGCGCGATCAGCACGTTACCGGTGACAAGAAAAAGCAGGCCGCCGAACAGCACGCCGACGCAGGCGCTCACCAGGTAGAACGTGCGAAGGCTCCACCCCAGCCCGGCCTGTGCGAGCTTCGCCTCAACGGTGAGCCTGCGCTTCTTCTTGCCGCGCTGCTCCAGATCCTTGAGGCTTTCGGCAATTTGTTTGCGACGATTGCCGGTGTCGACGACGCGCTCGGCAACGCGTTTGCCCGCGCTCGCCTGCAAGGCCTCCACGCGCCGTTCGGCCTTGATGCTGCCGGAGAGGTAGGGATAGGCGACGAACACCACGGCCCCGAGGGCGACCAGTCCAAGGCCGTAAGGCAGCAGAAGGCTGGTATCCATGCGGATCGATCCTTGCGCGATGCCGCGCCATCCGAGCGTTGTATCATCGCGTCGGTAAAGAATTGCTTGTCGGTGGTGTTCGGATTTGCCGCCCTATCGGGATCCTCTGGTAATTCGCGGCAAGGTCCAAGGACGAGCCGCTTCTTGGCGCAAAACGCATCGTTGTGGCTGGCTCTCACACGCGCAACGTGCTGCACGGATAAGGAGCGGGGGAGCTAGGAGGGCTGGCCGAAGCCCGCCGCCGTATTGTCGGCCGAGCCGCCCATCCAATAGTCGTAGCGCGCCGCGATTTCGGCCAGGCTGGTCATCAACGCGGGGCTTGGGCGCTCGCCCAGCTTGGGTATCGGCTGTGCCATGACTTCCTTGAAAAACCGGCCCAAGGTCCCGGTCGTTACGAACACAACCGTCGCGTCGCTGCCCGACCGGTTCTGCCACGCGTGTATATGATTCGGCGGCACGTCGGCGAACTCACCCGCACGGATTGGCGTCCACGCCTGTCCGTCCCACAACTCGAGCTCTCCGGATATGACGTAAAACGTCTCTCGATCGGGGTGGCTGTGCACCGGAACGATCGCGGACGACGGGAAAATCGAATGCGCGACGCAGTAATCCTCCCCCGATTCAGGTACCTTGGTCACGAACTTCACCAACGGTCCGAAGACATCCCGGTACCCGTCCGGATCGTTCGCCTGGATCATTGCGGTCATAGAACCTCCGTGTGTGGGGGGTTGCGGACCTGCGGCGCGGCGGCGGCGCGTCATTTGGAGCCGCGCTGCCTGGGCGGTGGCCGCGACGCCGCCGAGTCTGCGCAGGCGCGGTATCTTGAGCTCCGACGGCTACCGGCTGATGTCAATCGCAGCGGGTATGGCTACGGCTGCAACTTAGCGCGTCAGCCTCGGCTGAGCGCGGCGGCAGTTTTCCTGACCGGGCATGACGCTGCCAGCTTTGGTGGTGTCCTTCAGCCCGTCCGCGCCATGCGTGTTGAACCGGCGGTTGTGGATGGAATGAACCGACCGAGGCGGTTCTGATCGGCGGCATGGACCGGCAGAGGCTCCGCGATTGGGTGTAGTCGGTACGCGCGATGGGACCCACGTCGATCGAACCTAAGGGCCCTTCGTATGACCTGTGCGACCGAGCTTATCCACTGCAACGTCCATCCACTATCTTGTAAATAGACCCATCGCATGGCGACACGTATGACACGTCCGTCAGCTGTGGCGATGCGGTGATGCGGGCCTCGCGGGACAGGCTGGCGGTTCGGCCTCGCGTCTACTTAGGGCGCCGCGAGTTCGGCCTGGTCGAGCGCGGCAGCAAGCCGGGGTTCTTCGCCATAGTAGCGGGCCCGTTCGCCGAACCGAGGTTGACCGATGCCGGTCGACTTATGCCGCCCTTTGAGCTTGCCCTGGGCGTCTTCGCCCGTGACCTCGTAGACGAGCAGGTCCTGCGTGATGATGACGTCGCCTTCGAGGCCCAGCACTTCCGTGATATGGGTGATGCGGCGGGAGCCATCGCGCAGACGAGCCGCTTGGATGATGATGTCGACCGAGGTCACGATCATCTCCCTTATGGTCCGCGAGGGCAACGAATAGCCTCCCATTGTGATCATCGATTCGAGGCGGCTCAAGGCTTCCCGGGGCGAATTGGCATGCAGCGTCCCCATCGAGCCATCGTGACCGGTGTTCATGGCTTGCAGCAGGTCGAAGGCCTCGGGTCCGCGCACCTCGCCCACGATGATGCGCTCGGGCCGCATGCGCAGGCAGTTCCTGACGAGGTCACGCATGGTAACGGCGCCAGAGCCCTCGAGGCTTGGCGGCCTGGTTTCGAGCCGCACCGTGTGGGGCTGCTGCAATTGTAGCTCGGCCGCATCCTCGCAGGTGATGATGCGCTCGTCGTGATCGATGTAATTGGTCAGGCAATTGAGCAAGGTGGTCTTGCCCGAACCCGTGCCGCCGGAGATCAGCACGTTGCAGCGCACGCGTCCGATGATCTTGAGGATTTCGGCACCGGCGGGCGAGATCGCACCGAAGCGGGTCAACTGATCGAGGGTCAGCTTGTCCTTCTTGAATTTTCGGATCGTGAGCGCCGGGCCGTCGATCGCCAGTGGCGGCGCGATCACGTTGACGCGCGAGCCGTCCATGAGGCGCGCGTCGCAGATGGGCGAGGCTTCGTCGACGCGCCGGCCGATCTGGCTGACGATACGCTGGCAGATGTTCATCAGCTGCGCATTGTCGCGAAAACGGACGTTGGTGAGCTGAATCTTGCCGCCGACCTCGATGTAGGTGCGGGTGGCGCCGTTCACCATGATGTCGGCAATGTCGTCGCGCGCCAGCAAGGGTTCGAGCGGACCGTAACCCAGAACGTCGTTGCAGATGTCGTCAAGCAGATCCTCCTGCTCGGCGATCGACATCACGACGTTTTTGATCGAAATGATCTCGTTGACGATGTCGCGAATTTCTTCGCGCGCGCTTTCGGGATCGAGTTTCGACAATTGCGAAAGATCGATGGCTTCGATCAGCGCGCCGAAGATCGTGCTTTTGGTCAGGTAGTAATCGTCGGAATGTTTGCCCTCGGGGACGGGCGCGCCGGAGGGCCGACCGATCTGCAAGGCCTTTTGGTCCGGAATCGCCATCGGTTTTGCGGCTACGACCGGCTGGGAGGCGACCGGAAGGACGCGTTTGCCGAACATGCGATGAAGACCCTTCTAAAGGACGCCGAAGCTCTTCGCCGTCGTTCCGCAAAGGGCGATGCTCATGCGCTCCGATCCACGGAGGCAGCAAGTGCATCGGCCTGACACCCGAGCGAGATCATGACCCATAAATCTGAATGATTTACCGTGTCGGAAGTCGTCTCACGGTGTTCGCCGGGTCAAGAGGCCTTGAGTCCGACCCAACGGGCCAGCGTCGGATTGAGCAACGTCCGCCTGGATTTGCGCAGGTCTACCCGCCCGGTGACGGTGCGGGCGATCTCGATCATGCTTGCCGCGATCTTGCTGTCGGCATCGATCTCGCCGACCATCTGGCCATTGTTGGCAGCGGTCCCGAACAGTTTGGCATCGAACGGGATGGTGACCAGAGGTGGAAATTCCACGGCCTTGGTGAAATCCGCTACCGCGATCTCGGGCCGTTTGACGAGCCCTACTCCATTCAGCACCAGCTTGGGCCTATTGTCGTTCGGGCGAGCCAGCCGCAGGGCGTCCAACATGTTCTTGGTGTTGCGCAAATTGGCGAGATCGGGCGCCGCAACCAGCACCACATCGTCGGCGCCGACGAGCAGACGTCGGGTCCAGCTCGTCCATTGATGCGGAATGTCGAGCACGATGCAGGGCACCGTAGCGCGCAGGATGTCGATGATGCCGTCGAAAGTGGTGTCGGTAAAATCGTAGATCCGTTCCAGCGTGGCGGGCGCCGCTAGAATGCTGAGCCGGTCGGTGCATTTGGACAACAACCTGTCGAGCAAATTGCTGTCCAAGCGATCCGGCGCATAGACCGCTTCCGCGATGCCTTGCGGCGGGTCCTGGTTGAAGTCGAGACCGGCGGTCCCGAACGCCAGGTCGAGATCGGCGATCACTGTGGGTACTTCGAAAACGCCAGCGATCGACCAAGCCACGTTGTGGGCGATGGTGGACGCACCAACCCCGCCCTTGGCTCCGGTCACCGCGATCACGCGGCCGACCGGCTGGGCGGTGGGACTATGGTACAGGTGGGAAATGGCCCTGACGAGATCCATCACGGTGAGCGGCGCCACCAGGTAATCGTTCACGCCACGCGCCATGAGATCACGATAGAGCACGATGTCGTTGACCCGCCCGATCACCACCACTTTGGTGCCGGCATCACAAGACTGAGCCAGGGTTTCAAGATGACCCACGAGCTCGGCCCGATCGCCGGTGGTCTCGATCACGATGACATTGGGCGTGGGCGCAGCCCGGTAGGCCTCAACGGCCGCGAGCGCGCCCCCCATGTGGACCTTGACGTGTGCTCGCACCATGCGCCTGTCGTTCACGGCCTCGTTCAGGATCGCGGCGAGTTCCGGCGTCTCGCAGAACGCCTGGATGGACACGCGCGGGATCGGCGCGATGTGATCATGCGAATCAGCCGAGCCCGCCTCGAGGGCCGGGATGCCGCCCAGGTCGAGGGAGCCCCGCATCAGAATCCCCCCACTGTTCCGATGAGGGGCGGCTGTCCCGTCCAACTCGTCCCGGGGTCCACTCCCTTGCGGAGGTTTCCGATGGCCCGCGTCCTCAGTTGCACGTCGGTCGGATCCTCGGCACGCGGCCGCAGGACGTCGCGCGGGTCGTCAATCTGCGCCGTCAGCGTTTGCGTCGAAGCACAGCCGAGGTTGTAGTAGCTCCGATTTTCCCAGGTGTTGAGCGATGCTCCGGAATTCAGATCATCGGGCCAGTCGCCGCA
>CAXTOT010000051.1:0-39471 GCA_964245915.1 uncultured Lichenihabitans sp. | reverse complement strand
AAAAGGCCAGCGCGCCGGCGCCTTTGAGCAGGCCGATCTCAGCCAGTTCCAAGCCTTGCCGTCCGCGTGTCAGGGCCGCCACCGGCAGCACCCGCACCTGGCCCGAATCGCGGGCGCGGTGCAGCAGGAAGTCGACGACGGCCGGGTCGTCCACGGCGGGGTGAGATTCCGAGGTTGCGACGAGGGTGGTGACGCCGCCCGCCGCCGCCGCCGCCGTGGCGGACGCGATGGTCTCGCGGTGTTCGGCGCCCGGCTCGCCCACGAAGGCGCGCATGTCAATGAGGCCCGGGGCCACGACATCGCCAGCACAATCCACGATGCCGCAGCCCTCCGGCAGGTCGGCGCGCGTCACGGCGCCCACGGCCGCGATGAGGCCGTCACGGATCAGCACGCCGCCGCGCGTTTCACGCCCCGCTTCGGGATCGATAAGCCGGGCATTGATGAACGCCAGGGGCGGCGCGTGATTGTCGATCACGGGGAGATCCCCAGGGCGACGGTGTTGGGCAAATGCTGCGCCAGAGCCTCGAGCACCGCCATACGAACCGCGACCCCCATCTCGACCTGTTCGCGGATCAAGGATTGCGCGCCGTCCGCCACCAGCGTGTCGATCTCGACCCCCCGGTTCATGGGGCCGGGGTGCATCACCAGCGCATCGGATTTGGCGAGCTTCAGCTTGTCCTCGTCGAGGCCGAAGAAGCGGAAATATTCGCGGGCAGAGGGCACGAAGCCGCCGGTCATCCGCTCGCGCTGCAGGCGCAGCATCATGACGATGTCGGCGCCCGCCAGCGCCTCGCGCATGTCGGGCAGGACCTCGACGCCCATCCGCTCGATGCCGACCGGCATCAGGGTCGAGGGACCCGTGACCCGCACGCGGGCCCCGAGGGCCGCCAGCAGCAGGATATTTGAGCGCGCCACTCGGGAGTGCAGAATGTCGCCGCAGATCGCCACGATCAATCCTTCGATGCGGCCCTTGTTGCGCCGGATCGTCAGGGCGTCGAGCAGCGCCTGGGTGGGATGTTCATGGGCGCCGTCGCCGGCATTGACAACCGAGCAGTCCACCTTGCGGGCCAAGAGGTGCACCGCGCCCGCCTGATGGTGGCGAACCACGATGATGTCGGGCCGCATGGCGTTCAGCGTGATGGCGGTGTCGATCAGTGTCTCGCCTTTTTTGATCGACGAGGAGGCCACCGCCATGTTCATGACGTCGGCTCCAAGCCGCTTGCCCGCGATCTCGAAGGAGGATTGGGTGCGCGTGGAGGCCTCGAAGAACAGGTTGATCTGCGTGCGCCCCCGCAGGGTCGCCCGCTTTTTCTCCACCTGCCGCGACACATCCACGGCCCGGTCCGCGAGATCGAGCAACGCCCCGATGGTCTGGGCCGAAAGGCCCTCGATGCCGAGGAGGTGGCGGTGCGGGTATGGGGGTGCGGGGTCCATCGAATGTGTGTCTAAAGCGCGGGGAGCGGAGCGGCAAGGTGGCTGCGGCCGGCCGCCCACATGGACTGCGAGCGTCGGGCGGACGTGCTGTTTGCGGCCGGCCAGCCTAATTGGGTTGGATATCGGAGCCCATCGGAAGTGCTGGGCGGTATCTCGCTGGGCGCGCGTTCTATCTTCAGACTGTCGCGGATTTCTTCCCCGCGCATCCAAAGCCGACTAACATGAGTTAAGCGAACGCGACGGGTTGGACCTCTTTCCCCCTTCAAGGCTGTCTCCTCGCTCTACACAAAATAAGGGGCTAGGGATCCAGCTTGTCCGAAACTGAAACGGGTGAGGCAACGCTTCTGCGGCAGCAGGAGGTTCTCGCCAAATTTGGCGAGATGGCTTTGCGCTCGGAGGATTTGGGCGAAATCCTCCACGAGGCCTGTCACCTGGTTGCCGAGGCGCTCGGCACCGACCTCGCCAAGGTCATGGAACTTCAAGAGGATGGAACCACGCTTCTGGTTCGAGCGGGTGTCGGCTGGAAACCAGGGATCGTGGGTAAGGTCACGGTAAAGGCCGTCAAGGGCTCGTCCGAGGGCTATGCCTTGCAGACGGGCTTGCCGGTCATGTCGGATGACATCGATGAGGAGACCCGATTCAGCTACGCGGACTTCATCAAGGCCAACGGTGTGAGGGCCATCGTGAGTGTGATCATCCTGGGCGCCGATGAGAAAACGCCGTTCGGGATCCTGCAGGTCGATAGCCGAACGCCCCGCAAATTCGTGGAGCGCGACACCAGGTTCCTGCGCGGATACGCAAACCTTTTGGCTGCGGCGGTGGACCGCCTCCGGGTCGCGGACGAGATGCGCTTAGCCCAGAAGGCCTTGCAACAGAGCGAGGCCGCGCTGCGACGGGCCAACGAAACGCTCGAGGAGCGCGTGGTCGAACGCACCCGAGCCTTTGAAGCGGAACAACAGCATCGCGAGGTGGCCGAGGAGAAGCTGCGCCAAAGTCAGAAAATGGACGCCATCGGCCAACTCACGGGCGGCATCGCGCATGACTTCAATAATCTGCTGACGGGCATCACCGGATCGCTGGATTTGATCCGACGTCGTCTCGATGCGGGTCGGACCCAGGATGTCCTCCGCTTCATCGACGCCGCCTCCACGTCCGCCTTGCGCGCCGCGGCTTTGACCCATCGACTGCTCGCCTTCGCGCGCCGTCAGTCCCTCGACGCCAGACCTTCCGACGTGAATGCCCTGATCGCCGGCATGGATGAGCTGCTGCGCCGAACGCTTGGTAAGCAGGCGGTGTTGGAGATCGTCCTCGGCACGGGGCTGTGGCCCGCGCACACCGATGCAAACCAACTCGAAAACGCGATTTTAAACCTGGCCATCAACGCTCGCGACGCCATGCCGGACGGCGGACGGCTCTCCATCGCGACCTCGAACGCGAGACTGGACGGCACCGACTCGCTCTTGAACGAGGAAGTCACGCCCGGTCACTATGTGGTTATCTCCGTCTCGGACACGGGCTCGGGTATGCCGCCGGATATTTTGGCGAAAGTGTTCGACCCGTTCTTCACCACCAAGGCGATCGGTCAAGGCACGGGCCTCGGCCTTTCCATGATCTATGGCTTTGCCAAGCAGAGCGGGGGCCACGTCCGCATCGAGAGCAAGGTCGGGGTGGGCACGACGGTCAAACTGTATCTGCCACGTGCGAGCATTCCAGTGGAGACTGTCAGCGACATCAATCATGCCGACACGCCGCGCGGACAGGGCGAGACCGTTTTGGTGGTCGAGGACGATCTTACCGTCCGCCTCCTCGTCGTGGAGGTCCTGAAGGAACTCGGCTATCTCCACTGCGAGGCGTCCGATGGTCTTCAGGCCCTGCCGATCCTTCGATCCGAACAGCGCATCGACATGATGGTGTCCGATGTCGGACTGCCAGGGTTGAACGGACGGCAATTGGCCGAAATCGCGCGCCAGACCCGGCCCGGCATGAAGGTCCTGTTCGTTACCGCCTACTCGGCCGCGGCCGCGGTTCGCGGCGAATTTCTCGAGCCTGGAATGGACCTCTTGACCAAGCCGTTCACGCTGGATGCGCTCGGGACCAAAATCCGCGAGATGATCGAACGCTGAGTTTCGCGAAGGCGTGCGTGCGCGCACCCTTCGACGGCATATCTAAAAGGAGGCTCAAACCGCCAAGCGTCCAGCCTCGGCGACGTTTGGTCTAGTTGTCGATTCGAGTGCGGCCGCTCGAGTCCATCTGGTGATCGGTCCACACGGTGGCGGCGGCCCTTTCAGCGAGCGCGCTCCTGCTGTGGCTGCGGTAGTTTTCCTGTATAAGCGCGTCGTCACTCGAACAGTTGAGGGCGTCCTCAACGACGAATTCTGCATTCCCTTCCGTCATTTTAAGGGAAGTGCCACGATCGATCGCAAGGTGGGCGTCGACTATGTCAACGTATTTTTATGGTTTAAACATCCTGCGCCTGGGCGCAGTCGCAACATTGTTTCTTCTGGCCCAGGAGGTCGACGGCCAGGCGCTTCCAGGGTGCCGATCGATCCCAGACAGCGCCAACGGCAATATGGTGGTCCGCTGCCGGCACATAACCATCGAGGTCGAGAAGGGTGCCGGCTTCAGACTGATCGATCGCGATCGCGATGGCGAACCCGATCGGGTCACCCTGGACTCGGGCGCCATCTACATCGAAGATGCCTTCCCCATCAAACGCCACTTTCAGGTGCAGACGCCCGATGCACTCGCCTCGGTACGAGGCACCACCTGGGCGGTCGACGTGACCCCGAAGCAGAGCTCGATCTTCGTGGCTCAGGGGCACGTCGGGGTCGAACGCCGGCTGGACCGCCAGAGCGTCACCTTGTCGGCCGGCGAAGGCGTGGACGTCGCCCCTGAAACAGCTCCGCTGGTCGTCAAACATTGGCCTGTCGAACGCGTCCGCGCTTTGCTGGCCCGCTTAGGCCATTAGGTCGATGCTTTGGCGGTCGGCGGGAACGCGCATCACCGTGCTCGCCGTCGCGATGGCGCTGGCCTGGACGGCCTTCGTGGTGCGGCTCCACATCGACGGGTCGTCGGGTCCGATCGATCGTTTCGAGGAGGTCTGCCTCGACCTCCGTTCCGTGCTGGCCAGCCGCAGATCGCCTCCGGCCGGCGTCGTTCTCCTGGCCATCGACGATGAAACCGTGCGGCAGGCCGGCGCCTATCCCCTACCCCGTGCCTTCCTGGCCAGGATCGTCGAAGCGGTGGCCCGTCAGAAGCCGCGGGCGATCGCCCTCGATCTTCTCTTCCTCGACCCTGGACCTTCCGAGGCCGACGCGACGCTCGCCGACGCTTTGCGTTCAGCACCGGTGACGATCGCGGCGGCGGGGCTTTTCAATGACGATGGATCGAACGAAACGCGGTCCCCGGCCAGCAATCTTGCCTCGATCCCGATGCCGACCCGGCTGCTTTGGCCGATCGAGCCCATGGCCGGGGCCGCCGAGGTTGGCCTCGTCAACGTGTCCACCGGATTCGGCGGTATACCCCGGCATGTGCCGCTTCTATTCCACGGGCCGACCGGTCTGGTGCCATCGCTCGTTCTGAGCGTCGTCGCGCTGGCGACCGGACAATCGCCCAAGTTTTCCTCGGACGCGGTCGATTTCGGCAGCCGCCGGGTGCCGCTCGACCTGGGGCAGCAGCTGCCGCTGCGTTATTATGGTCCCGTCGGAACTATACCGAGCGTGACCGGCAGCGCCGTCCTCGGCCCGCATCCGCCTGATCTGTCGGGCCGCGTCGTCGTCATCGGGGCGACTGCGGTGGGCAGCGGCGATACGTTCCCCACCCCGTTCTCCTCCGTGGTACCGGGCGCCGAGGTCGTGGCCACCGCGATCGACAACCTTTTAACCGACGATGGACTGGTACGCACGCCCTGGACCCGATGGCTCGATGCCGCGGCCGCCACGGTGCTTTCCATCGCGGCAATCGCCCTCATCGCGATGCGGCGCGGGGTCATCGGGCTGGTTCTCGTCCTGCTCCTCGCGGTCGCCTGGGCCTTGGTAACCCTACTGGCCTTTGGTCATGGTTATTGGTTGAGTACGGCGGTTCCGATCGTCGCCATGACCCCGGTGGCGGTACTCTACGGTGCGGGTCGCCTGTGGCAGGAACGGCGGACCGCTCGGCGGCTCGGCGAGGTCGAGCGCGGGTTGCGCCCCTTCCACTCGCGGCCCTTGTCGGACCGGCTGTCCAAGGATCCGGCCTTCCTGAGCGAGCCTTTGCTGCAGGACGTCGCCATCCTGTTCGTCGACCTCACGGGCTATACGACCCTCAGCGAGACCGTCGAGCTGCTGCGCATGCGCGATCTGCTGAAGGGTTTCCATGCCCTGGTCGACGAGGTCGTCGACCAGCATGGAGGGTTGGTGGTCACCTTCATGGGGGATGGTGCCATGATCATGTTCGGCTTTCCCGAATCTCGGTCCGACGATGCCGCCCGCGCGCTCGGCGCCGTGGCGGAATTGAAAGCCAGGCTCGAACAATGGGGGAGGACGAACTCCGCCGGGTTGGAGCGCCCGATCGAAGCCCGTATTGCCGCTCATTTCGGAACCGTGATCATCTCGCGACTCGGTGGCGACAGCCACCAGCAGATCACGGCGACGGGCGATACCGTCAACGTCACCAGCCGCCTTCTCGAAGTCGCCAAGACCAATGATGTCCGGGTGGTCGTGACCGACTGCATCGTCCAAGTGGCCGGGGTCGAGGCGCTGGCCGAGCCCTATGGTGACCCGATCGAAGTACCCATTCGCGGCCGGACTCACGGCGTCCTGGTGCGTCTTGGAAGGCGAAAGTCGACATAGCGGTTCAGGCGATTGGTGGCCGGACATGTGGATCCGCCGCGCGCTCGATAGTGTTCTGTGTTGAGTCGTCGATGTCCTGAAGGGGGTTGCGGGATACCAGCCCCCAAAGTTCAGGATCTGACTGCGATCCTCGCGCGCCAATGACGATCAGATACTCTTTTGTGAGTTTCTTATCCAAGCCGATGATGCTGGCCAACGTCGTAGCCTTTCTCCATTTCGGCCCCTTCTCAAGAAGCGCTTTCAGCAACGATTTGACCGCCGCATCATACTCCCGCTCAGGGTCGTTGCGTTTGATCAGCCAAGCGTTGAGCCAAGTCGTCCCTGCAGAACCAATTGTGGCGATCGCGGCTCCTAACACAACCATCCGCCACTATCGGCCATGAAGCCTCTCCCAGATTGATGTCCGCTTGAGCAAATCGTGGAGCGATCATAATCGATCCAACATTCCTGCCGCCACCACTGGTGTGACCGATTCTTCGAATGAATGCTCACGAAGTTGTAATGCGCGAAGTGGGCCGCGACCGCCGCGCATCAGCCCCGGGGTAATCCTAATGTTGCCTATCGGCTTGTTTCACGAAACAAGCATCCATGAGCCTCCCGACCGCCCACCCTTATGATTTCGATCCGACCTACGGCCTTGATGTTGACCAGCTTCGCGCGATCAGACCGCCCCCGGCACCACCGCACTTCGACGATTTTTGGCGCGCGCGCCATCTCGGCGCGCTTGCGCTGGATCCGCGGCCGCAGCTGAACCCAAGCGGGTCCAGCCATCCGAACTGGCAGGTTCATGACATCATCTATACCGCGGCGGATGATTTCCAGATCGGCGGCTGGCTGTTGCTGCCGCGCGAGGGAACCGTCAGGCGTGGCCTCGTCGTCGGCCACGGCTATGGTGGGCGTGAGCAGCCTGATTTCGACATTCCGGTCGAAGCGACGGCGGTGCTGTTTCCCTGTTTTCGCGGGCTTTCACGGAGCAGCCGTCCGCCGATTTCCTGCGATCCCGCCCGGCACGTGCTCACCGATATAGACAAGCCGGAGCGCTATATCCTGGGCGGCTGCGTCGAGGATCTCTGGCTGGCCGTCACCGTTCTGACCCAGCTCTATCCCGAGCTTGACGGCCGGATCGGCTACAGCGGCCTCAGCTTAGGCGGCGGTGTCGGGGCGCTGGCAATTGCTTTCGACAAACGCATCGATCGTGGCCATCTGGTCGTGCCGACCTTCGGCAACATGCCGCTCTGGCTCACCCTGCCCACCGTCGGCAGCGGCCAATCCGTACAAAACTATCAGAGGACACATCCGGACGTGCTCAAGACGCTCAGCCTCTTCGATGCGGCAACCGCGGCGACGGGGATCGGGATCCCCATGCTTCTTGCGGTCGCCCGCTTCGATCCGGCGGTGGCGCCGCCCTGCCAGTTTTCGGTCGCCAATGCGCTGCCGACGTCAAACCATCATGAAACCGTCATCCTGGATGCAGGCCACTTCGACTATCCCGGTCGCGAGGAGCAGCACGCGCTCCTCGCAAAGAAGGTCGGACGGTTCTTCAGGGTGACATGAGACGAGACTATCGGCGCTGGTACAGTTCGCGACTTCATCGGGACATGGAGCTCCTGATCTTCGGCCATGCCGGAGCGAAGGTGCTGATGTTTCCGACGAGGGACGGGCGCTTCTGGGAATACGAGCAGCTCAACGTGGTGGCGAGCCTCGCCGGTAAGGTCAAGGCCGGGCACTTGCAGCTTTATTGCGTCGAGGGCCTGGCGCAGGAGACCTTCTACGACCTCGGTCGTCACCCGGCCGACCGCATCCGCCGGCACGCCGCCTTCGAGGAGTACATCCTCAACGAGGTGCTGCCGCTGATGGCCTCGACCAATCCCCACGATTGTACGATGGCGATGGGCTGCAGTCTGGGTGCCTTTCAGGCGGCCAGCATCGTTCTCCGGCATCCTCACCTCTTCCGCAAGCTCGTCGCCTTTTCCGGCCGTTATGATCTGACCATGAAGGTGGGATGCTTCGACGACCTGTTCGACGGCTACTACGGCGACGACATCTATTTTCACACGCCGACGCATTTCCTGCCGGGTCTGACCTGCCCATGGCGGCTGAACAAGCTGCGCGAGCTCGACATCGTTCTCGCGGTCGGCGAAGCCGACCCTTTCCTCGAAAACAACCGCCACCTCAGCGGCCTCCTCGACGACAAGGGCGTCCGCCATCAGCTGCACTTCTGGGACGGACGCGCCCATCGCGCAGGCGCATGGCGAAAGATGGCGGCGCTCTACGTTTGAGGCGAGATCGTCCTGAGGTCGAAGAGAGGACCGCGGCGAGTTTCATATCTGCTCAACCCGCACGCGGTTCTACCCACGAAGATGGCCGCGGCGCCGCGATCTCAGGCCTTGAAGAAGGCGAGCAGGTCCGCGTTGACGAGGTCTGCATGGGTCGCCGGCATGCCGTGCGGCAGATCCTTGTAGACCTTCAGCGTGCCGTTTTTGAGAAGCGCGGCCGCCAGCGGTCCGGCGTCCGCGAACGGCACGATCTGATCGTCCTCGCTGTGGATCACCAGGACCGGCACAGTGATCTTTTTGAGATCCTCGGTGTGGTCGGTTTCGGAAAACACCTTGATGCAGTCGTAGTGGGCCTTGGTACCGCCCATCATCCCCTGACGCCACCAATTGTCGATGATGCCCTGGGACACTTTCGCGCCCGGCCGATTGAAACCGTAAAAAGGACCCGATGCGACATCCAGGTAGAATTGCGCGCGGTTCGCCATGCCGGCGCGAAAAGTGTCGAACACCTCGATGGGCAGTCCGCCGGGGTTGCTCGCCGACTTCAGCATGACGGGCGGAATGGCGCTGATCAGGACGGCCTTGGCGACCCGCCCGTTGCCACCGTACTGGGCGACATAGCGCGTCACCTCGCCGCCGCCAGTCGAGTGGCCGACATGGATGGCGTCCTTCAGGCCGAGGTGATCCACCAGGGCGGCGACGTCCGCCGCATAGGTGTCCATGTCGTTGCCGAGATCGGTCTGGGTGGAGCGGCCGTGGCCGCGTCGGTCGTGGGCGATCACGCGGTAGCCCTGCGCTTCGAAGAACAGCATCTGGCTGTCCCAGTCGTCGGCGCTCAGCGGCCAGCCGTGATGGAAGACGATCGGCTGGCCCTTGCCCCAATCCTTGTAAAAGATTTCCGTGCCATCCGTGGTGGTGATCGTACCCATTGGATCTGTTCCTTGGCTGATGTGTGGACGCGGGTGGCGAGGGCCTGGAGCCCGCTGCCGCGGGTGAGCCTATGCCCACCAGGACGCCCCGCCCAGACCGCTCAGCGGCATAGCATGCCGAGATGTGGAGCACCGCGATGCTACAATGTCATGACCGGTGGCCGGAGGTGAGGTGCACTCGCGGCGTCGTGAGCGGGCGCCGTTATGAGCCGTGCACCCCTCAAGGCGCGGTGGGAGATGCCTGCGGCAGCACATGCACCGCCAGGGTGGCACCGACGAACCGTTCGCAGCTGACGGCGTTCGCAGAGTCGGGGTAGTAGACGGTGCACATGCCATCTTGTGACATGTCGCTGGGCGCGTTGAGAAAGGCGAATGTACCGCCGGGGGCGGCCTTAACCATGGTCGAGGATCCGCCGCCGTCGAGGTTGATGGCGCTCGCGGCGCCGAGCTTCAACAGGAACTCGGCCGATTCGAACAGCGTGAGGCCCGTGTTGGGCTGACCCCCGTTCGGCGAGCGGTCGAGGGCCACGAGCCAGAGCGTCTTGCCGTCGGCGGAGAGGCCCGCCTGGGTGCGCGCGTTCGGACCAAAGAATTCCTGCGGTTGGCCCTCCTGCGGGGCCACGTTCTTGTGGCCAAACACCAGCATATGGCTGCCCGTCACCGCTGTCATGACGTTGAGCGGGAGAGGGTCCTTCTGGCCCGAATAGACGATGCTCACAACCCCATCCTGGCTTTCGACCAGGCTAGCGTTGAAGGGAGCGGGTGGGCCGCCCACCAGATTGGCCCCGGGCGCCGAAAGGGTCTTGCCCTGCGCGACCTCCCAGCCGCGGAGCAGCGTCGGAGAGACATTCGGACCATAGTGGCAGCACTCAGTGAACAGGTTGGCGTTCACCGCGACCTGGGCGCCACCGGTGGTCAGGACCGCCGAGGGAAGCGCCTGCGTGAAATCCGGGCCCGGGTCGATCGAGGAGGCCTGCAACACGAGGGTTGAGGTGACCGCGATGGTCAGCACGTGGGCGAGGGTCTGATGTTCCGGTCCCGGATTGTTGGAACAGCCGACGTGGAAGCTCCGAAAGCTGATACCGGGGAATTCCGCCACGGGAGCGGAGAGCGGCTCGACGTGGCAGTTCGGCAGGAGTTGCGCGGCTGCCGGAGAGTCTTGGCACAAAAGCGCGGCCCAGGCGCCGAGCAACACGGACAGCATCACCCGGACGCGCATCTTGGCCAGCCCCGCCGCGTTTCTCGCGTGGAACTTTGCCGGCTCGGGCGGTGGTTGTCCAGATCGATGGTGAGCGTCACCGTGCTTCGGCTCAGGGTTGCGGCCGGCGATTGGGTGCTTTCGTGGCGAGCCGCCGCCCGCCCCTTACCGCCCCGAAAGCGCCTGAGCGTCCTTGAACTGCGCACCCGCAATCGGGATCATCTTGATGGCCAAGGCTTTGAGTTTTGCATTGTCCCCCAGCGGCATGTAATCGGCATAGAGGGTCAAGGCGTTGGAATGGTCCTCGGCCTGGTCGGCCACGTAGGCCCTCCCGAAGTCGGTGCCGGACTTGTCCTGCAACGCCGTCAGCCGCGCCTGATGATCCGGGTCGAGCAACGTCGGGACCGTAGCGCCGGACCCGTCGGCCGCCGACTGAAGCGCCGCCTCCGCAGTCGCATGCTCATCGACCAGCCGGCCCGCAAAAGCCCTCACCTGGGGGTCCCCGGTGCGGTCGAGCGCGAGCCGCGATTCCGCGATGGCAAAAAGAATGCCCATCGAAGCCCGTGTCACGAAATCGATTTCCGCCTTGGCGTCCCCCGCCCACGCCGGGGCTGCGGAGAGGGCAAGGCCGACGAGGCCGATCAGAACTTTGTGGGTCACGCGCGCTGCCTCCTGATGCCACCCTGGGATGACGAGGGATTGCCGTCATTGCGAAAAGCGCAGCGCCGAAGCAATCCAGACGTCGTGCGCTCACCCCCTGGATTGCCGCGTCGCTTCGCTCCTCGCAATGACGTTGGAGCCGGCCGGTGGGTCAAACACCACATGGCGCCGCCGACCCCCATTTGACAGACCCCGGCCTCGCCCCCATGTTCCGGCCCGGTTGCCAGCAGCCTTCCCCAAAGCCGCGCCAGCGCCTATCTCCACCCCGCGTGCCACCAGGCCACGCGAAAGGACCGGTCTCCTTATGAACCTCGTCATCGTCGAGTCGCCGGCGAAAGCGAAGACCATCAACGAATATCTCGGCCGCGATTACCAGGTGCTGGCCTCGTTCGGCCACGTACGGGATCTGCCCGCCAAGGACGGCTCGGTCGACCCCGACCAGGACTTCGCCATGCTCTGGGAGGTCGACGCCAAGGCGTCCAAACGCCTCTCCGACATCACGCGCGCCGTCAAAGAGGCCGATAAGGTCATCCTGGCGACCGATCCGGACCGCGAGGGCGAGGCCATCTCGTGGCACGTGCTCGAAGTGCTCCGGGCCAAGAAGCTGCTCAAGGGCAAGACCGTCGAGCGGGTCACGTTCAACGCCATCACCAAGACGGCGGTGCGGGACGCCATGGCGCATCCGCGCGCCATCGACCAGGCCTTGGTCGATGCCTACCTGGCGCGCCGGGCGCTCGATTATCTCGTGGGGTTCAACCTCTCCCCCGTGCTGTGGCGCAAGCTGCCCGGCGCGCGGTCGGCCGGCCGGGTGCAATCGGTGGCGTTGCGGCTGGTCTGCGACCGCGAGCTCGAGATCGAGCGCTTCATCAAGCGCGAATATTGGTCGCTGGTGGCGCATCTGCGTACCGCCGCCAAGCTGCCCTTCGAGGCGCGCCTCGTGGGGGCCGACGGCAAGAAGATCACGCGACTCGATGTCGGCACCGGTTCCGAGGCCGCGGCCTTCAAGGCGGCGCTCGACCAGGCCGACTTCAAGGTGACGAGCGTCGACGCCAAGCCCACCAAACGCCACCCCTTCCCGCCTTTCCGGACCTCGACCCTGCAGCAGGATGCCTCGCGCAAGCTCGGGCTGTCGCCGGCGCGCGCCATGCAGATCGCGCAAAAGCTCTACGAGGGCGTCGAGATCAAGGGCGAGACGGCCGGTCTCATCACCTATATGCGGACCGACGGCATCGACATGGCGCCGGAAGCCATCGCCAGCGCCCGAAAGGTCATCGGTGAGCTGCATGGCGACCGCTATGTCCCCAAAGTGCCGCGCAAATATACGGTGAA
Source organism: uncultured Lichenihabitans sp. (assembly GCA_964245915.1). GTDB lineage: Bacteria > Pseudomonadota > Alphaproteobacteria > Rhizobiales > Beijerinckiaceae > Lichenihabitans. The sequence continues at coordinate 26,816 of CAXTOT010000051.1, read as the reverse complement.
GGCCAAGAACGCCCAGGAGGCCCACGAAGCCATCCGCCCGACCGACATGAGCCGGCTGCCCAAGGATGTGGCGCGGTTCGTCGATTCCGACCAGGCGCGGCTCTACGAGCTGATCTGGAAGCGCACGGTGGCGAGCCAGATGGAATCGGCCGAACTCGAACGCACCACCGTGGACATCGAAGCCAAGGCGGGCGGGCGGGTAATCGAGCTGCGCGCCAGCGGCCAGGTCATCAAGTTCGACGGCTTTTTGGCGCTCTACCAGGTCGACACCGACGAGGATGGCGAGGATGCCGGTCGCCTGCCCGCGATGTCGGCCGGCGAGGCTTTGGGCAAGGATCAGATCGTCTCCACCCAGCATTTCACCGAACCGCCGCCACGCTACACCGAGGAAGCCCTCATCAAGCGGATGGAGGAGCTCGGCATCGGTCGGCCTTCCACCTATGCGGCCACTTTGGCGGTGCTGCAGGATCGCGAATATGTCCGGCTCGACAAGAAAAGGCTGATCCCCGAGGACAAGGGGCGGCTGGTCACGGCCTTTCTGGAAAGCTTCTTCAACCGCTGGGTGGATTATGATTTCACCGCCAGCCTGGAAGAGCAGCTCGACAAGGTTTCGAGCTCGGATGTCGAGTGGAAGGACGTGCTGCGCGCCTTCTGGAAGGATTTCTCCTTCGCGATTGGCGAGACCAAGGATCTGCGCACCACCCAGGTGCTGGACAATCTGAACGAACTGCTCGGCCCCTACATCTTCCCGGCCAAGGGCGATGGCAGCGATCCGCGCACCTGCCCGACCTGCGGGACCGGCCAGCTGTCGCTGAAACTGGGAAAATTCGGCGCCTTCATCGGCTGCTCGAATTATCCGGAGTGCAAATTCACCCGCACCCTGACCGCCACTGCTGCCGAAGGAACTGGCGCCGAAGGCGACAAGCCGGGTCAGCGCGTGCTCGGCACCGATCCCGTCAGCGGCCAGGAGGTGACGCTGCGCGATGGCCGGTTCGGCACCTATATCCAGCTCGGCGATGGGGAGAAGCCGAAGCGCTCGTCGCTGCCCAAGGGGCTCAGCCCGGCGGCGCTCGACCTCGCCAAGGCGCTGCTGCTGCTGTCCTTGCCGCGCGAGATTGCCAAACATCCGACCAGCGGCGAGCCGATTCTGGCGGGGATCGGGCGGTTCGGGCCCTACGTCCAGCATGGCAAGACCTACGCCAATATCGGGGCCGACGACGACGTGCTGGAGATCGGTGGCAACCGCGCCATCGATCTCATCGTGGCCAAGGAAAGCGGCGCGGGGGGCGGACGGTTCGGCCGTGCGGCCCCGAGCGGACGGGCGCTGGGCGATCATCCGGCGGGCGGCAGCGTCACGGTAAGGGCGGGGCGTTACGGCCCCTATGTCAACTGGGGCAAGGTCAATGCGACTTTGCCCAAGACCATGACGGAAGAGAGCATCACCTTCGAGGACGCGATGCGGCTGATCGAGGACAAGGCTGGGAGTACGCCGGCGAAGGCCAAGACCGTGCGCGGCAAGGCCGGCCCGGCTGCCAAATCGGGCTCGAAGGCCAGATCCGCCAAGAGCACGGCGGCCCAGCCATCGGCCGGAAAGAAGATCGCCGTGAAACCGGCAAAGCCGGCCAATGATGCGGCACCAAAAGCGCGCAGCCGTAAGACGGCATAGCGCGCCGAGGCTGTAGCGGCGCCTTCGCGGTCGCAAACAAGGGGCCGTTCACCTATATGACGAGGTGGCGGGCCATTCCGCCGGTACAAGCCTTCGAATGCCCAAAGCAAAGACGTCGAACCAGTCCTCCCCCAGCAAGGAGGAGGTCCTGGCCTTCATTGCCCGTGAACGCACGGCCGCCACTGAAGCGGGCCGGTCGATTCCTGCCACCATCGGCAAGCGTGAGATCGCCCGCGCGTTCGGCATCAAGGGCGATGCCCGGATCGGTCTCAAACAGATGCTCAAGGAACTCGAGGCCGATGGCGCCGTCGAGCGGCGCCACAGCCGGTTCAACAAGCCTGGCGCCCTGCCCCCGGTGCTGGTCGTCGACATCGTGGGCCGCGATTCCGATGGCGAATTGATCGGCAAACCGGTCGATTGGGACAGCGCCGAGAACGGGGTCGCGCCGCGGATCGAGATCCACGTTCCCAAGAAGGGACGGCCGGGCTCCCCTCTTCCGGGCGTCGGCGACCGGGCGCTTCTGCGCGTGACGAGCAGCGCCGAGGCCCCCGGCAAGGTCGCGATCCACTCGGGCCGGGTCATCAAGCTTCTGGCCAAGGCGCGCTCGCGCATCATCGGCGTATTCCGCGAGCGGCCGGAGGTCGGCCTGCGGGTGCTGCCTACGGAGAAGAAGAATTCCGGAAATGAATATGCGGTGCCGCCGGAACTGCGCGGGGACGCCCAGGATGGCGACCTCGTCTCGGTCGAACTGGTCGGGCGCGGCAATGCGTTCGGGCTGTCGCTAGTCAAGGTGGTGGAGACGCTCGGCTCTGTGAAGAGCGAGCGAGCCATTAGCCTGATCGCGATCCAGACCCACGACATCCCCAACGTGTTCAGGCCGGAAACCCTGGCCGAGGCCGCGGCCGTCGGCGCGCCCACCCTCACGGGGCGCGAGGATTGGCGCGACCTGGCCCTGGTGACCATCGACCCGCCGGACGCCAAGGATCACGACGACGCGGTCTTCGCCGAGCCCGACCCCGACCCCGCCAATGCGGGCGGTCACCTCGTGGCGGTGGCGATCGCCGACGTGGCGTCCCTGGTGCGTCCCGGGACTCCGCTCGACCGGGAGGCACTCACCCGCGGCAACTCGGTCTATTTCCCCGATCGCGTCGTGCCCATGCTGCCCGAACGGATTTCCGCCGACCTCGGCTCGCTGCGGCCGGACGAGGATCGCGCGGCGCTTGCGGTCCGGCTCGTGCTGGCGCCGGACGGCCGAAAACTGCGCCACAGCTTTCATCGCGTGATGATGCGCTCGCACGCCAAGTTGAGCTACGTGCAGGCCCAGGCCGCGATCGACGGGCGCAATGACGAGACCACGGCGCCGATCCTCGACCCGATACTTCGCCCGCTCTGGGCCGCCTATGCCACCGCCAAATTGGCCCGGGACGAGCGGGCGCCGCTCGATCTGGACCTTCCCGAGCGCAAGATCGTTCTGACGCCTGAGGGTCTGGTCGACCGGGTGACGGTTCCCGAACGGCTCGACGCCCATCGGCTGATCGAGGAATTCATGATCCTCGCCAATGTGGCGGCCGCCGAGTCGCTGGAAGCCAAGCGCCAAGCTCTGATCTACCGTGTCCACGACGAGCCGACACTCGAGAAGATGAACGCGCTCTCGGAGTTCCTCGCCTCGATAGGCATAAAGCTCGCCAAGGGCCAGGTGCTGCGGCCGGCTCAGTTCAACGGGATTTTGGGGCGTGCCAAGGGCAGCGACAACGAGCATCTCATCAACGAGGTGGTGCTCCGGTCGCAGGCGCAAGCAGAATATGCCGCCGACAACTATGGGCATTTCGGGCTCAACCTGCGCCGCTACGCCCATTTCACCTCGCCGATCCGACGCTACGCCGATCTCATCGTGCATCGCGCGCTGATCCGGGCGCTCGGGCTCGGGCCCGACGGCCTGCCCGACATGACCCTGGCCGAACTGACCGAGATCGCGACCCGTATCTCGCAGGCCGAGCGCAGGGCGATGGCGGCCGAGCGGGAGACCGTCGACCGGTTGATCGCGACCTATCTGGCGGACCGGATCGGCGCCACCTTCGCGGGGCGGATCTCGGGGGTCACGCGATCAGGCCTCTTCGTCAAGCTGACGGAAACCGGCGCCGACGGCTTCGTGCCGCCGAGTTCGCTGGGCGACGAATATTTCCGCTTCGACGAGGCGGGACGGGCCATGGTGGGCTCACAGACCGGCACCACCTTCCGCCTGGGCGATGTGGTCGACGTGAAGCTGGTCGAGGCGGCGCCCTTCGCGGGCGCCTTGCGATTCGAGATCGCCAGCGAGGGCCGCCGGCGCAAGACACTGGGTAAGAGCAAGCATCCCTCCGGCCTCAACCGGGGCAAAGGCCCAGTCAAGCAGAACGGAAAGGGCGGCGCACACGGCGCTCGAGGACGACGGCCATGAACATGGAATTGCGCGATCCATCGCTGGCCAAACGCGACACCGGTCAAGCCATCAAGCGCGGGTTCTTCGGACATTGCCCGAACTGCGGCAAGGGTCACATCTTTCGCGCCTATCTCAAGGTTCAGGACCGTTGCGAAGTGTGTGGCGAGGAATTGCACCACCATCGCGCCGACGACGCGCCGCCTTACGTGACGATCCTTATCGTGGCCCACGTCATCGGATTCCTCATGGTCGGGGTTCTGAGCACATGGGCGAATATCCCGATGTGGCTCAACGCGACGCTCTGGCCCGCCATCGTGATCGGCCTGTCGCTCCTCTTGTTGCCGCGCATCAAGGGTGCGCTGATCGCGCTGCAATGGGCGCAGCGCATGCATGGATTCGGCGGGGAGCACGACGACGCATTCGGCTGACGGGGGCTGAAAGGCGCGGAGCCGGTGATGTCTCGTGATCAAATGCTTGACTTCGGTGGGACCGGACTTATGGTTTTGTCAGAACGGCGCGGATGCCCAGTCCGTGCCGGTTTGCGTTTTGATGGGTCTTGCCTGGTGGCGACCCTGTTGCATTCAGGATAATCCAATGGCCAAGGCTGCCACGATCAAGATCAAGCTGCTGTCGACGGCAGATACCGGCTTCTTCTACGTCACGGAAAAGAACGCCCGGACCAAGACCGACAAGCTCGCGTTCAAAAAGTATGATCCCGTCGCGCGGAAGCACGTCGAGTTCAAGGAAACCAAGATCAAGTAGACGGTTTCGGGGGCCGGCTTCGTCTGCGCCGTGCCGTTTGGCGATCAGGATATGCAAAAGCCCGGCCTCAGTGCCGGGCTTTTTTTGTCTAGAAAGAGGTAGTTCGCGCCTTGTGCGAGCGCAGTGTCGCGACCGATAGGCTGCCAGGCACTGTCATTCCGGGGCGCCGAAGGCGAGCGCGGAATGATGAGCGCAGCAAGAGCGTCCGCCACCGTTGCAAATGAGAGGAGGCCGGCTGGAAATGGCGCGAGGAGGCCACTCCTGCCACTTCCAAGCCGGCCAACCCCACGGACCCAGGAGATGCGGCGGACCTGAGCACTCCGTAGGGGTATCGAAGGCGGTTTCCCGCCTGCCTCGTCCGGTCTCACCGTTTCAACGCGAACTGGCGACCGTGTATCGTTATCGGTTCGTTGCCGTGATGCTGAAAATACTGAGGTTCATGGATTTTGCAATCGACGTCGGCCGGATCGGCTTTTTAAACAAGTCTTTACCTTAACGCCGGTCACGGCTGGCTGACAGAACCAAGCTTCAGCCTACGCGTGAATGGCGTGATTCGGAAGCGCTCATCGATGCCGGGCCGACATTCGTGAGGCGGTGGCGAAGCCCGTCGGCGCTCAAGCCGCCTGGGCCGATACCATGTTGCGCCCGCCGTGTTTGGACCGGTAGAGCGCCACGTCGGCGCGCTTGATCAAGCTGGTCGGATCGGTGTCCCGTCCGCGATCCGCAATGCCGATCGAGACCGTGATCGCAATGCTTCGATTGCCGCTCTCGACCGAGAAGTGGGTTTGGTCGACCGCGCTCCTGACGCGTTCGGCGACCAGTTCGGCGGTATCCAGCGTGGTGTCCGGGAGCACGATGATGAATTCCTCGCCCCCTAGACGGCAAATCATGTCCTGGGCGCGAAGGACCTGCCGCATCCGACCCGCGAAGGCTTTCAGGATTTCGTCGCCGACATTATGCCCATAGGTGTCGTTGACGCGCTTGAAATGGTCGAGGTCGAGCAGCATCAGCGACAAGGGTCGGCCGCGCGTCGCCGCCATGCCGACCAGCGTCTTCAGATGGTTTTCGAGATAGCGGCGATTGTTCAATCCCGTGAGGCTGTCGATCACGGACATCTCGATCGAGGTCTGCAGCAATTCGCGCAGGCTGTCGGAATAGCGCTTGCGCTTGATCTGGGTTCGCACCCGCGCCAGGAGTTCGTTCCGATCGATCGGGCGGCCGATATAGTCGTTCACCCCGATCTCCAGCCCACGCAGGATGCGGGCGCGGTCCTCGGTATCGGCAAGCAGCAGGATCGGCAGATGGCGGGTCCGCTCCAGGGAGCGCAATTGGCTGCATAGACGAAGAGCGTCGTAGTCGAGGAGGCCCAGGCTGATGATCAGCAGGTCGTAATTGCCCTCCACGCCGTTGAACAAGGCCAGTTGAGGTTCAGACTCGACGTCGACGTGATGGAAGCTCGAAAGAGTCGAGATGACCCGTTCGGACGTACCCGCCCGATCTTCGACGAGCAGCACCCGACCCCCAAGACCCTTGTCGTCGTCGGGAACGGGGATCGTGTGTCCCATGCCCATCAAGGCGGTCGCGCTCGCGCGTTGGCGCAGTTCGTCCAGCATGATTTTGAGGCGCGTGAGGGATTTCACCCGCGCCACGAGCGCGAGTTCGTCCAAGGGCTTGGTCAAGAAATCGTCCGCCCCCGCCTCGAGCCCGCGCAGGCGATCGGCCGGTTGATCGAGCGCCGTCACCAGCACGACCGGGACATGGGCCGTGGCGGGATCCGACTTGAGACGGCGGCAGGTCTCGAACCCATCCATGCCCGGCATCATGACGTCGAGCAAAACGATGTCACACTGGCCCTGAGCACAGATCGAAAGGGCCTCCCATCCATTGAAGGCCGTCGCGACGTCGAAATATTCCGCAGTCAGGCGGCTATGAAGAAGTTTAACATTAGCAACGATATCGTCGACAACGAGTATACGCGCGGTCATCACGGGGCCTTTTCAACGATCCTCGAGATAGTTTCGGACCGTCTCCAGAAACTTTACAACCGAAATCGGTTTTGACAGATAAGCTTCGCAGCCACCCTGACGGATTTTTTCTTCATCGCCCTTCATGGCGAAAGCCGTAATTGCAATCACCGGGATGGACCGGAGTTCGTCGTCATCCTTGAGCCATTGCGTGACCTGAAGACCGGAAACTTCCGGAAGCTGAATGTCCATGAGAATCAGGTCGGGCCGGTGTTTTCGCGCGAGCCCGACGGCCTCGACGCCATTGCGGGTCTGCACCGTGCCGTATCCGTTGGCCTCCAACAAATCGCTGAACAGCTTCATATTCAGCTCGTTGTCTTCTACGATCAGCACCGTTTTCGCCATCAGGCTGTGACCTTCGACATGCCCCGCTCGAGCGCGGGCTGGCCCCTCCCGAAGGGTCGGTTCCGATCTTGATCTTAGCCTAGCAAAGAGAAATTGACGAAAGGAAAACCCGTCGCTTGAAAAGGCTCGATAAGCGCTCGCCCACCCGCGTTTCCGGCGACCAGGCCGCCGAGCCTGACGTCCTGGGGATCGATGCCCTGGCCTTTCTGGCCGCCGACGAAGACCGGCTCGGCGACTTCCTCGCCGCGTCCGGAATTACCCACGTCAATTTGCGGGACGCGGCGGCCGAGCCCGGCTTCCTGAGGGGTATCCTCAGCTATCTGGCATCCGACGAACGCCTGTTGATCGCCTTCGCGGCGCATCTCGGCCAACGTCCGGACGCGGTCGGTCAGGCGATCGCCCGGTGGACCGGTCCATCAGGATGGGGGCCTGCCTGATGGTCGTGGGTGGAGCGCTGGAGCAGACCCCGGACGCTCTTGCGCTCTGCCGCGACTGCCTCATCCTCTCAAATCCACACGATCCCTCGCAGCCACGCTGCGGCGCGTGCGGATCACCGCGGCTGCTTCGGCATCCGGAGCGCGACGCATTGGCGATCGCGCATGTCGATTGCGACGCGTTCTATGCCGCCGTCGAAAAGCGCGACGATCCCGCGCTGCGGGACTTCCCGGTGATCGTGGGCGGTGGCCGGCGCGGCGTCGTGACAACCTGCTGCTACATCGCGCGCACCTTCGGGGTGCGCTCGGCCATGCCGATGTTCAAGGCCCTCCGACTCTGTCCCGACGCGCGCATCATTCGTCCCGACATGGCCAAATACGCCATGGTGGGGCGCGAGGTCCGCCTCATGATGGTGGCGCTGACCCCGCTCGTCGAACCGCTCTCGATCGACGAGGCCTTTCTCGATCTGTCGGGGACCGCGGCTGTGCACGGCGGCAGCCCGGCCCTGACCCTGGCCAGGTTCGCTCGGAACGTGGAGGCGAAGATCGGCATCACGGTTTCGGTCGGCCTCTCGTACTGCAAGTTTCTCGCGAAAGTGGCGTCCGACATGGACAAGCCACGGGGCTTCGCGATGATCGGTCGGGCCGAGGCGCGCGTCAGGCTGGCCCCGTTTCCGGTCGGGCTGATCTGGGGTGTGGGCAAGGTCGCGCAGCAAAGGCTCGCGTCCGGCGGCCTTCGGACCATCGGCGACCTGCAACGGATGGAGGAAACCGAAGCCTTGCGCCGCTTCGGCGACGAGGGCAAACGGCTGCATCGGCTCGCCAACGGCGTCGACCCGAGGCCCGTGAGCCCCGTTCGCGACGTCAAAAGCGTTTCGGCCGAAACGACCTTCAACGACGATCTCGACGATCTGGCGGCGCTCGAGCCCGTGCTGTTCCACCTCTGCGAGAAGGTGGCGCGGCGACTCAAGCGCGGGGAGATTTGCGGCACGCGCGTGACGCTCAAGCTCAAGACGCACCGCTTCAAGCTGATCACGCGGGCCAAATCGGGCCTTCCCCCGACCCAATTGGCCCAACGTCTCTTCAACACCGCTCGCGATCTCTTGATCAAGGAGGTCGGCGGGGGGCCCTTCCGCTTGATCGGGATCGGTCTCTCCGAACTGCTCCCGGCCCGGGATGCGGACCTCGGCGACCTCGTCGACACTGGGGCGCGCCGCGACAAGGCCATCGAGACCGCGATCGAGAGCCTTCGGTCCAAGTTCGGCGACAGCTCGATCGAGCGCGGCATCACCTTCGCGCGGCCGCGGCGGTAGCTCCCCTATTTCGGACAGGCGGAACCCGGGAGCAGCTTCAGTTCGGTCAGATCACCCGCAAGGACGAAGTCGCCGTAGTCGAGTTTGAGGGCGCGTGAGATGCCATTCTCGTAGAGATCGAAGGACAGCACGTATTCGGGCGGCTGATCCGCCTTGGCGGCATCGAAATAACTGATCGCGACGGGCCAGCGGCGGACCGATTTGAGGGCATCGATCTGTGCCGCCTGTTCGGCAGGGACGCTATCGGTCGCAGCCCCGATCACCGTCAGCGTATTGAACACCTTGGTTCCGGTGTCGGAACCGTCGAACACCTGGGCGGACACGATTTTGCCGCCCTGGAGGGCGGTCGCCAGCACCTTCTTCAGATGTTCGGTCGGAAACAACACGCCCGGATCGAGGTCGACCTTCTCGGCCTTGGGTTCATCGAGCGCGATCGAAACGGCCCCATCGTTGGCCTTGTGCGCCGTACCGTCGATGTTGCCCGGGGCGCTCGAGTCACCCTTGGTATCCACCTTGAAGCGATAGTCCCTGGCGTCTGCGCCCTCGAAACTGGCGGTTTGCATTTCCGAGACGCGGGACTCTCCCTCCTGCGGTTGCAGCGCCGTCATCTGCCGCAGCGTCATGGCATAGCCGTCGCAGGCCGACCCGCTGAAATCGTAGGACAAAAGCCCGTCGACGGATTCGGGAGCCTTGGTGCCGGTCGATTTCAGCAGGCTCAGCTTATAGACCGCGTGATGTGAGATCAGCGGCACGACTCCCGTCGCCTGCGCCCAGGTCGGCGCCGCGACGGCTTGCACGAGGCCCACGACCGCAAGGATGCGCGTGAGGTGACGAGGAAGAGCGAGGATGGGCACCGTTATGCTCCGTGAGGGGGAGAGAAAAGTCGAAACGAGTTTAGCGGGGCAAAAAAGGCGGATGTGCAGCAAGGACGTCCGTGGCATAGAGCGCATCGCGTCTGCTGCCGACGCGGCGCAACATTCACGGAGGCTCGATGAGCGCGATTGACAAGAAACTCTCCGATCTTGGGATCGTTCTCCCGGTCCCGGCGGCTCCCGTGGCAAATTATGTGCCCTTCGTTGTTTCCGGCAAGCACCTCTTTGTCTCGGGCCAGCTGGCGCTCGGCGCTGGTGGCAAACTCGACGAGGTCCACAAGGGCAAGCTTGGCGGAAGCGTGGACAAGGCGGCCGGGCAGATGGCGGCTCGGCTCTGTGTCATCAATGTCCTGGCTCAGGCCAAGGCGGCCCTGACCGACCTCGACCGCATCGGCCGCGTGGTTCGCCTGGGCGGCTTCATCAATGCCGAACCCGATTTCATCGACCTCCCCGCCGTGATGAACGGCGCCTCCGACCTCGCGGTCGAGGTCTTCGGCGACAAGGGCCGCCATGCGCGAACCACCGTGGGTGTGGCCTCGCTTCCCTTCGGCTGCGCGGTCGAAGTGGAAGCCCTGTTCGAAATCGACTGAGTGGCCTGGCGCCCCCGTGACCCGGCGCCGGATTGGCTGACGGCGCGGCCGATCGCGCATCGCGGCCTGCACGATGCCGGACGCGGCCTCGTCGAGAATTCGCCCAGCGCGGCCCATGCGGCCATCGAGGGCGGGTTTGCGATCGAATGCGACGTCCAGCTCACGGCCGACGGCGATGCCGTGGTGTTCCATGATTTCACCCTCGACCGTCTGACGCGGGACACCGGCGTCGTGGCGGCTCGCACGTCCCGTGAGCTGACGGCGATCGACTATTGGGTCGGGGCCGACCGGATCATAGCTCTGGCCGGACTGCTGGACCTGATCGCGGGACGCGTGCCTTTGGTCTGCGAGATCAAGAGCTGTTTCGACGGCGACATGCGTCTTTCCGATCGTGTCTCAGGTCTATCGGCCGGCTATGCGGGACCGATCGCGGTCAAGAGTTTCGATCCGGCCGTGATTGCCCATCTGCGGCAAAAGCCGCCCTGCCCGCTCGGGGTCGTGGCCGAAGCACGCTACGACGATCCGGAATGGGACCATTTGACGGCCGGCCTCAAGACTGAGCTTGCCCAGTTTTTGCATCTGGGAACGACGCGGCCCGACTTCCTCTCCTATCGTGTCGGAGACCTGCCGCATGCGGTCCCGTTCCTGCTTCGGCAGGGCCTGGGTCTCCCGGTGATGGCCTGGACGGTGCGTGGGCCGGAACAGCACCGGGTGGCGGATCTTTGGGCAGACCAGATCGTGTTCGAGGGATTTCGGCCGTAGTAGCTTGTCGGATCAAGTGCCGCACCGCCTTGTTGCGGCCCCTTGCAGTCCTATCCTGTTGCGATGCAACGGACGGCGTGGCTTCGCGATCGTTTCCCCGCGTTGGCGGCTTTGATGCGCCGTGTGTTCGAACGGCCTGATGTGAGATCGAAAGGAGTCGAGGCCCTGATGGTTGACCGATCCTGCGCGACCACGGCGGAGTTGAAGATCAGCGCCGCCTCGGGGCTCGGTGCGGTCGATGCCGCGCGTTGGGACGCTTGCGCCAATCCCGCAGCCCTCGCCCTGCCCCCGAATGGGGCATTGGATGCCGGCCAGAGGGAGCGCTTCAACCCGTTTGTTTCGCATGCCTTCCTGCATGCGCTCGAAGCCTCGGGCTCGGCGAGCGCCAAGGCCGGCTGGCAGCCCGCTCATGTCCTGGTGGAGGATGGCGACGGCATATTGCTGGCCGCGGCTCCGACCTATGTTAAGTCGCACTCGCAGGGCGAATACGTGTTCGACCACGGCTGGGCGGATGCCTACGAGCGCGCTGGTGGCGAGTATTACCCAAAACTGCAGGTGGCGGTGCCGTTCACGCCGGTGACCGGGCGCCGCTTGCTGGTCGCCCCCGGCCCCCGGGCCGAGGCGGCCGGCACCGCCCTTCGAGACGGGCTGGAGAGTTTGCGTCGTGGCGTCGGAGCCTCCTCGGTCCACGCCACCTTCTTGACTCGGCCCGAATGGGACGAGCTAGGCGAGGCCGGTTACCTGCTGCGCAACGACCAGCAGTTTCATTTCCTGAACGAGGGCTATGCCGATTTCGAGGGCTTTCTCGCCGCCCTTGCGTCCCGCAAGCGCAAAATGATCCGGCGCGAACGCAAGGACGCCTTGTCGCCCGGCATCACGGTCGAATGGGTGACGGGCCGCGACATCACGGAAGCGCATTGGGACGCGTTTTTCGCTTTCTACATGGATACGGGCTCACGCAAATGGGGACGGCCCTACCTCAATCGCCGCTTCTTCTCGATGATCGGCCAGTCGATGCCGGAGCGTATCCTGCTGGTTTTGGCCAAACGGGCCGGGCGCTACATCGCGGGCGCGATCAATTTCATCGGCGACGACGCGCTCTACGGTCGCAATTGGGGCGCCATCGAGGAGCACCCGTTCCTGCATTTCGAGGTCTGCTACTATCAGGCGATCGAATTTGCGATCACGCGCGGACTGAGCCGGGTCGAAGCGGGCGCGCAGGGCGAGCATAAGCTGGCGCGGGGCTACCGTGCGGTGCCGACCTATTCTGCGCACCGCATCGCGGACCCGAGGCTCGCGCGCGCCGTCGAGGATTATCTCGCCCGCGAACGCGCCCATGTGGCCGAGGCCATCGAAGCCTATGGCGAACTGACGCCCTTCAAGCATGCTGAGCCCGAGCAGGATTGAGCGACGGCGCGCGATCCAACGCGCCAGGCTGTGCTTCAACCTAGCTTTTGATCCAATCGGCGCATTTTGGCGCCTCCGCCGAGGCACCCCACGGCTGGATCGGCACCGCAGACGTCGAATTCTTCGGCGAACCCTCGATCAGCTTGTCCGTATAGGCCATGTAGATCAATGTGTTGCGCTTGCTGTCGCAGCCCCGCACGATCTGCATCTTCTTGAAAAACAGCGAGCGTCGCTCGGTAAACGCCACATCGCCCTGCTGGCTTTTCTCCTTGAAGGTCACTGGGCCGACCTGCCGGCACGCCAGCGACACGTCGGAGGTCTGTTCCGCAACCCCGAACGCGCCCGCGAGTCCACCCTTCTCCGGTACGGTGAAGAAGCAGGCTACGCCCTGGACCGCCGGATCGTCGATCGCGTAGGTGGCGAGCTTGTCGTTCGGGGTCAGCATGTGGAACACCGTCGACTTGCGGAAGATCAGGTCCATGTCATCGGCGGCGGCGGGTCCGCCCGCAACCGCGAGAAGCGTCAGCGATCCGATGAGAAGAGTGGCTGTCCGTTGGACGAAACGCATGGGTGGGATATCCTGTTTGTGCCGACAATGTAGTGGGAGGCCGTGACGGAAGCACGGCGGCAGAGGCCCTTGCCTGATCATCTTTACGACACGAAGCGAACTAAGGTCGAGCCGATGTGGATGGAGACGCGGGTCCCGGGCGTGCAGCGCCCCATGAGATACGGATTCCGCATCGGAGTTTTTTTGTGAGTGTTGGCGGTTTCACGGTTGGGCGCGGCCGGTGGATCATCGCCATCGGATCGCAGGGGGTCGCCCGCATCTTTCTGTGCTGGCTATGGGCCATGGCGGGTTTGCCGGTTGGCGAGGCGCTCGGTCAGGATGTGGATTGCGCGCGGCTGCAAGCGGCCCTGGCGGCCTCCCAGGCCACCGGTTCCGGCCTCGATTCCGGTGGCCAGGACGCCTATGCGCGGGCAGCCCAACGGCAGCGCTCGGAACTTGCGCGCACGCGGGCCTACGCCACTTCGGTCGGTTGCGACAGCAGGGACGGGATTTTTGGCGATCCCGCGCCCGAGCAGTGCGACGCCATCTCGGCGCGGATCGGCCGCATGCAGGACAATTTGACGGAACTCGAAGCGCGCGGGCGCCCGGATGAGCAGGCCGGCGGCCACCGAGCCGACCTCTTGGCGCGCTACAACGCCGCCTGTGTGGGGGACGGCAATCCGGCGGACCTGTCGCGCGGTCCGGCAGGCGGTTTCTTCCGTGACGACGGGCGCAACCCGGCCGACCTCCGCACCATTCCGATCAATCCCGACCAGCTTTCGAACGTGCCGCTCAACGGCGACATCATCGAGAGCGAGCCTGCGCCGCAGCGGGCCGGAAAAGCGATCTGCGTCCGCACCTGCGACGGCGGCTTCTTTCCACTCGTCCCGAGTGCGTCCCACGATCAGCTCGATCATCTCGAAGACCTGTGCAAGGCCTCCTGCCCCAACACCGAGGCGCATCTTTACACCATGGGGCAAGACGGCACGTTGCAGTCCGCGACAGCGCTCGACGGTCAGCCCTACACGTCCTTGGCTGCAGCGTTCAAATTCGAGAAGACCTTCACAGCGTCCTGCACCTGCAAGCCCCCGAACCAGACCTGGGTTCAGGCATTGGCCGAAGCCGAAAAGCTGCTCGGTCCCGAAAGCAAGGGAGATATCACGGTTACCGCCAAGATGTCGGAAGACATGCTCAAGGCGGCACCGGTTACGCCGCCAGCCGCTAAGGCCAAGGGCAAGAAGAAGTCGGACCGGAGCGCCGCCGCCGTCTTGCCGGACGCAACGATGACCGCCGAGGGGCTGCGGGCTTCCCAGGTGCCCACGGCCTCAGCGGCATCGGGCGCGATCAATCCGCTCTCCACTCAGACCACGCCGACCACCCCGGAAGCAGCAGGCCCCACCAAGGCGGCGCGGGGACGCGGCGGACCTAGAAAGACGATCCGGCTAATCGCGCCCTAGCCTTGGCGGCCCCGATCAGCGGAAGCAGGGTGGCAAGTTCAGGTCCGGTCTCGCGGCCGGTCAATGCCAACCGCAACGGGTGAAACAGCGCCCGCCCCTTGCGGCCGCTTGCCGTCTTCAGGGCAGCGGTCCAAGCCGCCCAGGTTGTCTGGTCCCAGGGTTCCGGCGGCAGCGCGGAGGCGGCCTGAGCAAGAAAATCCGGCTCCTCGATGCTGGGCTCGATCGAGCCCTCCACGACCGCCCACCAGAGTTTCGCATCGTCGAATCGTGCGAGATTGCCCCGAACCGCCTGCCAGAAGGCTTCGGATCTGGTGCCCCGGATGCCGAGCGCCGCTAGCCGGTCGCGCGCTGTCTCGAACAGCATGGCGTGGAGCGTCTTGGCCGAAAGCGCCACGAGTTCCGCCTCGTCGAATTTCGCGGGCGCGCGGGACAGATGCGCGAGCTTCACGTGCGCGCCGAGTTCGTCCAGCGACTGGACCGGCTGGACGGCCTCCGACGACCCGGTCAGCACCGCCATGCTGGCCACAGCCATCGCCTCTACGCCGGCCTCGCGCAGACCCGTGAGCGACAGCGCGCCGGAGCGTTTCGACAGGCCTTCGCCGGACTGGTTCATCAGAAGGTTGTGGTGGCCGAAGGACGGGACGAAGCCGCCGAGCGCGCGAAAAATCTGAATCTGCACGGCCGTGTTGGTGACGTGATCCTCGCCCCGAATCACATGCGTGACACCGAGGTCGATGTCGTCCACCACGGATGGCAGCGTATAAAGGTAGCTACCATCCTCGCGGATCAGCACGGGATCGGACAGCGATGCGCAATCGATGTGACTGTCGCCGCGCACGAGATCGGTCCAGGTCTCGACGCCGCCGTCGAGTTTGAACCGCCAGTGCGGCTTGCGGCCCTCGCGCTCCAGGTTGGCCTTCTCTTCGACCGTGAGGTTGAGGGCGGCTCTGTCGTAGACGGGCGGCAGATTGCGCCCCTGCAGGCGCTTGCGGCGGCGTTCCAGCTCATCCGCCGTCTCATAAGCTGGATAGAGGCGACCCTGCGCCTTCAGGGTCTCGGCGGCCGCCGCATAGAGATCGAAACGCCGGGATTGATGGACGACCAGGGCCGGCTCGATGCCGAGCCAGGCGAGGTCGACCGCGATGGAGTCGGCATATTCGGCGCGGGAGCGTTCGACGTCGGTGTCGTCGAAGCGCAGGATGAAGCTGCCGCCCCGCTCGCGCGCGAACAGATAATTCAGCAGGGCCGTGCGGGCGTTGCCGATATGGATGCGGCCGGTGGGCGACGGCGCGAAGCGGACGACGGGGCGCGGGCTCATCGGGCTGTTATTGCCGGAAGGCGTGGCGGGCGCAACGCATGACGAACCCTGAGTGAGGCCGCCACCTACGTTAGTTCCACCACCACCCCGTCCTGGATGGTGACCCGCCGATCCATACGGGCCGCGAGATCGAGATTGTGGGTGGCGATCAGCGCCGCAAGCCCCGTCGCCTTCACGAGGCCGGTCAGGGTCGTGAAGACGTGCTCGGCGGTGCGCGGGTCGAGATTGCCGGTCGGCTCGTCGGCCAGCAGAATGCCGGGCGCATTGGCGACCGCGCGCGCCAGCGCCACGCGCTGCTGCTCGCCGCCGGACAATTCGGCCGGGCGGTGGGCGGTGCGCTCGCCGAGGCCGAGATAGGTGAGCAGCTCGCGCGAGCGCGCCTCCGCATTGGCGCGCGACAGGCCGCGGATCAACTGCGGCACCATCACGTTCTCGAGAGCGGAAAATTCCGCCAGAAGATGATGAGCCTGGTACACGAAACCGATGCTGGTGCGCCGCAACGCCGTGCGAGCCGAATCCGCCATGGCGGCGGTGGGCTCCAGACCGACGAAGATCTCACCGCCATCGGGCTTTTCGAGCAGCCCCGCGACATGCAGCAGCGTCGATTTGCCGGCCCCCGAAGGCGCCACCAGGGCGACCGACTGGCCGGGCCAGATCACGAGATTCGCGCCACGCAGGATGTCGAGCGTCGCCTGGCCCTGAATGTAGCGGCGGTCGACCTTGGAGAGCGTCAGAGCAGGGTCGGCCATCACTCGTACCGGAGCGCCTCGACCGGATCGAGCGTGGCGGCTCGCCAGGACGGATAGAGGGTCGCCAGGATGGACAGGATGATGGTCATCATCACGACGGCCGCCACGTCGCCAGGTTCGATCCGCGAGGGAAGGTGCGACAGGAAATAGAGCTCCGAGGGAAACAGGTTGGCGCTGAACGCCCAATTGAGGAAATCGCGGATCCGCTCGATGTTGCTGGCCACGAGAATGCCGAGCAACAGGCCGGCAAAGGTGCCCGCCACCCCGATCGTGGTGCCGGTGATCAGGAAGATGCGAAGGATGGAGCCCCGCGTCGCCCCCATGGTGCGCAAAATCGCGATGTCGGGGCTCTTGTCCTTCACCAGCATGATGAGGCCGGAGATGATATTCAGCGCCGCCACCAGAATGATGAGCGCCAGGATGAGAAACATGACGTTGCGCTCGACGTTGAGGGCATCGAAGAAGGTTTTGTTCCGCTGGCGCCAGTCGGTCATGATCATGGGCCGGCCCACCACGGCATCCAGCTTGGCGCGCATCTCGTCCATGTGATCGGGGTCGTCCACGAAGGCCTCGATGACGCTGGCTTCGCCATCCTTGCCGAAGAAGGCTTGGGCTTCGCCGAGCGGCATGTAGACGAAGCTCGAGTCGAATTCCGACATCCCGATCTGGAAGATCGCGGTAACCGGGTAGCTCTTGATCCGGGGCGCGGTCCCGAACGGGGTTTGCGGCCCCTTGGCGGTCAGGATGGAGATCGAGTCGCCCACGCGTAAAGCGAGCGATTCGGCGATGCGTTGGCCGATCGCGACCCCGCCCGCCGCGTCGAAATTGTCGAGCGATCCCAGCGTGATATGACCGGCGATGCCAGGCAGCCGCTTGATGTCGGCCTGCTTGATGCCGCGCACCAGGGCCCCGGCCTGATTGTAGGGCGAGGAGACCGCCGCCGCGCCCTCGACCATGGGGATGACCAGCCGCACGCCTGGTACCTTGGAGAGACGCTCGTCGACCGCATCATAGTCGGTGAGCGGCGTCTCGACCCCTTGCAGGAAGACATGACCGTTGATGCCCACGATCTTGTCGAGCAGATCGTGGCGGAAGCCGTTCATCACCGACATGACCACGATCAGGGTCGCGACCCCGACGCTGATGCCCAGGAACGAGAAGCCCGCTATCTCGGACACGAAGGCCTTGGCGCGCCGTCCCCGCAGGTAGCGCAGCGCGATGAGCCATTCAAACGTGGAGAAGGCCCGCGTAGCCGCGTCTGGGCGGGCGAGCGTCGGCCCGGCGAGCGCCGCGTCAGTCATAGCGCAGCGCCGTCCTTGCTCGATTTCAGACGGACGACGACCTCTTCGGGGGTCATGAGCTCGCGCGCGCCGGAGCGGCGGTTCTTCAATTCGACCCTGCCCTCGGCGAGGCTTTTCGGCCCCACGATGATCTGTTGTGGCAGGCCGATGAGGTCCATGGCGGCGAATTTCGCGCCCGGCCGCTCATCCCGGTCATCATAGAGAACGTCGAGGCCGAGCGCGCCGAGCTGACGTTCCAGAGCCGCGCAGCCCCCGTCGGTCGCGGAGTCGCCGACCTTCAGATTGGCGATCCCGACATCGAACGGCGCCACCGAATCCGGCCAGATGATGCCGGCCTCGTCGTGGCTCGCCTCGATGAGCGCGGCAACGAGGCGGCCTGGCCCGATGCCGTAAGAGCCCATATGCACCGGCACGTCCCGCCCGTCCGGTCCGCTCACCACGGCGCCCATCGGCTGCGAATATTTGGTGCCGAAATAGAAGATATGGCCGACCTCGATGCCACGCGCCGAGACCTTCGCGGCCTCGGGTAAGGCCTCGAAGGCTGCAACGTCGTGCTTTTCGGAGGTGGCGGCGTAAAGGCCGGTCCAACGGTCGACGATCGCCTGCAACCCGGCCGCATCCTCGAAATCGACGGTCGCGGGCGGCGGATCGAACGACAGGTAGTCCTTGTGGCAGAACACCTCGCTTTCACCGGTGGAGGCCAGGATCAAGAATTCGTGGCTCAGGTCACCGCCGATCGGCCCGGTGTCGGCCAGCATCGGAATGGCCGCGACCCCGAGGCGCGCGAAGGTCCTGAGATAAGCCGTGAACATCCTGTTGTAGGAATGCCGCGCGCCCTCGGCGTCCAGATCGAACGAATAGGCGTCCTTCATCAGAAATTCGCGGGAGCGCATCACGCCGAACCGCGGCCGCACCTCGTCCCGGAACTTCCACTGGATGTGATAGAGGTTGAGCGGCAGATCCTTGTAGGACCGCACGGAGCCCCGGAAAATATCGGTCACCATCTCCTCGTTGGTGGGCCCGAACAACATGGGCCGCTCGTGCCGGTCGTTGATGCGCAGCATCTCCTTGCCATAGTCGTTGTAGCGTCCCGACTCGCGCCAGAGGTCGGCCGATTGGATCGTCGGCATCAAGATCTCGATCGCGCCAGCCCGATTCTGCTCCTCGCGAACGATCTGCTCGATCTTCTTCAGCACGCGTAGGCCGAGCGGCAGCCACGCATAGATGCCGGCGGCTTCTTGACGGATCATCCCGGCCCGCAGCATCAGCCGGTGCGAGATGATCTCGGCCTCCTTCGGGTTCTCTCGAAGCAGGGGCAGGAAATATCGGCTCAGTCGCATGCAGACCCTCGTGGGCCGGCGCCTTCGGGGCGCCGCTGAGTGGATTTGTCGGGCCGAACGATCGCAAGCCCGATCGAAACACAAAGCATGCGACGTCGCGGAAGCGCAAGCCACGATCCGCCGTTGGGCGGAGCGTGATTCATTAAAGTCTTATGAATGTCCGCCATGTAGATCGTCAAGATTTTCTATCCGATGATCGCATGAAGCTTAACTTGGCTTTTAGGTAAGTTGGCTTATCTCTTGCCTAACGCCAGCGCATTCGCTGGATCACACCAGCCCCAAATTGAGCAAACCGATGCTTCAGTCCGCAATTTTCGCCGACCTCCAGGCCGCCGAGGTCGACTCGCCCGCAGGCTCCCTCCTGTCGCAGCTTGGGTCGTTCAGCCAGAAGGGTAGTTTGGCTCGCATGGCGGCCTGGGGCCGCTCCCTGCTCGTCCGCAATGAATTGCACGGCTTGAACGGACACCTATTGCGCGATATCGGCCTGCACGCAAACGTCTGAACCAGATAACCCCGGAGGCCCTGCCCCGCGGATACGACCGGCCGATCGACACCACCAAACGAGCAGGATTCGACCGAATCCTGCTCGTTTTCGCTCTAGCGGGCGGCGGCGCTAAGCCCCTTCGCCGGCTCGCCATCCTCCACGGGTCACGCCGACGAAATCCTCGAAGTTTCCGGCTCGGATGGCGTCGCGCATGCCGGCCATGAGGGTTTGGTAATAGGCGAGGTTGTTCCAACTGAGCAGCATCATGCCGAGGATCTCCCCCGATTTCACCAGATGGTGCAGGTAGGCGCGCGAGTAGGTGCGGGCGGCCGGGCACGGCGATTGGGGATCGAGTGGGCGCGCATCGTCGGCGTGCTTGGCGTTGCGCAGGTTGACCTTGCCGAACCGCGTGTAGGCCAAGCCATGCCGCCCGGCCCGCGTGGGCATCACGCAATCGAACATGTCGATGCCGCGCCGGACCGATTCGATCAGATCGTCCGGGGTGCCGACCCCCATCAGGTAGCGCGGCTTGAGCTCGGGCAGATGCGGCGCCACCGCCTCGATCATGGCGAGCATGACGTCTTGGGGTTCGCCGACCGCTAGGCCGCCCACCGCGTAGCCCGGAAAATCCATGCCGGCCAGAGCCTTGGCGCTCTCGACGCGGAACTCGGGCAGGTCGCCGCCCTGGACGATCGCAAACACTGCGCGTCCGGGCTGGTTGCCGAAGGCTTGCCTGGAGCGCTCGGCCCAGCGCAGCGACAATCGCATCGCACGCTCGATATCCTCGCGGGATGCAGGCAGCCGGACGCATTCGTCGAGCTGCATCTGGATGTCGGAGCCCAAAAGATCCTGGATTTCCATCGACCGCTCGGGCGTCAGCACGTGCCGGCTGCCGTCGAGGTGGGACTGGAACGTCACACCGCTCTCATCGAGCTTGCGGAGCTTGGCGAGCGACATAACCTGGAAGCCGCCGGAATCGGTCAGGATCGGATGCGGCCAATTCATCATCTGATGGAGGCCGCCGAGCCTGGCCACGCGCTCGGCGCCGGGCCGCAACATGAGATGATAGGTGTTGCCGAGCACGATGTCGGCCCCGAGGTCACGCACCTGTTCGGGATACATGGCCTTGACGGTCCCGCCCGTGCCGACCGGCATGAAGGCGGGGGTCCGGATCACGCCGCGCGGATTGCGGATTTCGCCCGTGCGCGCGGCACCATCGGTGGCGTGGACCGTGAACGAAAACTCCTCGCTCACGTGGTTGTGCCCGTGGGAAACAGCAGGGTCGCGTCGCCATAGGAGTAGAAGCGATAGCCGGCCCGGATCGCGTGGGCATAGGCGTCGTGCATGGTGGACAGTCCGGAAAAGGCCGCGACCAGCATGAACAAGGTCGAGCGCGGCAAGTGAAAATTGGTCATCAGCGCATCGACGGCACGAAAGCGGTAGCCGGGCGTGATGAAGATGGAGGTATCCCCGGCAAACGGGCGGATGATGCCGTCCGGGTCGGCGGCGGTTTCGAGAGTGCGCAGCGCGGTCGTGCCGACCGCAACGACGCGCCCGCCGAGCCTTCGGGCCGCGTTGAGCGCCTCCGCGGTTGCGGCGTCGATGCTGCCCCATTCGGCATGCATCCGGTGATCCTCGGTGTTTTCGGCCTTCACGGGCAGAAAGGTCCCGGCCCCGACATGCAGTGTGACGCGATGCACCGCGATGCCGCGATCCTCGATGGCCGCGATCAGTCTTGGGGTGAAATGCAAGCCGGCCGTGGGCGCCGCGACCGCGCCGAGTTCCCGCGCGAACATGGTCTGGTAGCTGTCGCGGTCGGTTTCATCCTGCGGCCGCTTGGCCGCGATATAGGGGGGTAGCGGCATCGATCCGACGGACGCGATGGCGTCGTCGAGCGCTGCGCCGCTCAGGGCAAAGCCCAACAGCACCTCGCCGCCCTCGTGTTTTCCGATCACGGTTGCCTCGAGCAAGCCGCCCACTTTGCCCTTGAAGCGCACGGTCTCGCCGACGTCGAGCTTCTTGGCCGGTCTGATGAAGGCCAGCCAGCGGTCGGCGGCTTCGCGCTTGTGGAGCGTGGCCTCGATCCTGGCCGAAGCCTCGCCCCGCGTGCGCTGGCCGGTCAAACGAGCCGGGATGACGCGTGTGTCGTTGACGACCAGAACGTCGTTCGGATCGAGGAGGCGGGGAAGGTCATGGACCCTGGCGTCCTCGAAGGCCGCGCCGGGTCGAACCACCAGCATCCGTGCCGCATCGCGCGGGTCGGCCGGGCGGAGTGCGATGGACTCGGACGGCAGGTCGAAATCGAAGGCATCGACCAGCATCGGACTCGGGTTCTTTCGGTCGAGAAATGAAGGGTGGTGGGCCGAAGCGGCAGCAGCCTCGCCGGGGTGCGCCGGTCGGCTCAGCATGAGGAACAGGGTTGAATGAAACACCAAGCCCTCATCCTGAGCCGGGCGCAAAGCGCCCGAGTCGAAGGACGAGGGCTTGGCATTGTCCTCAACCGATGGCGAAAGCTTAGCCGACCCGCGCGGTCACGATCCGGTCGGGATCGCGCACGGGCTCGCCGCGCTTGATGTTGTCGACATTCTCCATGCCCGAGATCACCTCGCCCCACACGGTATATTGCTTGTCGAGGAAGCCCGAATCCTTGAAGCAGATGAAGAACTGCGAGTTGGCCGAGTCGGGGCTGGAGGCGCGCGCCATCGAGCAAGTGCCGCGCACATGTTTTTCGTTGTTGAACTCGGCCTTCAGGTTCGGCTCCTTGGAACCCCCGGTACCGGTGCCATGCGGGCAGCCCGTCTGGGCCATGAAGCCGTCGATCACCCTGTGGAACGCCACGTTGTCGTAGAAATGCTCGTTTGCGAGCTTGGTGATGCGCTCGACATGGTTGGGGGCGAGATCGGGGCGCAGGCGGATCACCACCGGGCCTTTGGTGGTCTCGAGGGTCAGGGTGTTCTGTTCGCTCATGATGTTGGTCCTTGCTGGGTGAATCGGATAGCGAAGATCTGGCCCGCAATGGCGTTGCCGAGCGAGGGCGAGAAATTGAGGGGTGAGCACTGGGACAGTGCCGTCAGCAGCGAGCGGCGCAGATCGGCGCTGACCCTCGCGTCGACGGTTTCGGGCACATAGACGACGCGGGGAATGCCGTTCACCGCACCATTGCGCTTGAAGCTGACCCGCAGCGTGATCTCCCCCCAGTGCTGGTTGCCGACGGCCGGCGCCGGATTCCAGCAGCGTCCGAGGGCATCGCCGACCTCGCGATAGCGGTTCAGCGGCGCATCGTTCGGGCTGGAGCCGGAATCCTGCCGGTCCGAACGGATCGGCACGGTGAGTTCGAAACCCTGCGGCAGCGGCGGGTTATCCTGTGGCGGAATCTGGTTGTCGTCCCACTGCCAGGGGATGACGTCGCAGTCGCGGCAGTGCCGATGGAACGCACAGGCGGGCGAGGCCGCCAGCAGGGCAAGGGCGAGGAACCCTGCCCCACCTGCGGCCGCCTCGTTCCACGTCCGCCGATGCATGGTTACTTCGCGTCGGATGCGAGCCGCATCGTCACGATCTTGTCGGGGCTGTCGACTTTGCCGTTGTCGTCGCTCGCGCCCTTCTTGATCTTATCGACCACGTCCATGCCCGACGTGACCTCGCCGAACGCGGTATATTTGCCGTCCAGGAAGGCGGCATCGCCGAGGCAGATGAAGAACTGCGAATTGGCGGAATCCGGGCTCGACGAGCGCGCCATGCCGAGCGTCCCGCGCTTGAACGGGGTCGGTGTGAACTCGGCTTTGAGGTCGGGCAGCTTGGAGCCGCCGGTGCCGGTGCCCGTGGGATCGCCCGTCTGGGCCATAAAACCGTCGATCACGCGGTGGAACACGATGCCGTCGTAAAAATGCTGGCCGACCAGCTTTTTGATCTGCGCGACATGTTTGGGAGCGAGATCCGGCCGCAGCTCGATGGTGATCCGCCCATCCTTGGTGTCCATGTAGACCGTATTGGCGTCGGCGGCGCGCGCGGATCCGCTGGCGGCAGCCAGCACGAAGGGAATGGCGAGCATCAAGTCACGGCGTCGCAAGGTCATGAAATCTCCTCAGGTGTCGTTGCGGGGCGTTGATAGGCAGCGGTTGAGATGGTGGCAAGCGCTGCAGCCTGCAAGCC
The DNA here is from genome assembly GCA_964245915.1 of uncultured Lichenihabitans sp. Lineage (GTDB taxonomy): Bacteria > Pseudomonadota > Alphaproteobacteria > Rhizobiales > Beijerinckiaceae > Lichenihabitans. The sequence goes on along the minus strand of CAXTOT010000051.1, from coordinate 2,877 downwards.
GGACCCTGCTGCGGCCGCCAGGCGCCGCGACCGTCATACAGCCCCGGATTTCAGCAGTTTGTAGGTCACCGAGTCGACCAGGGCTTGGAAAGAGGCATCGATGATGTTGGCCGATACGCCCACCGTGCTCCAGCGATCGCCCGTGCCGTCGCCGCATTCCACCAGCACGCGGGTGACGGCATCCGAGCCGCCCTGGAAGATGCGCACGCGATAATCGAGCAGTTCGAGATCCGCGATGAAGCGCTGATATTTGCCGAGGTCCTTGCGGAAGGCGAGATCGAGCGCATGGACCGGCCCGTCGCCTTCGGCCGCCGAGATGAGCGTTTCCCCGTCGATCGTGATCTTGACGATCGCCTCCGATACCGTGACGCGCTCGCCCGCCGCATTGTAGCGCCGCTCGACGCTGACGCTGAAGCGTTCCACGTCGAAATAATGCGGCACTTCACCCAGCACCCGGCGCGCGAGCAGGAGGAAGGAGGCATCCGCCCCCTCATAGGCGTAACCCAGCGCCTCCTTCTCCTTCACCTCGTCGAGCAGCCGCAACACGCGTGGATCATCCCGGTCCACGGCGATGCCAAGCCGTTCCAACTCGGCGAGAACGTTGGACTTTCCGGCCTGGACCGACACCAGAAGTTTCCGGCTGTTGCCGACGGTGGCGGGATCGACGTGTTCGTAGGTGCGCGGGTTCTTGAGCAGCGCGGAGGCATGGATCCCCGCCTTGGTGGCGAAGGCGCTCGCCCCGACATAGGGCGCGTGAACGTCGGGCGCGCGGTTCACGAGTTCGTCGAAGGCATGCGAGACCTTGGCCAGCGAGGACAGCGCCTCGCGGGTGACCCCGATCTCAAACCGATCCGCGAAGGCGGGCTTCAGCAGCAGGGTCGGAATGAGGGAGACGAGGTCGGCGTTGCCGCAACGCTCGCCGATGCCGTTGAGGGTGCCCTGGATTTGCCGGGCACCCGCCCGCACGGCCGCGAGCGTGTTGCCGACCGCGTTGCCGGTGTCGTTATGGGTATGGATGCCGAGGCGATCGCCAGGAACGTGTGCCACCACCTCGCGCACGATGGCCTCGACCTCATGGGGCAAGGTGCCGCCATTGGTGTCGCACAGCACGACCCAGCGGGCGCCCGACGAATGGGCCGTCTTGGCGCAGGCGAGGGCATAATCGGGATTGGCTTTGAAACCGTCGAAGAAATGCTCGCAATCCAGCATGGCCTCGCGACCAAGCGCCGTCACGGCTCGGATCGACTCGGTGATGCCCGCGAGGTTCTCCTCGAGACTCGCGCCGAGCGCCACACGGACGTGGAAATCCCAGGCCTTGGCCACGAACACGACGGCGTCGCAGTCAGCCTCCAGCAGCGCCGCGATCCCGGGATCGTTGGAAGCCGAGCGCCCGGGCCGCTTGGTCATGCCGAAGGCCGCCAATCGCGCTTTCAAGGCCGGTTTTTTGGCAAAGAAGGCGGTGTCGAGCGGGTTCGCGCCGGGATAGCCGCCCTCGATGTAGTCGATTCCCAGCCCGTCCAGCAGGGCCGCGACGTGGCGCTTGTCGGCGAGCGAGAAATCGATCCCGGTCGTCTGCGCGCCGTCGCGTAGGGTGGTGTCGAAGAGGTACAGGCGCTCGCGGCTCACGGCGGGGCGCCCGCAGGCGATGTGAGCTTGAACTCCATCGTGGTGTTGCCGAGCCACTCGCCCTCGACCTGAACCATGTTCCGGACCATCGGCACGAAACCCCGGACCATGAAGAACTCACGGGCGGTGTCGCTGGCCTCGACGGTCAATTTGGCGGCGCCGCGCGCGGTCGCGAGCTTTTGCAGGGCGCCGACCAGCAGGGTGGCGATCCCCTGCCGCGCATGGTCGGGCGCCACGTAGAGCATGGCGATCTTGTCCGTGCCCTCCATCGACGCGAAACCGGCCGGCACCCCGCCCACGGTGGCGACCAGCGTCAACTGACCCGCGAGCCGCTTGGCAAAGGCCGCCTCGTCGTCGGCGCCGGCCGCCCAGGCCTCGCGTTGGTCATCGCTGTAATCGTCTTCCGCCAGGGTCGCGATGCTGGCCCGGAACAAGGCCGCCAACGCGGGACCGTCGGCGGGCAGCATGGGCCGGAGTGCCGCCGCAGGGTTCTGGGCCGCCATCAGGATGGGCTCCGCGGGGCGAGGTCCCAGGTCGTAGTGCCGTCCTTGTTGTCCTTCAAGGCGACCCCCATGCCGGCGAGTTGGTCGCGGAGGCGGTCGGATTCGGCCCAGTTCTTGGCTGCACGCGCGGCGAGACGCGCGGCGATGATGGCCTGGACCGCGCCAGCATCGACCGTGCGGCCCGCACGCTTGCGCGCCTGCCATGCGGCCGGGCTCTCCTGCAACAGCCCGAGCAGACGCGCAGCCTCGACGGCCTGACCCGGGTCGTCCGCGAAGGCTCGATGCAGGTCGCCCACCATGGCGGGTGTGTTGAGGTCATCCATCAGAGCCTCGATCGCGTCGCCGCTAACAGGTTTAGGCTCGTGCGCGCGCTCGGCCATGACATACCACCGGTCGAGCGTCTTTTCGGCCTCTTCCAAGGCCTGCAGGGTCCAATCGATCGGTTGGCGGTAGTGGGTGCGCAGCATGGCGAGGCGCAGCACCTCGCCGGGCCAGGACCGACCGCCGAACACGTCGCTGCCCACAAGGTCGTGGATGGTGATGAAGTTGCCGAGCGATTTCGACATCTTCTGGCCTTCGACCTGCAAAAAACCGTTGTGCATCCAGACGTTGGCCATCACGGGCCGGTCGAAGGCGCAGCAGCTTTGGGCCATCTCGTTTTCGTGATGCGGGAAGATCAGGTCGATCCCGCCGCCGTGGATGTCGAAGGTCTCGCCGAGGTGCTTCCAGCTCATCGCCGAGCATTCGA
>CAXTOT010000050.1:0-39506 GCA_964245915.1 uncultured Lichenihabitans sp. | reverse complement strand
GCTCATCGCAACCTCCTCAATCGGGGTGTTGCGACGACCGGTTGAGTCCGCCCAATATGCGGCAGAGGCATACCGCCAAAGCCTTGCTCAATCAGGCATAACACCGTCCATGAGCCGGCGGGGCGACTGCCTGGACAACGCCCCGATGGAGAGCTTCTTCCACACCCTCAAGACCGAGCGCGTCCATCACCGCATGTATCCGACACGCGCCGAGGCCCGACGCGATCTGGTCGGATACATCGAGGGCTTCTACAATTCCCGCCGCCTGCATTCGTCCCTGGGCTATATCAGCCCGGCCGAGGCCGAACGCAAAGCGGCTTAACCCCGTCCACTTTTCCGGGGGAAGATCACTCGCGGAAGCTGGGGCTGAGCGTGTCGCGAAGCTGGGACCGGAGAAGATATGGATGGCTCAGCAGGCGCGTCTTGCCTCAAAAGCTGCAGCCAAGCGCTTTGGCTTGTGAAGTGGCCAGGACGGCCGGGCGGTCGGCAGCATGGTCCGACAGCCCCACGAATACGGCGTGCCGGCTCATGCATTCAGCAATACGATTGGAGTTACGCCCGTGATCAACCTGTTCCGTCGCACCTTCCTGTTCGGCAAGGCCGCGCTCGCGACCGCCACCAACCTCCGACGCGCCAGCGCCCAGGCGAGGCCCCAGCCCGTCGATCTTGGGGCCAAGCTGACCTATCCCTTCGCAGTGCCACCGCTCCACTACGGCTACGACGCCAACGAGCCGTCGATCGACGTGCACACGATGTAGCTTCATCACGACAAGCACCATGCGGCCTACGTGAGCAATCTCAACGCCGCCTGAAGGATCATTCCGATCTCTATGATGTCGCCTTGAAGGACCTGCTTGCGCGGATTCGGACCCTGCCGGACGCAATCCGGACCGTCGTGCGCAACAACGCCGGCGGCCACGCCAACCACACGATGTTCTGGCAGGTGATGGGAGGCAAGGGCGGCGAGCCGACCGGCGATGCCGCCAGGGCCATCAAGCGGGACTTCGGGTCGCTTGCCGACCTCAAAACAGCCTTCAACAAGGCCGCGACCGGCGTGTTCGGTTCGGGCTGGGCGATGCTGCTGATGGATCGCGAGGGCAAGCTGTCGCTCGCCAGCAGCGCTCCTCGCCCTGTGCGTGCCGGCAGAAATCAGCCAGGCCGGCTTGACCTTCCTTGTCTGGTTGCTCGGACTCTGCTCCATCGTGCTCGGCGTGCAACGGCCTCACGGTTTCCAGCTGACCTGCAAGTTGCTCACGCGCCGAATACCGCCATGTCCTGAAACACGAAGAGGCTCGCCAGCCAACCGCAAGCCGGAATAGCGCGACGATAAGGCTGCCAGCCCTTCCTCAAGCTCGGCGATTGCAAGTGCCTCGCCTAGGCAGCGATGCGCTCCTCCACCGAAGACCATGTGCCAGCGCGGGTGGTCCTTGCGATGGATGTCGAAAGTGTCCGGCGCTGCGTAAATCTCCGCGTCGCGAAGCCCTGACATGGTCGACAGCGAGATGTATTGGCGCGCAGGCACCACGTGGCCATCGATGTCTACGTCTTCCAGCGTCACGCGCGCCACACTGCCGACGGCAGGCTCGAAGCGAAGCGATTCCAGGACCGCCCCGGAGACGAGAGCCGGGTCTGCGCAGACTGCCTCCCATTGCTCTCGGTAGGCAAGGAGCAACGCGGCTTGGATGACGAGTGCCGCCCGGGTCGTGTCGCTACCGCCAATAATCACTAGAGCCAGTTGGATTAGGATCTCCGAAGCCGAGAGCTCCCCTTCCTTGTCGGCGGCCTGCACGTAAGCTGTCAAAAAATCGTCTTGTGGGCTGCGCCTGCGATCGTCGAGAATTCCTGCGGAATAGTCGAATAGCTCGCTCGCTGCCTCCTGCAGAGCGGGGACATCGGCAGCCGTCCAAGACACCGTAAAAACGGTCGAGACTTTGTAGACCAGCTTTGTGAACGTCGGGATATCGCGTGGCGGAAGGCCGAGTATGTCGCCGATCGTTCGGGCCGGGATCGCCGTTGCAAAATCGCCGAGCAGATCCATCCCGCCAAGAGCGTGCTGCGCATCGAGCAGCCGCTCGGCCACAGCGCGGATGCGAGGCCGGAGCTCCCGCATAACGCGGAAGGCGAAAGTACGGGACATCGGTGCACGTCGGCGGCGGTGGGCGTCGCCGTTCGACGTCAACATACTTTCCTCTACCAGTCGAAAGAGCGGGCCCGATTCCACGCCGCGCAGAGCCACTGATTCGGTTTCAAGCTGCCGGGTTCGCGGATCCGTCATGAGGGTTTGAACGTCGTGGGCACGGAGGATGAATGGCACACCGTCCTCACGCATCAAAAACGGCACGCGGGCACGCTCATCGCGGAAGATGGAATGAGGATCGCGGTCCAACTCAGCAACGGTGATCGTTCTGGGCAGGGGACGGGTAGAGGGTGATGCGACCATGTTGTTCCTCAAGTCTCGCGGCTGGCTGCGATGCACTGGCGTCTGGATCAAATTCGAGTCGGATTGCCCGCATTATATTGCAATCTGTGTGACACCATTACCGGTCGATGTCATCCTCGAGCCCAACGAGATCACAAGGCCCTCACCCGCAAGCGCGTCACGGTCTTGAACTACCCCGATGGCCGCCTCGCGATCCGCTACAAGGGACTGGAGCTCCCGTACCGGGTGTTCGACCGGCAGCAGCGGGTCGATCCGGCAGCGGTGGTCGACAACAAGCGGCTCGGCGCGGTGTTGAGTTTCATCGCCGAGCGGCAGGCTCAGGTTGCGGTTACGCGGTCCAACAAGGCGCCGCGACGCCGGGGGCAGGGCAACAGCCTGTTCAGGTCGGACGATCGGCGAGACCGCAGCGCGGCTGCGAAACCCCGACCATCTCCGCCGCGCTGCTCGAGTCCAGCGGGAGGCGCAATCCAAGCGTCCTGCCCCATACGCAGTGACATCTCTAACGGGCACCACCGGTGCCATCTCTATCCAGTACCGACATGATAACGCATTTCTAGACTCTGGCTCTTTCTCGGTTTTTGAGCTCGACTCGGGGTCTGAGTAGTGATCGGCCCCCGTCAGGTGGTCCGGGCGGAATGTTAGTTCAGGGTCGGTCTGAGGGTCCCCCGCTTTCTCCTCCACTTTCAGGGTAAGTATCCGGCGTTCATTCGGCGGCCTTTTGAGCCGCCGCGGCAGCGTATTCGCTCGGCGTCATCCAGCCAAGCGAGGTGTGAGGACGGCTCGCGTTGTAATGCTGTCTCCAGGCCTCGATCTTGCCCCGGGCGTCGGCCAGCGACAAGAACCAATGGACGTTGAGGCACTCGTCGCGAAGCCGTCCGTTGAACGACTCGATGAACGCATTGTCGGTCGGCTTGCCCGGCCGCGAGAAGTCGAGCCTGACCCCGTTCTCGTAGGCCCAGCGGTCGAGCGCCTTCGAGACGAACTCGGGTCCATTGTCGACCCGAATGGACTTCGGCGCACCGCGGACCATTGTGATGCGCGACATCGCCTCGACGACCTGCTCGCCTTTGATGCCGCTGTCGACCTCGATCGCCAGTGCTTCTCGCGTGTAGGCATCCACGACCGGGTGAAGATCGCCGTCTCCGCCTCGAGCTGCCACCTGTTCGACGAGGCCGACGGCCGCGTCATCCGCAGCGGCTCGCTCCTGTAGCCATATCGTCCACCCCTCCCCGAAGCTCGTCCCGGAACCGTCATCACATGCTCGGCGTCTGCTACTACCCCGAACACTGGCCCGAGACCACCTGGGCCGACGACGCCCGCCGCATGCGCGAGATGGGCATCGCCGTCGTGCGCATTGGCGAATTCGCCTGGAGCCGGCTGGAACCGGAGCCGGGGCGCCTGGAGCTCGACTGGCTGCGGCGAGCCATGGACACACTACACGCCGCGGGCCTCAAAATCGTGCTGGGCACACCCACGGCAACGCCGCCGAAATGGCTCATGGACCGCCATCCGGAGATCGCGCCGATCGGGCCGGACGGGCGTGTCCGCGGCTTCGGATCGCGCCGCCACTACACCTTCTCCTCGCAGATCTACCGCGCCAGCCATCGACCTTCCCGAAGGGGTGCGGCTGCGCCGCCTCGGGCCGCTGACCTTCGCGTTCAACTACGACGAGCCCGAGTGGGCACTTCCCGATGGCGTCGTGCCCCAGCTGGGTCCCCAAGTGTTGAAGCCAGGGGAACTCGCACTCTGGTGATGGGCTCAGGTGTTGGCGCCGAGGGTATCTGCCGGCCCATTGTTGCACCGGGTCAACTCCTGAACGCGCCGATTTGAATGGCCGACATCGAGAACAGCTCCGACGTTCCGGATTGGCCGACAGGGCGCAAAGCCGATCGCCCAACCCTCGACCGATGGGCTGCGACTGCAGACTATCTCACCCGCCGCTCCTCAGGGCGTCGCGACCGGTCCGGTTGAAGCCGCGATGGGAGCCGCGGTCGGCGTAGCGGCTATCGGCGCCACGGTGCCGACGCCAGCCGTGCTCGCGGAGGGCGCGGAGGAACCGCTCGATCCGGAAGGCGAACTGGCCGACGTGCCGGTCGCCGTGAGGCTACTCTGCTGACCCTCCCGCCACGCGTGCACGCCGTCCGTGAGGTAGGCCCCATCGGCGCGGCCTAAAGCGGGCGGCGCCGCAAGGTCAGCCGGGTCCACCATCATGGCCGCGAGATCGTCGGCCGTGTTGCAATGCGCGAGGCTCATCAGGCTGGGAAGCGGATCATCCGGATAAGCCAGTGTGATCGCCGCCCGGCAATCGGCTGCAACCGAGGCGGTTCGCGTGAGAACCACGGCCGGCGCGCGCGTTTTCGACGCTCGATAGATCGTGATCCGCGCCGGATCGACTCCAAGCCCGATGAGGGTCCGTCGCAAAGCATCGGCCTGCACCGCCGAGGCCGTGAGGATACGCGCTCGCACGGCCTCTAGGTTCCCCTGCCCCAGATTCTGAATCTCGCGGCTCAACAACAGGCTCCGAGTCCTGACGCTACTTGATGCGGAGACAGGTACCATGACCTCTCGGCCGACTGTTGCCAGAGCGATCGGGGGGGATTGGCCGAGGTCCGCGGCCTCGTTGGTGCACCCGCCGAGAAGCATCGCGGCGCCGGCTACAGCGGGGGAAAACCGCATCATTCGAAAACCAATCCGGGATTCTCCGGCCGCTGCGCCGACTGGGGCACGGGCCTGGCCAGTTTCCGGCCCGGCGCCGCTACCCGGCCATAGATCGCCTCCTCGGCGTCCGAGGGCACGCGGACGTAACCGGTCGGATCCCTGGGAGCATTGGCAGGCCCGGTCGGGCGAACCACATAGGGCGTGACCACGATCACCAGCTCGGTCTGATTCCTCTGAAACTGGTTCGATCGGAACAGGCCGCCCAAGACCGGGATGTCGCCAAGCCAGGGCAGCTTCTGGATGTTGTTGTTGTTGTTGTTCTGGATCAAGCCGGCGATCGCGAAACTCTGGCCACTGGACAATTCGAGGGTCGTCTCGGCTCTGCGCGTGGTGAGCGCCGGTATCTGCGTATTGTTGAGCTGAACGGCCGTGCTCGAATCGATGGCGCTGACCTCCGGGCGAACCTTCATGCTAATGCGGCCGCTCGACAGGACGGTGGGCGCGAAGGAAATGCTGACACCATATTGCTTGTATTCCACCGAAACGGTGCCGAGCGCCTGCGGCACGGGGATCGGGAACTCGCCGCCCGCGAGGAATGTCGCGGTGCTGCCCGAAATAGCCGTGAGGTTGGGCTCAGCCAGCAGCGTCACGAGGCCTTCGGAGGCCATGGCGTCGAGCACCGCCGAGCCGTTGACGTGCTTTGACGCGACCGTCCCAAAAATGCCGTTCACGCCGTTGGCGACGAGGTTCGCGCCGGTCGCGCCGGCCAGACGGCCGGTCTGCAGCCCGAAGGCGAACTCGCCGGTCGAAAATACGGTCGACCAATTGAAGCCGAGCTGCCGCGAGACCGTGCGGCTCACCTCCGCCACCCGCACCCGCAAATTGACCTGCGGGGATCCGGCAACCCGAAGCTGGTTGGTCAGGGGAACGCCGGACCCCAGCGTTCGTAGCGCTGTCTGCTGGAGCCGTTCCGCCGTCTGGGCGTCCGGTACCGTGCCCTGTAGAAGCGCGCCATTCGCAGTATAGTTCAACCGCACCGACCCATCTCCGGCATCCTGGCGAATCTGGGCATCCAGCTCCGCCTCGGGAAACCGAACATCGATCGCATAGGCTACGATAGGCATCCCGTCCGTAGCGAGAACGAACAAGGTCGTTCGTCCGGGTTTTTTGCCGAAGACGAAAAGGCTGGACGGCTTGGGGGTTTGGACGTCCGCAATGCTTGGATCCGCGATGAATTCGGTCCCGGCATTCTCCGGCAGACGGATCATTTTCCCGCCCGACACACCAAGCGTGATCGAACTCGTCGCGTTCACGACGGTGGCGTCCGCGGACCATGCCGAAACAGAACTCGGCCACCCCTGTAGGCCACAGAAGAATATAATCGTCACAAAACCCATGGCGATGAGGCGCCTCAGCCGGGAAGAGCCGCGATCGACGAAGGTCGTGCCGGACGAAGCCATAGTCTGGCGTTGCATAAGAACTCGAAACCACATCGAAGTTGGTGGCACTGCTCTCGCGAGAGCAAATTTTGGCATTTCTAAACCTTGTCTTATGTTGTCGCCTCCCGCCCCAGGTCACTCCGAGATTGGCGATGTCGCAGCCTATCAATGACCGCGCTGTGCAGGAGGAGGATGGTCGATCCACGACAGATCGACAGTCCCGCGAGTTGAACGTCGGCTGCTGCCGCAATGGAGCCTTGGACCCTATGATTCGCCGGGCGGTAGCGAATCCTGGGGCGGGTCGTTGGACGCGACCGAACCCCCGGTGATCCCGTACTGGTTGAGTTCCGGTGTGATCTGGCCCATGAAGTCGTCCACGCGCTTTGCGCCTTCGACCATGCCGTAAATGCCAAGCCCAACCGTGCCCAGCAGGGCCGTCACGCCGCCGACGATGCCGAGTGTAGCACTCGTTGCAGCCAGCGCCGCCGTGTCCACGCCGATGCTCCCGAGTACGGCATCCGCCACGCCGACGCCGCCCTCGACCAACGACGAGACCCCGCTCCAGGCACCGGTGATTCCATCTGCCAGACCGACGCCTCCGCCGGCCTTGTCACCATCTTTCAGCGATTGCACGCCGCTGAAGATCCCGACCGCCCCGCCCACGATCCCGCCGGCCCCGCCCATGGCTTTCCCGGCACCCTCGATACCTTTGAGGTCGTCGGGTGTGAACGGCGTGATGTTCGCGGACTTGGCGTATTTTGTACCGGCTTCCAAGGCACCGCCAATCGCCTGGAAGCCCGACCCTAGGGCGCTTGCCGTCACCGTGGGTGAACCCTTCCCGGCACCCTCGGCGGTCTTGGCCGCCATGACGCCCGCGTTGAAGACCGCACCGACGGCGTGCATTAGACCTTTGTTATAAGCGTCGGTCGCAATGCCGCTCGGCGACTTGAAGGCTGGATCCTCCGCATTCTGTGCTTTCGCGAGTTTTGCGATCGCGTCCTGCAGTTTGGTGCCATTGCGCACGTCGGCGAAGATTGAATTGACGGCGCTCACAATCTGGTCGGGCTTGACCTTATCGCCCTTGCTGTCCGTTGCGAAAGCCGGATCGGCGGCGATGGCCTGGGAGATGGCGTCGTTCAGCTTCGCCGTATCGAGATTTCCGTCCTTGTCTTCGAAGGCCGTGTTCACGTCGCCCGTCGTGGCATTCCGCTCGAGGCCATCCGAGAGCGTGTCCGAGAAGGTCTGTTGCAGTTTTTGCGCACTGTCCGCTACGTATTGCGTCGGCAGTGTGGTCCCGAAGTCTGCCGCGTCGGCCTCGAACTGCTGCACCGCCGTGCCGGTGTCGGTACCGCCGTCGAGGGCTTGCTTTAGCTCGTTGCCACTGAGGATGTCGTTGGTGTAGGCGTCCTGGAGCGCGCCCTGCTGGCCGGACTTCTGCGCGATCGCCTGAAGATCGAGACCCGGCAAGGGTTTACTGTCGCCGCCCAGCGTGTCGCTCGTTCCCAGCGCCAACGACAAGGTATTCGCCGTCTGCACGAAGGACTGCAGCCCCTGCTCGGCTGATACCTTTTGGCCGTTGCCGTCCTTGGTACCGAGCGCGTCGGTCAGCGCTTTCCCGCTTTGCAGATCGCCGTTGTAGTAGGATTGCACACCGCCATGGAGGGACGGATCCATGCTCACCAGGTTCTGCAAGTCCCCGCCAAAATGGTCGGATTTGAACTTCTGAACATCGGGGTCGGCGGTGAGTTGCGCGATCTTGTTCGCAATATCGCCCTTGACTTGGTTCGGATCGCTGTTGACGCCCGGCATGTCATAAGCGTCCCAATCGCTGGCGTCGACGCCGGCGGAGAATTTGGATTCGGTATCGGTCAGTTGCTGGAGAACCGCCGCCTTTTGCGCTCCGTCATGGTTGTCGCCCAGGTGGTCGAAGAAATCGGGGCCGAGTTTCGAGGTGTCAGTTCCCGCCACCATGCCGCGATTGGTGGCGTCCGTCAGGAAAGCGCCAAGGGCGGGGCCGGTCAACGCCGGAGCCTGTTTGGAAATCCAGTTCGTTATGTTGTCGCCGTTCGCGACCCCGTCGGCTTTGCTGGTGGCGGCGTCCTGGCCGCCTACATCGAGCTGGTTGAATAGGCCGGCCTGAGACCAGAGGTTGGCGGCCTGCGTCAGTGTGTCTCCCATGCCATATTGCTCGGGCCCCTGGCCGCCGATGTTCTCCAGATCCGTCGTCGTTAGATTGCCGTCGACCGGGGTCTTGGGATTGGGGTCGCCTGCCGAAAACAGCGTTTCGTTGCCTCGCACGATCGCCGCAGATTGGGCGAGCCGCTTGGTCGCGTCGGGAGCGTCGGGGTTGGCCTTGAGAAAGTCGTTAAGGGATTGGACACCCGCCTTGGCATCGCCGGTCGCCTTGCTGACGAACTTTGCTACATCGTCTCGTGTGATCGGACCGCCGTCGTCTTTGCCCGATCCGATCGCCTTCAACAAGGCCGGGTTGCTCTGGAGGTAGTTTAGGGCGTCCTTGCCTTGCTGCGGAATGTCGTCCGGCACCTTATCGAAGCCCGTCACGCCAGAGGATAGGCCCCAGCCATGCCAGTTGTCGACCAGCGATTGAGCCACCTCGATCGGCTTATTCAGCTCCGCCTTCTGCGAGTCGCTTAAGCCCAACTTCTCCGTGTCGCTGGAGCTTGCGGCCTCATTCCAGGGGGCCGACGGCGCATCGGATGTAAACGAATCGACGACAGAATCATGGGCAAACTTCTCCACGTCCGCCTTGGTCAGCGGATCTCCGTCCTTGCCTCCGTTTCCCTTGATCATTGCGTTGTAGAGAGTCGTGTCGTTGTTTACGAACTTGAGGGCGTCCTGCAGGTCCTGGGGTAAGTTGGCACTTGGATCGGAGTAGTCCGTTCCCGACATCTTGCCGACGTCGTATTTGTTCCAATCTTTGGCCAAGGTCACGGCCGCTCTGGTTTCCGGGGTTATCCGGGGGTCGTCGGCCTTGACGCCTAGTATCCCGCCGGCGAAAGAAAGGTGCGCGACATCCGACAGCGGTCCGGAGAGCCCGACAAGCGCCGCGAGGCGCTGTACTGGGGACAGAAGCAGGAGGCCGCGGACGAGTCCCGCAGGCACAATGGCAAGGATACGTCGGCCCGCCGCCGCCGCGTAAGCCTCGACCGACACGGCGCTGGCGAGGTCCGGGGTCGTGTCCGGCTCGCGCACCGCCGCAGTGTCGCGGTCACGCAGGATGACGTGGCCGGGCTCCGCAACCTGATGGTGCGGAGCGGACAGGAACACGATCTCGTCTCGTCCGTCCCGCGCCGCTTGAGCCGCCAGTCCGAGGCAGTTGGTCGAACCCGCATTTGGTTCATGAGTGAGCAGATTGGTTGGGGCAAACTCGCCCCGAGGCGAGCATCCTTGCCGAGCGTCGTTTGACATCGTTGGTCTCCTTTGGGTTCAGGAAAGTTTTGAGGAGAATGATCTGTGAGAGCTAGGCGGCGCCGAAGCTGGCCTTGATCGTGGCACTCTGCGTAGCGCTCATCGGGTTGTCACCCTTGGCCAGCGTATCGTCGTTCGGGTGCAGGTAGGCTCCCGTGGTCCCAAGCTGGCTCTCCATGTAGGCGCCGCCCGCCTGCATCTGCGCGGTCGACCCGTCGTACCAGCCGGCGATGGTCTTGTTGCCGGCCGAGTCCGTCGTGATCAGGCTGGGATCGGCACCGGCCGCGATGCTTTTGCTGTCACCCTTGTTGAGCCCGGCCCCGTCGCTCAGCGAAATAGAGGCGTTGCGGCCATCGATGTAGCTGATATCGGGATATTTCATCTTGCCGTCCTTATCGGCTTCGTATTCGAGACGGCTGGCGGTCGGCTGGAATTTGCCGCTTGCGTCCGCCTGCGCCGCAAAGCCTGCCTCGCCATTCTCGTAATGGAGCGTGCCGGTCTGGCCAGGTTGCAAGGTGATGGAGGCGGACGGGTCGGTGGCCGACTCGCCGTTCTTGAACTTCCCGACCGTGATCGCATGGTCCTGGGTGTTGGTGATTTCCATCGCGTTCGGCCCGGTTCCGGCCGAGGTGCTAGAGGGGCCCGAGCTCTGCGCCGGGATATCTGCCGTGCCAGGCTGGCCGGCCGGCGACGCCGAAACGCCTAGGCCTCCGTCAGGAGAGGCCTGTTTGGCTACGTCCAGGGCGGCTCCGCCGCTCGGGGCGCCATCCTTCTGAGCGAGGGTCTTGAGCAAGGAGGGGGGCTGGTTGAGGAGCGACGCCGTGTCGGCGCCACCCGCGCCGGTCGATCCCGCCTCTTGAGAGCCGCCGGACGATCCCAATTGCGTCAGCAATTGCTGGAGCATGGGCACAAGCGCTTGAACAAGGTCCGCCTGTCCACCCTGTGACTCAGCACTTTGGGGGCTGGATCCCGGCACCGAAGCGGGTCCGGGCCGAGCGCTTGCTGCCTGCAAAGCCGTGGACGAGGCTGAGGGCATCGGAGCCGTGCCACCGGAGAGCGACGTCAGCTCGCCCTTCAGCAGTCCGATCAGCGTTTGGACGGATGACGCCGCCCCGCGCGACGCCATGGCATCGAACGCCTCGGCGTGCGCCCCAAACGCATCGGCCCCTCCACTCGCGTCCCCACCAGAAACGGCGCCCATAGATTCGCTCATAATACGATTGACGGGCATTGAGGCTCTCCTTGTTGCTCTTGCCTGGGCGCTTAGTTACGCGCCGGCGGCGCCGCTCGAAGCCGGATTTTCGCCGCTAGCCGAGGTGACCGGCACAAGCGTTTCCTTCGTAGGGGCGGTGGGTTGCGATCCCACGGCTTGCGGGATTGCTGTAGCGGAGTTGCCGGTGCTCGCGGCGGTCGGGCCGCGTTGCCGAAGCAAGGGGAGGAGCTGCTCCAAGAGCGACGCCAAGTCGGCGCCCGCCCCGCCGCTCGAGCCGGCGGCTTGGGATCCGCCGGCAGCCGATCCCGACAATTGCGTGAGAAGTTGCTGGAGCAAGGACACAAGCTTTTGAATGAAATCGGCTTGCCCGCCTTGGCTGCCGGCCGATGTGTAGTTCGCGGCTGACCCCTGAGGGCCTGTCGGCGCCGAAGAGGCCGGGCCTGCCGGCGCCGCAGAGGCCGGGCTTGCCGGCGCTGCGCCGGCAGAGAGCGACGACAGCTCGCTCTGCAGTAGCCCGATCAATTTCTGGACGGAGGTCGCATTCGAGCCGGGTGCGGCGGGCGAAGCGCCCGTTCCTTGGCTCGGCGCGGTTTGGGTGGTTTGGCCGGGCGAGTTGCCGCTCATCAAGGCCCCCGATCCCATGGCGCCGGCCTCGGACGCGCTCATCTGCTGCCGCAGCAGGGTGACCAGCTTCTGGATGAGCGACACCAGATCGGGGCTGATGGTCCCAGGCGCATTCGCAGCGCCGCCCATCCCGTCGAGCGACGTCTGGTTCGTCTTGTCGTTCAGTTGAACCCCCGCGGCGTTGACGAGGGTATTGAGCCCGCCGCCCGGCGCCGTGGTCACCACGGTCGCGTTCGGATCGTTGAAGCCCTGCGCCGAACTCGGGCCTCCCAATTGCACGGGGCCGGTCGTTACCTTGGCCGAGCGGTCGGCCGAATAGAAGCCCTGCTCGACCACCGTCTGGTCGTCCTTGGTGACCGACATGCCGGCGATGTGCGCGAATCCGTTCGTCTGGGCGGTGGGATTGAACTGTACCTGTGTGCCGTCCGCCAAATCGATCTGCAGCCCGTCTTTTTGGAACTCGGCAAGGTCACCGTCGCTGGTGTAGACATGCGGGTCGCCATAGACTTCCACGAAACTGTTCGTGGTCTTGTCCATGATCGTAACCATTCCGTCGCTGGCGGTGGTACCGTCGTTGGGTCGCGTGTAGCTGTTTGACCCGGTGATGACGTAGCGGCCGGTGTCGATGGAGTTGCCGCTCACTGTCAGTCCTGTCGACGCGCTGCTTCCCGACGCGGCGGCGAATGCATCCGCTTGGCTGCCGGTCGGAGCAGCGTTGCCGCTGGCCGATGAACTCACGGTCCCGTTCACAGCAGTCATGATGCCCTCCTTGAGCGAACCGTATGGACGGAGCGACAGGCTGGCCGTTTTCGGTCGCCCGAGGTGCGCCCCGCTTCAAACATTGTCGTGCGTCGCGAGCGCTCCGGCCTGACGCGGTCCGGCGACATCGTCGAGCCTGCAGAGACGAGGGCTCGCGTCATGTGCGGCTCGCCACGGCGACGAGTTGCGGAGCCTCGCGAACTGCCCGAAGAGATGGCGGCGGCATGATCAGCCCGTGCCGCAAGGTGTCGAGCACATTGAGACGAAAATCCTGCGAAAGCTCCCCGTGGGTGAGAACCGGCACGTCCACCCCTTGCCGCGTCAGCAAGGCTCTCAGGTGTCGTCGGATCTCAGAGGAACTCAATATCGCCGGCAGGACGATCCCGCCCGGACCCCTCGCCGCCGCGTGCCGCACGGCGGAGACGAGGCGTTCCGATGCCGCGGGATCGAGGATCAACTGGGAGCCGGCCGGTGTCGCGAGTATCAAAGCCCGAAAAGCCTCGTCCAGCGGCGCATCGATGAGCACGACCGGCAAGACTTTATCAACCCCGGCCAGCGCGAAGCAGATCTGCCGCCGGAGAGCGACCCGCACATGTTCGGCCAGGACGGCGGTATTGGGCTCTCGCACACCCCATTCCGCCACGGCTTCGAGAATGGTGCGAAGATTCGCGATAGAGACCTGCTCGTTGAGCAGGCGCCGCAGGACCTCGGCAAGCCGTGTCAGCGGGGCGGCCTTGGTGGCTTCGCGCACAAGATCGGCGTAGCCGGGTTCCATGCTGCTCAGCAGCGCCTGGGTTTCCTGGATGCCTACGAATTGATCGGCGGTGCGGCAGAGCACCTGGCGCAAGTGCGGCACCACGTCGTCCGGGTGGTCCACAGCGCCGATGCCGGAGGGGACGCCGTTCACGTCGAGCCGCCAAGCATACGCCGCGAGAGCCTCGTCGAGCGAGACCTGCAGGCGCGGCACGGCTACGCCCATGGTAACAGCAACATCGAGGCGCATGACCTCGAGGGCTTCGTCCAGCCTATGCTGACGGACCGCGAAGGAACTCCCAAGGCGAACCGTCAGGGCCGCGGCGTCGGAACCTGCTCGCTTGGCCTTGTGGGCCTGCGCGAAGCTCCGCGCCTTGTCCTTGGCTCGACCGGCGAGAGCCCAGCCCGTCGCGCCGAGCACGACCGCGAGTGTCAGGAACACCGCGGCGGGAAACCCCGGCACGCAGGCCAAGGCGGCGAGGACGAGCCCGGCGATCTGCAGCGTCCTCGGCTCGCTCGTGAGCTGGGACATGATATCTCGGCCGAGATTGCTGCCGGACTCCGAGGTCACGCGGGTCACGATGACGCCTGCGGTCAACGAGATCAGGAGAGCCGGGATCTGGGCGATCAACCCGTCACCCACGGCCAGCAGGGAATAGGTGCGGACCGCCTCCGGAAAGGACATGCCGCGCTGCAGGCACCCGATGGCCATGCCGCCCACCAGATTGACCACGATGATCACCAGGCTGGCGATCGCGTCGCCCTTGACAAACTTCATCGCGCCGTCCATCGCGCCGTAAAGCTGGCTCTCCTTCTCCAGCGTGCGCCGCCGCTGGCGGGCCTCCTTTTGATCGATGTCGCCGTTCTTCAAATCGGTGTCGATGCTAATCTGCTTGCCCGGAAGCGCATCCAAGGTGAAGCGCGCCGCGACCTCGGCCACGCGCTCGCTTCCCTTGGTGATGACAACGAATTGAACGATCGTGATGATCAGGTAGACCACGAGGCCCACCACGACGTTGCCGGCGATCACGAACTCACCGAAGGTGCGAATGATCTCGCCCGCGTCGGCCTGCACCAGAACCATGCGGCTCGTTGTTATCGATAATGACAGCCGAAATGCCGTGGTGATGAGGATTACGGAAGGAAGCGTCGAAAACTCCACTGGGCCGCTGATATGGATCGCCACCATCATCAGCAACATGGCCAAGCCAATATTGCCGGCGATCAGCACATCCGCCAGGAAAGTCGGGATGGGCAGGATCATCATGGCCATGGTGAGCACCAGCATGCCGACCAGCGCCAATTCCTGCCGCGCCGCCACGCGCTGGAGCAGCGTTGTCAGCCAAAGCGGCATGGCCATCAGAACCGCACCGTGAAGGACTGGCCGCCGCGCCTGATGAGCACCTGTCCGGCCTCGATACCGCTGATTGCCCAGCCGCTGGGCAATACGGTGCCGACGAAGAGCTTGTCGCCGCTCCCGTCGATCACATAAGGGGTGCGCCCCGGCCAGACCGCCTGAACCGTGAGCGGCGGCGGCTCAGCGGTGACGTGCACCTGATCGACGAGGACGGCTCGGCCCCCCGCGGCGCCATCGAACCATCGGCCAGCCTCGCGCCAGGTCGCATCCTGCTGCGGCGAGATCTGCCCGCGAGCCTCGATCGAGCCCTCGGGCCGAGCCGTCACGCTGATCGAGTCTAGCCCTGTGGCGGCCAGGTGCTCCCGCAACATCTCAAGGACGGCGCTTGCCGGCCGGCCGGATCCGGCCGCCGCATCCCTGGCCTTGGGCGGAACGGAGCCGGTCGCCTCATACGAAATATCGGAGGCCTCGACCGGCGAGGCATTGGGCGAGGCCGAGACGCTCAATAATGCGATGCAAAACATGCCGCCAGCCAAGACCGGCACCGACCACATGAGGTGGTAACGCGCAGGACGGAACGGCTTGCGCTGCGGTCCCTCGAGCCTGAAGGCGGTGCCGTGACTCGCGAACCTAGCGCCGGCGCGGCAACGCTTCGATCGGCCGGCAGCGAGCTTCTTGCGGCGCGGCAGCTCAATCGAAGTCGCAACCGCGTGAAGAACGACGCCATCGCCGCTCGTATCCAACGCGAAAGACGTGGGGGCGGAACCGAGATCGAGCAGGACGATCTCATTGTCCGGAGCGGCGCCGACCCGAGTACGACCCGCCGCAAGCGCGGCGCGGGCCGTCCGATGCACGCCACTCTCGACGACCAGGATCAGGTTTGAAGATGAGTCCTTCGTCATAAGCTGGCTCCCGCGATGGCACTTGGCGACGTGACGAGGCGGAGGCTCGGGAATGCCGAGCCTCCGTTTTGCGGCGCTTAGCCGATGTTGGGACGCTGCTGCGCCGCGGTTTCCTCGGCGCCGTCGACCGTCTTGGCGACGGTGATCTTCATGTTGGTCTCCGTCGCGAGCGCGAAGGCCGCGTTCATCTGCCCGATCTCGGCGTCGACCGAGCTCGAGCCCGATTGAAGCGCGCCGGAGCTGTCGGTCGCGGCGTTAGGGGCGCTGGGTGCTGCTGCTGCCATGGTCGTTGTCCTTGTTGCTGGTTGATCGACGTTGGAAGCCCATTGTGGGCTTATGGTCGGATCGGCCGGTAAGGCCGGTCCGCTGAGCGGCGGCCGGTTCAGGCCGCCTCGTTCCCAACCTGCGAGCTCAGGTTCGAGACCTGGCCACCCGCTGCGGGGGAAGCGGCGGACACCGCATCATTCGACGGTGCCTTGTCGTAGTCCGAGAAGATGACCTCCGGCCCGGTTCCATTGGCGTTGGCCAGCATGGCGTTGATCTCCGCGCCGGAGATGCCCATGCCGGGGTTGTAGCTCGCTTGCGGCTGAGTGGCGGCGCCCGGCGCGGCGGCCCCCGGCGTAGGGGCACCGCTCTGGGTGCCTTGACCTTGCGGCTGAAGCTGCGCGATCAGCTCCTTGATGAGGGTTGCGGTGTCTGTCGCACCGCCCGCCGCCGAGGAGGCCGCCGGCGACGCGCCGCCCGCACCGAGGACCTGCTGGAGCAGCGAGATCAGTTGCTGGATCAGCGACCCAAGCTGGCCATTCGTGCTCGAGTCGGTCGGGCCGGCGCCAGGCGCGGGCGACTGCGAAGGGGCAGTGCTGCCAGGACCCGGCTGCGCGCTTTGCGCCTGCTGAAGCGCGGAGATGAGCTGGGGCACGAGAGTCTTGAGATCGCCCGTGCTGTCGGCGGGAGCCGACGTGCCGTCTCCGGCAGCGGATGTCGGCCCCGCTCCGGGAGTCTGGTCTGGTGAAGCGGGGGGCTCGGCCGGACCGCCCTGAGCCGCCGCAGGGGCGGCTTGAGCTCCCGCCGGCGCCCCTCCACTCAACGTGGTGAGCAGTTGCTGAAGCAAGGGGATCAACTGCTTGATCAGGGACGCGACATCGGCCGTGGCCGCGCCGGCACCCGTCGATGAATCCACCTCGCCCTTGGCGGCTCCGTTAGCACCGGATGCGGCCGCGTTGAAGTCAGCCACATGCGACGGCGAGGTGTTATCCTGGCCGCCTATGGATGAACTCGAGTAATTGCCGGGGGTAGAACTGACAGCACTCGTCATGAATCATCTCCTTGTATGCGGTGAAGTTGGCTGAGGACCCAGCGGGTTGCTTTACAACCCTCAGCTCGGTGCATCCGGATCACTGGTGGTGTCGTTGATGGCCGAGATGGTGTCGCTCTCGGAACTCTGCAGTTCGGCTCCCATGAACTGCACGACGCCGTCGGCGAAAGCTTGCTGCAGCTGCGTGGACGAGCTGTCGGTTGTCGGCGTGGGGGTGGCTGCGCCACCGACTTGGCCCACGGGTGCGATGTCAGTCATGTCGAGGCTTCCCTTACAATTGTTGACCAATCATTCGATAGAGGAAGGTCATCGCGAGAAACCGCGAGGAAATGCCAAGCTCGATGTCGTCAAGCGCTCCGAAAAGTACTGTTTTACGTTTTATGCGTCTAGCTAGAGCTCGCCCTGTCGCCAGATCCATACGGCCTTTACGGGAACTGAACTCGGTTCACGGTCGAGCCGCGGAAAACGACCATTGTCTCTCCCGAAGCAGGTGCGCGTTTGACATCCTTTTCCGCTGAAAGAGCAGCCGTCGCTTGCTGAACCATCGCTACATAGCGCGGAGGCCCCGATATGATGACGATGTCGGACGCCAACCCGGGCTTGAGCTGAAAACGCTGCTCGAGCAGACCCGCCGCCGCCAACCCGTCGCGCAATTTTGGAAAGCTCACCCCCTGCAACGACAGAAGACGAGTTTGCGCCTCGGACGTTGCGCTGACCGAGATCACCGCACCGTCGAAATACCAGTCGAGCCCAAATTCCTGAGCCAGGTTCGACAGAAACTCTCGAGGGGAGGCACTAGGGAGACGCCCGTGCACCCGACCCTGAACTTGATCGGACAAGACAAGTCGCAAGCCCGTATTGGTGCCGAACTGTGTAAGCACAGTCCGCAGATCTTGGTCGACCACGACATAATCATATGCCGTGGGCGGCCAGATTGGCTCGGAAGCGATGGCGTTTGTGGAAACGACCATCGCGACGCTCAAGACCGCTACGCTCGAACGCCATCGCTGCACGTTCATGTCCTCGCAATTGATCTCGCGCAAACTAAAGATCACGGCTCTCGCGCTTGATCAAGTCTAAAATCGTCAAAAATTCCCACATGGCCCGAGTATTTGATTCAGTGATGGTAATAATTTTGTCGCAAAATTGTAACGTAAAGCATTTGCGACAGTCGGCGTGTTCAATGGCTCGAGATTGCGCTGAACAGGGCTTGCTAAGTCGATTTTATCGGGCTAACAAAAGCGCCGCCGCACAACATATGCTGCGAGAGAGCAGCGTTGGGTACAACCGGCACGTTCACTTGCTTCAGGGCGCTCCAAGCGGAGTTTCACTATGGTCGAGAGCCTCGCGATAGAGGGGGTGACGGCGCAGCTGGCGCAAGCTCCCGCGAATGACCCAGGTTCGGCGGGCTCTGCGCAGATCCATCTGCCGGTCGAGCCGATGCAACAGCCCTCGGCGGCTCAAGCCGCCGACTTCAGCCACGCAGCCGCAATGGCTGTGCCCAACGACATGCGGGCGGCCTTGCCGTCGGCAAGCAACGGACTGGTCGATCGGATTGCCCACGAGGCCGAGACGCTGGCGGCGCGGTTAAAAGTGCCCGATGAGACGACTCGATCTGCTGAAGCCGCCACAGGTGAGGCGCCGCAGGCCGGATTGGATAAGGGCACTATGGCCTCGGCCGTTTCGCAGATGGAGCGCGCCTATATGTTTGCTATTGAGACCACCATGGCGAGCCGTGGTTCCACCGAGTCCACGAAGATCTTCAATACGTTGCTGAAGGGCCAGTGATGCAGGCCGTCGCTCGTTGCTGCTTAGGAACAGGCGCCGTGTTCGCGGCTTTCCTGCTGAGCGGCTGTCAAACGGAACTCTATACAGCCTTGCCGGAGCAGGAAGCCAACGAGATGCTGGCTATCTTGCTGCGAAGTGGCCTAAACGTTGAAAAAGCACAGGCGAAGGACGGCACCGATACTATCGTGGTCGAACAAAAGCAGTTTGCGAATGCCGTCGAGGTACTTCGCTCGCGCGGTTATCCCCGAGAACACTTCAGCACCATCAACGATGTATTCCAGCCGAGCGGCCTGATCACCTCGCCCATTCAGGAGCAGGCGCGCTTTCTTTGGGCGCTCGGGCAGGAGCTGTCCCGCACAGTGTCGCAGATCGACGGCGTGCTGACGGCTCGCGTGCAGGTGGTGCTGCCCGACAACGACCTGCTCAAACGCGATCCGACCCCGTCCTCCGCCTCCGTGTTCGTTCGCTATGACGAGTCGAGCCAGGTCACCTCGCTGGTTTCGCAGATAAAGATGCTGGTAGCCAATAGCGTTCAGGGGCTGAATTACGACAAGGTATCGGTGGTGCTCGTGCCCGTGCCGCATGTCGAAGCGCCGGCCCGTGTCGCGGTCTCGTCGACGCCGGACTGGCAGGTGCCGGGGCTCATCGGCGGGGGCGCGATCGTCATCATGTCCGCGCTTCTGCTCATGTTCCGCCGATGGATCGGGGCACTCATCGCGAGAACCAGAATTCCCTCGCTGGAACCTGCCGAGTGAGAGACCTTCGCCTCCTCGATGCCGCTCCGCACGACAGGATTGCCCTGCTGTTAGGGTTCGGCGTCTCCCCCGCTCTCGTGACTCGGCTCGTTCGCTCGCCGAGGCTGCAGGCGCGACTGGCGCCCGTGGTCGTGTCGCGGTTGGGCGCACTCGCCGTGCCGGACAAGTGGCAGGCCGCGGCTCTGGCCATGCTGCCGGATGAACTCCACGATCTCGCCAACCGGACGGGTGCCGTCTGGCATGCCGGCGCCATCGCTCGGATCATCGATGGCCCGTCGCGCCGCACCCTCGTGGGTGCTCTCGGCGAAAACACGTATGAGCTCGCGCTCGCCGGAATCGCTTTGGCACAGCCGGTCGGATATCCCGCGCCGTCGCCCGCAAGCCTCGTCGAGGCGGTAGCGGCCGACGGCGCCGCCTCTCTCGCAGCCTGGTGCGAGGCCCAACCACCGTCGATCGCGGCTCGCTTGCGACTGATGCGGCCGGATGTATCCTTCGATGCTACCCACGCCAAGACGGGGCCGGGCATCGTGGCTTGGCTCCTCGGGCGCTGACCATGGCGAGCCTACCTGCCTCGCCGCTGGTCGTTCGTGCCGACCGGGTTCGTGCCCATACCGACGCCCGCGCCATCGTGGCGGAGGCCGAGGGGAACGCCGCCCGCCTGCGCGCCGGCATCGCGGCCGAACGACACGCAGCCCTGCAGGAGGCGCATAATGAGGGCTTGCGTCAGGGGCTGGCGGAGGCTGCGGCGCTGACACTCGCCGCAAGCCTTGCCGTGGACCAGTTCTGGCGCGAGCGCGAGAGCGAGCTCGGCGAGGTCTCGCTCGCGGCGGCGCACCGGGTGCTGTCCAGCCTCCCCGCAGACGACATGGTAGCGCGACTGGCGGCGGACGCCATCGCCGAACACGGCCGGGACGTCCGCCTCACCCTGCGGATGAAGCCGGATGCCGCGGAGGCGATGCGGGCCGTTCTGCAGGATCGCGAGAAGGGCAGCCGCGTGATCATAATCGCGGATCCGGCCGCAGCACCCGGCGAATGTACGCTGGTCCACCCGCGCGGCCGCACTGAAGTGGGCCTGCTGGCGCAGTTCCGCGCCATGCTGAACTCGATGCCTTCCCAAGATGTCTTCGATGCGGAAGCGGTCCGATGAGCGCGAACCGACTCGCCGCGGAGCTCGGTCGCTTGGGCCACCGTGTCGGCGCCTTGGATCTTCGCCAGGAGCGTGGCCGGGTCGTGCGCGCCATCGGCACGGTGCTGCGCGCCGTCTTGCCTGAGGCGAGGCTCGGGGAGCTTTGCAAGCTGCACGATCGCGGGCGGGCGGAACCGCTGCTGGCCGAAGTCGTCGGCCTTGATGCCGACGAGGCCATCTTGGCGCCGCTCGGAGACATGTTGGGCCTCTGCGCGGGGGCGGAGGTCGAGCGGACCGGAGACGTGCTTCGCGTCCCGGTCGGTGACGCGCTGCTGGGCCGCGTGCTCGACGGGCTTGGCCGACCACTCGATAGGGCGACGCGCGGCGCGCTCGGTCCTTGCGCGCGTCGTGCGGTCAACGCGACGCCGCCACCGGCTCTCGAGCGGCGGCTGGTCGACCGGATGCTCCCGCTGGGTGTCCGCGCCATCGACGGATTCGTGACCTGCGGCGAAGGGCAGCGGCTCGGAATCTACGGCGAGCCGGGTGGTGGAAAATCCACGCTGCTGGCCGCGCTGGTTCGCGGCGCCCGGGTCGACACGGTGGTGGTCGCCCTGGTGGGCGAACGTGGTCGCGAGGTACGCGAATTCATCGAACGACAGCTGGACGATAAGGCGAGGGCCAGGACGGTGTTCGTCGTAGCGACCTCCGACCGCCCGGCGGTCGAACGCCTTAAGGCAAGCTATACGGCGACGACCATCGCCGAAGCGTTCCGCGACCAGGGCCAGCGCGTTCTCCTGGTCATGGACAGCGTGACACGATTCGCACGCGCTCTACGCGAGGTCGGGCTCGCGGCGGGAGAGCCGCCGACCCGGCGCGGCTTTCCGCCTTCCGTCATGGCGGAACTGCCTCGATTGCTTGAACGGGCGGGACCCGCTGCCACCGGTTCCATCACGGCCTTCTACACGGTCCTGGTGGAAGGCGACGGCACCGGCGATCCGGTGGCCGAAGAAACCCGGGCCATCCTCGACGGACATATCGTCCTGTCGCCGAGCTTGGCTGGAGCCGGCCACTATCCGGCCATCGATATCCTGGCCAGCCGCAGCCGCGTGATGGACGCCGTCACGGATTCGCTGCACCGCACCCGGGCCGCCGCTGTCCGGGACCTCCTGCACCGCTACAACGAACTCGAGTTCCTGGTCCAGGTCGGCGAATACAAGGCCGGCGCTGATCCGCGGAGCGACGCCGCACTGGCCGGCATCGACGGCGTGCGCGGCTTTTTGCGCCAGGGCGCCACCGAGAGTACATCGTGGGAGGAGACCCAGGCGTGGCTGGCCAGGCTCACGCCTTGAAGGCGACGCGTTCCGCGATGATGCTGCGCATCCAGCGGGCGCGCGAGAAGCGGGG
Organism: uncultured Lichenihabitans sp.; assembly: GCA_964245915.1. Lineage (GTDB taxonomy): Bacteria > Pseudomonadota > Alphaproteobacteria > Rhizobiales > Beijerinckiaceae > Lichenihabitans. The sequence goes on along the minus strand of CAXTOT010000050.1, from coordinate 17,544 downwards.
ACGCCTCGCCCTCGCCCTGGCGGAGCGAGCGCATGAGGCAGCCGCCTCCGCCGAGAGGGTGGCGCGCGAACGAAGGGATATGCATGAACTCTTCGCGCTTCGTCGGATCGGCGAAGCGCACGGTTCCCTTCGCGGGCGCGCAATCGATCTCGCCGCGCTTGATGGCCTCATCACGCTGGAACGGTCTCTGCAAGCCGCGTCGGCAGAAAATACCCGCTCCCTGGCCGCCGCCGAGGCCGCTGCCCGAGACCATGACGGGGCGCTGCAGACCGCCATCGCCCGCTTGCGGGTGGAAACAAAAGCCACATGGAAGCGGGAGCGGCTGGCCGAAACCATGGCTCGCGCCTGGCGGCAGACCGTCGAGGCAGCCGAGGAAAGCGAGCGTGAAAACCAGGCGGCAGACAGCTGGCGGCGGACGTGACCGCGCGCGCCCTATCGCTGCCGCGCATGAGTCGGGCGGAAGCCCTTACCTCGCGCCAACGTTACGCTCCCCGCGCCGTGCTGGACCTTCTAAGCGGGCCACTCAAGCTGCGCCTGACCGACGACGGACGGGGACCCTCGGCACCGGGTTACGTTTGCGTCTGCATACTTTGGGGGAAGGATCAGCTCGATATCCGCTGCTCGGAGAGACTGGCATCTCAAATCCTGCGCGCGCTGGAACCCGAGCTGGATGTTGCCGCCTTGCCACCCGATCTTGCGGCAGTTCTCCTAGAAGCGGCGCTTCTGCCGGCGATTACGGCGTGGGAGCAGGCGAGCGGTCGAGAGGTCGTGATCTCGTCAATGACCCAGGACACCCCTCCCGCCCCTGCGGGAGCCTTGAACCTGCGCCTCGAAGACGGCAGCACGCGCTGGGAGCTCACAGTGGCGGGAGTCGAGCCGCCGAGTAACGGCTCGTCTCCGACCGGCGCGATCGTGGGCGGTTGGCCGGTTGCGCCCTTCGCCATGACCCGCTTCCCGCTTCCGGCCGTGCTTCGGATCGGGACAACGCGACTGACGATCGCGGTCTTGGCCTCGCTCCGCGCCGGCGACGCCGTCCTGCTCCAGACGGCCTCCAACGGTCGCGCGATGCTCGTCATCGCCGAAACCTGGACGGCCGCGGCTCAGCATGGCTCGGACGGGTGGCGACTGCTCGAAGCTCCGCGGCCCTCGCAGGATCTCGGCACAATGGAGTGGACCATGCAAAACGCTGATGCGGCTGAAGGCCTGCCGGGAGAGGCCCCGATCGCGGATCCCGACGAACTGCCGGTGCTGCTGACCTTCGATGTCGGACGCCTGGACATCCCATTGGGTGAATTACGCCGGCTCGGGACCGGGTCGGTCCTCGAGCTCGGGCGCAGCACGACCGAGCTGGTGCGCATCAGCGCGAACGGACGCCAAATCGGCCAAGGCGAACTCGTCGAGGTCGAGGGCGCGGCCGCCGTGCGGATCGTTCGGCTCTTCGATCATGGGTGATGCACAACCCAATCTCCTGGCCATCCTGGTCGCCATCACGGCCCTGGGAACGCTGACCTTCGTCGCCGTGACCATGACGAGCTTCATCAAGATCTCGGTCATCCTCTTCATCCTGCGAAATGCCCTGGGGGTTCAGCAGACCCCGCCCAATCTCGTTCTTTACGGGATTGCGCTGCTGCTGACCGGCTACGTCATGGCTCCCGTGGCCGCCAAGGTTTACGCAGAGGTCTCAGCGCCGGGCCAGCATTACGCCACCTTTTCGGATTTCGGCGCGATCGCGACTCGCGCGGAAGTCCCGGCCAAGCAGTTCATGGCGCGATTCGTCAGCCCCGGGGAACGCGAGTTCTTCACCGCCGCGGCGGTGCGGGTCTGGGGGCCCGATCCCGGCTTGTCGGTCACGCCCGACGACCTTCTGGTCGTCGTGCCTGCCTTCGTGCTGTCCGAACTGAGGCGCGCCTTCGAGGCGGGATTCCTGCTTTACCTGCCGTTCATCGCCGTCGACCTCGTAACGACCGCGGTGTTGATGGCGATGGGCATGTCCGCCGTTTCACCCACGACGATCTCGGTTCCGTTCAAGCTGTTTCTGTTCGTTGCGATCGAGGGCTGGACCCGGCTCATGCACGGCCTCGTTCTCGGCTACGCGAACTGACCCGGGGATGGCGCACAACGATCTCATCGCACAGTTGCAGGCCATGCTCGGCGTCGTGCTGCTGATGTCGCTTCCACCCCTGCTGGCCGCGATGACCGTCGGCCTGATCGTCGGGATTCTCCAGGCGGTGACGCAGGTCCAGGACCAGTCCTTACCCATCGCATTCAAACTGCTCGTCGTTATCGCCATCTTGGCACTGGCCGGACCCTTGCTGGTCACGCCGCTGGTACGTCTGTCGGGTCAGTTGTTCGACAGCTTTCCCACGATGACCCGATGAATCGCGCCCAAGCAGGCGCATTGTGAGCGGCGACTTGAATTTCGTCCTGGTGTGGCACTGGCTGCTGGCCTACGGCATAGCGCTTGCTCGCCCACTGGCGATGCTGTCCCTAAATCCGGTTTTCACACGGGCGCAGATTACCGGCCTGGTCCGCGGCGCCATCGCCTCCGGGCTGGCGCTGCCCATGGTGCCGGTTCTGGCGACCGCGATGCCGCTGCGGGACATAGGACCGATCGGCCTGCTCCTGTTGACCTGCAAGGAAGCCGTGATCGGCTCAGCCCTCGGGCTGTTGCTCGGGGCGTCGTTCTGGGCACTCGACGTCGCGGGAGACGTTCTGGATGCCCAGCGGGGTGCCACACAGGGCCGGCTCAACGATCCGGCCGGCTTCGAGGACGTGTCGATCTCGGGCACCATGCTGATCATGAGCGGGATCGCCGTCTTCGTCTTGACCGGGGGCCTCGAAACCCTCGCCGACCTGCTCTACGGCAGTTGGGCTGTCTGGCGGCCGCTTGGCGCCTTGCCGCAGTTAGACGATCGAACCCCCTTGCTGCTTCTCGGGCTCCTCGACCGCGTGACGCTGCACGGCTTGCTGATGGCGCTCCCGGCCGTAGCGGCCATGCTGCTGGTCGACGCGGGGCTAATGATCGTCGCCCGCATGGCGCCTCAGCTGCGGATCGACGATCTGGCATTGTCGGCCCGCAACATCGTCTTCTTCATCTTCATGCCGCTTTATGTGCTGTTTCTGCTGACCTACATGCGCCAGGATCTGGCGGGTTTGCCGATGATCCTCGACCTCCTCCACACGTCGGTGAAACCATGAGCGGAGAGGACACGAGCGAAGAGAAAACGCTTCCGCCCTCTGCCAAGAAACTGCGTGAGGCACGCCGGAAGGGCCAGATCGCGCATAGCAAGGAGATGGTCAGTGCGACCGTGACAGCCGTGGCTTTCGGCTATTTGTCCGTGCGCTTCGTGCTCCTGTTCAATCAGTTGAGCGATGGCCTGCTCGCCGTCCCGGCGTTGCTCGACCGTCCGTTTGGCAATGCCGTGGGCCCGTTGCTAGCGCGCCTCGCAAGCAACGCCTTGTGGGCGGTCGCGCCTTTCACCGGGCTCATCGTCACTGCCGCAGTGATCAGCAACGTGGTGATCAACGGCGGCGCCCTGGCGGCCCTGGACCCGGTCCTGCCCAAAATGGAGCGCCTCGATCCGGTCGCTGGGTTGAAGCGCATGTTCGCGATCAAGAATTTCGTCGAACTCGCCAAGTCCTTGACCAAGGTCGGGGTGGTGGGCGGGCTAACCGTCTTCTTGATCGCCGGCTCCCTCCAGACGCTCGCCGAGCTTCCGGCCTGCGGCATCCTTTGTACCGGCCCCGTTCTACGCGGCTTGTTGGAGCCGCTCCTCTTAGCGGTCGCTGGGCTGTTCCTGGCGCTGGGCGGCCTCGACATCGGCCTGCAACGCTGGTTGTTCCGGCGCGATATGCGGATGACTAAGTCCGAACAGAAGCGGGAACGAAAGGAGAGCGAGGGCGACCCGATGATACGGAGCCAGCACAGGCAGGACCGCCGGAGCAGCGCGGCGTTGAAAACCGGCTTGCGCAACGCAACCTTTATCATCCGCAGCGGCGATGTGGCGCTCGCCCTGCGGTTCGCGGTCCCGGACGCACTGGTACCGGTTCTCGTCGCCAGGGGCACCGAGGATGGCGCTATTCTTCTCCTGAGCGAAGCCAAGATGTTCAATCTGCCGGTGGTTTTCAACGCGGAGGCCGTCGCTCTCCTGAGCCGGCGTCTCAAGGTCGGCCGCATGATCTCGCAGGAGATGTTCAATCCGGTGATCGCGTGCATGCGTGAGGCTGGCGTCCTTTGATCGCGAGCTTTGCTGTCACAGAAGGTTCTTGGGCGTGTGCCATGGCTAGGCTCGAAAATGCGTTTCGTCCGCAGACTCATCGTTCACATGTTTTCGAAAGCTCAGGTCTCATCGTGGCGTCGCGCGGGGCGGAACCAGAACTTGGGAACGGGCCGCTCCGGGCCGGCGCCCTCGCCACGACGTGTCCACCCTTATCTGCCGTCTTGCTCGCGGTTTTGTTGTCGGGCTGCGCCAACAGCGGGGATGTCGAGTCGGCGCGTCAGGCGCGGGTCGCCGACAATCCCGAAGCGATGCTCCGTATCGCGGATGCCGCCGAACAATCGGGCGATAGCGGCGGGGCCCTGGCGTTCTATCGTCGGGCGGGCGAGTTGCAGCCCGGCTCGGTGCCGGCGCGAATAGGCGTGGCCCGCTCTCTCACCGAGCAGGGGAGTGTCGCGGAAGCCATCGACGTGCTTAAGTCGACGCATGCAAGCGATCCGTCGAACGCGCAGGTCAGCGTCACGCTCGGGCGCCTCCTGGTAGCGGCCGGGCGCCCTGCAGAAGCGCTTGCCGTATTCCGAGACGGCTTGCTCATCGATGGTAAATCCACGCCCCTACTCATTGGCAAGGGCGTGGCTCTCGATGGCCTGGGACAGCACGGCGAGGCGCAATCCGTCTACCGTGAGGTCTTGCGGATCGACCCGGACAGCGCTCCAGCCCGCAAAAACCTGTCGCTCTCACAATCCCTGAGTCGGGGAAATCAAGCCGCAGCCGCACGAAACATCCCGCACGTCAGCGCCGTCACTCAGGAAGCACGTTCGAACAAGGCCGACGCAGCCCCCGTCTTGGACCTGAGCGAGCAGGAATAGCTGCCACGCCGCGCAGCAGAAACTCTCCCGCAGCTCGCGAGTAAAAACTAAACCTCGGGCTGGCCGAGGCGGATGTCAATCAACAGGAACGCAAAGCAGTGAATGGCAAACTGATCCTCCCCCATTGAAGTGGTCCGCCCTGAGGTATGGCTTTCGAGCCTGAACGAGGACGGATCAGATGCCGAGGAAGAGACACAAGCCCGAAGAGATTGTTGCCAAGCTGCGTCAGGTGGACGTTCTGGTTTCGCAGGGGAAGAGCGTAGCGGATGCGGTCCGCTCGATCGGGGTCACCGAGGTGACGTCCTATCGGTGGCGGCAGGAGTTTGGTGGGCTGAAGTCGGACCAGGTGAAGCGGTTGAAGGATCTCGAGACGGAGAACCTGCGCCTGCGTCGAGCGATTGCGGACCTCACGCTCGACAACGGCCGATCTCATCGAGACGGCCCGCAAATATGGCCGCTTCGGCTACCGGAAGATCGCGGCCTTGCTCCGTGAGGCCGGCTGGTTCCTCAACGACAAGCGGGTCGAGCGCATCTGGCGGCGCGAGGGGCTGAAGGTGCCCGCCAAGCAGCCCAAGAAGGGACGCCTCTGGCTGGCTGACGGCTCCTGTATTTGCCTGCGCCCGCAGCATCGCGATCACGTCTGGTCGTATGACTTCGTCGAGGACCGCACCCATGACGGCCGAAAATATCGGACGCTCAACGTCGTCGACGAGTTCACGCGTGAATTCCTGGCCATCCGGGTCTCGCGCCAGCTCAAGTCGATCGACGTCATCGACGTGCTCTCCGACCTTTTCAACGTACCCATCCGGTGAAGACCGCAGGCAGGGGCTGTCGGTTGGTTGCTGGGCGGGCTACGCGGCTTGAGCGAGGCGACGCGGCATCCAGTTCCAGGGCAGCAGGTCGTCGATGTGGCGTGCGGGATGGTCCGGCAGGCGGGCGAGGACATCGGCGAGCCAGGCCTGCGGGTCGACGCCGTTGAGTTTGCAGGTTTCGGTGAGGGTGTAGATGGCGGCGGCACGCTGGGGCGCCGCGGTCGGAGCCTGCGAAGGTCCAGTTGGCGCGTCCGATGGCAACGCCGCGCAAGGCGCGTTCGGCGGCGTTGTTGGTCATGCAGAGGCGGCCGTCGTCGAGGAAGCGGGTCAGTGCGGTCCAGCGCTTCAGGCTGTAGGTGATGGCCTTGGCCAGCTCCGTCTTGGACGACAGCTTGGCGCGCTGGGCGATGAGCCAGACCTCGAGCGCATCGATGAGGGGGCGCATCGTGGCCTGGCGGACGGCGAGCCGCTCGGCTGAAGTCCGCCCGTTGATTTCGCGCTCGATGGCGAACAGCGCGTCGATCTTCAGCACCGCCTCCGCGGCGATCGGGGCCTTGGCCACCTTGGCGAGGTCGAACAGCTTGCGTCGTGCGTGGGCGAAGCAGGCGGCCTCGATGATCGGCCCCGGCGTGCGGCCTGGCGCGTAGAGCCGGTTGAAGCCGGCATAGGCGTCAGCCTGCATCAGGCCGGTGAAGCCGGCGAGATGAGCCTCGGGATGAGCGCCAGTCCGGTCGCGCGAAGCGAAGAAGACGGCGGCTGGCGGATCGCTGCCGGCAAACGGCCGGTCGTCGCGCACTCAGGTCCAGAGGCGCCCCGTCGTCGTCTTGCCGCTGGCCAGGATGGGCACGGTGGTGTCATCGGCATGGAGGCGCTCGGCCGCCAGAACGTGGGCGCGGATACGTTTGATGATCGGCTGCAGGCTCGCCGCGCAGGCGCCCACCCAGTCGGCCAGGGTCGAGACCTCGATGGCGGCTCCCTCGCGGGCGTAGATCTCGCTCTGGCGGTTGAGCGGCAGATGCTGGCCGTACTTGGAAGCGAGCACGAGGGCGAGAAGATGCGGGCCGGCGCGACCGCGGGCGATCGGAGGGTGCCGGCGTCTCGGTGATGGCCTCGCAATCGCGGCACGTTACGGTCTCGCGCACGTGCTGGACCACCTTCCAGCGTCGCGGCTCGCATTCGAGGCTTTCGGTGACGATCTCGCCGAGCTTGCGCAGGCGCGATCCGCCGCAATGACCGCAGGCGCATGGCGCCGGATAGACCACCCGCTCGCGCGGCAGGTGATCGGGCAAGGGGCGTCTGGCTGGCTTGCGCCTGTCGGAGCCCGACCGTGATGCCGGCTTGGGCGCGGCCACGATGTCCGCCGTCGTCTCGGCCTCGGCTTGCGTCTCCTCGAGGTCGGCAATGGCGAGTTCGAGCTGCTCGACAATCTGACGCCCGCGCTCGGAGGTCTGGCCGAAGCGGGCCCGCCGAGCCTTTTCCAGCTGAAGCTTCAGCCGCTCGATCTCGAGCCGGAACGATGTTCGCTCCCTCTCGGCCCGTGCCGCCACCGCCCGAGCCTCGGCCAGCAGATCCCGCTGGGCCAGGATCACCGCGTGGGCGGCAGCAAGATCGGTCGGCAGCGACTCAAGGGGCGTGGTCACAAAGCCAGAGAATCACGAACGGGCCCTGCAGGGAAGACCCTCGCGCAGTGATGAGAATGCCTTCTACGTCAGCCCGCCGCGAGGGGTCGCCACGTCTTCTGCGGCGCCCGCCAGTCGATCCCCTCGAGCAGGTAGCCAAGCTGCGCCGGCGTGATCGTCACCACGCCGTCGGCGACCGACGGCCACAAAAAACGGCCGCGCTCCAGCCGCTTGGCGAACAGGCAGAGGCCCTGCCCATCATGCCAGAGCACCTTCACGAGGTCGCCGCGGCGACCGCGGAAAACGAAGAGCTGCCCGTCGTGCGGATCGCGATTCAACGCCCCGTGAACCTGCAGCGCGAGACCGTTGAAGCCGCGCCGCATGTCCGTGTGCCCCGTCGCCAACCACACCCGGACGTTGCTCGGCACCGGGATCATCGCCGCTCCAGCACGTCGAGGACCCGGGCCAGCGCCGCGGCATCCACATCGGCGCCGACGGTCAGCCGCCGCCCCGAGCCGAGATCGATCGCGATCGTGCCGGGCGCCTTGCGCTGCCGCTTTGAAGAACGCGCTGACGGTGAGGCTGGGCGGGGTTCGGCCGTCACTTGGACGGGCAGGAAGACAGGCTCAGCGGTCGGCGTTTGAACCCAGGCCTGCCGCCGCCAGGTGAACAGCAGGCTTGGCGCAACTTCGTTCCGCCGGGCCACCTCCGAAACGCGGGCTCCGGGCGCGAGCGTTTCCGCAACCAGCCGAGCTTTCTCGTCCGACGACCAGCGCCGCCGCCGTTCCACCCCGAGAACATCCACACGCACCTGCGACTCACCTTAAGGCCAGACTTAAGGTCAGATGGAAGGCGCCTCACTGCCGTTCCGCAAGGCGCCCCTCGCCGGATGGGTACTGCTGCTGCAGGCTGTTCATGCCTGGTGGTCGGGTGGCTTCCCTCTTGAGGGTGACGTGCATGCGCTCGTGGCGGCCGTTCTGCTTCGGGTGACCTGGCTTGATCGGTTCGATTTCGATGCCGAGCCTAAGCCACCAGACGGCGAGCTTGGAAAGCTTGAAGAGCGCATTGGGACTGGCGAAGGGCACGCCGTTGTCGGAGCGGATGGCGCCGGCAGGCCGCGGTCGCGGAAGAGCCGCTCGAAGGCTGTGACGGCGGTGTCCTCGCGGACCGATTCCAGCGCTTCGCACAGCAGGAGAAAGCGGGAGGCATGGTCGATGACCGTCAAGGGATAGCATTAGCGTCCGTTGCCGAGCTTGAACTCGCCTTTGAAGTCGACGCACCACAGTTCGTTCGGCGCCGCCCCGGCCGACGTGCGGCGACGAGGCACATCCTGGCGGCGACGACGCCGGCGGCGGCGCTCCGCTGCTCGCGTTGCGGGCCGTCCACAAGTCGTCCGCGCGACCAACGCGCTTTGTCGATGTCCATGTCGATCTCGCGCGTGGCGACTAAACATCGTCTTCGATCCTGCAGATGCTTTGGGCCAGGGTCGCGGGCCAGATCGAGCTCTCCTCTATCAGCTGCGGCCGACGCGCCATTGCGGCGGCGGCGGCGTGCCGTTGACCAGATAATCGCCCACGATCCGGTCCTTGTAGATCCGAGGATTGTGGGACGCGAGCGTGCGGGCGTTGCGCCAATGCCGATCGAGGCCGGACTCGCGTCTAACCGCGGACGCGCCCAGGGCGTCGAAGGCGGTCGTGGCAGCCTTCAGGACGAGGTCGATGACGACGCTCTGGGCCTGGGCACTCTCGAGTTCCGCAATTGCGACGGCTGCTGCGAAAAGCTCCGGGCTCGCCCGGGCATCCGCGGCCCGTTGCACGGCCTCGGCGACCTTGAGCACGATCGCTCCAGCCGCATAGGCGGCACCTCGAACCCGGCCCACGACCTGGAGCACCTGCGGATCCTCGCTCGACCGCGATGCCGCCGCATGCGTGTAGGTGCGGGACCGCTTGGCCACGGCCGACGCAAGCTCGTTCGCCAAGGCCCTGCCGATGCCGGCTATCGTGGCGAGCTGGACAAGTTGGAAGAAGGCCGGCGCATAGGCGAACCGGTCGGCGGCCATCGTGATGTCAGAGGCCTGGACCGGGACATGGGTGAAGATCGCGGTACCGCTCGCGGTCAGCGCCTGCCCGACGCCGTCCCAGTCATCCAGGATCTGCACGCCCGGGGCGTGCCGCGACACCACGACTCCGATCCCCTCGTCGGCCGCATTGGTTGCGCCGACATCGATCCAGTCGGCGAAGAGCGATCCCGTCGTGTAGTATTTTGTGCCTTCGAGCCACAGCTCGTCGCCGCTGCCGTGCACTCGCGTGGAAAAGGCCGCGAGCTTGGCATCGCCGACCTCGCTCCAGGCGCCGCCAAGGATATCGCCGCGACCGATGCGGCTCAGCCAGCGTTCGCGTCGAGGGGCGTCGACCGAGGTCAGCACATCTTCCGTGAAGCCGAAATGAGCTCGAAGGGCCTGGGTCAGATTGGACTCCGCCTCAGAAAGCTCGATCAGCAGCGCGAAGAGTTCCGGCAGCGAGGCGCCCGCGCCGCCATGCTCCAATGGAACCCGCAGTGCGCCGAAGCCCCCCTGCTTGAGCCGGGCGAACTCGTCGAATGGCAGCTGGCGATCGCGGTCCCGTTCTGCGGCACCTTCTCGGAAGGCGTCGAACAGAGAACGGAACGGAGCCGCGAGTGCCTCGTAGCGCGCGGAGGGGCCGGCGCCCCAGGCGAGGTCGATCTGTGTCATGGATATCCAGTTTACGCGGGTTGGACCGAAGGGATGACGGGCGTCGCGGTGCGTCCGCCGAGGTAGAAGTCGCTGACATCGTCACGCGCCAGGAGGTCGGCGGCAGTGGCCGATGCCGCGACCCTCCCGTTTTCGAGCACGACGCCATGGTGCGCGTAGCGCAGCACGAGATGGGCATTCTGTTCGGCGAGCAGGAAGGTCACGCCGTCGTCGGTGTTGAGACGCTGGATCGTGTCGAAGATCTCCTCCACGATCATCGGGGCGAGGCCCATCGATGGTTCGTCGAGGAGCATGAGGGTCGGCCGGCTCATCAGCGCCCGGCCGATGGCCACCATCTGTTGCTCCCCGCCCGACAGCAGCCCCGCCTTCGAGGATCGCCGCAGCTTCAGCCGCGGGAAGATGGCATACATCCGCTCGAGATCATCACGTAACGCGCGCCGGCGCGGGCGACGTGCGAAGCCGCCGGAAAGCAGGTTCTCCTCGACACTCAATTGCGGAAAGCAGTGCCGTCCTTCGAGGACCTGCACGAGGCCCATCCGGACGAGGTCTGAGGGGTCGACCCCGCTCGTCCGCTTGCCGCGCCAGGTAATCGTGCCTTTGCTCACCCGGCCGCGCGAAGCGCCGAGAAGGTTCGAGATCGCCTTGAGCGTCGTGCTCTTCCCGGCGCCATTGGCCCCGAGAAGAGCCACGATCTTGCCCTTTGGAACACCAAAGGAGACCCCACGCAGAGCCAGGACAGCGTCGCCATAGATCGCTTCAACGCCATCGACGCGGAGAACGCTCTCCTCGCCGGTGGCCAGGGTCTGCGCGGGGTCGGCCATGTGCCGTCTCCTCAGTTGGTCACGGTTTCGCGAGCCGGAAGGTTCTTCTCCTTCGCATAGGCCGCTGCCTTGGCGAAGATCGCGTCATGGAACAGAGCGCGATCGCCGTGCAGCCAGTCCGTCAGCGGATGCCAGGCCGTGCCATCCCACTGCTGGATCTTGGCGGCCGGCTGGCCCTCATGATCCTGCGCCGTGACCTTGAGCGGGCTCAGCAGGCCGGTGGCGCCGATCTCCTCGATGCGCTCGGGCGTGATGTCGAGATGTTCGAGCGCCCACTGTCCCTCGGTTGGGGTGAGCGGGCGGTTGCCGAACTTCTTATGGCCCGTTTTCAGCACCTCCACATAGAGGATCGCCGTGACCAGGCCCGCATTATAATAGACCGAGCCGAATTTCGACGTATCCTTGAGGTCGCTCTTGCCGGCGTCGATGACGTCCTTCTTCAGCGCCTGGCTGATCTTGAAGGCGGTGCTCGAGGGGTAGACCGCGACGGCAAGATATCCCTTGGCGGCCGCGCCCGCCGGCTTCACGTCCTCTTCGGAGCCCGTCCAGATATCGCCGATGATATGATCGGCCGGAAAGCCGACGCGTGCCGCCGTTTTGATCGCGACCGGAGACATCACGCCCCAGGCGCGCAAAAAGACCCAGTCGGCCCCGCTCTGCTTGATCTGCTGCCACTGCGCCTGCTGCTGCTCGCCCGGATGCGGCACGGGGATCTGGATGTCTTCGAAGCCATACTTCTTGGACAGAATGGCGAGCGCCTCGATCGTGTCGCGGCCGTAGCCGGAATCGTGGTAGAGGGTCGCGATCTTCTGGCCTTTGAGCTTGTCGTATCCGCCGACCTGCTTGGCGATGTAGTCGACGACGATCGAGGACTCGGTCCAGTAGTCGAAGAGCAGCGGGAACTGATACGGGAAGACCTGGCCGTCGACCGCGTCCTCGCGCCCGCCCGCTACGGAGACCACCGGGATCTTGTCGGCGCGGGCTTTCTCCGAGACGGCGGCGTCGAAGCCGCTCGACGTGGTGAAGATGGCCGCGACGGGCGCGCCCGCGTAGCCGTTCTTGTAGCGTTCGTAGCACTCGAAGGCACGCTCGACCGTATAGGCGGTCTCGCATTCCTGCACGAAGATCTTGACGCCGTCCACGCCACCCTTGTCGTTGATGTAGTTGATATAGTCCCGGATGCCGCCCCATTGCGGGATGCCGGAGGGCGCATAGGGACCCGTACGATAGGACGAGAGCGGGTATAGCTGTTCCCCGTCGTGTTCGGCGGCCCGGGCTGGGGCACAGCCGAGGCTCGTGGTGGCGAGCAGGAAGGCGCCGAGCAGCGCCGCAGTCTTGGTCTGTGACATGATACAAATCTTTCATTGGGAAACCGCGCCCGATGCCCTCGACGGAAGGTCGAGGCGCTTGGGGTCGGTCTGAATGGCAAGGGTTGGAAGGTCGGACGCTAAGGGAGCGTCAACACCGGGCGCTGGCGATCATGGCTATCCCCTTTGAGGTCGGGCGCTGACGCGCCGGGCAAGCCTGCCGATCAGGCTCGCCAATCCATCCGGCTCTTTGATCAGGAGCAGGATGATGATGGCTCCGAAGACGATGCGGAGCAGGTTGCTGACCGTCCCGTGGTCGACGATGCCGTCAAGGCCGAGAGTCTGAACGAGAATGTCGAGGGCGATCGGCGTCAGCACGATGAAGGCCGCGCCGAGGAAGTTACCGACCAGACTGGCCGATCCGCCGATGATGACGATGAAGAGGACCTGAAAGGACTTATCGAGGTCGAAGGCGTGGGCGTCGGCCGTGCCGAGATAGCAGAAAGCCCAGAGCGCCCCGGCGATGCCACAGAAAAAGGAGCTGATGCCATAGGCCAGCAGCTTCCGGCGCCCGACGGGAATGCCCGCGACGGCCGCCGCCGTGTCCATGTCGCGGATCGCCATCCAGTCCCGGCCGATCCGGCTGTCGACGAGGTTACGGGCGAGCCAGAGCAGCAGGAGCGTCGTGACCACCACGAGGCTGTAGCGGCCCGCCGGCGAACTCAGGTCGGTGCCGAGGAGTGCGAGGCGCGGTGCCGAGATCGTTAGCGACATGCTGTCGTTGGAAAACCAATGGAAGTTGGTGAACAGCCATTCGAAGAAGAACTGCGCCCCGAGCGTGGACGCGCTGAGGTAAAAACCCTTGATGCGCAGGCTGGGGAGGCCGAACAGCACGCCCGCACAGGCGGCGACCAGGCCTGCGACGACCAGAGCCGCGGGGAGAGGAAGCCCCGGCACGCGCAGGATGAGATTATAGGTTGAAAAGGCTCCGATCGACATGAAGGCCGCCGAGCCGAGCGAGACAAGGCCGGCATAGCCGGTGAGCAGGTTTAAGCCGACACCGGCGAGGCCCATCACCAGGGTTGGGATGATCAGCGAGTTCAGCCAGTAATCGTCGCCGACGACGGGCACGACGGCGAGGATGACGAGACCGAGCGCCAGCAGCAGCGCGCGGGCCGGGGCCACGGGACGGTCGGCGGGAGCCTGGGAGGTGATGGCCGTCACGTCTAGACCCTCGCTATCGTGGTTTCGCCGAACAGACCTGACGGTCGGATGAGCAGGAAGGCCACGGCGAGGGTGTAGGCGAACCAGGTCGACACGCTGCCGTGGACGAGCGGGCCGATGTAGATGTCGGCGAGGTCCTCCGTCGCCCCGACCAGCAATCCGCCCACGATCGCGCCCGGGATCGACGAGAAGCCGCCGATGATCAGCACGGGCATGGCTTTCAGTACCACGAGCGAGAGCGAGAACTGTACGCCCTGCCGCGCCCCCCAGAGCAGGCCTGCGACCAGGGCCACGAAGCCCGATACGCTCCAGACGATCTGCCAGATGCGCGGCAGACGGATGCCGATCGACTGCGCCGCCAAGTTGTCGTCCGCCACCGCCCGCAGCGAGATGCCCATCCGGGTCTTGCTGAAGAGCACGGCGAGCACGGCGACGAGGACAACGGCGACCGCCGAAGCGAAGATGTCGAAGGTGCTGATCTGCAGTCCCCACAAATCGAGCGGCATGTCGTCGATGCCGAGCTCGAGCTGGTGGACGTCGGAGCCGAATAGCGCCTGCGCCAGCCCCTCGATCGCGAAGCTCAGGCCGAGGGTCGCCATGAACAGGGTGTTGGGACTGCGGTTCACCAGCGGCCGCAGAACGAGCCGCTCGATCAGCACCGCGCCAAGGATCATGACCGCAACCGTGATCGGGAATGCGGCCCAGAAGGGAAAGCCATGCTCGTTCAGCACCACGAAGGTCAGGGCCGCGAACAGCACCATCGACCCTTGCGCGAAATTGAACACGCCGGAGGCCTTGTAGATCAGCACGAAGCCGATCGCCACCATGGCGTACATGAGCCCGGCCAGCAGGCCGGAGGTCAGGACGTTGAGGAAGAACATCGTGCCGGCCTCAGTGTTTCGTGCCGAGATAGGCGGCGACGACCTCCGGGTTGCGCCTGACCTCGGCAGGCGTTCCGTCGCCCACCTTGCGGCCGTAGTCGAGCACGACGACATGGTGCGACAGCCCCATTGCCACCCCAATGTCGTGCTCGATCAGAACCACGGTGGTTCCGAACACGCGGTTGACCTCCGCGATCAGCCGGCTGAGTTCGCCCTTCTCGTCGGCGTTCATGCCGGCCATCGGCTCGTCGAGCAGCAGGAGCTTGGGTGACGCCACCAGAGCACGCGCCATCTCGACCCGCTTCTGCAGGCCATAGGGCAAGCCGCCCACCACCGTGTCGCGACAAGCGCCGATTTCGAGGAAGCCGATGATTTCATCGGCGCGCTGGCGAAAGGCGCGGCGCTCGGCGGGGTGCCGACCGACCCTGAAGGCGATCTCCAGAAGGCTGCAACGCCCGAGCCGGGTGAGCCCCGTCAACACGTTGTCGAGCACGCTCATCCGATTAAACAGCGCATTGTTCTGGAAGGTGCGGCCAATGCCCCGCTGCGCCGCCGCCATGGGGGTCGGCCGATCGAAGGGCTCGCCGTCGATGACAATGCGTCCCGAACTCGCTCGGTAGACCCCGTTGACGATGTTGAGAAGCGAGCTCTTCCCCGCGCCGTTCGGTCCGATCAAGGCGCAGATCTCGCCCTTTTCGACCGCGAAGCTGAGATCGGTCAGTGCCTTGATGCCGCGGAACGCGAGCGACACCTGTTGCACGTCGAGGATGGGCGAACTCATTCCGCGGCCTCGGCAGCGCGGTGTGGGCGCCCAAGGTTGCGATAGCGCGCCGCCGGATGGGTCGCGGGAAGGTAGGGGCCGTTGTGGAACAACTTCTCCCGCAGGGTGCCCGGCGTATAGTGGCGTGGATAGGCGCCGCGCTTCTGCAACTCGGGCACCAGCAGGTTGACGACGTCCTCGAAGGTTTCCGGCGTCACCGCATAGGCGAGGTTGAAGCCGTCGACGTCGGTTTCGGCGACCCACTCCTGAAGGATGTCCGCCACCGTCTGGGCGGATCCCACCACGACCGGCCCCATGCCGCCGATACCCCCGAATTTCGCCAATTCCTCGACGGTCCAGCGCTTGTCGGGATCGCCCTCGGATAGAGCTTCGACGGCCGAAATGATCGCGTTGGTCTCGACCTTGCGGACGAGGTCGGTCGGCGCATATTGGCCGAAGTCGATGCCCGTCCAGCCCGACATGAAGACGAGCGAGCCGTCGTAGCTCACGTAGCGTTGGTAGTCCTCGAACTTGGCCTGCGCCTTAGCATCCGTCTCATCCACGATGACGGTCAGCAGCGTATAGACATAGAGCTTGTGCGGATCGCGCCCCGCCGCGGCAGCACGCCGGCGGATATCGGCCACATAGGCCTTGAGGATGGTCTTGGTCGGTGCCGCGACGAAGACGCACTCGGCGTGCTCGGCCGCGAAGGCCTTGCCTCGGCTCGACGCACCGGCCTGGTAGATCACCACGCTGCGCTGCGGAGACGGCTCGGAGAGGTGATAGCCCGGAACCTCGAAGAAGCGGCCCTTGTGTCCGATCTCGTGCACCTTCTCGGGATGGGCGAAGATGCGCGCTTCGCGGTCGCGGACCACGGCACCGTCTTCCCAGCTACCCTCCCAGAGCTTGTACAGTACCTCGAGATATTCGTCGGCGACGTCGTAGCGGTCGTTGTGGGCCACCTGGGTCGACTGGCCGAGGTTGCGGGCGCCGCTGTCGAGATAGGAGGTGACGATGTTCCAGCCGACGCGTCCCTTGGTGAGATGGTCGATCGTCGACATGCGCCGGGCGAAGGGATAGGGGTGCTCGAACGACATCGAGGCCGTGATCCCGAATCCGAGATGCTTCGTGACCACCGCCATGGCTGGGACGAGCTGCAGCGGATCGTTGACCGGGATCTGCGCGCCCTGCTGGATGGCGTGGTAGGCGCTGCCCTTGTAGACATCATAGACCCCGAGCACGTCTGCGATGAAGATCCCGTCGAACACTCCGAGCTCCAGCGTTTGCGCCAGATCGGTCCAATACTCGAGGTCCTTGTACTTCCAGGACTTGTCGCGCGGGTGCGCCCACAGGCCTGGAGACTGATGCCCGACGCAGCTCATGTCGAACGCGTTGAAGCGAATCTGCCGCGTCATTGGATCTCCGGACCATTTGATGGCTTCGGCCGCGACGGGGTCGTGCTGCCCATTTGCAGGGTGAACGTACCCCGCCCCAAAACGATAGTCTAGTAAAATTATAGACTGCTTCTAGCTCCATGAATGTGGGTGCCGACGCGCCGAGCCGGAAATCGGCTTCAGCACCTCCGGCAATTGCGGGATCGGATTGCCGGTTGCGAGCACGACGGCGTCGGCCGAGCAGGAGCCGGAGTCCGTCTGGACGACAAAGCCGCCTCCCGTCCGCGCAATGTCGCGGGCGTGTTGCCGAAGCTGGACCAGACCGATGTCGGGCCGTTCGGCCGACGCCCTCTCCAACAGCTCTCCGATGTAATCGCCGAAGAGCCATCGACGGGGATAAACGTCGCGTTCGTCGCCCCGTGGTTCATCGCCGTGACCACCGAGCCAGCGTGCGAACGCGCTGGGGTCGTCCGGGTCGACGCTCATGCTGGCGGCCGGTACGTTCGTGACGTGACAGGGTTCGGCGCCCGAGTAGGCGACACCCGCGCCGAGCCGGGTCCGCGGTTCCAGGATCATCACCTTGAGCGGCCCCGTGGCTCGCCGCAACAGGTGGATGACGGCGAGCACGCCGGCAAGGCCGCCGCCCACCACGACGACGGAGCGGGACGGGTTGGGACCGTTCATTCGGACAAGCCGTGGCTTGGATCCCGCACCTCAGCGTCCGCGACCTGCCGGTATTGCGTCGCGGGATGGGGTGCCCGCAGGCGAGCGTGGCCAAACAGCTTGTCGCGCAGCGTGCCGCCGGCGTAGCGCCGCTTGTAGCGGCCACGCCGCTGCAGCTCGGGGACCAGCAAATCGACGATGGTGACGAAGGTCTCGGGCCGGACCGCGAAGGTCAGGTTGAAGCCA
>CAXTOT010000049.1:0-39861 GCA_964245915.1 uncultured Lichenihabitans sp. | reverse complement strand
CGGGCCCGTCCCGAACCCGTAAAGGGCCAGCCGAGGCGGGTTGTCTGGGGCGGCGGTCCGATAGAACGCGTTGAAGAAATCGCCGTTGATCTTGGCCAGGCGGCCGAAAATCTCCTCGGCGATTTCCTCCGGGTGGGCCGGCGGCGTTGCGCCGTCCATGAGTTCGATCGCGATCTCCATCCGCTTGGTATGCTCTGTATCTTCGTACGACAACAGGCGGAAAGTGTTGAGCACCGCGGCAAGTGCATCGACTCCAAACAACACTTCCCGGACGCTATCCGGGGTGACGTTGGCGCCGTAATAGTCAATCGACATGTCCGACCGGCCGTAGAGGAACAAGAGCGGGAGGTCGTTCAGTTGCTCCAGTCCGTCGAGCAGGTCCGATCGCTTCCCCGCCTTGAGCTTCGCCTTGAGCACGGGAAACCGCAGCACATGACCGCGATCGTGAATGTTGTACCGAATCTTTGGCGCGATGTGATACGGCCGTGACATGGTCACGACCAGTTCGCCGGCGGCGTTGGTCTCGATATAATAGGCCATCGGATTGTACTGGAAGATCATGGGGGTGACGCCGTAGTCCGTGCGGATCAGCGCGGCTCGTAGCGTTTCGTCCGTCATCACGGCTTGGCGCAGGCGGATGGCCAGTTCGGTCTCCAGGGCCATGTTCACTTCGAGGTCGGACGCGCCATAGCTGCCGACCACACGCTTAAAACGGCGGCCGAGGTAGGTGCGGAGCGATTCCGAAATCCCCTCGCCGCCATAGCCGGCATCGACGGTATATGTGCTCCAGTCGATCCGCGGGTCATCGGCCAGCGTTTTCAGGAACGGCGGATACCCCATCACCACATAGCGATAACTCGGGCCGAACTCGAGCATGGTGCTGACAATCTTGT
Organism: uncultured Lichenihabitans sp.; assembly: GCA_964245915.1. Lineage (GTDB taxonomy): Bacteria > Pseudomonadota > Alphaproteobacteria > Rhizobiales > Beijerinckiaceae > Lichenihabitans. The sequence goes on along the minus strand of CAXTOT010000049.1, from coordinate 38,968 downwards.
CGATGTTCGGCCCGGTCGACTTCAGGATCGAGCTGCCGGTCAGCGAGATCGACACGTTCATGCCTGTCGCCCACGCGCCGAGCGCGAAGGCGTTGAGGATGAACACGTGGCGGTGCCGGTCGACCGTGTTGCGGTAGCTCAGTTGCATCATCCGGCTGACGATCATCCTTTCGGTGGCGCCACGAACCCAACTGGTCGGCATGCCGCTCGAGCCAGAGGACTCATCAACCATCACGCCCCTGCTTGGCAGGCGTCCGTTCTTGACACGTTCGGCGATTGGGTAGGCCTTGACATAGCTGGCCTTGTCCATCTCCGGAATCACATCGAGCTGGGGTGTGACAGCATGATCGAAGTGGATGTCGGGCAACCCACCCCGCTGATCGATATAGTTGCGGTAGGCGGGCACACGCGCATAGGCCTGATAGAAGCTCCGCCACGCGCGCCAGACGCCCAGACGCCAGCGCAGGCTCTCGAAGCCGGGCAGCAGCAGCAGTCGATAGAGATCGCCCCCCGAGGCTAACGCCCACTCAACCAGGTCGACGCCGACCACAGCCGCAAAGGCAGGATAATAGAGGAGGCGCTTTACGGCGCGCACAACAGGATGTCGGAGATTGGCAACCGGTGGCTGAGCGGTGGTCGCGGGCTCGTGCCCAGGCGCAACAGAAGCCATACCGTGTCCTCCTCACCCGACTCCTCGGGCAGCTTGAGATATGAGATCATGTTGCGGCGCGCGGCCTCGCTGGTGATCACCGAGCCGTAGGGGTGCCAATAGACGCCGGCACGGGTCAAAAGCAGCCAGAGGCGGATCATCACGCGTCCCGCCTCGACCCAGTCTGAGGGATCGACATAGCGGCCGCGCAGCCAGCCGATGGTGCCGATCCCTTTCATCGTCGCGCCGTAGACCGCGCCGACCACGTCCCGAACGCCGGGCAGAGTCCAGAAATGATGCCGGAGGAAGAAACTGCGGAGGAGTGGGCCGTTGAACGTCATGCATCGTGCGGACAGTCCGTCTCGCATCAAATCTTCCTCGCGCGCATCGAAGCGGAGCCAGTTCACAAGCTCACGGCGAAGCGCGGCGTCGTCCAGATCGTGAAACAAAGCCTGCTTGTTGAGTTCGACGACCCACTTGATAGCCTCGTGGTCGCTGCGGGTCTCGAACCGATGGCCCAGTCGAACCGCCTCTTCCTGAAGTTCGACGATGACGCCGGGGGAAACTGGTTTTCCGTCGTAGGGTAGGCGGGAGGTCTGGCGGTCGAGGATCAACTGTGGGTCGAGGTCGTGCACGGACACGTCCGTTGGCGCGAGACTAAGACGTGCGACGACTTGCGGGGTCTCTAAATCACTTCCCTGGTACATAGGCTGGTGATCCCAAGCGGCCGCAAGCTCTTGCCCCAGCCCGTGCGCGGCGATCGAGCAGATCTCCACGAATATGCCGGCGGTCAGCCAAGTAAAGCGGCCGAGCGGATCGGCAGTGGGTAGCCCGCGTCGGGGGAGGAAAACCAGATCGGCATGTGTTGCATCACGCACGCGTAGCCGGAACGGCTGCGTGTTGTGGGGGCTCGGGCAGCGCTGGGCATAGCGACCGATCCGGTACCATTGGGTATCACCCACGTGTCCGCTCCGCACGAGTGCCATGCAACATGTCGCCGCCGGATTAGACTACTTTCGAACGCGTTTAGCGACCCCGGTGCTCTTCGCGGAGGCGGTATTTCGGTCAGGCCTGCGGCGATTCTGATCGCAATCGTCGATCAAATGCCCAAGATGGACGAGCAGGAGATCTGGGTGCTCACGGCCTCCATCAATCCTGGAGGTAGGACCGTACTTCGGAGCGAGAGTTGTTGCGGCAGCAGCGACGCGCCGATTGCGTCCGGAATGGCTCGACGATAGGCTGACCGCTGCGGCCGATGGACCGGCGGCGCATCAATCAAAAGAACCGGCCAAGGGAGGATACCGTGAAGCGCTCGCTCGCGATGTCGTTGATGCTCGCCTTTACTTTGCGGGCTCACGCGGCCGAGATGAATCTGCCCGTGCTAAAGACGCAGGCGAGCGCGCAAGCCGTTCTGGATGAGCATCTCGACGCCCTGAACCACTGCGACTGGAACCGAATAGTCGCGCAATATCCCGACGATGCCCAGATCAATCTGCCGGGCGGAACCGTCGTAAAGGGCCGCACCGCTATTGGCGATATGTTCGCGGGCTTTTGTAAAGACGCGAAGGATGGCGGACTCAACGGAATTACGTTCAAGGCCGAGAGCAGCGCGCAGATTGACGGCACATTCGCGACGCAGTGGGTGGCGACCGCGCCATTTTTGGCCGAGCCATACAAGGGATCGGATGCCTATATCACCAAGAACGGCCTGATGCAGGCGATGGTGACAACGTTCGATGGCGCTGCGCTGAAGAAAAAGTAGCGGAATTCGCGACCGCCGGGCGTTTGCCGTGGGGGGATCACGGCTTGTGATCCGAATGGAAGGGCCGCATCGTGCGGGCGGCTCTCAGTGGGCCTCGGGCAGATCCGCGGCTCCATGGCCATATCAATCCTTTGATGGGCCGCGCACTAAATCTCCGCCTTCCGCGACTCCGGATCGACCACGCCGCCCGTCGGCATCGGAGCAGAGGCCTCATGGGTGCCCGCCCGGGCAAAAGCCGCGCTCTGCTCCGAGGTCGCTTCCTTCTGGTAGCGCGCGCGCCATTCCTCGTAGGGCATGCCGTAGACATGCTCGCGCGCTTGCGCCTTGCTGACCGGCAGGCCACGCTCGCGCGCCGCATCCTCGATCCAATTGGATAAGCAGTTGCGGCAGAAGCCCGCCAGGTTCATCAGGTCGATGTTCTGCACCTCGGTCTTGTCGCGCAGCAGGGCGGTCAGCCGCCGGAACGCCGCGGCTTCGAGTTCGGTGCGGGTGGCGTCGTCCACGTGCAACATGGCTCAGCTCCTGATGCAGATCGGCCTAGGCGGACGGCCGGCCCGGCTTGGATGCTGCTCCACCCTATGTGGGTCCGGCCCAGCCAGAATGGGAGAGAGCAGGCGCGCCAGTCTTTCGCCCCAGGCCTCCGCGTCGACGCGCGTCGCCATCAGATCCTGCCGAACCTCGATCAGCACGTTTGCGAGCCCGCGCCGCGTCGCATGGGTGTCGATCGTGTCGCCCGGCAGTGCGCCGTCATAGGGCTCGTTGTCGCCGACTCTTCCGGGCACTGCGAGGTCGGGTTCCTGGGCGAGCGCCGCCAGGAGCGGCTGGGCGAGACGGGGGTCGGCGTCCCACAACAGCCCGACGTGCCAGGGCCGCGCATGACCCTTCATGTTGGGCGTGAAGGAATGCATCGACACGATGGCGGGGACGGTCCCGCTGGCGATCATGCGATCCAGGAGGGCGTCGATGCGGTGATGATAGGGCAGAAAATAGCTTTGCCGGCGGTGCTCGATCTCGGCCGAATCGATGCGGGCATTGCCAGGCACGATGGCACCATCCGACAGCCGCATCACCAGCGTCGGGTCGCGAGCGCCCCGGTTGGGATCGATCAGCAGGCGGGAAAAGGTGGTGAGCAGGGCCGGGGCGCCGAGCAGCGTCGCCATGCGGCGGGTCGCGGCCGCGGCCCCGATGTCATAGGCGATGTGCCGCTCGAAATCCGCTTCGGGGAGCCCGAGGGTGCCATATTGGCCCGGCAGGGCATTGGAGGCATGGTCGCAGAGCAGCAGCAGGCCGCCGTCGAGCCGTCCGTCCAAAAACTCCACGGGCGCGTCGGGATAGGGCATCGGCATGCGGCGGGGGATGTCCTTTTTTAGGCGACGCGCGAGGCTGAGCCGACCATAGGGGGCCGGCCTCCGGCGCGCCAGAGGGGCTGTGTCACGCCTCTCGCCCCTTCCTCAGGTTCGCTATACAGCTTCGGGCCGGTCGATCCGGCCGCTGATTCCCCAAGGTCACGCCATGCCGTCCGCCTCGGCCCTCGACACCCGCGCAAGCACCACGGGTCCCATCCTGGCCCTGGTGTTGGGTGCCCTCGCCATGGCGGCGTCTCCGACCCTCGTGCGACTCGCCGGAGTCGGCCCGTTCACCAGCGCCTTCTGGCGCGTCGCCCTGGCGCTTCCCGTGCTCTGGGGCTGGATGCTCATGGCCGAGCGCGGCAACGCCACCACGCCGCGTCGATCCTTCGCGCCCGCCACGGTGGCGGCCGGCCTGCTGTTCGCCGGCGACCTCTTCTTCTGGCATTTGTCGATCGTCCATACCACGATCGCCAATGCCACCTTTTTCGCCACCTCGGCGCCGGTCTGGGTGGTGGTGTTCGGCTGGCTGCTCTTCCGCGAGCGGGTGACCCCGGTGGTGCTCGGCGGTCTCGGCCTCTGCCTTTTGGGCGGCGCCGCGCTGGTGGCGCAAAGCATGCAGATCGATCTTGCCCGCGTGCCCGGGGACCTCGAGGGCGTCGTCACGGGTGTCTTCTTCGGGCTGTATTTTCTCGCCGTGCGGGCCGCCCGCAGGCAAGCGGGCGCGGCTCGGGTGACGTTCGAAATGACCGTGATCGCCACGATCCTGCTATTCTGCGTCGCGCTGGTGCTCGAACATGACATCCTGCCTCGTTCGGCGTCGAGCTGGGCGACGCTGCTGGCCTTGGCTTGGATCAGCCATGCGGGCGGCCAGGGCCTGCTCTCGGTGGCGCTCGGTCGGCTCCCGGCGGTGTTCTCCTCGCTTGTCATCTTTCTCGAGGCGATCGCGGCCGCGCTGCTGGCCTGGGTCGTGCTGGGGGAGGCCGTGAGCGCCCTGCAGGGTCTCGGCGGCGCCTGCATCGTGGCCGGCATTTGGATCGCGCGTCCCCCCACCGAGGCGCCTGTGCCGGCGTAACCACACGGGGAGCGATTTTCCGGCCGCCGTCGGGGCCGCCATCTTCTCGACGCGGAGCTTGTGTTCAAACCTGCAAGGCTCGGTTAAGACCACTCCATGACTCGCTTTACGACCAGCTCCGCTCTGCTCCTCCTCACGGGTGCCGCCGCCCTTCTATCCCCCGTCGCCGCCCGGGCGGACTTCCGCATGTGCAACAACACCGGCAGCCGGGTCTCCATCGCGCTCGCCTATACGGACGGCAAGTCCTGGGTCACCGAGGGGTGGTGGAACCTCAAAGGCAATATCTGCGAGACCTTGCTGCGCGGCCCGCTGGCGGCCGAGTTCTATTACGTGTACGGCATGGACGAGGGCGGCGGCGAATGGAAGGGCAAGGCTTTCATGTGCACCCGCGATCATGAGTTCAGGATCGACGGACGCCAGGACTGCTTCGTTCGGGGCTATGATCGAACCGGATTTTTCGAGGTGGACACCGGCAAGGATTCCAAGAACTGGACCGTGCAATTGACCGACCCGGTCAGCCCTGGCGCCGCGAAACCTTAGCGCGAGATCGCCGTCACGAATGACGGCTGGATTTGGAAAGCCTGAGCCTCGTTCGCACCAGCGGACGGGCTCGCATCGAAAGGTCGCCGTATGAGACGCCATCGCAGGGTGAAGATTTTGGCGACCCTGGGTCCCGCGTCGTCCGACCGGATCATGCTGGGCAAGCTTTTCGAAGCGGGCGTCGACGTGTTCCGCATCAACATGAGCCATGCCTCCCATGACGCGATGCGCGAGCGCATCCGGATGATCCGCTCGCTCGAAGCCGATTACGGCCGCCCCATCGGCATTCTCGTCGATCTGCAAGGCCCCAAACTGCGGGTCGGCGAGTTCAAGGATGGGGTCGTGAGCCTGGTCAAAGGCGAGACCTTCACGTTCGATAGCGATCCCACGCCGGGCGACATCAGCCGGGTCCATCTGCCCCATCCGGAAATCCTGCGCGCGCTTCGCCCCGGTCACGTGATGCTGATCGACGACGGCAAGGTGCGGCTCCGCATCCAGGACGCGACCCCCGAGCGGGGGATCGCGGTGGTCGAGGTGCCCGGCAAGATTTCCAACCGCAAGGGCGTCAACCTTCCCGATACGGAAATCCCGGTCTCGGCCATGACCGCCAAGGATCGATCGGACCTCGACGCCGCGCTCAACGAGGGTGTCGACTGGATTGCGGTGTCCTTCGTGCAGCGTGCCGACGATGTGGCCGAGGTCAAGAAAATCGCGCGCGGCCGGGCCTGCGTGATGGCCAAGATCGAAAAGCCCCAGGCCATCACCCGTCTCGAGGAGATCATGGAGGTTTCCGACGCGCTCATGGTGGCCCGTGGAGACCTCGGGGTCGAGATGCCGCCCGAAAAAGTGCCCGGCCTGCAAAAGCGCATCACCCGGACGGCCCGCCGTCTGGGAAAGCCGGTCGTGATCGCGACCCAGATGCTGGAATCGATGATCTCGTCGCCGGTGCCGACGCGCGCCGAGGTGTCGGATGTCGCGCAGGCTGTGTTCGAGGGCGCCGACGCCGTCATGCTGTCGGCCGAGAGCGCGTCCGGCCAGTTCCCGATCGAGTCCGTGACGACCATGAACCGCATCGCCGAGGAGGTGGAATGCGACCCGCTCTATCAGGCCATCATCGCGGGGCAGCGCACCGCTCCCGAGCCGACCGGGGCGGACGCCATCGCGTTCGCGACCCGCAATGCCGCCGAAACCCTCGATCTCAAGGCCGTGGTGGCTTGGACGTCATCCGGCGCCACGGGCATCCGCATCGCCCGCGAGCGGCCGCAAACGCCCATCATCGCGCTGACCCCCAGCATCGACACGGCACGCATGCTGGCGGTGGTGTGGGGCGTCCATGCGATCGTGACCGACGATGCCCGCGATATCGACGACATGGCGGACCGCGCCTGTACGACGACCTGCGACGAGGGCTTCGCCTTGAAAGGCGATCGTATCGTGGTCGCGGCGGGACTTCCGTTCGGCTCCCCGGGCGCCACCAACATGATGCGGCTGGCTTTCGTGTGAGGCTGCAGGTTTGATCCGGCGCGGGATCGGTCTAAGCGCTCCCGCGATGAGCCGCGATGTCGTTGCGGACCTCGGCCACGATCTCGAAGGAGCGGTGTCGCGCCTCCTGGTCGTGGATCAGCGTCAGAACGATCAGTTCGTCTGCCTTGGTCTTGGCCATCAGGGCCTCGATTCCACGGCGCACCGTCCGCCTCGACCCAACGATGCAATAAGGTAGCGCGCGTTGCATGCGCGCCTGCTCCTCCATGCTGGCAATCGCGTTCAGGTCCCGAGGCGGCGGCAATTGGCTTGGTGTGCCGCGCAGCCGCGCGATGATGATCTGCTGAATCGATGTCAGGAGATGTTGCGCCTCCGCATCCGTTTCGGCCGCGATAACGAAGACGCAGATCATCAGATTGGGCCGATCGAGCGCTTCGGAGGGTTCGAAGCCCGACCGGTAGGTTTCGACGGCGGCGTCGAGCTTGTCGGGGCCGATCTGGGTCGCGAACACGAAAGGCAATCCGAGCGCCGCGGCCTGTGCGGCCGAAAAGGTCGAGGAGCCGAGCAGCCAGATCGGGACCTCGAGGCCGGCCCCCGGCACCGCATGAGCGTCTTGGTCGGATCTTGGTTCGCGGAAAAGCGCCTGGAGTTCCTTGACGTCGGACGGAAAGCGTTCCCGTGCCTCGGGGCTCAGGCGGAGGGCGCGCGTGATCGCAGCGTCTGCCGTCGCGGCCCCGGCGGCACGGCCCAGGCCGAGGTCGATCCGGCCCGGATAGAGGCTGGCCAGCGTGCCGAACTGTTCGACGACGATCAGCGGCGTGTGATTCGGCAGCATGACACCCCCCGAGCCGACCCGGATGGTCGAGGTTTTGCCAGCCACGTGTCCGATGACCACGGAGGTTGCCGCGCCTGCGACGCTGGGGAGCCGTGGTGCTCGCTGACCCAAAAACGTTTGAACCCGAGTGCCTCGACGTGGCGGGCGAGATCGACGCTTTGCTGGAGGGCTTCGCGCGGCGTTTCTCCCGACCGCACCGGGGAAAAATCCAGAACGGAAAACGGAATGTCGAGAGACATGGGTCACCTTGCGTCGACGATGCGCCGCGACTGTAAAGCAAGGCGTTGGCGGTCCCTGGCTGTTTCGCAAGACGAACGTAATCTGGTGCTGCTCGAAGGGTTACCGCCGTCATGACGGCGTATTGAGCAGGTCAGGGCGCCTGGTCGAGCGCCGACATCTTGGCCTTGGCTCGGTCCGCCACCTCGACGACCGCGTCGACGACGCTGTCGGGATCGGCCCAATGCGGCGAGTGTCCGACACCAGGCAGCACCCTGATGGTAGCGCCCGGAATGTCGCGCAGGCTGCCGTAGGAATGGATATGCGTGAGTACGACGCCATCCCGATCCCCCGTCACGATCGCGGTCGGGGCCGTGATGGCCGGCATGCGGGGCGCCTGCGTGGTGACAAAAGCTTTTAGATGCGCCACGTCCTGGGCGTTGGCCATGAATTCCTGTGGCCGCAAAACGAGGTAGACGCCGGTGCGATCGGCGTAATTTTCGGGCGGAGCCTGGGGGGCGAACACGGCCTGGACGCCCGCTCCGATCGATATAAGCCCGAGCGGCAGGGTCAGCAGGCGATTGAACAAGGGTCCCATTAGGGGAGAGGCGGCAGGTTCGTAATACCAGGCGATTCCGCCCGGCCACGGATGGGTGACCGGCGCGACGAGTACTAGGCCGTCGGTGAAGTCGGCCTGGTCCAGGGCGAAATTGGTTGCGACCGCGCCGGCCAGCGAATGGCCAAGCACGATCGCGTGACGGACCCCGATCGTCTCAAGGCCGTGCCGGAGCAGGCTGGCCTGCCGGGCCGGCGAGGCATCCGCCTCACCGTCCGGCCGATCACTCCAGCCATGGCCGGGACGATCGGGCGCGATCACCCGGAATCCCTTGGTGGCGAGCCGGTCGCCGAGGGGCAGCATCACATCGGCCTGATTGCCCGTGGCGCCGTGGAGCAGCACCACGGTGTCGCGCGGCACGCCAGCGGGCAAGCGCTCGGTGTAATGAAGCCGTGCACCGCTCTCCAGCGTCATGAAGCGACCGGCCGGCGGGTAGGCCTGGGCAATCCGATCCGCTTCGATCTGCGAGAAGACGGCAAGCCCGGCAAGGCTGCTGGTGCCCGCCAGGGCGAACCAGGTCGCCAGACCGCGAAGTCCCCTCATCGGGCGCATCCGCACCCTGCACGAAGCGTCAAATCCCGTGACCTTCCACTTCGGGCGTGAGTTGCTCGATCAGTGTCTTCACGGAGGCATCCTGCGGATTGATGGCAGCGGCCCTGCGCAGAACCGTAAGCGCGGCCTTGTCGTCGCCATTGCGGTGCAGAATGAAACCCATGCCGCTCAAGGCGCCGAAATGCCGAGGTTCGAGAGCCAGGACATGGCCGATGTCGGCCATCGATTGGGTGTCGTCATCCTGCAGGTAGTGAAGGGTCGCGCGCCTGTTCCAAGCCTCCGGCCAATCGGGCCGCAGCGTCACGACCTTGTCCAGCACCGCTTCGGCGGTCTTGTATTCATGGCTGCCGATGGCCGACAGGGCCCGCTCCATCAAGAGATCCGCGGTGTCGGACCCCGATTGCAGCCATAGATGGTCCAGCATCGTGCCAATGGCGCCCGCTTCGGTCGGATCCTTGGCCTGGCTCAAACGGGTGAGGAGATCGCCGACGCGGGCCTTGCGACGCTCGGCCGGGGAGAGCTGCGGCGTTGGCGCAACGGTGGCCGATGGTTGACCCGCGCTGGGTTGGGCGGGATCCGGCAGGCGGGGCGCCAGATGAGGGTTGAACCCATGCGGCCCAAACACTTGGGCGCCCGGAGGCATCGGGATCGTCGGGCCACCGGGCAGGGTCAGGCTCGGTACGCCCCCGTACTCATCCGGAGCGAGCACCGGAATCGACCCAGCAGTGAGCGCAAGCGCAAGAAACGCGGGAAAATTCGCTAGCATGGCCCAAATCTAGGCACGCCGGCACGCCACGTCAAAGAGCGGTCCCCGCGTCAAAGCGCGCGGCCTCCGCACGGCAAAGGCTTAGCCCTGACGCGCCTTGTAGCGCTTCTGAACCTTGTTGATGATGTAGACGCGGCCCTTGCGGCGGACCAGCTGGTTGTCCCGGTGGCGGAGCCGGAGCGATTTGAGCGAATTGCGGACTTTCATCGACGTTCCCGAAGAGGTGAGCGGGAACGGGCCCGCGCCAAGAGGCGGCGCTATGCCCCATTCGGCGTGAAAAATCAACCCGCCCTAGTCCTCCTTCTGCATTAACCCGGATCGAGGCCTCTTTGAAACCGTCGATGCACCATAGCGCGTGACAGCCTGCTCGAAGACACCAAGCGCCCGAAGATTCGGCATCCGGGTATACCCAGCCTTAACGGCCCCGGGCTTAGCCATGGGTGGAACAATTCCGGAGATTTCGATGATCTTGCGCGGTCTGGGGCCAGTCCTCCGACGTTTTGGCGGCAACCGCCAAGGTAATGTCGCGACCATTCTGGCCATCTCGATGGTGCCGCTGGTGCTGCTCGTCGGCGCGTCCGTGGATTACACCCGCTCGGTCACCCAGCGCACCAACCTGCAGCAGGCGACCGATGCCACCGCCCTGGCGATCGCGCATTACCTCACGCAGAACATGACGCAAGCGCAACTGACCACAAATACGCAGAATTATTTCTCCGCCGCCGTGGCCGACACCAACGCTTCGATCACCTCCGGCCCGACCGTGTCGCCGGATAACACGCAAGTCTGCATCACCACGCGGACGAATGTAAACACGACCATCATGCGTGCAGCAGCCGTCCTGGGACCAGGTTCGCTTCAGCAGGTCACCGTCAAGGCCAACAGTTGCGCCAAGATCAACAACACCACTTACGAAATCGCCTTGGCGCTCGACAATTCCGGCTCGATGGCGGAATCCACCAGCGGCACGACCAAGATCGCGTCGCTGCAGACGGCGGCCGCCCAGCTCGTCAGCACGATGAACCCACCAGGCCAGACACCGAGGACGTCATTCTCCCTGGTGCCCTTCAGTCTGGCCGTGAATGTCGGCGCGCGATATCAGGGCGCATCCTGGATCGACAACAACGGCCAGTCCTCCATCGCTTGGCAGAATTATCTCCTGCCGACAGGTCTTGCCAGAACAGACTTTTCTCCAACCAGCCGGTTTGCCTTATTGGCCGCTATGGGTCAGTCATGGGGTGGCTGCGTCGAGGAACGGCCGGGATCCTACCTCGCCAGCGATGCGCCCGCGAGCTCAAACGGCGATAGTCTGTTCGAACCCTACCTCAACCCTGACGAATATTCCAATTCGAACGATCAACAATACGTCAGTCGATACGGGTACACAACCGTAAATCACTATTTATCGAACGAAACGACAGGCGGGACATGTTCGAGCAACGGGCTGTACGCCGCAGCTGATGCGAATCACAGTACCACACCAGTATCAAACGCCGTCGGCAACGCCTCTCTGCCGCGTGGCGACACGCAAACGATGGTGTGTAAATACAATGCTTCTAGAAACGTCAGTTCTCTATCCTACAACGGGCAATCCGGCTTCAACACGGGTCCTAATTTGCTGTGTGACAGTCAGCCGCTGACGACGCTAACTAACAACAACGCGACGCTGACGAGCCAAATCAACTCCATGTACGCGAAGGGCAGCACAAACCTTTTCAGCGGCGTGATGTGGGCCTGGCGGACCATTTCCCCCAACGGGCCGTTCAACACGCAGACGACGCCGCAAGGGTCGATCGGACCACAAAATGCCCAGCCTTACAGCGCGCCCAACAACATCAAGGTGATAATCCTGATGACCGACGGCTTCAACAGTTGGAATGCTCTTTCTTCGCAATACAGTAACAATCAAAGCACCTATTCGGCTTTTGGGTATTTCGAGAATAGCCGCCTCGGTTCCACAAATTCATCCAACTCGCGATCGGTGATGGACACGGCGACGCAGCAGGCCTGCACGAACGCCAAGGCTGCGGGCATTCAAATCTTTACTGTCGGCTTCAGCATCCCAAGCGATCCGATCGATGGGCCGGGAAAGACACTGCTGCAGGGTTGCGCCTCCGATCCAAGCATGTATTACCCAGCTTCCGACGGCAGTGCGTTGATCGCAGCCTTCAAAAGCATCCAGGCCGCGATGTCGGGTTTGCGGCTCGTCAACTGAGCGTCGAACGGTCTCGTTGCGCGCCCTGCGACTCTTGCCTTCCACCGGCACCAATATCGCGATCATGACTGGTGTGGTTCTCATGCCGCTCGTGGCCGCGGTTGGGTTCTGGAGTGAAGGGCTCGCGGGCCGCCCCGAGCTTCCAGCCCTCGCGGATCTGCGCGGCAGCTTCGACGGCGCATCCACCCCGATGCCGACTACGATCGCGCCCCCGCCTCGCTGAGGCGCCACGCGGACGCGGCATCCGTCGGGCCTTGCTGGCGCGAGGCTCTTCCCGCTCCGAACCATTCGCGCGGTGGGACGTTCACCGTGCTCATCCCAACCGGAGTCGAGCCCATGAGCAAAGGACGAAATGGCTGGAGAACCGCGAGTCTGGTCGGGACGGTGCTGATGGCGGCCGCTTTGGCGGTGGTTCCTGCGGCTGCGCAGAGCGCGGGCGGCACGGGAGGCTCGACCGGCGGCTCCACCGGCGCCGGTAGTTCCTCCTCGGGCTCGGGCTCGGGAAGTGCGGGCGGGGCTAGCAACACCGTGGTCGACCCTGCCAATGGCGGGGTGGCGGGCACCGGGCTTGGCACGGTGACGGGTGGCAAATCGAACGGCGCGGGTGGACAGCCCAACGGGGCCGGAGGAAGCCCGAATGGCGCGGGCGGGATTGCCAATGGGACGGGAGGCAACCCCAATGGCACTGGCATGAGCGTGCCGGGCCCCGCCGGCCAGGGCATCAATAACGGCACCGACACCAATGCCGGAACCACAAAGTCCAGTTCTGGCAGTTCGGGCGCCGTTAAGTAGCAGCCGCCCCGAGAAGCTACCCGTCAGACCGAAGGCGGGTGGCGTGCGGCCTCAAAAATCGGCCGTCGTGGTCGGCTCCTCGGGTTTCATCTCGTGTTTCATGATGAGCGGCACTTGGGACAGGGCGAACAGAATGGTGATCGGCATGGTGCCGAAGACTTTGAAGCCCGCCCAGAACACGTCCGACTGCGTTCGCCACACGAGTTCGTTCAGGGCGGCGAGAAAGAAGAAAAATAAACCCCAGCGGAAGGTCAGCTTCGTCCAGCCTGGCCTATCGAGGTGGAAGGCGGTGTCGAGCAGGATCGGCAGCAGCGGCTTGCCAAAGGCCAGGCCGCCGAGCAGCGCGCTGCCGAAAATGCAGTTCACGATGGTGGGCTTCACTTTTATGAAGACCGGGTTGTCGAAGTAGAAGGTGAGGCCGCCGAACACCAGCACCGCGACGGCGGTGACCAGCGGCATGGTGGGGATTCGCCGCGTCAAGGCATAGGAGATCGGCAGCGCCACCACGACGCCAACCATGAGGGTCGCGGTCGCGACATAGAGGTTGAAGCGCGCCGAGGCGATGAAGAAGAGCGCGAGCGGCCCGAACTCCAGGGCCAGCTTGACGAGGGGGTTGATGGGGCGCGGCACGGCGCGGGGCTCGGCTGCCTTGGCGGATTTCGGTTCAACGTCGGTCATCAGGTCCGGGCGGTCCTTGTCATGGTCGGTCCTCGTCGTCGATCCCCGCGATGGCGCGCGCGAAATCACGGGCTTCGAACGGCTCGAGATCGTCGATCGCCTCGCCGATGCCGATGAAATGCACCGGCAGAGCGAATTTTTCCGCAATCGCCACCAGGATGCCGCCACGCGCGGTGCCGTCGAGCTTGGTCATGATCAGCCCGGTGACGCCCGCCACGCGGGAGAAGATCTCGACCTGGCTGAGCGCGTTCTGACCCACCGTGGCGTCGAGCACAAGCAGCACCGCGTGTGGCGCGAGCGGGTCCAGCTTACGGATGACGCGGATCACCTTGGCGAGTTCGTCCATCAATTCGGTGCGGTTCTGCAGCCGGCCCGCGGTGTCGATCAGGAGGACATCGGTGCCGGACGCCTGGGCCTGTTTGAGCGCATCGAAGGCAAGGCCCGCCGCGTCCGCCCCATCCTCGCGTGACACCACCGGTGAGCCCGTGCGGGCGCCCCACACCCGAAGCTGCTCGATGGCGGCAGCCCTAAACGTGTCGCCCGCCGCCAGCATGACGGTCTTGCCGGAGGCCGTGAATTTGGCCGCCAGCTTGCCGATGGTCGTGGTCTTCCCCGAGCCGTTGACCCCGATCATCAGGATCGTGAAGGGCTTGATGCCCTCGGGCAGCACGAAGGGCTGGGCGACGGGCAGCAGCGTGGCTTCGATCTGCTGGGCCAGCACCGCTTTGACCTCGAGCGGATCGATGGTCTTGTCGAAACGGCCTTTAGCGAGGGCCTCGGTGACGCGCGCTGCCGTCGCGATCCCGAGATCGGCGCGGATCAGGATGTCGTCGAGATCCTCGAGCGTGGTGGCGTCGAGCTTGCGCTTGGTGAAGACCTCCGTGATGCCCTGGCCGATCGATGACGAGGACCGGGAGAGGCCCTGGCGGAGGCGCGTCCACCAGTTCGGCCGCGCCGGCTCGGGTTCGCCTTCCGGGGTTTCGGCGGGCTGGGCAGGAGCCGGTTCGAGCTGCGGCGCCTCGCTTGCTCGGTCGAGGGCGGGGTCATGGGCGGCCCGGTCGAAGAACGCCTCGGGGTCGCTCTCGCCCGCGTCCTGGAGCGACGGGATGGGCGGCGGGGCGTCCGGATCGAGCAGGGCCGCGGCCTCTGGGGTGGGTGTGTCGACCGTTTGTTCCCCTGTGGCGTCGGGGTGAGGGGGCTCGACCTCGGTGCCTGCCTCTGGCTCGGGTAGCATCGCGCCAAACAAGCGGCGCAAGAAGCCGGGCTTCTTGGCCGGCTCGGCAGAATGATTTGCGTCGTCGGCGCTCATGGCGGTGATATGATCTCTTGGCGGACGCGCGAGCTTGGCGGGGATCGAACGGTGCTCTCGGCTCTCGATAAACCCTCGGGCAGCATGCCGAAAGACCTGATCGCATCTCTGCTGTACCGAGACGGGCTCATGCTCGTGCTCAACAAGCCGGCGGGCATTCCGGTTCACAAGGGGCCGAAAGGCGGGGCAAGCTTCGAGGACGGGTTCGATTCCCTCCGCTTCGGATTGCCGCGGCCGCCAGCGCTCGCGCACAGGCTCGACCGCGACACGTCGGGCTGCCTGGTTTTGGGGCGTCACCGCAAAGCTTTGGCCAAACTCGGCCTGCTGTTCAAGCAGGGCCGGATCGCCAAGACCTATTGGGCCGTGGTCGATGGCTCTCCCGAGGCCGAGGAGGGCCTGATCGACCTGCCGCTCGGCCGTCTCGATGAGAAGCGAGGCTGGTGGATGAAGGTGGACCCTCTCGGGGTTCCGGCGCAAACCCGCTGGCGCGTGATGGGCCGCGATCCATGGGGTCCGAACGGGCCGCGCACCTGGCTCGCGCTGCATCCGATGACGGGGCGCACCCACCAGCTGCGGGTGCACTGCGCCGCGATGGGCTGGTCCATCCTGGGTGACCCCATCTATTCGCCGGGGAGCGGGCCAGACCCGCTTCACTTGCATGCCCGGGCGGTCGAGATTCCCTACTCGGCCAACAAGGACCCGATCCGGGTCGTGGCGCCGGTCCCGACCCACATGGCGGCGGCGCTCGTCCGCTGCGGATGGGCGCCCGAGGTCGCCGCGCCGGAAGCGGGCCTTGCCCCGGGCGCCGACATCCTTGCGCAAGGAACGGGTTTGAAACCGGATTGATCTTGCGCGGCAATCCGTGTTGGGTGGCGCGCCGAAGAATCCGATGTTTCGATTGCCGTTCTCCAATTTGTGAGGTCAGCAAGTCAGCCGAATCATCGCCGGTCCGAAACGTAGCGGCCCCTCGATCCCAGAAAAGCCGCAGTTCGGGACGCAAACGAGGCCCGTCGCGACGCTCGCACGGGCGCAAAGCAGTTGATGCGGTCGGCGCGGGCAAATGGCCGTGGCGGCAGCCACCTTGACGATGGAGCACCCTTGGACAGCAAAGTCGAGTATGTGCCCGGCAAAGGCACGGTGGTCCCATCGCGGCTGGCGTTCGGAATCGAGCGGCTCGGCCTTGTGCCGATGCGGTTCCCCTTTTTTTCGCTGTTGATCCTCATCCTCCTGGCGGTGGGGGCCGGGATCGGTGTGTCGCGTCTCAAGGTGGACGACAGCCTCAGCCAGCTGTTCAGGTCCAACACGCCGGAATTCAAGCAATACGAGGACGTGACCAAGCGGTTTCCCTCGAACGAGTTCGACGCTCTCGTGGTGGTGCAAGGAAAAACGCTGCTGCAGCGCGACAACGTCGCCAAGCTTCGCGACCTCGTTACCGACCTCCAGCTCGTGAGCGGCACGCGCGCGCTGATCTCTATGTTCTCGGCCCGTGAGAAGCCCGAGAACGGGCAAGTGCCATCGGCTCTGTTCCCCGAGGACCTGCCGGATGGCCCTGCCTATGACGCCCTGATCCAGAAGGTGCGCGACAACGAAATCATCAAAGGCAAGCTGCTGTCGGAGGATGGGACCCTCGCGCTTGTCGTGCTGGCGCTCGATCCGGCCGTTGTTGGTACGAATAACCTGAACCAGGTGGTGACCGACATCCGCAAGGTGGTGGCCGAGGACCTCAAAGGGTCCGGGCTGACCGGCGAATTGTCGGGTGTACCCGTCATGCAGCTCGAAATCCGCAACGCGGTGGAACGCGACCGGCTCGTCTACAATGCGATTGGTTTTGGCGCCGGCTGCCTGATCGCCATCCTGTTCTTCCGCCGCGTGTCGTTCATGATCGTCGCGGCCGGACCACCGCTGATCGCCATCCTGTTCGCCCTCGGCATGCTGGGCTGGCTCGATTTCCGGCTGAATATGTTCCTGAACATCATGACGCCGCTCATCATGGTGATCAGCTTCTCGGACAGCATGCAGCTGACCTTCGCGGCCCGCGACCGTCTGATCGCGGGGGAGGACAAGTTTACCGCGTTTAAAAACGCGGTTCTGGTCGTTGGACCGGCTTGCGTGCTCACGCACGGTACCGCGGCGCTGTCCTTCATCGCACTGCAATTCACCAATTCGGACTTGATCAAGAGTTTTGGCCAGGCCGGGTTGATCTCGACCGTGATCGCGCTGGTGGCGGTTCTCGGGCTGGTGCCCCTGTTCGGCGTTCTTCTGGTGCGCCGGGAACAGGCCTTTGCGGCCCGCATCAAGGGCGGCGATACGGGGGTCGACGCGCTGCGGCGCTTCTGCTCCTTCATCGCCACCCGGATGGTGTCGCGCCCTGGGCTCTACAGCCTGATCAGCATTGCGATCGTGGTTGGACTCGGCCTCGTCTATGCCAACCTGCAGCCCCGCTACCGGCTCGCCGACCAGGTGCCCGACAAGCAGCAGGCCGTGGCGGCGAGCGGTCAGCTCGATGCCAAACTGACGGGCGCGAACCCGCTCGACATCCTGATCGAGTTTCCGAAGGGCGCCTCGCTCTACGACCCCAAGACCCTGGCCGTGATCGCCGACGTCCACACCATCATGGAAAAGACCGCGGGTCTCGGTAACGTCTGGTCTCTCGAGACGCTCCGCCGCTGGCTCGCCGAAAAGGAGGGCAGGGCCGACATCCAGACGTTGAAACAATATGTCGATCTGCTGCCCAACCATCTGGTTCGTCGCTTCATCGATCAGAACCAGGATGCCGTGGTGGTGTCGGGCCGCATCCCCGACAAGGATTCGAGCCAGCTCTTGCCCGTGATCGACGCCCTAAACAAGCAGCTCGAGACCGTACGGGTCGCCAATCCCGGCTACGAGATCGCGGTGACGGGTTTGTCCGCGATCGCGGCGCGCAACAGCGCCAATATGATCGGCAAGCTCAACCTCGGGCTGACGGTCGAGTTCTTGTTCGTGGCCTGCTTCATCGGGCTGGCGTTCCGCTCGGTGGCGGTGTTCTTCGCCAGCATCCTGCCCGGCATCTTTCCCGTGGTGGTCTCGGGATCACTGCTCTGGCTGCTCGGTGAGGGGTTGCAGTTCGTGAGCGTCGTGGCGCTCACGGTCTCCTTCGGGCTGGGGCTCAGTGCCACGATCCACTTCCTCAACCGGCTTCGCCTGGAGGAACAACCCGACGAGGATCCGGCCGTCGGCGTGATGCGGGCCACCATCCTGGTCGGCCCGGCCCTGATCCTCACGTCCGTGGTGCTGGCCTGTGGCCTCGCCGTCACGGTCTTCTCGGACCTGCCGTCGCTGCGGCTGTTCGGCTGGCTGAGCGCTTTTTCGATGCTGATGGCGCTGGTGGCGGATCTGCTGATCCTGCGGCCGACCATCACGGTCCTGCAGCGCTGGACGCGCCGATCCCTGCCCCGCCAAGCGGAGGCCTCGGCCGCACGGGGCTCGTAAAACGAGCGGGACATCGCCGAACCGCGATTTCCTTCATGTCGGCAAAGCAGCCGCGCGGGTTCAATCGCGCCGGCGATCCGACCCCGGGCGAGCCGGGGTCGGATGAATGGTCCTGCGGCTCAGCTCCGCTTCATCTCGATCTCGATGGACTGGACTTCGGTGCCCTGCGGGACGATCTTCACGGCCTGTTTGTCACCCCTCGTGGCGACCGACAGAACGGCCGAGAAACCCGTGCCCGCCACAGTGGTGCTGATCTGGCCGGGCGTAACGCGGCCGCTGACCGCGCCCGTGACCTGACGCGTCTTTTCGGTCCA
Organism: uncultured Lichenihabitans sp.; assembly: GCA_964245915.1. Lineage (GTDB taxonomy): Bacteria > Pseudomonadota > Alphaproteobacteria > Rhizobiales > Beijerinckiaceae > Lichenihabitans. The sequence continues at coordinate 20,353 of CAXTOT010000049.1, read as the reverse complement.
TTCGCCGGAAAGCTGCCCGCTCGGGTCGGCCACGACATTGCTGTTGACCTCGAACTTATAGCTGTCGCTGGCGCAGTTGAGTTCCTGATGCAGCGCCTCGCCGCTGGGCGGGGTCGAATAGATGGCCTTGCAGCGGATCCGCTCGTGCGAACCGTTCGACACCGCGATCGTGCCGGTGCCCGACCAGGAGCCGCTCAGTCCGGCAAATGGACCCTCTGCGGCTTGGGCCACCATTCCGAGCCCGAGCAGCGCCGCGGCTGTGAGCGCGGCTCGCGCCGCCGCGGTAAAAGGATTCATGGTGTTCGACGTCATCCCAAATCTCCGTATGAAGACAATCCAAATCCAAAGACGGTGCCAACCTTGCTTCGGTACCGGCCCTTCCGGTGCAGCGGGTGCACCAATTGGCGGACGCGAGTTCGTCCAGCACAAAGTGACGGCAAGGCGACGGTTGGACCAATGAATCCGCGCCTCAACGTTCCCTGACATGCCGGTCATCGCTTGGCAATTCTTCCCTCCGGCGTTCACGCCGAGTTCAGCTCATCGCCGCTAACAAACCCGCTCCGGTCTTGCGAGGTGCGGGTCGTGCTCGTGCGACATCGACAGGCTGCCACGGCCACCCGGTGGGGCAGTCCCCGCCTTTATCGGTCTGTCCGCCTTCAAACACCCACGCTGCCGTACCATGAGGGGCTTTTATTTGCCGAACTTTGCTCGTATCCCAGAAAACGAAGTAACTCGGCTTGCTGTTTGGAATCCAGTAATGTTCTGTCCGAATGGTTTATGCCGCTGGGGCGCGATGGGCCCCGGGTGGTCGGCTGATTAGGGGCCCGGACGGCTTTACCCGGTCCTTCAAGAGGTCGAACGACGTGCAATGGTTTGCCGGGCGTGAAATGGCTGAGGCCTAGCGCTGGCCTGGCAACGGAAGGGCGATGAAATGGGGCAGCCTTCAGTCGTGCTGATCGTCGAGGACGATGCGCTTCTGGCCGACATGGCTTCGGAGATGATCGAGGAGACGGGTCTGCATGCCAAAGCGGTCGATTCGGTCGATGCCGCGCTGGATTATCTCAAGGAGCATTCGGACAACGTCGCGGCCATGTTCTCCGATGTCCGCCTCAAAGGCCCGTTGAACGGAATCGAACTCGCGGCCTTCGTGGCGGTCCGCTGGCCCTCGATCGCGATCTGCGTGACCTCCGGGGTCGCGCTGGAGCGCCCTTTCCGTCTGCCCAAAAATGCCCAGTTCATGCCGAAGCCTTGGAAGCCCGTCGAGGTGATCTCCTTCGTCCAGAAGGCTGCGGGGCGGGTCTGAATCGACGCGACCTTCGGCGGAGCGTGATTCCAAGCGGCCGACCTCAGCGCCTCCGGACCTTTATGGCGAAAGACGGCAAATTCAAACTGGATCTGCGGACTGCCCGACAGGGCGAAGCCGTCGGGCCCGCTTATCGGCGCGGCGAGCTCCCGCTCTGCCCTCTATGCGACCGACCGATTCCGCCCGACGCTCGGGCGAGCCGGCATCACCTCACACCCAAATTGAAGGGCGGGGCCAAGCTCAGCACCGTATTTTTGCACCAGATTTGCCACAGCGCGGTTCACGCGCGTTTTTCAGAAGTCGAACTCGCGCGGCGACTGAACGCGATGGCAAGCTTGAAACAGCATCCCGGGCTCGCCGAATTCCTGGCCTGGGTACGGACGAAGCCGGACCACTTTCATGCGCGGACCGCCTCGGGCCGTCGATGTCGGCAGGGTCGGTCCGACCCCTGTGGCTGAACCGCGCCCGTGATCAGGGGCCCGCGGACCGGATTGCGTCGAGTACCCTGCCCACCATTGCCTGACCCGCGGCGGTGAAGACGGCGCGGTCGTCCGCGACCTCCACCAACCCGAGCGCCTCGAGTTCCTCGATGGCCTGAGCGTCGGCCGCGTGACCGGCGCCGTCATGAAGCGCCACGTCGGTGACCTTCTGACCCGATGTAAACTGGTGATAGGCCGCAAACGCGAAGACCCCGAGTGCCTTGTCGCTCAACGCCGTTGCCATGTCGTCCTCCTGTGGTCGATCGCTCGCCGGCCGTCCGGCCGCCGCGTTGATCATGGGCCGGTTGCGCCTCACGTCCACTGCGTCGCTTGACCGCTGGGTTGCGACCTTCGAGCCACCTTATGAGAACGTTTCGAAACTGCAGATCAGAATAATTCTCAACTGATCCTGTATAGACTCTAACGATTCTAATCTTGGTCGATTTGTGCCAGCAAACGGGCAGAATAGGTTGCGTCGATCATATCGATGCTCTACGCCGCTCATGAAATTAGAGCTGGAGAACATCGTCATGCTGGTCGCGTATCTGATCATGCTGCGGGAGGGGGCCGAGGCCGCGCTGATCGTCGGCATCGTGGGCGGCTATCTCCGGCAGACCGGCCGGGCGCGCTTCATGCCGGCTGTCTGGACCGGGGTGGCACTCGCCCTGGTGCTCTGTCTGGCGCTTGGCGTGGTGCTGAACGCCACCAGCGACGAATTCCCGCAAAAACAACAGGAGCTTTTCGAGGCCGGTGTCGGACTGCTCGCGACCGTCATTCTGACCGCCATGGTGTTCTGGATGAAGAAGGCGGCCCGCTCCATCAAGGCGCAGCTTCACGATTCGATCGACGTGGCGTTGCGCCCCGGCGATCGGCAGGGTCTGGCCCTGGTCGGCATGGCGTTCTTCGCGGTCGGGCGGGAGGGCGTCGAATCCGTGTTCTTCCTGCTCGCCGTGTTCAAGCAGAGCGTGGGCCTTGCGGTCCCGCTCGGCGCCGTGCTCGGCCTGGCGACCGCTTTTGCGATCGGCTGGGCCGTCTATCTCGGCGGCGTCAAACTCGACCTGCGGCGTTTCTTCCGCTGGACCGGCGTCTTCATCATCTTCGTGGCGGCTGGCCTGCTCGCGGCTGCCCTGCAGTCCCTGCACGAGGCAGGGGTGTGGAACGGGCTGCAGGCACAAGCCTTCGACCTCAGCGGCGTGCTGCCCGCCGATTCGGTCGTCGGGTCGCTGCTCAGCGGCCTCCTCGGCTACCAGGACAGCCCGACCGTCGGCGCGCTGCTCTTGTACTTCGCATACCTGGTACCGGCCCTTTTCATCTTCTTCTCGCACGCGCGCCCCGTTCCGACCGCGCGACATGCGACGAGCCTTCCGTCTCACCCTGGAGCATGATCGTGTTCGAACGTTTGATAATCCGTACCGGACTGCGCGCGGCCGCGCTTGTGGGAACCGTCGCGGTCGGCTGGGGGGCTGGATCGGCTCTTGCGGTCGAAACCGGTGCGGCGCCCGTCACCATCACGGTAACCAAGACCGGTTGCGAGCCGAAGTCGGTCTCGGTCGCCCCAGGCAAGACCACCTTCAAGATCAACAACCAGAGCCAGCGCGCGCTCGAATGGGAGATCCTTAAGGGCGTCAACGTCGTCGAGGAGCGCGAGCATATCGTGCCGGGGATCGTCCAGACCCTGACCGCCACGCTGGACCCGGGCGAGTATGAGATGACCTGCGGGCTGCTCAGCAACCCCAAGGGCGCGCTCAAGGTCGCGGCCGCCGAAGCGGCCTTGCCGCCCCCTTCGGCCATGGACCTCGTGGCGCCGATCGCGGAATACAAAGTCTACGTGACCAAGGAAGTGAACGTCCTGGTGGATCAGACCCGGGTGTTGGTCGAGGCCGTCAAGGCCGGCAAGCTCGATGATGCTCGCGCCGCCTATGCGCCGGCCCACCTGCATTACGAGCGGATCGAGCCGATCGCCGAATTGTTCAACGATCTCGACGGCAGCATGGATTCGCGCGAGGACGATTTCGAGAAAAAAGCGGAAGACCCGAACTTCCTCGGTTTCCACCGCATCGAGAAGGGCATTTTCGCCGATAAGGCGACCGTGGGGCTCGCGCCGGTGGCTGACAAATTGATGGCCGATACCCTCGATCTGCAAAAGCGCGTCGAGGGTCTGGCCATCACGCCCAAAGCCATGGTGGGTGGCGCCGCCGCCTTGATCGAGGAAGTGGCGTCGAAGAAGATCAGCGGCGAGGAGGACCGCTATAGCCGCACCGACCTGTGGGATTTTGACGCCAATATCGATGGCGCGCAGAAGATCGTCGACCTGTTGCGGCCTCTGGTGGCCAAACGCGATCCCGCGTTGGACGGCCGGGTTCGGGAGAATTTCGTCAAGGTGGATGGGCTGCTCGCCAAATATCGGACCGGACCGGAGGGCTTCAAAAGCTACGAAGCGCTGAGCGAAGGCGACCGCAACGGCCTCAAAGGCCCGATCACCAAACTGGCCGAGGATCTGTCGTCCTTGCGCGGCACCTTGGGTGTGGACTGAGGAGAGGGTGGATGGAGAATCGGAAACGAGGCTCCTGCCCCTTCATGGGTGCCGCCGCAGCTTCCTCGGGCGAAGCGCCATCGCTGGAACGGCGCAGAATCCTGTTCGGCCTCGGTGCTGCGGGCGGAGCCCTCGGGCTCGGCGTCGCGGGCGCGGCCCCTGCACGGGCGGCGCCGGCCCAGGATCCGGCGCCGGTCCTCGACGATGATGGCACCCGGCAAACCCAGCCCTTCTATGGCCCGCGGCAAGCCGGCGTCACCACGGCTGAGCCGGCCGCCGCCCTTGTCGTGGCTTTCGATGTGCTCGCGAGCAACCGCGCCGAGCTGCAGCGCCTGTTCCAGGGGCTCACCAAACGCATCGGCTTCCTGATGCGGGGTGGCGCAGCGCCAGTGGCTAGCGATCTCATGCCGCCGCCCGATTCCGGCCTGCTCGGCGCCCATGTGTTTCCCGACAACATGACCATCACGGTCGCGGTGGGGGCCTCGCTGTTCGACGACAGGTTCGGACTCGCGGGCGAAAAACCCAAACATCTCGTCACCATGGCGCGCTTTCCCAACGACGCGCTCGACGCCGCCCAGTGCCACGGCGACCTGCTGTTGCAGGTCTGCTCCAACACGGCGGAAACCAACATCCATGCCCTGCGGGACGTGCTGAAACATTTCCCCGACCTTCTCGCGATCCGCTGGAAGATGGAAGGTTTCTTGCCGCCCCACACCCTAAAAACGCTGGGCAAGGACACGGTCCGCAACCTGCTCGGGTTCAAGGACGGCACTGCCAACCTCGACGCCCATGACGACGTCCTGATGGATCGTGCCGTCTGGGCCGGACGCGAGCCGGACGAGCCTGCCTGGACCCGCAACGGCACCTATCAGGTGGTCCGCATCATCCGCATGATGGTGGAGCGTTGGGACCGAACGCCGCTCGGCGAACAGCAAGCCATCATGGGGCGCGAGAAGATCAGCGGGGCCCCGATCGGCATGGTCAACGAACGGGACATCCCGGATTTTGCGGCCGACCCGGAAGGCAAGCGCATCCCGCTCAACGCCCATATCCGCCTCGCCAACCCGAGGACCCCGGAGACGGATTCGAGCCTCATCCTGCGCCGGCCCTACAACTATTCGCGCGGCATCACCCATGCCGGGCAACTCGACATGGGTTTGCTGTTCATCTGTTTCCAGTCGAATCTCACGGCCGGCTTCCTCGCGGTGCAGGACAGGCTCAACGGGGAGCCCCTGGAGGAGTATGTGAAGCCGGTTGGCGGCGGCTATTTCTTCGTCATGCCCGGGGTCGAGAGCGAAAACCACTACATCGGCCAGACGCTCATCGAGTGCTCGGCGTGAACCCAGGTGGCTGATCCGGCACGGACAGTGAATGCCAGCCGACCCAACATTAAGGTCGGCCACGTTTTGGTACAGGTCGCAAGCTGACCTAAGAAATGACTCAGAAATTCGTCTTGAGGCGATAATCGGCCCGGCCTCTGTCGGGCTTTTCTCGCTGGAGAAAGTCGCGATGAAAGCTCAGGTCATTCACTTTACGGCGGCGGACTAACCGATGATCGTGCGGAATCGGACGTCCATTTCGTTCCGTCAACCAAGCGACGGCTCCGGGATTGACACTCTGGAGACTTGGTCCCGCCGGAGAGCTATGGGTGCCCCGCTATCATTTCAACATCTACGGCGGCGCGGTGTCTCTGGACGCCAAAGGGACACTGCTCGTCAGTGCCAAGGAAGCGAGGCGGGAGGGACTACGTCTTGCTGGTGCTGTCTTGTCGATTGAGACAGGCGACCTGAGAAATGAACGTGAGTGGCGCTTGGAGGTCACTGACGAGCGCGGAATGATCCTGTACCGGATCGACGTCATGGTGAGCGAATCGTCGGCAATGATGTGAAACGCATTCGGACACTCAAACGATAATGACAATAGATATTGCTCTGATTCCCGGGCATGCTGATCCATCGTCAAAACGTCCCCTTCGGCATCGGGCGCCGCCGCCTTCGGCATCGGACGACTGAGAGAGACGTGCGCTCCCGCCGGGACGGGAGTTTGTCATGTCGACCCTCGCTCGATTCGCCGCTCTTATCGAGAGGCTGCGCGCCCTCACTGAAGCGGATGCCAAGCTGGCCCGCTTGATGGATGCCGCCGTGCGCGACATTCCGTTGCCACCGCATCCGGCTTGGTGAATTGCTGCCTAATATCGTGTTTTTAACTTTGTCGTTGCTTGGAAATATCGGTGCGGTATCGCCAAGCTTCGGGTGTGAGGAGGATTATCGGCCGTTAACTTTTTCTGGCGCGCCCGAAACTCTTGCCTCCCTGGCCCGTAGATTCACCGTTGCAACGGCGATGCAGCCGGGCTCGGACCACAACCTGTTCGATCATCCCGCGCCAGTGTCCCCGCATCGATTCCGTCGTGCGGCGGAATCCACGAAGCGTTGGCGGAGCCGATATTCGGTTCGCGCGAAACCAATTCGAATAGGGAAGAGCTCATGCAAGGCATTACAAGGCCCCAAGGGGGCGATCAGGCTGTCATGGCCAGGCGCAACCTATTGAAATGGGCCGGCGCGGCCGCGGTGGCGGCCGCGGCGTTCGGGGTCGACGTTCCCGGTCTGAAGCTCGGCCGAGCGTTCGCCCAGGCAGGCGTCGATCTCGGCGGTGGAGATGTCGGCGTGCTCAATTACGCCTATGCGTTGGAGCAACTCGAAGCCGCCTTCTACACGCAGGTCATCGCCTCACCGTATAGCGGCATGCGCGGCAACGAGCGCTCGCTGCTCCGCCAGATTCGCGACCACGAGATCGCGCATCGCGACTTCTTCGCCAAGGCGCTCGGCGGCAATGCCATTCCGGCCCTGCAGCCGAACTTTGCGGCGGTGGATTTCGGCAGCCGCGAGAGCGTGCTGACCACGGCCAGCACCTTCGAAGATCTCGGTGTGTCGGCCTATAATGGTGGCGGTGCAGCCATCAAGAACCCGCAATATCTCGCGATCGCCGGCTCGATCGTGTCAGTCGAGGCTCGCCACGCCGCCACGCTGCGCGATCTGATTTCGCCGCTCAGCACCGCCTTTGCGGGGGACGACGTGGTGAACGCAAACGGGTTGGATGTCGCCCGCTTGCCCTCGCAAGTTCTGCCCATCGCGGCCCCCTTCATCGCCACGCCGGTCTCGGCCTACCAGCTGCCCTGATGCCTCGCGCTCGGCTCCTCTTTTTCGGAAATCCGCCATGTCTCTCGATCAATCTCTTCTCGATTCCGTCGACCCTGAAATCAGCGCATGTCTGACCTCGCGCCGCGATCTGTTCGCCAAGGCCAGCCTCAAACTCGGCGCGCTTGCCTCGGCACCCGTGATGTTGGCCGCAGTCTCGTCCGAGGCGTTCGGGCAGGGTCTGCCCGCCGGTGTGACCGACATCCTCAACTTCGCGCTGACGCTCGAATACCTCGAAGATGAATTCTACCGTACCGCGCTGGCCCAGGATGGCCTGATCCCGGGCCGCTTTCAGGCCGTGTTCGCCCAGATCAGCAAGCACGAGTCCGAGCATGTCGCGACCCTCACGGGCGCGCTCGGTGGCGCTGCGGTCCCCAAGCCGCAGTTCGACTTCACGGCGCGCGGCAAATACCGCGGCGTGTTCCGCAGTTTCGCGACCTTCGCGGCGGTTTCGCAGGCCCTCGAGGACACCGGTGTGGCGGCCTATAAGGGCCAAGCCCCGGCGCTGACCGGCGGTGGGGCCTTGCTCACCACGGCGCTGCAGATCCATTCCGTCGAAGCCCGCCATGCCGCCGAGGTGCGGCGCGTACGCGGCATGTCGCCCTGGATCGGTGCCTTCGACAGGCCGCTCAGCAAGGCGCAGGTACTGGCCATCGCGGGTCCCTTCATCGTCGGATAGGGCTCCACGACGAGCCTGAACCGCTCGACGGCATCGAGACCTTCGCCTATCCCTCAGCCGCGCCCCAAAGCGCGGCTGTTCCATTGGCGAGGTTCCGTGACTACGCAAGTGCGTGCGACCGCGATCGGCTCCATCGCCATCCTGCTGTGGTCGAGCCTGGCCTTGCTGACCGCCGCGACGGGCACCATCCCGCCCTTCGAACTGGCAGCCCTGACGTTTGCCATCGGGGGCACCCTTGGTCTGGTGGTGACGGCGCTGCGCGGCCGCCTCTTTGTCTTACGGCAGCCGCCCCGGGTGTGGCTCGTCGGGGTCGGCGGGCTGTTCGGCTATCATGCCCTCTATTTCGCGGCGCTACGCCTTGCGCCACCCGCTCAGGCCGGGCTCATCGCCTATCTCTGGCCCCTGCTGATCGTCCTTCTGTCCGCCCTTCTGCCGGGGGAACATCTGCGTCCGAAGCATCTGCTAGGCGCGGGCCTCGGCTTTGCCGGCGTGGTCATTCTGCTGGCGGCCGGAAAGGGCGGTTTTTCGCCCGAGGCGCGTTACGCGACCGGCTATGCTCTGGCGTTCGCGGCGGCGTTCGTCTGGTCGGGCTATTCGGTGCTGTCGCGCCGTCTCAGCCAGGTCCCGAGCGAGGCGGTCGCGGGCTTCTGCCTCGCCACGGCGCTGCTGGGCCTGATCTGCCATCTGATCCTGGAGACGTCGGTCTGGCCGCAGAACCTCGGGCAAGCCGCTGCCGTGGTGGCGCTCGGCTGCGGACCGGTCGGACTGGCTTTTTACGTCTGGGATTACGGCGTCAAGAACGGCAGCATCCAGATCCTCGGCGTCGCCTCCTATGCGGCGCCGGTTCTATCGACCCTGTTGCTGGTTGTGACCGGCTACACGGTACCCACGGCCGCCCTCGGCCTGGCTTGCGCGCTCATCGTGGCGGGTGCCGGGGTGGCCAGCTGGCGACCTCGATCGGGCCGCACGGGACAAGTCACTTAAGGGCGCGATCGGTTGCCCGGAGTAGCGGCGCGACCGCAAAACTCCGCCGGGCCTTACTCGGCGTCGACGGTCTTCTTGGGCGTCAGAACCTGCCGGCCACGATATATTCCGGTCTTGAGGTCGACGTGGTGCGGACGGCGCAGTTCGCCCGAATCCTTGTCTTCCACATAGGTCGGAGCGGCAAGCGCGTCGGCTGAGCGGCGGAAGCCGCGCTTCATGGGCGAGGTTTTTCGTTTCGGAACGGCCATCGGACTCTCCAAGCAAATGCGGGCCGCCATGCTTGCGCACCGGCAGCCCGTGGATTTCTAGCGGCTCGATACACCACAAAAGGCGTCCTGGCTAGGCCGCGTTCACAACCTCTTAGCCTGCGCCGATCCGCGGCGGTTGTCCTGCCCCCACGATGTCCTATACTACACCTTGTCGGGCCAAACGGACCATCTCCGGGGGCCGGGGACCGGCGACAGCTTCAAATCGGAGCAGTCCACCGATCGGCGGTGGTGATGTTCTCTGCCGACAAATCCAGCATGGAACCCGCATGGCCGAACTGCCTTCGAGTATGACTGTCGCGAAAGCGCCACGCCCCCTTTCGCCGCATCTGCAGATCTATCGACCCATGCTGACCATGATGATGTCGATCGCGCATCGCATCACGGGAATGGCGCTCTATGCCGGGACCTTGCTGCTGGCTTGGTTCCTGGTCGCGGCCGCCACCGACATGCGTGCTTTTGCGGCCGCTACCTCGGTTCTGGCGTCCATTCCCGGGCAGCTGATCCTGTTCGGCTTTACTTGGGCGCTCTTCCACCATCTCCTCGGTGGAATCCGGCATTTCGTCTGGGATGCTGGCTTCGGCATGGACCATCCGGAGCGCGAATGGCTGGCCCAGGCTACGCTCGTGGGTGGCATCGGCCTGACGATCGTGGTCTGGGGCATCGCTTACTTCTTGCGCTGAGGAATCCCGATGTTGGATGGACCAGACACGATGCTGAGCGAGCTGCGGCGCGTCCGCTATCTCGGTTCGGCGCATTCCGGTACGACCGGCCTGTGGCATATGCGGCTGACCTCGCTGGCGCTCGTGCCCCTGACGGTCGGTTTCGTGCTGCTTGTGCTGACGTTGGTGGGCCGCTCTTACGCGGATGTGCATGCAACCTTGTCGCATCCCCTCCCGGCCTTGCTCATGCTGCTTTTCATCGGCGCCGGCGTCTACCACATGCAATTGGGAATGCGCACGATCATCGAGGACTATGTTCACGGTGAGATGGTCAAGGATTGGTGCCTTGCCGGCAACCTGTTCTTTGCGATCGTGATCGGTCTGACCTGTGTCTATGCCGTGTGTCGGCTGAGCTTCGCTTGACCACTCTTCGGAGCAAGGGGTGGGTCAGGCTGAGTTTTGGGGAATGATGTGATGGCCACCAATGATTTTGCCGGCGGCAGGGGCACCGCAGCGTCCGCCTATCCGATCGTCGACCATAGCTTCGATGTGCTCGTCGTCGGGGCCGGCGGCGCCGGCCTGCGGGCCACTGTGGGATGCTCGCGGGCCGGGCTGCGCACCGCCTGCATCAGCAAGGTCTTTCCGACCCGATCGCACACCGTTGCGGCCCAGGGCGGCATTTCGGCCTCGCTCGGCAATATGGGGCCCGATGACTGGCGCTGGCACATGTACGACACCGTGAAGGGGTCGGACTGGTTGGGCGACCAGGATGCCATCGAATATCTCTGCAAGAACGCGCCCCAGGCCGTGTACGAGCTGGAGCATTGGGGCGTGCCCTTCTCGCGCACCGATGAGGGCAAGATCTACCAGCGGCCGTTTGGCGGCATGACCACTGACTATGGCAAGGGCACCGCACAGCGCACCTGTGCGGCTGCCGACCGGACCGGCCACGCCATCCTGCACACGCTGTACGGTCAGGCCCTGCGCGCCAAGACCGAGTTCTTCATCGAATATTTCGCCATCGATCTCATCATGAACGAGGGCCGCTGCGTCGGCGTCGTTGCACTCAAGCTCGATGATGGAACGATCCACCGATTCCGCGCCAATCTGGTGATCCTGGCCACGGGCGGCTACGGCCGCGCTTATTTCTCGGCGACCTCGGCCCATACCTGCACGGGCGACGGCAACGCCATGGTCCTGCGCGCCGGCCTACCGTTGCAGGATATGGAATTCGTGCAGTTCCATCCGACCGGCATCTATGGGGCCGGCTGCCTCATCACCGAAGGCTCGCGCGGGGAGGGCGGTTATCTCACCAATTCCGAGGGCGAACGGTTCATGGAGCGCTATGCGCCCTCGGCCAAGGACCTCGCCTCGCGCGATGTCGTCTCCCGCGCCATGACGATGGAAATCCGAGAAGGGCGTGGTCTCGGCCGCGAGAAGGATCACATCCACCTCCACCTCGACCACCTCGATCCAAAAATCCTGGCCGAGCGGCTGCCGGGCATTTCGGAAAGCGCCCGCATCTTCGCGGGGGTCGATGTCACCAAGGAGCCGATCCCAGTCCTGCCGACCGTGCATTACAACATGGGCGGCATCCCCACCAATTTCCACGGTGAGGTCCTCACCAAGCTCGGCGGCGACCCGGACAGCGTGGTGCCCGGCCTGATGGCGATCGGGGAAGCGGCCTGCGTGTCGGTGCATGGCGCCAACCGGCTCGGCTCGAATTCGCTGATCGATCTCGTGGTCTTCGGCAGAGCCGCCGGCCTGCGCGCCGCCGAGCTCGTGACGCCGGGCGAAAAGCAGATGGACTTACCCAAGGATTCCGCCGATCTCGCCTTGGGCCGGCTGGACCGGATGCGCTTTGCCAAGGGCGGCACACCAACCGCGGACCTGCGGCTCAGCATGCAGAAGACCATGCAGAACAATTGCGCGGTGTTCCGCACCGGCGAGATCCTCGAAGAAGGCTCGCGGCTGATTCACGAGGTGTGGCGCAATTCGGCTTCCATCCAGGTGAGCGATCGCTCGCTGATCTGGAACACCGACCTCGTCGAGACCATGGAATTCGACAACCTGATCACCCAGGCCGTGGTCACGATGGACAGCGCGCTGAACCGGACGGAGTCGCGGGGTGCCCATGCCCGCGAGGATTTCCCGAACCGCGACGACAAGACCTGGATGAAGCACACGCTCGCCTGGCTCGACGAAGCATCGCAGAAGGTCTCGGTCGACTACCGCCCCGTGCATACCTATACGATGACCAACGAGGTCCAGTATGTGGAACCAAAAGCGCGGGTGTATTGAGAAGGGTGGAGCATGGGCGAGCTCACGTTGAGCGGAATTGACGACGGATTGCTCGCCAGGCTCACGGCTTTGGCGGGTTCGAATCGCGTTTCCGTGGAGACTCAGGTCAAGACCCTGCTGGCCGAGGCAGTGGAGACCGATCGGATCAGAATGCGGCTTGCAGCAGCGGATCGGATCGCCGCGATGACGCCGAAATCCGTGACGCAGACGGACAGCGCAACTCTCCTTCGCGAGGATCGCGATCGGTGATGTTGGTCGTGGATGCCTCGGTGGCTTTAAAGTGGCTCGTGGATGAAGGGGATCGTGAGATGGCCCGACGCGTGCTCGCGTCGGACGACGCGTTACTGGCGCCTGATTTTCAGTTGGTCGAAGTCGCAAATAGCTTGTGGAAGAAAGTTCGGCGGCAGGAGTTGAGCGCAGAGCAGGCTGAACAAGGGCTGTCAGTCCTGCCGACTCTTCTCGATACCGTCCTGCCGACCCCGCCGTTGATAAACCGTGCCTTGGCAATGTCGGTCGCCATCGATCATCCTGTCTACGATTGCTTGTATCTGGCGTGCGCCGAGGCGAGCGGGTCGCGCTTCGTTTCGGCCGACAAGCGCTTTATGGCGAGGCTTGCCGGCACGGAGTTCCAGCACCGCATCCAACCGCTCTCCGACTTCGCCTCTTCGCTCTAAAGTCTTTGAAAGACGCAGAATGGTCCAACTCACGCTTCCGAAGAATTCGAAGGTCGGCCAGGGCCGCACATGGCCCAAGCCGGCCGGGGCGAGCAAGACCAAGGAATTTCGTGTCTACCGGTGGGATCCGGATGATCACGAAAACCCGCGCATCGACACCTATTTCGTCGATCTCGACAGCTGCGGCCCGATGGTGCTCGATGGGCTGATCTGGATCAAAGCGAAGATCGACGCGACCCTGACGTTCCGGCGCTCCTGCCGCGAAGGCATCTGCGGTTCCTGCGCGATGAACATCGACGGGGCCAATACGCTCGCCTGCACCAAGGGTATGGACGAGATCCGGGGGGCCGTGAAGCTCTATCCGCTGCCCCATATGGAGGTCATCAAGGACCTCGTTCCAGACCTCACCCGCTTCTACGCCCAGCATGCGCTGATCGAGCCCTGGCTGCATACCTCGACGCCGGAACCCGAGAAGGAGTGGAAGCAGTCGCCCCAGGCGCGCCATAAGCTCGACGGCCTTTACGAATGCATTCTGTGCGCCTGCTGCTCGACCTCATGCCCAAGCTATTGGTGGAACGGCGACCGCTATCTCGGACCCGCCGCCCTGCTGCAGGCCTATCGCTGGCTGATCGACTCGCGCGACGAGGCGACGGGCTCGCGGCTCGATATGCTCGAGGATCCGTTCCGGCTCTATCGCTGCCACACGATCATGAACTGTGCCAAGGCCTGCCCGAAGGGTCTCAATCCCGCTAAGGCGATCTCGGAAATCAAGAACCTGATGGTGGCGCGGCAGAATTGATCCGGCTGCGATCGCGTCAGAGGTCCGTGCCGCGATAGATCCGTGCCAGATCAAGGGTGATCGCCGGCCGGGTAAGCAGCAGCGGCACGCTCGTCCCGGTCAGGCGGTGTTCGGCCCAGCCGCTTGCCCGATGGAAGACTCGGACATCGGTTTGGGTTTGGCTGAGGACCACGTAGTGCTGCAGCGAGGGCAGGTTCGCATAGGCCTGCCGCTTCCAGGTAAGATCGCGCTTGACGCTCGATGGCGACAGCACCTCGAAGGCGACGATCATATCGTCGCAGAAACGACCGTCGATGCGCAGCTTGGGCCGGATCAGGACGTCCGGCACGGGCATGCTGATGGCGGAGAGTTTCGCACCCAGGCCGGGGAGCACTTCCCAATCGCTCTGCTCTTCGAGGCCGCTCAGGACCACCGATAGGTTAAGGACGATCTTCTGGTGTCCGTAGCTGGGTGATGGGCTCAAGATCGGCTCGCCATCGATCAGCTCCCAACGCTCGTCGTCGGGACGGGTCTCCGTGAAAGCCAGGAAGTCCTGCACCGTCATCGGGAAAGTGTCGCGGAGAAGGGTCATGATCGTGACCTGAGCGTGGGACCGCCTCGTTGGAGGCAGTCCCAGTGAGCTTACTGCACGAGCTGCGGGCCGGGCGGCCTGGCGGCCTCGCTCTCCTGCATGATGCCGAGCCGGCGCGCCACCTCGGTATAGGCCTCGACGAGGCCGCCGAGATCGCGGCGGAACCGATCTTTGTCGAGCTTGTCGTTGGACTTGACGTCCCACAGGCGACAAGAATCAGGGGAGATTTCGTCCGCCACCACGATGCGCATCATGTCGCCTTCCCACAGGCGGCCGGTTTCCATCTTGAAATCGACGAGACGGATGCCGACCCCCAAAAACAAACCGGAAAGGAAATCATTGACCCGGATCGCCAGGGCCATGATGTCGTCGATCTCCTGCGGGCTGGCCCAGCCGAACGCCGTGATGTGCTCCTCGGACACCATCGGGTCGTTGAGGCCGTCGTTCTTGTAATAAAATTCGATGATCGAGCGCGGCAACTGCGTGCCTTCCTCGATCCCCAGCCGCGTCGACAGCGAACCGGCCGCCACGTTACGGACCACGACCTCGAGCGGGATGATCTCGACTTCCTTGATCAACTGCTCGCGCATATTCAGCCGGCGGATGAAATGCGTCGGCACCCCGATGTTGTTCAAGTGCTGGAAGATGAACTCCGAGATGCGGTTGTTGAGAACGCCCTTCCCGTCGATGACCTGATGCTTTTTGGCATTGAACGCGGTGGCATCGTCCTTGAAGTGCTGGATGAGAGTGCCAGGCTCGGGTCCCTCGTAGAGGACTTTGGCCTTGCCCTCGTAAATGCGACGGCGGCGGTTCATTGGGATCAACCGTGGCTTGAGGAAATCCATGAGGCGGCCGGGGCTCCTGTGTTAATCCCCACCTGGCGAGACGCGCAGGCTTTGTTTGTGCTCATCCACGTGGCCGTAAGCGGCGGTCACGCGAATTCCCCCGAACCGGACGTTGGCTCCTCTTACGCGATTGCACGCGTCAGTACAACGTTGGGGCCCCGAGCCGCGGGCGGAACGTGCCTTGCAGCTAGGCACTCGCGGGTCATACCGCAATGCGGAACGGATAATTTCTGCCCAGCCGCCGCCATCTTCGGGGTTCTTTGCTGAAACCCGGAGGCTCCCTCCCCATTTGAGGCGTTGTCCCTAACGAAGACCACTGATGGAGTTCGAACCAGCGTCATGACCACTTTTGACCAACGGGAAAAAGCCTTCGAAAGCCGTTTCGCCCACGACGAAGAGCTGATGTTCAGGGCACACGCCCGCCGGGACCGCAGGCTCGGCCTATGGGCGGCGGCGCTTCTCGGCAAGCAGGACAGCGAGGCGGACGAATATGCCCAGGCCCTGATCTCGGCTGAGATCGAGGGCGGGGGCAGCGATGCCGTCGGGACGAAGCTGCAGCACGACTTCAAGCTCGGCAACGTCGCGCTGACCGAGGCCGAGATCCGGCACGAGATGGATCGCGTCCTGGCCGAGGCGCTTCGCGAGATCCGCACGCAATAGAAAACCCCAAATGCCGGTTCAGGATTTAGGACATCGTTTGCGCCAAACCCGTGGAAGTCGCCGATGCCCTTTTCCGTAACCGATCTCATGGCGATTCTCGATCTGGAGCCCATCGAGGAAAATATCTTTCGGGGTCGCAGCCCGCAGATCGGATGGCAGCGGATCTTCGGCGGCCTGGTGATCGCCCAGGCCCTCTCTGCGGCGGCCCGTACGGTTCCGGGGCGCGCGCCGCATTCGTTGCATGGATATTTCATGCGGCCCGGCGACCCCTCTATCCCGATCATCTTCGAGGTGGACCGCTGGCGGGACGGCACCAGCTTTTCGACGCGTCAATGTGTGGCGATTCAGCACGGCAAGCCGATCTTTGCGCTTTCGGCCTCCTTCCAGGTCGAGGAGGAGGGGCTCGAACATCAGGTTGCCATGCCGGATGTGCCGCCCCCCGAGGAGCTTCCCAACGAAACCGAACTGATGGCACGGTTTTCGACCGTGCTGCCGGAGGGAATCCGACGCTACTTCGAACGGGAACGCCCGGTCGAGTTGCGTCCGGTGGACCTCACCCGCTATACCACGACCCGGTCCGACGCTCCGAGGGCGCCCATCCAACATGTCTGGATGCGGGCCACGGGGCCGCTGCCCGACGATCCTGCCGCGCATCGCGCCTTCCTGGCCTATCTGTCCGACATGTCGCTTCTCGATACGGCGCTGGTGGCGCACAACCGGTCGCTGTTCGAGCCTGGCCTGCAAGTCGCCAGCCTCGATCACGCCCTCTGGTTCCACCGATCGTTTCGCGCCGACGAGTGGCTGCTCTATTCGCAGGATAGCCCGAGCACATCGGGCGCGCGGGGTATGACGCGCGGCCTGATCTTCACGCGATCCGGCACTCTCGCGGCTTCGGTCGCCCAGGAAGGCCTGATCCGTCTGCGCTGAGCGCCCAATAGGCGTCGTCTGATTAATAATTAGGCAATTGTGACGGTATCCATGCCGCCCTGAGTTTGCGCGTGTCAGAGATTGGCCAAGATTGCGGCTAAAATAAATTTATCCCGCGATGAACCGATCTGGCACGTCCCTTGAAAGAAGCGCGGCACGCTGCTTCGGCCGGAGCGGGGTGTCTCGACGTTTGGACGCTCCCCTCCCGCGAATGCCGCCTGGAGAGGATGTGCCGAAATGAAAATTGTGATGGCAATCATCAAACCGTTCAAACTCGAGGAGGTTCGCGACGCTTTGACGGCGGTCGGCGTCCACGGCCTTACGGTGACGGAAGTCAAGGGCTACGGCCGGCAGAAGGGGCACACGGAAATCTACCGCGGCGCCGAATATGCCGTGAGCTTTCTGCCCAAGCTGAAGATCGAGGTCGCGGTCGCGGCCGAACTTCTCGACGCCGTCATCGACGCCATCACGGCAACGGCCCGCACCGGCCAGATCGGTGATGGCAAGATCTTCGTGACCCCGCTCGAAAAAGCGGTCCGCATCCGCACCGGGGAAAAGGACGCGGACGCGCTCTAAGCGGCGCCGTTGCTCATAATTTGGAGGTTTTTACAGATGACGTTGTTGACGAGATCGACGCTTAAACGAGCCGGATTGAGCCTTGGTGTTTTGGCTCTGCTGGTGGCGGCGGGGGCCGTTTACGCGCAGACACCCGCGCCTCAGCCCGCGGCGCCTCCTGCCGCGCCAACGCCCGACAAGGGCGATACGGCCTGGATGTTAATTTCATCCGCGCTCGTTCTCATGATGTCCATCCCGGGACTGGCACTCTTCTACGGCGGTCTGGTCCGCACCAAGAACATGCTGTCGGTCCTTAGTCAGGTCATGATGATCGTGGCTCTCGTCGGCGTCGTCTGGGTCGTCTACGGCTACTCGCTCGCCTTCGGGGACGGCGGCAGCATGATGCCGTACATCGGCGGCTTGGGAAAAGCCTTTCTGGCGGGTGTCACGCCGGCCTCCAATGTGCCTACCTTCTCGAACGGCGTCGTCATCCCGGAACTTGCCTATATGGTGTTCCAGATGACCTTCGCGATGATTACGCCCGCCCTGATCATCGGCTCGCTCGCCGAGCGCGTGAAGTTCTCGGCGCTCGTCGTCTTCATCCTTCTCTGGGTCACGTTCGTCTACTTCCCGATCGCGCATTGGGTTTGGGCGGTTGCGGCGCCGGACGACATCATGAATGCCGCCAAAGCTCTGGCGGGTGCGACCGATGCCGCCGCCAAGACCGCGGCTCAAGCCAAGCTCGACAGCGTCACGGCCGGCGCCGGCTGGCTGGCCCAGGCGGGCGCGCTCGATTTCGCGGGTGGAACCGTGGTGCATATCGATGCCGGCATCGCGGGCCTCGTCGGTGCGCTGTTTCTCGGCAAGCGCATCGGTTATCCGCGTGAGCCGATGCCGCCCCACTCGCTGACCATGACCATGATCGGCGCCTCCCTGCTGTGGGTCGGTTGGTTCGGGTTCAACGCCGGCTCGAACCTCGAAGCCAACGGTACGACCGCGCTAGCCTTCGTCAACACCATGGTGGCGACCGCCGCCGCGACGCTCTCGTGGCTGTTCGTGGAGTGGGCCGTGAAGGGCAAGCCCTCGCTGCTCGGCATGGCGTCGGGGGCGGTTGCGGGCCTCGTCGCGGTCACCCCAGCGTCCGGTTTTGCCGGACCGATGGGCTCGGTGGTTCTCGGTCTCGTGGTGAGCCCGGCCTGCCTGCTCTTCGTATCCTGGGTCAAGCACAGGTTCGGCTACGACGACGCGCTGGACGTGTTCGGCGTCCACTGCATCGGCGGCATCATCGGGGCGCTCGGCACCGGCATCCTGGTTGCGCCTTATCTCGGCGGCGTCGGGCTCACCGACTACACCAACTACGCCAACGGCAATGCCGGCACCTACGACATGGGCACCCAGATGATCGCCCAATGTAAGGGTGTGCTCGCCACCCTGCTGTGGTCGGGCATCGGGTCCGCGATCCTCTACAAGCTCGTGGACATCGTGATCGGTTTGCGGGTCTCGCCCGAAAAAGAGCGCGAGGGGCTCGACATCGCCGAACACAGCGAGCGCGCCTACAACTACTGAGCCTTGCGTCACCCGCAAAACCAGTCCCGGAAAGCGGCCCCTTGCGGGCCGCTTTTTTCTTTGCGCCGAGCCCGTGCGCAGCAGCCCATTTGGGTCGCGTCCAGAGGTCGTTAACCATTCCGGACTAGGTTCGCACTGGGGCCTGCTCTCCTTGCGAGACATGTCTTCGCGTTGCGGCCAGACCATGGCCTCGGAAGGGTTCATGCGCACCTCGACATTCTCGCCCGTGGACTACCTCTCCGACGCGGCACGCGAATTCCTCGCGCGCCGTTTGGCCGAGGTCGCGGGCCTGATCCTCTTGGCCGGCACGGTGGTGACCGGGCTCGCTCTGGCCACCTGGTCGATCCGCGACCCGAGCTGGAACCACGCCGCCGACGCGCGAGTCCACAACATGATGGGCCCGCCGGGTGCGATCGCGGCCGACCTCCTCATGCAGCTGCTCGGCATCGCGGTGGTCGCCATTCTGACCCCCGTGGCGTGCTGGGGCTGGCGCCTTGCAACGCGGCATCGGCTCGAACGGCTCAAACTGCGGCTCATGCTTTTGGCCATCGGCGTTCTGTCCGCGGCCGCGCTCGCCTCGCTGTTGCCGGCCACCGATCGATGGCCCCTCCCGACAGGGCTCGGCGGCGTTTTGGGGGATGCGGCCCTGATCCTGCCCCGCCTCGTCTTTGGAAGGTCCGTGCCGTTCCTCGTCGTGCTCGCCGTGATCCTGGCGGCCGTCGCGATCCTGACCCTGACGGCCTCGGCGGGCTTCGGTCTAAAGGATAAGACCGTCGATGATGATCAGCCGTCGGGTTTCGATTGGGTGCCCGTGGCAAGGCACGCGGGATCGGGCGACGAGGATCGCGACGGCGACCCCGGGTTCGCGCTGGTGTCGATCGGGGCTGCCCTCCACGCCATCCTGAGCCTCAAAGGCGCGCTTCTGCGCCTCTCACGCCGGCATGGCGAGCCGGGCCAGCGCGGCCCTGAGCCTTTCGCGCCTTGGGTTGGGCAGGATTTCGATGAGGGTCCGTTTGGGGCCAAGGCCCTGGAGCCCAAGACCTTGCGGGAGCGGACCGAGCCGACGTTCGGGGCACCGAACGCGCGCCCGCCCGTTCAGGTGCAACAGCCGACCAGAACCGCCCCTTCCGCCGCGCCGGCAAAGTCCCCCTCCCGCGTCGTGCCACCCCCCCCGGCCGCGCCGGTTGCGGGCGCCGCGCGAACGTCCCGCCGCCCGACCGACCAGGACGACGCCTACGATCTTCCGACGCTCAACATGCTGACGGAGCCCAAGCTGCAGCCGGGCAACCGGATTTCGGAGGACGCGCTCGAGCAGAATGCGCGTCTTCTGGAGGGGGTGCTGGAGGATTTCGGCA
>CAXTOT010000048.1:0-40425 GCA_964245915.1 uncultured Lichenihabitans sp. | reverse complement strand
CCAACGAGAAGACGACCTTCGCGGACGCCTTCTCGATGGCCGACCAGGTGCTCTACTCGGGCGTCGCCTGCATCACCGATCTGATGGTCAAAGAGGGACTAATCAACCTCGATTTCGCCGACGTCCGCGCCATCATGCGCGAGATGGGCAAGGCCATGATGGGCACGGGCGAGGCTTCGGGCGACAAGCGCGCCATCATGGCGGCCGAAGCCGCGATCGCCAATCCGCTGCTCGACGAGGTGTCGATGAAGGGCGCACGCGGCCTGCTCATCTCCATCACGGGCGGCAACGACCTGACGCTCTATGAGGTCGACGAGGCCGCGAGCCGGATCCGGCAGGAGGTCGATGACGATGCCAACATCATCCTCGGCGCCACCTTCGATTCCAATCTGGACGGCATCGTCCGGGTCTCGGTGGTGGCTACCGGAATCGATCAGCCGGCCGCCTCCAAGGACATTCAGGCCAGCGAGGCCAGGATCGCGGAAGCGGCCCTGCGCCTGCGCGCGCAGAGCACCAGCCGCCCCATCGAGGTCACCACCTCGGTTCGGCCCACGGCCGACGAAGGCGCTGCGGCCTACGACACCACCCCGGCTCCGGCGGGCCAGCCCGCTCCCGGGCAATATGCCGCCTCGGCACCCATCACGACAACGCATGACGTGGAACTGCGGCCCATCCAGTCCAAGGCGAGCGCCTACCCCGTGCCGGCACAGCTGCATCACGAGCAGCCGCGCCCCGAGCCCGTCGACCAGGGTGCCTTCATCCCACCCGCGCCCCAGCAGGTCCACCGCGCGCACCGCATGCCCCAGGTCGAGGATCTGCCAATGCCGGTGCAGAATCAGATCAGGGCCCAACGTAACGACCCCGAAATGGGCCAAGCGGATACCAAACGCCGAACCCTGCTCGAGCGTCTCGCCTCCTTCGGGATGAGTCGGGCCGACGACGCGCCGGCCCCGATTCGAGCCGCGGCTCCCCCAGCGGTCCGGCCTCCGGCCCCCGTCCCGACCGGGCATCCCTTGCAATCTGCGCCGCAGGTCCCGGCCTATGCTCCCCCCCGCCCGGCTCAGCCCGGCGCCGTCCATGCGGAATATGCCAAGCGGGCCGCCCCCGCGGCACCGACGCGACAAGGCCACGTGCCGACCGACGTTCACGGCCGGCCCACCCAACAAGGCCGCCCGAACGAAGACGACCAGCTCGAAATCCCAGCTTTCCTGCGTCGTCAATCGAGCTGAATTGTAACCAAACCATGAAAGACCCAGGTCCAAGCGCGCCAGCCCCGGCGGGCGCGCTTGGGTCGTGCAACGCCTTGTTGAGTCGGACATTTCAGTGCCGCGGCGCATCCGAGAAACTTCGTTACAATGCGTTAAAAAGCGTGATTTGGCGGTGAGGCCCGGTCCGCGTATTTGTGATCAAGACGCGGCGGTTGTGTGGATCGCGCGAGAGTTCTCGACGGTCGCCGGCTCCGAACGGGTCTAAAAGGCGGCGCGGTTGGAACGGATCGCGATGGTCGACGGCAGAGCGGCAGAGGCCTTCGGGCTAGACGCTTCGGACGGCTCACGGTTCGAGCCACCGAGGGGCGGAGCAGGACACGTATGAAACTCGGGAAACAGACCACCCTCCGGAAAAGCACAACGCTTGTCGGAGCCGGTGTCCACTCGAACGCTCCCGTCAACCTGATCCTGCATCCCGCCCCCGCCAACAGCGGTCTCGTCTTCATCCGCACCGGGCTTCCCGAGGGCGGGGAACGTCGCATCGAGGCGAAATGGTCGAAGGTCTCGACCACCGAACTCTGCACCGTCATCGGCGATCCCTCGCGCGGAACGGTCGCCACCATCGAACATCTCCTCGCCGCCTTTTCAGGGCTCGGGGTCGACAATGTCGAAATCGAAATCGACGGCCCGGAAGTGCCGATCATGGATGGGTCTTCGGCGGCCTTCGTGGCCGCGATCGACCGGGTCGGCCTCAAGACGCTGGCGTCCAGCCGCCGCTACATCAAGGTGCTGAAGCCGGTTCGCGTCGAGCATGGTCGTTCCTTTTCCGAATTATTGCCGTCCGCCGACGGCTTTCGCCTCGAAGTCGAGATTGATTACGCGTCGGGCGTGATCGGGCGGCAGCAAAAGGCGCTTCATCTCACCCCGGCTACCTTCCGCACCCAGATCGCGCGGGCTCGCACCTTCGGCTCCATCAGCGACGTGAAGCGCCTCTGGGAACTCGGCTTCGCGCTCGGGTCGTCCTTGGAAAATTCCATCGCGGTGGATGGCGACCGGGTGCTCAACCCCGAGGGGTTGCGTAGTTCGGACGAATTCGTGTCGCACAAGACCCTCGATGCGGTCGGCGACCTGGCGCTCGCGGGCGCACCCATCATAGGCACCTACCGGGCATTCTGCCCAGGCCACAAGATGAACCACATGGTTCTCAAGGCGATGTTCGCCGACCGGTCCTCCTTCGAGATGATCGAGACAGCGGTTCGGGCGCCCAGCTTCTACCCCGAGTTCGCCATGCCCGCGATGCCGGCCTACGCCGAGATGAACTGACCGCTGATCGGTTCCGATCCGGACTGTTGCAGTTTTGCCCCCTTGGGGATAAAAAAATTGTGGCGGACATGGAACCACTGGCGGCTTGGCTTTGCCGGCCAGGATAGGCCATATTTCGCGCTATAGTGTTCCGAGGTCGGATCGGCATGCCGCTTAGGTTGGCGGAGTGCTGTCCCGATGATTTCGTTTGAGAATCGGGTTGTCCTGCATGTTGCATCTCCGTCCTCCGTCCCCTGACTCCACGATAGGGGCGCTGTTCGCGAAGGCTTCGGTTGTGACGGCCGCCCTCCTGGTTTCGGCGCTCGGGGGCTGTTCTTCGCTAGGGTCGCTGAACCCGTTCGCCCCAGAGCAGTACGAGACTAAAATCCTCGCCGACGTTCCGGCCGATGACATTTACAACCAGGGCATCGCCCGTCTGCAGAAAAAGGATTCGGACGGCGCCGCGAAGAAGTTCGGCGATCTCGACAAGCAATATCCTTTCTCCGATTACTCCAGGAAAGGATTGCTGATGTCGACCTTTGCCCAATATCAGGGCGGAAAATATGACGATGCGATCGCCTCGGCCAAGCGTTACTATGGCCTTTACCCGACATCGCCGGACGCGCCCTATGCGCTCTATATGGAGGCGATGTCCTACTACAATCAAATTCCCGACATTTCACGGGACCAGGACCGATCGCAGAAGTCGCTCGAATTGTTCAACGAGCTTGTGACCAAGTATCCGACGTCGGAATATGCCGATGACGCCAAATTCAAGATCCAGGTCACGCGCGATCAAATCGCCGGCAAGGAAATGTCGGTCGGCCGGTTCTACCTCCAGCGCCATAACTACGTTGCGGCCATCAACCGCTTCCGCGACGTGATCGGGAAATACCAGACCACGCGGCACACCGAAGAGGCGCTGGAACGCCTGACCGAAGCCTATATGGCGCTCGGCATCACGAACGAAGCCCAGAGCGCGGCCGCCGTGCTCGGTCACAATTACCCTGATGGCCAGTGGTACAAGGATTCCTTCGCGCTGCTTCAAACCAATGGTCTTGAGCCGCGCGAGGACCAGGGTTCGATCATCTATCGCACCTTCCACGGACTTGGCCTGACCTGACCTTTCCACCGACGCGGATGCGATGCTGTCACGCCTGACGATCCGCGACATCGTTCTCATCGACCGCCTCGACCTCGAATTCTCCATCGGCCTTACGGTGCTGACGGGAGAGACCGGGGCAGGAAAATCGATCTTGCTCGACGCTTTCGCGCTGGCGCTCGGCAGCCGCGGCGACGGCGGCTTGGTGCGACACGGCGAGAAGCAGGGTCAGGTGACGGCGACCTTCGAGCTTGCCGGCGACCACCCTGCTCTCGCTCTGGCCCGCTCCCAAGACATTGAAGTCGAGGGCGATCTGCTGTTGCGGCGCGTGCAGCTCGCCGACGGCCGGACCCGCGCTTTCGTCAATGATGCCCCGGTGAGCGCCCAGGTGCTGCGCGGTCTGGCCAGAACCTTAGTGGAAATCCATGGTCAGCACGACGAGCGCGCGTTGGTTGACCCTGCCCTGCACCGAGCCCTGATCGACGCCTTCGGTGGTCTGGAAGCCCGGCGGCGCGAGGTGCGCGCCCATTATGAGCGTCGCCGCAAGCTTGGCGCCGAACTCAGCGCCGAGCAGGCCCGCCTGGCCAAGGCGCGGGACGACGCCGATTATCTGCGTCACGCCGCCGAAGAACTCGCCGATCTCGCCCCGGAGGCGGGCGAAGAGGCCGCATTGGCGGCGCGCCGAGCCACCATGATGGCGTCCGAAAAAGTCGCGAGCGATCTGCGAGACGCTTACGACAGCGTGTCCGGCGACGGTTCGCCGACCGCGACCTTCGCGGCGCTGGTGCGGCGGCTCGAACGACGGTCCGGGCAGGCCCCGAACCTGATCGAACCGTGCACCAAGGCGATCGACGCCGTACTGGTGGCGCTCGACGGCGCCCAGGCCGCCATCGCGCTCGCCCTGGAGCAGGCCGATTTCGACCCGCGCGAACTCGAACGCGTCGAGGAGCGCTTGTTCGCGTTGCGGGCCGCGGCGCGCAAGCACGGCTGCGGGGTGGACGACCTTCCGGCCCTCGCGACAAAATTTGTGGCCGATCTTGCCGCCCTCGATGCCGGCGAGGCTCGCGTGAAGGTCCTGGCCGCGGCCTTGGACGAGGCGAACCGCCACTATGCCTCGGCCGCAGCCCTTCTCACGCAAGAAAGGCGTCTGGCCGCAGTGGCCCTGGACGCCGCCGTCAATGCGGAGCTGCCGCCCCTGAAGCTCGAGCGGGCGCGCTTCGAAACCCAGGTCGAACCCGAGCCTGGGCCGGGTGGCCCCGAAGGGATGGACCGAGTGGAATTCTGGGTTGCCACCAACCCAGGAAGCCGGCCGGGTCCGCTCGCCAAGGTGGCGTCGGGGGGCGAGCTCGCGCGCTTCATGCTGGCCCTCAAAGTTTCGCTGGCCGATCGAGGCTCCGCCCCAACCTTGGTTTTCGACGAAATCGACACCGGGGTCGGGGGCGCGGTAGCGGACGCCATCGGGCGGCGGCTGGCACGGCTGTCCGAGAAGATCCAGGTGCTGGCGGTGACGCATGCGCCGCAGGTCGCGGCCCGCTCGACCGCGCATCTTCGCATCAGCAAGGGCGAGACCGGCGAGGGCGACAGGGTCGCGACCCGCGTGGCGATCCTCGAGCCCGCTCTGCGGCGCGAGGAGATCGCCCGCATGCTGGCTGGCGCCACCATCACCGAAGAGGCCCGGGCCGCGGCCCGCCGCCTGATCGAGGCGACGGGCTGACCGGGCCATAGCGCCTTACGGGATCGACTTCAGCGAGGGCTTCTTCTTGGGCGCAGGCGCGGCTGGGGGTGCCGGTGCGACCGGCGCGGCCCGTGGGGCGGGCGTAGCTGCGTTGAGCGGGGTGCCGTTCACCATCATGATGCCGCCCGGGGCCGTCGCGATGGCCCAAGTGTAGCTGTCCGGTCCATCGGCCTTGGCCAGGGCCTTCATGGCGGAAAGAAAGCCGATCGCCTGAGCGGCTTCGGGATCGTCGGCCCCCGTCGCCCGGATCTGATCGATTGCCTTGTCGAGGCCGGTCACCGCGATCTTGCCCGTGCCGGTCGGCGCCGAGTCGACGACCCGCATCTCACCTTGCAGCTTGAGCGTCATGAGCGGCGTCGTGATCGTGGTCGGTTCGATCGCGAAAGCCATATCCGTCGTCGACGCGAATTCCTGCGTGATGGCATTGGTTTGCTCATCGGTGAGCGGCGGGTTCGCGCTCAGGTCGAAGTCGTCGATTGCCGTCGTGAGCGGGGATGTGAAGTTGAATGGACCGTAGTCTTGCGTGAAATCGAACGCGGTCGGGATCAATCCGCTGGCCCAGGCGGGCACCAAGCCGGCCGGAATGACCAAGCCGGCCGCTTTCAAGGTGGTGGAAACGCTGTGCTTGTCGTCGCCCGCAAACGCATATCGCTCGGACAGGTCGGCGGCGCTGAACCGCCCCAAAGACGTGTTCACGACCACGTCGGTGGCTTTGAGCTCCCCGGTCACGGCTGATAGAAACGGCAGAAGCGCTTTCAGGCGAGTCTTCAACTCTCCCTGGTTGGCCACGAGAGACTTTTTATTGGGGTGATCCACCAGAAACAGCCAAAGATCGTTCAGGCTGGCAAGTCGCTCGTTCTTCGCATCGATGTTCGAGGCGAATCCCGCCGCGTGGGCGTCGAACGCGATGGTGGTCGGCGCCTTGTCGGGCGCGCTGCCGGGAATGCTGAGGTTGAATTTGTAGCCGTAGTCCTTGGCGATCTGCGACATCGAGGCATTCACGGTGCCACCGCCCGCGTCTTTGGCCGTGGAGAGCGTCGTCTCCTGCACATCGGACCGCGCATCGCTCGTGCCGCTCGCCCCCGTCGAATGGACCGCTACGCCCGTGATGCTGGTCGTGGCCGATTTGAATGTCTCGATCTTCGGATCGAACACGCCGTCCAGCCTGTATCCATTGACCGTGAAGGTGATCGCGGTGTCGGCCTTGGCGAAGCTAAGCGGCGGAAATCCGCCCGCTGTGACGTGCCAGTTTCCCGCCTCGTCCGGTGTCAGAACGGCAGAGAAAGGGTCCGTCGGCGCGATGATGACACCCATGGACCCCAACGGGGCCAGCAAGCGGGCGACGTCGAGGCTCGCCTTGTAGTTTTCACCATCCGGCACGACCGCGACCGCGCTTGATTGGTCCGCAGCCGGATGACCGAGGTAGCGCTCGAAAAGGGTTTTGAGTCGCTGCGCTTCTTCTTGGGTCGCTGGGGCGGCATGAGCCGGCGCGAACCCCGCCACCGCGAGGGAAACAGCCATCCAGCGCGACGAAATCCTTGGAGTCATGGCCGATCCTTCGTGGGCGAGAACGGGACCGCGCCTGCGCTCGGCCGCAACATCGCTGGTTATAGCCTAGGATTGCACCTCTTGTGACCTGGGCCGGCATCAAAATCGCAGCGTGGCATCAACTCATCACCCGCCCGCCTCGACGGCCGCCAGGGCAGCGGCTTGGTGCTCGGTGGTGAGCGCGTCGATCACCTCGTCGAGCGCTTCGCCCGTCATCACCTTCTCGAGTTTGTAGAGGGTGAGATTGATGCGGTGATCGGTGAGGCGACCTTGCGGAAAATTATAGGTGCGGATTCGCTCGGACCGGTCGCCTGATCCCACCTGCGACTTGCGGTCGGCCGCTCGCTCGCTGTCGAGCTTTTGCCGCTGCATGTCGAAGACCCGCGCGCGCAACACGGCCATGGCTTTGTGCCGGTTGCGATGCTGCGAGCGCTCTTCCTGCATGAACACCACGATTCCCGTGGGAAGATGGGTCAGCCGGATCGCCGATTCGGTCTTGTTCACATGCTGTCCGCCGGCGCCCTGTGCCCGCATGGTGTCGATCTTGAGGTCGCTTTCGTTGATGTCGACGTCGACGTCTTCTGCTTCCGGCAGCACCGCGACGGTGGCCGCGGACGTGTGGATGCGCCCCTGGGTTTCGGTATCCGGAACGCGCTGCACGCGATGCACGCCGCTCTCGAATTTCAGTTTGGCGAAAACGCCTCGGCCCGCGATCTCGGCCACGATTTCCTTATAACCGCCGGCCGTGCCTTCGCTCATCGAAAGCACATCGACGGTCCAGCGATGCAGTTCGGCATAGCGGCTGTACATGCGGAACAGATCGCCCGCGAACAGCGCCGCCTCGTCGCCCCCGGTCCCGGCGCGGATTTCGAGAATGGCATTCTTCTCGTCCGCCGCGTCCTTGGGCAGCAGAGCCAGCCGGATCGTGTGTTCGAATTCGGCGAGCCGCGCCGCCGCTTCCTCCCGTTCGATCGTCGCCAGCTGCCGCATTTCGGCATCGAGGGCAGCCTCGCCCAGCATGGCATCGAGACCCTCGATCTCGATCGCCTGGGCCTGGTAGGCCTGGATGGCGGCCACGAGATCGTCGGTTTCGGCCCTCTCCCGCGACAGGGAAACGAAGGTCGCCGAGTCGGTGCCTTCCGAGAGTCGCGCCGAGATTTCCTCGTGACGGCGCAGGACGAGATCGAGTTTGGCGAGGGGAAGCATGGACCTGTTTCGAAGGGGTGCGGACCAACCGGCGTCGCGGGACAGCGGCTTGGGTTTGGGATCGGACGGCTAGACCGGGATGTTGTGGCTCGTGGCGAAATCCTCAAGCCGGTCGCGCAAGCTCGACCGCCCGTCGGTTGCGGCGAGCAGGCCATTCACGAAACGCGTCACCTCGCCCGCATCGAGTGCGAGCAGCATGGCTTTGACGGGACCAAGGGCCGAAGGCGCCATCGACAGGCCGCGGTAGCCCAGCGCGATCAGCGCCATGGCGGAGAGCGGATTGCCCGCGATCTCGCCACATAGGGTGACCGGCTTGCCACGCGCGTGGCCGACATCGGAAATCGATTTCAGAGCCCTCAGCATCGGGGGTGACAGCGCATCGAACCGGCCCGACACGCGCTTGTTGTCCCGGTCGGCGGCGAAAAGATATTGCATGAGATCGTTCGAACCGACCGACAGGAAGTCCACGCGCTCGGCGATTTCCTCCAGTTGCCAAAGCAGCGAGGGCACTTCCACCATGGCGCCGAGCTTGATCTCGGACGGCAAAGAGTGGCCGTGCCGGGTCAGATGCGCCACCTCGCGCGTGACCAGGGCCTTGGCGTCGTCGAATTCCGACGCCATCGCCACCATGGGGAACATGATGCGGATCTCGCGGCCCGCGCCGGCGCGCAGCATGGCGCGCAATTGCGAGCGCAGCAGCGCCGGCCGGTCGAGCCCGATCCGGAGCGCCCGCCAGCCGAGCGCCGGGTTCTGCTCGTCGAGGCGCAGCATATAGGGCAGCACCTTGTCGCCACCGATGTCGAGCGTGCGGAAGGTGACGGGCCGGTCGTGCACGACATCCATCACGCTTCTGTACAGCGCATATTGCTGGCCCGGGCGTGGGAAGCGCGACGCCACCATGAACAGCAGCTCGGTACGGAACAGGCCGATGGAGACGGCGCCGGTCTCGGCCACATGCGGCAGATCGAGCAGCAGGCCGGCATTCATGTGCAAGCCGATCTCGACCCCGTCCAGCGTCACGGCCGGGATGTCGCGCAGGCTGCGGTATTGCTCCTGCCGGCGGGCACGCAACCGGGCTTTCTCGGCATAAGCCGCCTCGACGTCGGGTCCGGGCCTGACTTCGACATGCCCCGTCATGCCGTCGAGGATGATCGGATCGCCCGGCTCGACCAGACTCGAAATATTGGCGACGTCGCCCACGCAGGGAATGCCGAGCGCGCGCGCCACGACCGCGACATGGCTCGTTGTGCCGCCATCCTCCAGCACCAGCCCGCGCAGCTTGCCTCTGTCGTAGTCGAGCAGTGCCGCGGGGCCCATGGACCGCGCCACCAGAACGGCATTGTCGGGCAGTTGATCGTTCGAGATGACGAGATCCTGGCCCGTCAGCTGATGCAGCAGCCGGTTGGCGAGTTCGTCAAGATCATGCAGCCGCCCGCGCATATAGGGATCGGTCTGCCGCATCAGTTTGGCGCGCGTGTCGTTCTGCACCCGCTCGACGGCCGCCTCGGCGGTCAGGCCGGTCGCGACGGCTTCCCGCAGACGGCGCAGCCAGCCCCGATCGTGGGCGATCATCCGAAAGGTCTGCAGGATCTCGCGATGCTCGCCCGGGCCCGCCTCCTCGCCTCTGTCGACGAGGCGGTCGATGGATTCCCGCAAGGCCCCGATCGCCTCGTCGAGGCGTTCGATCTCGCCATCGATATTCTCGGCGACGAGCTTGTCCACCACGACACGAGGCTCGTGCAGCACCACATGGCCGAGCCCGACGCCCTCGGCCACCGCGGCACCCTGGAGCGACAAGGACTGGCGCAGCACCTCCGAGCCTGCCGGCGACAGGGAGACCAGTTCCCCGCCCGCGATCATCTCCGCGAGCAGCATGGCGGTGGTCTGCAGGACCTCGATTTCTTCCTCGGAATAGATCCGCCGTGCCCGGTTCTGCACCACGAGCACGCCCAGCGTGTTGCCGCCGCGCAGGATCGGCACGCCCAGGAAGGATTGATAGATCTCCTCGCCGGTCTCGGGCTTGTAGGAGAAGGCCGGATGGGCCTGGGCATCGGGCAGGGCCAGCGCCTCGGCCCTGGCCGCGATCAGGCCTACGATGCCTTCCCCGAGCCGCATCGTGGTCAGATGCACGGCCTCGCGGTTCAGGCCTTCGGTCGCATAGAGTTCCAGGCGTTTGTCGGCATGCAGCACATAGACCGAGCAGACCTCGGCCACCATGTTGAAGGCGATCTGCACGACGATCTTGTCGAGACGCGCCTGCGCTCCGATCGGCTCCGCCATGACCTCGCGGAGTCGGCGCAACAACAAACGCGGTCCGCCGAGAGAGCCACGCATCTACCCGCATCCTTCAGGGCCGCGATCGCAAGATCGAGCCGGGCCACAGTCGAGCCACGGTGAGGCAGCCACCATACCTAACCCCTGGGGTATACCCGGAGGGGCCGCGCGACGGCAAGTCTCCTCCGGGGTTTGCCACAGGGAGGCTCGGGCCGGCTAGCCGGAACCGGGCTGGCGGCCGGGTGCCCGCCGTTCAGGCGCGGTCGAGGCCGTAGAGCGTATGCAGGGTACGGACCGCGAGCTCCGTATAGGCCGAATCGATCAGCACCGAAAACTTGATCTCCGAGGTCGTGATGGCCCGGATGTTGATGCCCTTTTCGGCCAGGGCCCGGAAGGCGCGGGCCGCCACACCCGCATGGCTGCGCATGCCGATGCCGATGGCCGAGACTTTCACGACATCGTTGGCGCCCTGCAGCGTGCCGAATTTGATGGTGGATTGGGCCTGTTCGAGAAGCGCTTTGGCGCGCTCGAAATCGCCGACCGGCACGGTAAAGGTCATGTCGGTCGTGGTGGTGTCGTCCGACACCACCTGGATGATCATGTCGACGTTGATGCCGGCATCCGCGAGAGGCCCGAAGATGGCGGCCGCGACGCCCGGCTTGTCGGCGACGTCCCGCAAGGTGATCTGCGCCTCGTCGCGCGAGAAGGCGATGCCGGTGACGACCTGCTGTTCCATTATGTCCTCCTCAGCGCAAATCAGGGTGCCCTCCCCCGGCGCATCCGGATCGTCGAAGGACGAGCGGACCAGCACCTTCAATTGGTGCACCATGGCGGCCTCGACGGAGCGGACCTGCAACACCTTGGCCCCGAGCGAGGCCATTTCCAGCATCTCCTCGAACGCCACCCGCTCCATCCGCCGCGCCCTGCTGACCACGCGCGGGTCGGTCGTATAGACGCCGTCCACATCGGTGTAGATGTCGCAGCGGTCGGCGTGAACCGCGGCCGCGATAACCACGGCGCTGGTATCCGACCCGCCGCGCCCCAGCGTGGTGATACGCCCGCTTTCCTTGTGCAGACCCTGAAAACCCGCGATCACGGGCACGTCCCTACGGACGGACATGCGCTCGATCAGCGCGCTACCGTCGATCTCGGCCACCCGGGCCGACCCATGCTGGTCGGAGGTGAGGATCGGGATCTGCCAGCCCAGCCAGGAGCGCGCCGATATCCCCAGGTTCTGCAGCACGATGGCCATCAAGCCGGCCGTCACCTGCTCGCCGGCCGCCACCACGGCGTCATATTCCCGGGCGTCGTGCAGGGGCGAGGCTTGGCGGCAAAACGCCACGAGTTCGTTGGTCTTGCCCGCCATGGCCGAGACCACCACCGCAACCTCGTGCCCGGCGTCGACCTCGCGTTTGACGTGCAGCGCGGAGGCGCGGATTCGATCGAGCGTGGCGACGGATGTGCCGCCGAATTTCAAGACAAGTCGGGCCATGGAGCGTTTAGTTGTCGGCGGGGGCCCGCGGCCGAACACCATCCGAAGAAGGATCCGCCGCCGGGGCTCGCGCCGAAGCCTTGAGGGGGCGTATAGATGACGGCCATGATCGGGGCTGTCAACGGAGGGATGTTTTGACCCAGACCCAAGGCGAGAGGAGCCCGATGACGCAGCAAGCCGACGGTTCGATGCCGCTCAGGGGAACCCGGCGAGACGCCAGCGTCGACCCGGCCGACGTCGCGCGCTTCGAGCGCCTCGGCGCCGAATGGTGGGACCCGGATGGCCCGATGGGCAAGCTGCATGACATGAATCCGGTCCGCATCGGCTATCTGCGCGA
Source organism: uncultured Lichenihabitans sp. (assembly GCA_964245915.1). GTDB lineage: Bacteria > Pseudomonadota > Alphaproteobacteria > Rhizobiales > Beijerinckiaceae > Lichenihabitans. The sequence goes on along the minus strand of CAXTOT010000048.1, from coordinate 28,221 downwards.
CGCGATCGCCCGGCATCGGCCCGAACCTGGCGAGGGTCTGGCGGGCCTGCGGATTCTCGATATCGGGTGCGGGGGTGGGCTTCTTTCGGAGCCACTGGCCCGGCTGGGCGCGCGGGTGACGGGCGTCGATCCCGGCGAGACCAATATCGGGGTGGCGCGCCAGCATGCCGAGCGCGCCGGCCTCGACATCGACTACCGGGCCGCCACTGCCGAGGACCTGGTGGCGGGCGGCGAGCAGTTCGACGTCGTGCTGGCCATGGAGGTGGTCGAGCACGTGGTGGACCGCGACGCCTTCATGGCGAGCGTCTGCGCCCTGGTGAGGCCGGGCGGGCTGTTGTTCGCCTCGACGCTCAACCGCACGGCGAAGAGCTATCTGCTGGCCATCGTGGGCGCCGAATATGTGTTGCGCTGGTTGCCGCGGGGCACGCACCGCTGGAGCCAGTTCGTGACCCCCGACGAACTTGCGGCCCCCGTCCGAGAGGCCGGGCTCACCCTGCTCGACACCACGGGACTGGTGTTCGATTTGCTGCGGAACCAATGGCGGCTCAGCCGGGACACGGACGTGAACTATTTCGTCACGGCGCGGAGGCCGAGGCCGTAACGGCCGCGTCCGGCAAGAAGGGAGCGGACTCTGCTTCGCGCGTCTCAAGGCTCCGCTTTGGCACCTTGGTCCAGCTGGGACTGTCGTCCCGGGCAAGGCGCAGCCGCGACCCGGGACCCATCTGCGGGAACGGCGTTCCCGAACCGAACCGTGGGTCCCGGCTCAGGGCCGGGACGACAGCGATTCTCAACACCTCGATAGATCGGTAGACGCACCCAACCGACCTGTTCCGCACCCTGCCCCCTGGCCCGCCGCGCCTCCCTATGTTAGCGCAATCATTCCAGACCAAGCCTGCGTAACAATCCGCCTTCAGGGAGCGATCCATGCCCTATACCGCCGCCGAGACCCGCTACAAATCCATGCCGTATCGCCGCTGCGGCCGCTCGGGTCTCGAGCTTCCCGCCATCTCGCTTGGCCTCTGGCAGAATTTTGGCGGCGAGGATGTGTTCGCGACCGGCCGCGCGGTGCTGCGGCGGGCCTTCGATCGCGGCGTCACCCATTTCGATCTCGCCAACAATTACGGGCCGCCCTACGGCTCCGCCGAGGAGAATTTCGGGCGCTGGATGGACCTCGATTTCCGGCCCTACCGCGACGAACTCATCATCTCGTCCAAGGCGGGCTGGGATATGTGGCCGGGCCCCTACGGCGATCGCGGGTCGCGCAAATACCTCATCGCGAGCTGCGACGGCAGCCTCAAGCGCATGGGGCTCGACTACGTCGACATCTTCTACCACCACCGGCCCGACCCCAAGACGCCGCTCGAAGAGACCATGGGGGCGCTCGACCAGCTCGTGCGGTCCGGCAAGATGCTCTACGTCGGGGTCTCGTCCTATTCGCCCGAACTCACGCGGCAGGCCCATGCCATCCTGAAATCCCTGGGCACGCCGTTCGTGATCCACCAGCCCTCCTATTCCATGCTCAACCGCTGGGTGGAGGAGGGCCTGCTCGAGACGCTTGGCGAACTCGGCCTTGGCTGCATCGCCTTCTCACCGTTGGCCCAGGGCCTGCTGAGCAACAAATATCTCAACGGCGTGCCGGAGACCTCGCGCGCCGCCAAGGGCGGGTCCCTGGCGCAGAACCATCTCTCGGCCGACAATCTGGCGCGCATCAAGGCGCTGGCCGCCATCGCGGAACGCCGGGGCCAGTCGCTTGCCCAGATGGCGATCGCCTGGGTGCTGCGTAACGAGCGCGTCACCTCGGCGCTGATCGGGGCGCGCAGCGTCGAACAGCTCGACAATTCGCTGGATGCCCTGAAAAACCTGAGCTTCTCCGTAGCCGAACTCGCCGACATCGAGCATCACGCCACCGAGGGCGGGATCGACTTGTGGCGCAGCCAGTCCGCCATCAAGCCGGAGGCGTGATCGGGTTGACTGGGCACCGCGCGCGCGCCCAGACAGCCTTCATCGAACGATTGGCAGTTGGCTGTCCGGGATATAAATCCCGACTTCATTCTCCCGACGCCAGCGGGCCTGGGCATAGACGGAAGCGCCGACCGCCTCGTCGTGGAAAATGAATTTGGGAGGAATGGCGACGTCGCTCGGCAGCTTGATCCGGGCACCGCGCGGCGAGCGATCGAAGATCAGGCAATCGGAGATCAGCCGTCCGCGCAAGTCGGAGAGCCTTCCAGTTCGTAGACGCGTCCGAAACCGAACCTCGGAACGCGCGCGTTCCGGTTTGCCGACGTCAAGCATTTGGCGATCCACCCCCGTAGACCATCCTGAAATTTCGACCTTCAGCCTCTCAGAAAGGAATGAACCGCCGTTCATATTTTTCGATAAATTTTACCGCAACCGTGGCCAACCAACCGAACAAGCCCTGCCATGACGAACTTGGGACCCGGTCGCCCCTTTCGACCTAAAGCCTAAACGGCGGTCGGCACCGTGACGCCGATCATGTCGCCCTCGCGAACCAGAGCTGCCAGACGCTCTTCGCTCCAGCCGTCGGTGCCTGGTGGCCGCAGGGGCAAGACCATCCAGCGATAGTCGGCGGTCGAATCCACCACGCGGATCTTGGTGGACTTCGGCAGGACCGTCTTCCATTCCGCCAGCACGCCGCGCGGGTCGCGCACCGCGCGGGCGCGGAACGCAGCCGATTTGAACCAGAACGGCGGATAGCCGAGCACGGCACGCGGATAGCAGCTGCACAGCGTACACACGACGAGATGATGCACCTGCTCGCTGTTGGCCAGCACGCCGAGCGGTGGCGCCCCTCGCATCGAGATGCCGAGAGACTCGGCCGCCATGGCGCCGTCGGTCAGCATGGCGGTGCGGAATTCCGGATCCACCCAGGCGCGTGCCACCATGCGGCCGCCCTGCCCCGGCGAGGCCTTGTCGGTGATGGCGATTCGCTCGGCGATCTCGGCTTCCGAAAGGATGCCCTGCTCGACCAGCAGGCCGCGCAGGGCTGTGAGCAGCTGTTCGCCCTCGGTCTCGACGATGCTCATACGGTGGGCTCCAGCCAGTGCTCGTAGATCTCGACCAGCAGTTCGTCCGCGTGGCTCGCGTCGGGCCAGATCGCGGCCGGGTCGAACGCCACATGGTAGAGCGGCAGGATCGGGGCGGGACGCGCGAAGGCCAGGTCTTCGGGGTTCGGGAAGGCGCCCAGGCGCCGAACGATCCGCCCCAGCCTGCCGCGCAGGTAATGCGGCGTTCTGATATGCACGGGCCCGTGCCGTTCGGGCCAGTCGCGGCGCACCATGACGGCCGCGCCCGGCTCGAAGCGCGCCACGGTCAAGGACGCGCCAGTCTGTCGCGCAGTTCCGCCTCCGAGATCACGCCCTTGCGGATCAAGGTATCGGCGATGGAGCGGATCCAGCGCTGATAATAAGAAAGGCGGTGGTACTCGTCCTCGGGAATGGCCTCGATGCCGCGGCGGAGTTCGTCGACGCTCATCACCTTCTTGGCCCCAAGGATCTGGCGGATGGCGTCGACCTCCCGGTCGAAAGCCGTGAGGGCATGCGGCTCGGTGTCGACCGGGGTGCACATGAACCGATCGACGCCGCCGATATCGTGGTGAGCGCGCGGGCTGTCGTCTTGCATGGCTGAGGCTAGCACACGTGCCGGAGTGCTGTCAGCCGGGACCAGCGGCGTGGTCGGCCGGGACGAGCCCGGCCATGCCGATGTCAGACCGGCGAGGGGATGCGCTCACCAAAGCCCGCCTGGTGCCAATAGGGATAGGCGGCCGGCTTCTGGCTGGCCTCGTCCAGCCGCTTGATCTGTTCGGGCGTGAGGGTCCAGCCGATCGCGCCGACGTTTTGCCTGAGCTGCTCCTCGTTGCGGGCGCCGACCACCACCGTGGCGACGGTGGGGCGCTGCAAAAGCCAGTTCAGCGCGATCTGCGGCACACTCTTGCCGGTTTCGGCCGCTACGGCGTCGAGCGCGTCGACGACCTTGTAGACATACTCGTCCTCGAGGGGCGGACCCTGCTCGGCCGTCTTGTGCAGGCGGCTGTTCGCCGGAAGGGGCTTGCCGCGACGGATGTTCCCGGTGAGGCGACCCCAACCGAGCGGGCTCCACACCACGGCCCCAAGACCCTGATCCAGCCCGAGCGGCATCAATTCCCATTCGTAGTCGCGGCCGACCAGCGAGTAATAGGTCTGGTTGGCGACGTAGCGCGGATAGCCGTATTTGTCGGCGACCGCGAGCGACTTCATCAGGTGCCAGCCGGAGAAATTGGATACCCCGATGTAGCGGATCTTGCCCTCGCGCACGAGTTGGTCGAGCGTCGCCAGCACCTCTTCGGGCGGCGTCATGGCGTCGAAGCCGTGCAGTTGAAACAGGTCGATATAGTCGGTGCCGAGCCGCTTGAGCGCCTTGTGGACCGCGTCGATGAGATGATGGCGCGACGAGCCGACATCGTTGGCGGCTTCGCCGGAGCGAAAGGTCGCCTTGGTGGAGATGATGATGCCGTCGCGCGGCTTCCCCTTGATGGCTTGGCCGAGGATCTCTTCGGCGGCGCCCGCCGAATAGATGTCGGCGCTGTCGAACATGGTGAGGCCGGCGTCGAGGCAGATGTCCACCAGGCGGCGAGCTTCGTCGACATCAGTCGAGCCCCAGGCCTGGAAGAACTCGCCTTTGCCGCCGAACGTGCCGGTGCCGAAGCTGAGGACGGGCACGCGAAAGCCTGAAGCGCCGAGCCGACGATAATCCATGAAACACTCCAAAGGTGGGAAGGGCCGGGGTTTGGCCGCTAGGGGCGGTATATAGGCCGGTGCGCGGCCGTGTCAGCGGCGCAACTTCTCGAAGCCCAACAGAAGGCCTCCCGCCAAAAGCCCCCAGAACGAGGCGCCGATGCCGAAGAAGCTCAGGCCGGAGGCCGTGGTCACGAAGGTCACCGCGACCGCGATGCGCTCTTCGGCGCGGGCCAGCGAGGCCGCGAGCGCGCCGGCAAAGCTGCCCATCAGGGCCAAGCCCGCCACGGCCTTGATCGTCGCCGAGGGCGAGGCCGCGATGAAGGCCGCCGCGACCGCCGCGAACAAGCCGAGCGCGATATAGGTGGCCCCGGCCACCACCGAGGACAGGTAGCGTTTAGCGGGATCGGGATGGGCATCGGGGCTGGCACACAGCGCCGCCGTGATGGCCGCGAGGTTTATGAGGCCGCCGCTTCCGAAGGCATTGAGGACGCCGCCCAGCCCGGTCGCGACAAAAATCTTGCCGACGTCGGGCTGATAGCCGTTAGCGCGCAGCACCGCCAGCCCGGGAATGTTCTGCGACGCCATGGTAACGATGAACAGCGGCAGGACCAGGCTGCCGAGCGCTCCCCAGGTGAAGGTCGGCACCGTGAGCACCAGCGCGGGCCAGGTGTCGGACAGCGCGCCGGCCGGCAGTTTCGTCACGAAAATCACGATCAGCGCCGTTACCAGCACGGCGATCGGGGTCGCGAAGCGGCGTGCGAAATGTAGCGCCAGCACCCAGGCGAGCACGATGGGCAGCACCAGCGCGGGCGCGGTCTTGACGGCCTGTACGGGCGCGAGGCAGATCTCGAACAGCACGCCCGCCAGCATGGCATTGGCGAGACCCGCCGGAATGGCGGCCACCAGGCGACCCAAGGGCTTGATCAGGCCGGCCGCGACGATCAGCAGGGCCGCGATCACGAAGGCGCCCACGGCGGCCGGATAGCCGCCGGTCTGGGCACCCGTCGCGATCAGCAAGGCCGAAGCGGGCGTCGACCAAACGATGCTGATGGGCTGACGCCAGACGATCGACAGGGCGATGCTAAGACAGCCCTGAACGATGCAGACCACGAGCAGGCCAGAGGCGGCCTGGGCCGGGCTGGCGCCGACGGACGCAAACCCCTGCAGCACGATCGTAAAAGTGCTGGCAAAGCCGACCAGCGCGGCCAGCAGTCCGGCCGAGATGGGCTGGATCAGCGAGCCGCGTGGCGGTGCTTCGGTGTCAGGGGTGTCGAGCGTAGACAAGTCGGACGGGTCTCGAGGCTGCGGTAGTGCCGAAGATCATGTCGGCGGATCGGGCGCAAGCGCCGGGCGTCGTCACGCCCGCTCGCGCCAAATCTCCACACCGACCGAGCCCGGGCCGAGGTCGAGCTTTTCGACCACGACGCGCACGCTCAACACGCGCGGGTGGGTCAGGACCCTTGCCGCAATGCGCTCGGCCACGGTTTCGGAAAGCTGGATGTGACCGGAGGCCACGGTCTGCGTCACCGCGTCGGTGATGAGGTCGTAGGAGACCACGTCGCGCAAGTCCTGCGCCGGGCGGCCTGCGGGCGCCACCTCGGCCTCGATGGAAAAGCGCACGCGCTGATTTCGTCCCACCTCGCCGGTATAGGCCCCGATCGCCATGGGCAGCACGAGGTCGCGCACGAAGATGCGGTCGGGACGCGCCGGCGGCGCCGAGGCTGCCGGGTTGGCCGCGCCGGCCCGCGGGATCAGATCGCGAAACAGCCGGAGTGCATTGGCGTCGAGGCTGCCTTCGTGCCGCAGCGCCTGCCCGATGACGAGGAAATCGGGATCGAGCGCCAGCAGCCGCGGCATGTCGGGCGCCTCGAGCCGCCCCGCAAAGCCGCAATCGAGGCCGCCGGCGCGGCAGAGCGCTACGAACCTAGCCGCATCGGCTGGCTCGATCGCAAACAGCAGCGGCGTCGCGCGTTGAAGCAGCAGCCCGACATAGCCGCATTCGCGAATGCCTTTGACCGCGGCCTGATCGGGGATGCCGTCCTGGACGACCGCCAGGGCGCGCGGCTCGGACGCCATGGCCCCCTTCTCAGCGACGGGGACCAACTCGGTCCAGCGCGCATCCTGGCCGGGCCAGACGAACCGACCTCGCAGCAAGGCGGCGTCGGCGCCGCCCCGCAGGGCGAGCGTCGCTTCCTCATCGGTCTCGACCTGGGCGACGAACAGGGCCAATGAAAAACTCCTTGGAGCAACGGTTCGAACGAGGGGTCGGCGTCAGCCGACAGCCTCGACGAAGGAGGCTACGCTTGTCCAGACGTAGCGGATAACCGGCAACTGGCTGCCATCCGGTTCCTCCGTCACCAGCCGCTCGACGGCCTCGCCGCCCAGCCTTTCATAGAAAGCTCGCGCCGCCTTGTTACTTTCGAGCACGAATAGATAAACGGGCCGGCGCGGCAGTGCATGCAAAAGATGATCCCCCGCGGTCCGCATCATCAGACGTCCGATCCCCTGCCCCTTGTGGCTCGGGTCGGTATGAAGGTTGTTGATGAATGTGCCCCAATGCGGGTCGTGATCGGCGAGCAAGGAGAGAAATCCCAGGACAGTCCCAGTCGCATCCTCGGCCAGCACGGTCCAAAGACCGGCGCGCGGGTGGGCGTAGCGTTGCTGCCAGAAGGCGCGGCGTTCGGTCTCGATGGGGCCATCGAGATAGGCGTCGGCAAAACTGCCGCGGTAAGCCGATCGCCAGCTCTTGGTATGCAGGGCCGCGATGGATTCCGCATCCTCGGCGGTGGCGACCCGCAACCGGCATTGTCCGTCAGTCATGGCCGGCGCCTCGCGGTCTGGACAGTCTGTGGCTCTCGATCACGGCCGTGTAGGCGTCCAGCGTGGCCTCCGTCATGCGTTCGCGTGAAAAATGCGCCTCCACGTGGCGGCGGCTCCGGATGGAGAGCCCGTCTCGCGCCGATGCGCCGAGCGCCAGCACGCCGTCGATCGCCTGCGCGAGCGCCTCGGCGTCCCCTGGCGGCACGCGCCAGCCGGTTCGCTGTTCGGCTGGCACGTCGGGCGGCGTGAGCACGGTTTCGGGCACAGCGCCGTGGTCCGACACCACCACCGGCGGACCCATGGCCTGGGCCTCGACCGCAGACAGCCCGAAGGCCTCGGGCCGGGTGGACGGCACCACGACGAGGCTGGCGGCGAGCAGGGCGGCCGGCATGTCGTCGCAGTGGCCGACGCGCTTGACGACGCCGTCCAGCTTGGCCGCGGCAATCAGGCGGTCGAGTTCGGCCACGGGGCCGGCATGCCCCTGCGCATCGCCCGCGAAGACGAAAACCGTGTCGGTCAGTCCTTGCGCCTGCAAGAGGGCAGCCGCCGCGATCAGGACGCGATGGCCCTTGCCCTCGGTCAGTCGCGCCGCGAGGAGCACGATCCGCTGGTCGGGCGCGATATCCCAGGCGGCGCGGAGCGCCTGCACGCGGGCAACGTCGACGGCCGCGGCCGCGAAGCGGCGGAGGTCGATCCCCGGGGGCACGATGCGGACGCGCTCGCGCGCCCAGGGATACAGCCGACCGATGAGGTCGCCCGTGTAATGCGAGTTGGCCAGCACGAGATCGCCGCGCGCCATCACCGAATTATACTGCAGCTTTATGGCGTGGCGTCCCGAATAGCTGCCGTGGAACGTGGTCATGAAAGGCGTGTTGGTGAGCCGCGTGGCTCCGAGCGCCACCCAGGCTGGGGCACGCGATTGCGCGTGGACCACAGCGGGCTGCTCGGTCCGGATCAGGTCGCGCAACTTGCGGACATTGTTGGCCATGGCGAGCGGGTTCTTGGAATCCGCTGGAAACGGCACCCATATGCCGCCTCTGGCCTGCAATTCACTGACGAGCCTGCCGCCACTGGTCGCCACCAGGGCTTGCGCGCCGACCTCGGTTAGAGCGCCCGCGATATCCAATGTGGTCTGCTCGGCGCCGCCGGCCTCCAGCGCCGGAATGATCTGCAGCACCGTCCGACCCGCCAGCGGCGAATTCGGCGCTTGGGCGAAGGGGGAAGCAAGGCCATGCTGCATCGTGGTTCACGGTCCTGTGGTGGGCGGCGGACCGCGACACTCGCCAGTCGGGTTGGCGTAAGTTTACAATGTTAATCATGAACGAAATCGAATCCTTGCTGCTCGCCGTGCCCGCTTCCTCCGCTGCTGCCCAGCAACGCCGGATCGCGGTGCGGCGGCGGTCGGCATCGGGCGAGGGGGCTGGACGACCCGGAATCGTTTGGCTCGGCGGCTTCATGTCCGATATGCGCTCCGGCAAAGCGCTGGCCATCGATGCCTGGGCGGCCAAGACCGGCAGAGGCTTCGTACGCTTCGACTATTCGGGCCACGGCGAGTCCGGCGGCGCCTTCGCGGATGGCACGATCGGGGCCTGGCTCGAAGACGCACTCGCGGTGCTGCGGTGGGCGACACGCGGACCGCAGATCCTGGTCGGCTCCTCCATGGGCGGCTGGATGGCCCTGCTCGCGGCGCGGGTGCTGGCCGAGAGCGGGGAGGCGGAGCGCCTGGCGGGTGCGGTCCTGATCGCGCCCGCGGTGGATTTCACCGAAGCCCTGATCTGGGACCGGCTCAGCCCGGACATTCAGGGCGAGATCATGCGCGAGGGGGTCTGGTACCGGCATTCGCCCTACGCGGAGACCCCCTACCCCATCACCCGCACGTTGATCGAGGAGGGCCGGAACCATCTTCTGCTCGGCTCGACCGTCCATGCGCATTGCCCCGTGCACATCCTGCAAGGCATGCGGGATGAGGACGTGCCTTGGCAGCATGCCATGACGCTGGTCGAGCATATGGCGGCCGATCCCGTCAGCATCACGCTGGTCAAGGACGGCGACCACCGACTATCGCGCGAGGAAGATCTGGTGCGGCTGATCGCGGCCATCGAGCAGGTCGCGTGATCAGAGTTCGTTGTCGTCCCACCAACATCACGGCATAAGTTGATCGCCATGGGCGGCAATGCGACCCGCTATTGGGACGGCGTCAAGCGTCAGCGCATTCTAGGACGTCGTTGACAAACGGGCCGTGGTTCTCGGTGACAGTGTAGATGGATCTAAGCAGGCGCGCGTGACGATAGATCACCGACCCGTTTTCGTGGTGCATGTCGGCATTGCCGATCATGACTTTGAACACCAGGCGGTGAGATAAACTCTGCACATCCGCATCACCGACTTCTATCCGCCCGACCTTCGCGATCGAACGCCTCCTCACGAATCCCGGTACTTGACCGACCAGACACTCTTTTATATGTATGGTCCAGTTTGATGGTTTGGCATGGCAAGACCAAGAAGCGAGGACAGGCGAAACGCGATCATGACGGCTGCGACCCGCGTTATCGCAGCTCAGGGGCTAGGTGCGCCGACCGCGTTGATTGCGAGGGAGGCGGCCGTTTCTAACGGCTCGCTGTTCACCTATTTCGACACCAAGGCGGATCTCTTGAATCAGCTCTACGTCGCGTTGAAGAAGGAGATGGCGTTAGTGGTGTTAGACGGCATTCCGACCCACAGCGGTGTCCGTGATCAAGTGGCCAGCATGTGGTCGGGATGGATTCGCTGGGCCACAGCTGATCCGGATAAACGCCGAACGCTCGCCCAGCTCTCCGTCTCCGACGAAATAACCGGAACGAGCCGAAAAATCGGCAACACAGCCATGACGGGCGTCTCCGAAATGCTTCACCGGAGCCGCGAGAATGGCCCGATGGGCGCCGCACCGATCGGCCTGGTGGTCAGCCTGATGCAGGCCGCTGCGGACGCTACGGTGGATTTCATCATCCAAGATCCTGCGAACGCCGAAGCGCACAGCAATGCAGGTTTTGAGGCGGCCTGGCGAATGATCGCTTAATTTTCCGCGATTAATGACTGACCACTCAGACATCGGAGAACTCATGAACTCGCCCAGACACGATACCTACGTTGTCACAGGACCTACGTCCGGTATCGGGCTCCACGCAGCGCTCGACCTTTCGGAGCACAGCATCGTGATCCTGGTTGGCCGGGACCGCCGCAAGCTGGACGGTGTACGAAAGCAGATCGAGCGCGCGGGCGGCCAAGCTTTCGCCGTCGTCTGCGACCTTTCCGACCCGGGGAGCGTTCAGCGCGCAGCCAGAGAGATCATCGCCATCGAACGGCCGATTGCCGGTGTTCTCAACAACGCGGGCGTCATGCTGACGAAGCCAGGTAAGAACGCCTTCGGCTGGGACATGACGTTTGCGACCAATCACCTTGGACCGTTCGCGCTCACCGAGGCGCTTGCGCCGATCTGCCTGACGGGGCGAATATCGTCTTCGTCGCGTCCGGGGTCGAAGACGCGGAACGGCCACCCGTCAAGGTTATGGGGATGCGCGGCGGTCGATATATTTCCGCAGCCGCGAGTGCGCGGGGCGAATGGCTGCAGCCTGGGTCCAAGATCTCAGGCATCGACGCTTATGCGACTTCCAAACAATGCACCCTTGCTTCCGCCCTTGCTCTTTCCAGGGAATTGCCGCGGCTGCACATCAACGCGGTTGAGCCGGGCATCAACCCGGCGACCGGCCTTGGCGGCGCAAACGGTTTCGTGCGTTTCGTGTTTGGTCAAATCATCACACGGCTTCCCCCCTTCAACCGATACAGAAATACGCCCGAGCGGGCGGCGCGCGTGATTACGAGGGTTTTGACCGACAAGTCGGTCGGGACAGGCACGTACTACGATCACAGAGGCCGACCCGCGAAGGGCTCGGCGCTCGCAAGCGACCCCAAATTTCAGGATCGAGTGCTCGCGGAGACGCGCGCGTTTCTTTCCAACATCAAAGCTTGAGGCACTGGCCCTAGCCAAGCACCTGTATGATTTCGCCGATGTCGAGCAAACCTCGGGCATAGCCTGCAGAATTGTGAGGAAGAGAAAGCCCGCTATCGAAACGGCGCTAGCGGCCCAGTTTGTCGGCGAGCCGAAACCCTTGTGATCGGCCCGGCTTGGGGCTATATAGGAGTCAGTCGACTTCGGTCGGCTCAATAATCCGGTAGGTTTTGAAGAGTGGGCTCCTGCCGGACCCGCTCTTTTTTATTGCTCTTTCGCCCGCCTGCCCCTTGGGGCCCGGACGCTTCGACCTTCAAGGCTCAACACACTTGGACGACACCGCAGCTTCCGCCGCGCCCGCCGGGCCGGCCACAGACGAACCGATCGTCGCGGCTCTGGACGAGCCGCGCCTGACCATGGAAACGGGCCCGGCGGCCCGCGTGGCGCGGGTGGTCGAACCCGTGCTGGCCGAATTCGCGCTCCGCCTGGTGCGGGTGAAGATCGGCTCGGGGTCTGGTGCCACGCTGCAGATCATGGCCGAGCGGGCCGACGGCACTATGACGATCGACGATTGCGAGATGGCCAGCAAGGCGATCTCCCCGGTGCTCGATCTCGAAGATCCCGTCGCGGGCGCCTACCGCCTGGAAATTTCCTCGCCCGGAATCGATCGTCCGCTGGTGCGGGTGTCCGATCTGCAGCGTGCGGTCGGGCATGAAGCCAAGATCGAACTCTCGACCCTCCTCGACGGCCGGCGGCGATTCCGCGGGCTTCTCGGACCCGTCGTGGGCCACGCGCTCACGCTGACGCGGCTCGATGCCAGGCCGGGCGACAACCCGGACGTCATGCTGCCGCTCGACAGCTTCGAGGACGCGCGGCTAGTGCTGACCGACGATCTCATCCGCGATTCGTTGCGGGCGCAACGCGAGGCCGAAGAGGCCGCGGCCGAGAACCCGGCCGCCTTCACGCCCCCAGCCGAAGAGTTAGCAGAACCCACCGTCAAGCGCGGACCGGGCCGGTTCGCCAACCGCAACAAATCGAAGCCGGTGATTCCCGCCGGCATCAAGACGCTCAGGCGCCGCTGAACCGCCGCACGCCGTTGCTCAACTAGAATCAAGTCTCAAGGAGTTTTGTCGCATGGCCATCAGCGCCAACCGTCTCGAACTGCTGCAGATCGCCGACGCGGTCGCGCGCGAGAAGTCGATCGATCGCCAGATCGTGCTGGCCTCCATGGAGGACGCCATCCAGAAAGCGGCGCGCTCACGCTACGGGCAGGAGACGGAAGTCCGCGCCGAGATCAATCCGAAAACCGGCGAAATCCGCTTCTCGCGGCTGCTGCTCGTGGTCGACGAGGTCGAGAACGACGCCATCCACATCACGCTGGACGATGCCCGGCGCAAGAATCCCGCCGCTCAGGTGGGCGACTGGATCTCGGAGACGCTTCCGCCCTTCGAGTTCGGGCGGATCGCGGCGCAATCGGCCAAGCAGGTGATCGTCCAAAAGGTGCGTGAGGCTGAACGCGACCGGCAATATGACGAGTTCAAGGAGCGTATCGGCGACATCGTCAACGGCATCGTCAAGCGGGTCGAATACGGCAACGTGGTGATCGACCTCGGGCGCGGCGAAGCCATCGTGCGGCGCGACGAAATGATCCCACGCGAGACTTTCCGGCCCGGCGACCGCATCCGGGCCTATGTCTACGACGTGCGCCGGGAGCAGCGCGGCCCGCAGATCTTCCTGTCGCGCACGCATCCCCAATTCATGACCAAGCTGTTCACTCAGGAAGTGCCGGAGATCTACGACGGCATCATCGAGATCAAGGCGGTGGCGCGCGATCCGGGCTCGCGCGCCAAGATCGGGGTGATTTCGCGCGACTCGTCGATCGATCCGGTCGGGGCCTGCGTCGGCATGCGCGGATCGCGCGTGCAGGCGGTGGTGAACGAGCTGCAGGGCGAGAAGATCGACATCATTCCGTGGTCGGCCGACTCGGCGACCTTCATCGTCAACGCGCTGCAGCCGGCCGAGGTCGTCAAGGTCGTGCTGGATGAGGATTCATCGCGCATCGAGGTCGTGGTGCCGGACGATCAACTCTCGCTCGCGATCGGTCGCCGCGGCCAGAACGTGCGGCTTGCCTCGCAACTGACGGGCTGGGACATCGACATCCTGACCGAGGCCGAAGAATCCGAGCGCCGGCAGAAGGAATTTCTCAGCCGCACCACCCTGTTCATGGAGGCGCTCGACGTCGACGAGGTGGTGGGCCAGTTGCTTGCCTCGGAAGGCTTCCGCAGCGTCGAGGAGATCGCCTTCGTGGAGCCGAGCGAGCTCAGTTCCATCGAGGGTTTCGACGAGGAGACCGCGGCCGAGATCCAGACCCGTGCGCGTGACTATCTCTCGCGCATCGAGGAGGGTTTCGACAGCAAGCGTCGGGAGCTCGGAGTCGAGGACGAGTTGAAGCAGATCAACGGCCTGACCACGCCCATGCTGGTCAAGCTCGGGGAAAATGAGGTCAAGACCATCGAGGATCTTGCGGGTTGCGCCACCGACGACCTGCTCGGCTGGACCGAGCGCAAGGATGGTGAGACCAGCCGGCACGCCGGCTACCTGGACGGATTCGACCTGTCCAAGGAGGACGCCGAGGCCATGATCATGGACGCGCGCGTCCTGGCGGGCTGGGTCGAGGCCCAAGCCGAAGCGGTCCAGGACCCGGACAGCGAAGCCGAAGAGGTGACCGCCTGAACCCTGCAGACATTACGGACGACGCGGCGCCCATCGAAGAGGAAAGCGGACCGGAGCGGACCTGTATCGTCACCCGGCAGAAGCACGGACCGGGCCAGATGGTCCGTTTCGTGGTCGGGCCGGATGGCGCGGTCGTGCCAGACATCCGGGCGCGACTGCCGGGTCGCGGCGCCTGGGTGGATGGTCTGGCCGGCACCGTCGAGCTCGCGATCAAGCGCAAGGCATTTGCGCGCACCTTCAAGCGCGATTGTTCGGTCGATGCCGGATTGGCGGCCCAAGTGGACCAGTTGCTCGAGCAGGATGCCTTGCAGGCGCTTTCTTTCGCCAACAAGGCGGGGCATGTGATCTGCGGCGCCACCAAGGTGGAGGCGGCCCTGTCGGGTGGAGGCGTCCGGGCTGTGATCCACGCCAAGGAAGGCCGCTCCGACGGAGCCAGGAAGATCGAGGCCGTGATCAGACGGGTGTCTCGGGAGGGGGCAAGCGAACCCGTCAGGATACAAATCTTTTCGTCGGACCAATTGGATTTGGCAATCGGGCGCTCAAATGTGATACACGCTGCACTGCTCAGTGGCGGCGCGAGTGACGCGTTTGTGACGCGGGCAGCCCGACTTGAGCGTTTCCGAGGGGAAAGCCCGTCGCGAGCGCCCGAATCGTTCGATGTTCCGGCTTCGAGCGAGACTTGAGAACACTGCGGGATAGTGCCGCAAACGCCGCGCGGGCCGCCTTTGCGGCCGCGCGACCGGGTTTTACGATTTGGGCTTGCGCCCCTAGGACGAATGACTAATGAGCGAACCGAATAATGTTGGCGAGAAAACCCTGACCGTTGCTCCGACGAAAACCTTGTCGTTGAAGCGACCGGCTGATCAGGGCACCGTTCGCCAAAGCTTTTCGCACGGCCGAACCAAGCAGGTCGTGGTGGAAAAAGTGAAGCGTCGGGTCGCCGGGCCCGGCGAGCCGATCGGGCGCGAACCACAACCGGCTCCGGCGCCGGTGGCGCGCGAACCCGCGCCCCGTGAGGCGACGGTCGCGACCCCGCGCGAGCCTTCGGTGCGCGAGGTTCAAGTCCGGGAGGCTCTGCGCGAGGCGCAGGCCCGCGACGCTCAGTCTCGCGAGACGCAGGCCCGTGAAGCCCGGGCGCGAGAGGCCCAAGCCCGGGAGGCTCAGAGCCACGCCGAGCCAAGCTCGCCCGAAACGGCTGCCACTCCGGCCACAAGCGCCCCGCTCGCCATACCCACGGTCGTTGCTGCGCAACCCGTTGCGGCGGAACCCGCCAAAGTGGCGCCCGCACCCGCGCCGGTTCAGACGCCGACAGCAGTAAGCCAGGCCGCGCCTTTGCGCGCGCCGGCCCCTGCCTCGGCGTCGAACCAGGCAGCTTCATCCGCCGGGACGGCCCAGAGCCCGCGATCCACATCATCGGCCTACCAGTCGAACGGCCGCTCCGGGGCTTCGCCGCAGGTCGGTGGCCGCCCCGGCCAGAGTGCCGCGCGTCCTCAATCGGCCGCTCCCTCGCGATCGGGCCAACCGGCCCCCACCGTGGCGCCCGGGCGCCCCGCCACCCCGGCGGGACGGCCCGCAACCCCGAGCCGCCCGCAGACCGGCGTGGTTCTCCGCACCCTCACCGACGAGGAACGGGACGCCCGCGCTCGCGCTCTGATTGGCGCGAAATCGCGCGAGGAAGAAGATCGTCGCAGGGCCGAGGCGGACGCCATCCTTCGCGCCGAGCGGGACGTCGCCGAGAAAATCGAGCGTGATGCGGCGGAAGCCCGCAAACGCGACGAAGACGCGCGACGCGCCGTCGAAAACGAAACCAAGCGCAAGGCCGAAGAAGAAGCTAGGCGGCGTCTGCCCCCCGGTGAGGCCGCCGCATTGGCGGCGCGCCGGCCCGGGATGGGAACCACCACGACCTTGGCTCGCCCCGCCGACGACGACGCGGCGCGGCGGATCTTGCGACCCGTCACGGCGCCCAAAGTGGCGCTGCCCACGACCCGGCCGGCCCGCGGCGCAGACCAGCGCAACCGAGGTCGCTTGACCGTCACCACCGCCACCTCCGAGCAGGAGGATCGCACTCGCTCGGTCGCGGCCTTCCGTCGTCGGACCCAGCGTCTCAAGGGGTTCGCGGAGCCGAAGGAGAAGCTGGCGCGCGAAATCGTGCTGCCGGAGACCATCACGATCCAGGAGCTCGCCAACCGCATGTCGGAACGCGGCGTGGATGTGATCCGCATCCTCATGAAGCAGGGCCAGATGGTCAAGATCACCGACGTGATCGATGCCGACACGGCCCAGCTCCTCGCCGAGGAAATGGGCCACACGGTGCGCCGTGTCGCCGAATCCGACGTCGAGGAAGGTCTGTTCGACACCCCGGACGTCGATGCGCATCTTCTGCCGCGTCCCGCCGTCGTGACCATCATGGGCCACGTCGACCACGGCAAGACCTCGCTGCTCGATGCCATCCGGCACGCCAATGTCGTGTCGGGCGAGGCCGGGGGTATCACACAGCATATCGGCGCCTATCAGATCACGGCGCCGGGCGGCAAGCAGATCACCTTCATCGACACGCCGGGCCACGCGGCCTTCACGGCCATGCGGGCGCGCGGCGCCAAGGTGACCGACATCGTGGTGCTGGTGGTGGCGGCCGACGACGGGGTGATGCCGCAGACCGCCGAGGCCATCGCGCATGCCCGCGCCGCCAACGTGCCGATCATCGTGGCGATCAACAAGATCGACAAGACCGACGCCAAACCCGAGCGGGTGCGCGCCGAACTGCTGCAATATGACGTGCAGACCGAGACCATGGGCGGCGACACGCTCGAGGTCGAGGTTTCGGCCACCAAGCGGACCAACCTCGACAAGCTGCTCGAAGCCATCGAGCTGCAGTCCGAACTGCTGGACCTGAAGGCCGACCCGGATCGTCCGGCCGAAGGCACCGTGATCGAAGCCCGTCTCGACAAGGGCCGTGGCCCGGTGGCGACCGTGCTGGTGCAGCGCGGAACCCTGAAGGTCGGCGACCTGATCGTGGCTGGATCGGTGTCCGGCCGGGTTCGCGCCCTGCTCGATGACAAGGGCGCTAACGTCGTCTCGGCGGGTCCGTCGCTGCCGGTGGAAGTGCTCGGCTTTTCGACCGCTCCCGATGCGGGCGACCGCGTCGCGGTGGTGGAATCCGAGGCCCGGGCTCGCGAGATCAGCGAATATCGTGAACGCCAGAAGCGCGACAAGATCGCGGCGCGCGGCGGCACGGTTCGCGGCTCGCTGGCCGACATGATGAGCCAATTGAAGACGGCGGGCCGCAAGGAATTCCCGCTCGTCATCAAGGGCGACGTGCAGGGCTCGGTCGAGGCCATCATGGCGACCCTGGACAAGCTCGGCACCGAAGAGGTCGTAGCTCGTGTGGTGCATGCCGGGGTCGGCGGCATCACGGAATCCGACGTCACCCTGGCCGAGGCTTCCGGTGCCGTCGTGCTCGGCTTCAACGTCCGGGCCCACAAGGAAGCCCGCTCGCTCGCCGAACAGGTCGGGGTCGAGGTGCGCTACTACAACATCATCTACAATCTCGTGGACGATGTGAAAGCCGCCATGTCGGGCCTTCTGTCGCCGACGCTCCGCGAGGAGATGCTGGGCAATGCCGTCATCCTCGAGGTGTTCAACATCTCCAAGGTCGGCAAGGTCGCGGGTTGCCGCGTCACGGACGGCACGGTGCAGCGCGGTGCCCATGTCCGCCTGATCCGCGACAACGTCGTGGTGCACGAAGGCAAGCTCTCGACGCTCAAGCGCTTCAAGGACGAAGTGAAGGATGTCGTGGCCGGCCAGGAATGCGGCATGGCCTTCGAGAGCTATCAGGACATGCGCGTTAACGACGTGATCGAATGCTACCTCGTGCATTCGGAGAAGCGTTCGCTCTGACGCGCCGAGATGGCGTTCGGTCGGCGTCCGCCGATCGAACTCCATGTTCGACCCGTCCCGCGGCGATTCGGTCGTCCGCTCCTCAATTAAGCTCCCGGCGGGGCACCAATACCGTCCCGGGAGCGTTTCATCGATCCCGTTCAATCCGGGAGCGATTGGCTCACGCCCTTAGAGTTCAAGATGCCAAAAGCCACGCAGTCCAGCTCGGAATCCTCGCAGCGCATGTTGCGCGTGGGCGAGGTCGTGCGCCATGTGATCGCCGAGGTGCTGTCGCGCGGCCTGATCAACGACCCGGTGCTCGACGGGCATGTCATCACGGTCCCCGAAGTCCGGATGTCGCCGGACCTCAAGCTCGCCACCGTCTACGTCATGCCGTTGCTCGGCAAGGACATCAAACCCGTGCTCGACGCCCTCGACCGCAACCGCAAGATCATCCGGACCGAACTGGCCCACAAGGTGAACCTCAGGTTCGCGCCCGACGTGCGGTTCCGTGCCGATGAGAGTTTCGACAAATCGTCCCGCATCGACGCGATCCTGGCCTCCCCGGAAGTAAAGCGGGATCTCGCGGTGTTGGGGGACGACGACGACGAACACGACGCTTGATCCCGTCGAGGTTGGCCTGTTAGGTCGATGCCTTCCTTTTTTTACGCCCGGCAGACATCACGGCAAGCGCCGGACGGCCGCCATTTTTCCGAAAGCACGCGTTCCTTGTCCATCATGATGTCCGCCGATTCGACCGAAACCACCCCCGTGCCGATGCCCACCGAGGCAGCGCCGCAACCGCGCCAGTTCCGTTCCAAGCGCGGGGAGGTGAACGGCTGGCTGGTGCTCGACAAGCCGGTGGGCATGACCTCCACTCATGCGGTGAGCCGGCTCAAGCAGATTTTCAACGCCAAGAAAGCGGGTCACGCCGGAACCCTCGACCCGTTGGCGTCCGGCCTGCTGCCCATCGCGTTCGGTGAAGCCACCAAGACGGTGCCCTTCGTGCAGGATGGCGAGAAGGCCTACCGATTCCGTGTGCGGTGGGGGAGCCAGACCGACACGGACGACAGCGAAGGCAGCGTGATCGCGACCTCGGATCTGCGTCCCACGCGCGAGGCCATCGAGGCCCTGCTCCCCGTCTTCACGGGCGTGCTCATGCAGCGACCGCCCGCCTACTCGGCCATCAAGGTCAACGGGGAGCGGGCCTATGACCGCGCCCGCAGCGGCGAGGTCGTCGAACTCGCACCCCGTCCCATTACGGTTCATGCACTTGCGCTCACTTCGATCAACGAGACCGAGGCCGTGTTCGAGGCCAAATGCGGCAAGGGCACCTATGTGCGGGCGATTGCGCGCGACCTCGGCGAAGCGCTCGGCTGCTTGGGCCATGTCACGGCGCTTCGCCGCACCCGCGTCGGGCCGCTCTGGGAGCAGCATGCGGTCGAGCTCAAGACGCTGGAGGCCGATGACGTCGATCTCGCCGCCTGCCTGCTTCCCGTCGAGATCGGTTTGAGCGACATCCCCCAAGTCGCGGTCAACCGGGACGCGGCCGCCAAGCTGCGGCGCGGCCAGAACCTCGTCTTGCTGGGGCGCGATGCGCCGGCCGAGGGTTGGGCCTATGCCACATGCGGCGGGGTCGTGGTGGCGTTCGGCCCGGTCGAACAAGGCGCGCTGGTGCCGCACCGAGTGTTCAATCTGCGATTCTGATCTGCGTTGTGCCGCTTCCCTTCTCCCCTTCCGGGAGAAGGTGGCCGAAGGCCGGATGAGGGGTTTATTTTCGTTCCCGAGCCCCCTCATCCCCGCTTCGCGGACCTTCTCCCGCAAGGGGAGAAGGGGCTCGCGACGGGAAGCCACCCTGGACTGAGCGAGACGGAGCATCATCGGATGAGCGGCGCCGGTGCCTCCCTATTTCCTGACCAAGACCTGTCCCAGGCGACCGTCGTTGAAGTCCTGATTCCGGTGGCGATCGATCAGGCCTATTCCTATCGCGTTCCGCCAAACCTTTCCCTCGAGGTCGGCGATTTCGTCGAAGTGCCGCTCGGCACGCGGCGCACCTATGGCGTCGTTTGGGATCTCACCCGCGCGCCGGGCGCCGGCGCAAACCTCAAGGCGGTGCTGGAGCGCCGATCCTTGCCCCCCCTACAAAAGCCCCTTCGCGATCTCATCGACTGGGTGGCCCGCTGGACTCTGATGCCGCGCGGCATGGTGCTGCGCATGGCGATCCGGGCGCCCGAGAGCGGGGGGCCGGAACCCGTCCGCACGGGATATCGGCGCAGCGGCCCACCTCCGAGCCCGCTTACCCCCGCTCGGGCCCGCGTGCTCGACGCGCTCGCAAGGCTCGAGCCGCTCAGCAAGGCGGTGCTGGCCGAGCGGGCGCAATGCGGCACGGGTGTCATCGACGGCTTGCGGGCCGCGGGTGCCATCGAGGCCGTGCCCTTGCCGGCCAAACCCCTCGCGCCGGTTCCCGATCCGGACCATGCCGGCCCTCGGCTCGATCCCATGCAGGCCGAGGCCGCGGCCCATTTGCGCCAAGCGGTCGAAGCGCGGGCGTTCAGCGTCAGCCTGCTGGACGGTGTCACCGGATCAGGCAAGACCGACGTCTATTTCGAAGCGGTGGCGGCGGCGTTGCGCGCGGGGCGACAGGTTCTCATCCTGCTCCCGGAAATCGCGCTGACGGCACAATTCCTCGAACGCTTCAGGCGGCGCTTCGGGGTGCCGCCGGCCGAGTGGCACTCGGAGGTCGGCACGCGTCGCCGCGCACAACGCTGGTCCGCGGTGGCGAGTGGGGAAGCCCGCGTGGTGGCCGGCGCGCGGTCGAGCCTGTTTCTGCCCTTCGCCGACCTCGGGCTGATCGTGGTCGATGAGGAGCATGAAGGGGCCTACAAGCAGGAGGACGGGGTTACATACCACGCGCGCGACATGGCGGTGGTGCGCGGGCAATTGGAAGGCGCGGCCGTGATCCTGGCCTCCGCCACGCCGTCGATTGAATCCCGCGTCAACGCCGACCGGGGTCGCTACGCCCACCTGCGCCTGCCGCACCGCTTTGGCGGCCGGCCCATGCCGGCCTTGCGGGCGATCGACATGCGGATCACGCCGCCGCGGCGCGGTGAGTGGATGGCCCCGCCCTTGCTCGACGCCATGCGGACCACGCTTGATCGTGGCGAACAATCGCTGCTGTTCCTCAACCGGCGCGGCTATGCGCCCCTGACCCTATGTCGCCATTGCGGGCACCGATTCCGCTGCCCGCTATGTTCGGCCTGGCTGGTCGAGCATCGATTTAGAGGTGCGCTCGTCTGCCACCATTGTGGCCATTCGGAACCAAAACCCGGCCAATGCCCCGAATGCGAGGCGGTCGATTCACTGGTCGCTTGCGGGCCTGGGGTCGAGCGGCTTGCCGAGAATGTCGTGAGCCTGTTTCCGGATGCCCGGACGCTGCTGCTCTCCTCGGACTTTCAGGGCGGCCCCGCCAAGCTGCGGGATGAATTCGCCGCAGTGGCCGCGGGTGAGATCGACATCGTGATCGGCACCCAGCTCGTGGCCAAAGGGCACCATTTTCCGCAACTGACCCTCGTGGGTGTGATCGACGCCGATGTCGGGCTCGCCAATGGCGACCCGCGCGCCGCCGAGCGCACCTTCCAGGTGCTGCAGCAGGTCACCGGCCGCGCCGGCCGCGGCGAGACGCCCGGCCTTGGCTTGATCCAGACCTATCAGCCCGGGCACCCGGTGATTCAGGCGCTACTCTCGGGTGACACCGAGCGCTTCTACGCCTCCGAAATCGAGGCCAGACAGGCCGCCGAACTGCCGCCCTTCGGCCGGCTCGCGGCCGTGATCGTCTCCGGCACCGACCGCCAAGCCGCCGAGGCGCATGCCCGGGCCTTGGCCCGCGCGGCCGTGGCCCAAAGCGCGACCGTGGGACCAGGGACGCTGCTCGTGCTTGGCCCCGCCGAAGCCCCGATCGCCATGGTGCGGGGCCGCTACCGGTACCGGCTGCTGATCAAGACGGCGCGAGGGATCGACCTGCAGGGTCTTCTGCGCGAGATGCTGAAGGCTGCGCCGCCGCCGCGCGGCAATGTCGCGGTCCACATCGACGTCGACCCGCAGAGCTTTTTATAGGAGTCCCAAACGCCCGAGTGTCTCCGTCTCCGTCTCCGTCATCGCGAGCGGAGCGAAGCGATCCAGTCGAGGTGAGCGCACCTTCTGGATTGCCGCGTCGCTGCGTTCCTCGCCATGACGGACTAAAGACCGTTCGAACGATGTTCTAAACCTGCTCGCGCAGCACCCGCCGCAAGATCTTGCCCGACGTGGTCGTGGGGAGCGCCTCGACGAAACTGATCTCGCGCGGATATTCATGCGCCGAAAGGCGGCCACGGACATGCACCTGGATCAGCTTTGCAAGATCAGGTGAAGGGTTAAACCCTTCCCGTAACACGATGAATGCTTTGACGATCTCGGTCCGCATGGGGTCGGGCTTACCGACCGCTGCGGCCGCCGCCACGGCCGGATGGCTCGCAAGGCAATCCTCGATCTCCGCAGGACCGATCCTATAGCCCGACGAGGTGATCACGTCGTCGTCGCGGCCGAGAAAGGTAACATAGCCGTCGGGGTCGGCGCGCGCGCGGTCGCCCGTGACCATCCAGCGGCCCTTGAACTTTGCCGTCGTCGCATCGGGCTTGTTCCAGTAGCCGAGAAACATGGCGGGGTCGGGTGCCGCGATGGCGATCTCGCCGACCTCGAAGGGCTGGCAGGGGGTTCCATCGGCGCCGAGGATCGCCACCTCGTGGCCGGGAACCGCCCGCCCGATCGCGCCAGGCTTGCTGACCCCAATCGCCGCGCAGGAGGCCAGCACGTAATTGCACTCGGTCTGACCATAAACGTCGTTGATCGACAGCCCGAACGCCTCGCGCCCCCAGGCGATGGTTTCCGTGCCAAGGACTTCGCCGGCGGACGTGACGGTGCGAAGATCGGACGGTGGGCGGCGCTTGACGCTGCCCAGCATCCGCAGCGCGGTCGGCGGGACGAAGGCGTTGCGCACCTTCAGATCGCGCAGCAGCGCCCAGGCGGCGTCGGGATCGAACTTGTCGAACGCCCGTGCCACCACGGGCACCCCGTAATGCAGGCTGGGCAGCAAGGCATTTAGCAGCCCGCCCGCCCAGGCCCAATCGGCCGGGGTCCACATGAGATCGCCTGGCTGCGGCAGGAATTCATGGCTGAATCGCACGCCCGGCAAATGCCCCAGCAGCACGCGATGGCCATGCAGGGCGCCTTTGGGCTGGCCCGTCGTGCCAGACGTGTAGATCAGCAGGGCGGGATCGTCGGGGCCGGCCGGGACCGGCTCGAAGCTCGCGCTCTCGCGCTCCAGCGCGACCGGCAGATCGATGGCGCCGCCCTGCCCGCCCTCGGTCGACAGCACATGCAGCAAAGCCCGCGGCCGGAACGCCATGGCGGCCAGCTTGGCAGTCCCGGCCACATCCGTGACGCACGCGGTCGCGCCCGAGTCGCTGAGCCGGTAGGACAAGCCGTCCGGGCCGAATACTGACGCCAGAGGAAGCGCGATGGCCCCCAGCTTGTAGATCGCCACATGGGCGACCGCGACCTCGACACTTTGGGGGAGAAGGATCGCAACGCGATCACCCTGCCCGACACCGAGCCGACGCAAGAGGTTGGCGAGGCGGTTGGAGCGCGCTCTGAGTTCGGCATAGCTGACCCGAACCGCGCCCTTGTCGGAGACGTCGATGATCGCGGTGCGGTCGGGCTCGAGCCTTGCCCAGCGGTCGCAGACGTCCACGCCGATGTTGTAACGGGTCGGAAGGTTCCAGCCGAAGCCTTGCCGCAGCCGGTGGTAATCCCTGAGATCAGGCAGATCCATGACGGGAATGTCTGAACCAAACCGACTTATATTGCAACGCAGCAATGACTTGACCGCGGCGCGCCAGGCGGCGCACACCTCGGTCGCAAAGCCTCGAGAGAACACCGATGAACAGCCCCGAGCTTCCCTATCGTCCCAATGCGGGCATCGCCCTGTTCAACGCCGAAGGCCTCGTGTTTGTGGGTCGAAGCCACGGCGATGGGCCCGAGACCGTGCGCGACGGCTACGAATGGCAGATGCCGCAGGGCGGCATCGACCCCGGCGAGGATTTTTTGGCGGCCGCCCGGCGCGAGCTTCTCGAGGAGACGAGCATCGGTGAGGCCGAGTTTTTAGGTGCGACCGAGGAGTGGTGGACCTATGACTTCCCGCCTTATTCGGGGCCGTGGCATCACCTTTGCGCCTTTCGGGGCCAGACCCAGCGTTGGGCGGCGTTCCGCTTCACCGGCGATGAGGCCGGCATCGATGTGCTCGATCCCGTGGGTGGGGTCCGGCCGGAATTCTTCGAATGGGCCTGGAAGCCCTTGGCCAGCCTGCCCGCGCTGGTGATGCCGCACAAGCGCGCCACTTACGAGCGGGTAGTCGAGGCGTTCGGGCCGTTCGCTAGGCCCTGATGGCTCTATCGCTCCAGCTCAGGCCGTCATTGCGAGGCGCGTAAGCGACGAAGCAATCCAGCGGTGAGCGCACGACGAATAGATTGCTTCGCTTCGCTCGCAATGACGGCTGAACGATGGCTGCCAGATCATCGCTCGAGTCGCCTTATCAACTTAACTCAGATCGCGAGCGCGGCCCGCAACTCGTGCAACTGATCGAGTTTTTCCTGCGCGACCCGCCGAGCCTCGTCGCTCTGGGCCTCAGACACGTCGACCCCTGCGGTCTCGATCTCGGTCGCAACCGCGGTGGCGTCGAACTCTTCGAGTGGCACCGCCACCTCGGCCAGGATGGTCAGACCGGCCGGGTTCACATCGGCGAACCCGCTACGCACGAACAACCGGGACTGTTTGGCGCCCGAGTCAACGATCGTGACAACACCCGGCTTCAAGGTGGACATCAGCGGTGCGTGATCCTTCAACACCGTGAACTCGCCTTCGGTGCCGGGCACGACCACGGACTCGACCTCGCCCGCGAACAAAAGACGCTCGGGGGACACGAGTTCGAACGGGAACGAAGCCATAGCAATTTCCTAACGCGAGCCGGCCTGCCGGCACCCCGAGCGGACCGCCGGTCGAGCCCGGTGATGCCGCGTGTTTTGTCGTCTCTGATCAGGCGCCCTTGGCCAGCCGTCCAGCCTTTTCGACGGCTTCTTCGATGGTGCCGACCATGTAGAAGGCGGCTTCCGGCAGATGGTCGTATTTGCCTTCGACCAGGCCCTTGAACCCCTTGATGGTGTCGGCCAGCGAGACCAGCACCCCGGGCGAGCCGGTGAAGATTTCGGCGACGTGGAAGGGCTGGCTGAGGAAGCGCTCGATCTTGCGGGCGCGGGCAACCGCGATCTTGTCCTCTTCGGAGAGCTCGTCCATCCCCAGGATCGCGATGATGTCCTGCAGCGCCTTGTAACGCTGCAACACCTGCTGGACCTGGCGGGCGACACCATAATGCTCCTCGCCCACGACCAGGGGCGAGAGCATGCGCGAGGTGGAATCGAGCGGGTCCACGGCCGGGTAGATGCCCTTTTCGGCGATGGAGCGCGACAGCACGGTCGTGGCGTCGAGATGGGCGAAGGAGGTCGCGGGTGCGGGGTCGGTCAGATCGTCGGCCGGCACGTAGATGGCCTGCACCGAGGTGATGGAACCCTTGTTGGTCGTGGTGATCCGTTCTTGCAGCGCGCCCATGTCGGTGGCGAGCGTGGGCTGATAACCCACCGCCGAAGGGATGCGCCCCAGCAGCGCCGAGACTTCGGAGCCGGCTTGCGTGAAACGAAAGATGTTATCTACGAAGAACAGCACGTCCTGGCCCTTGTCGCGGAAGTCTTCGGCCACCGTCAGCCCCGTCAGAGCGACGCGCATGCGGGCGCCCGGGGGTTCGTTCATCTGGCCGTAGACGAGCGCGCATTTCGAGCCCTCGCCGCCGCCCGCCTTGTTGACACCGCCCTCGATCATCTCGTGATAGAGGTCGTTGCCCTCGCGGGTGCGCTCGCCGACTCCGGCGAACACCGAATAGCCGCCGTGCGCCTTGGCGACGTTGTTGATGAGCTCCATGATCAGCACGGTCTTGCCCACGCCGGCGCCGCCGAACAGGCCGACTTTGCCGCCCTTGGCGTAGGGTGCCAACAGATCCACGACCTTGATGCCCGTTTCCAGGATCTGGGCTTCGGTCGCCTGGTCGGCATAGCTCGGGGCGGGCTGATGGATGGCGCGCGTGCCGCTCGATTTCACCGGGCCTGCTTCGTCGACGGGCTCGCCGATGACGTTGATGATGCGGCCGAGCGTGCCCTCGCCGACCGGAACCATGATGGGAGCGCCCGTGTCCGTGACCGTCTGCCCGCGCGTCAAGCCTTCGGCGATGTCCATGGCGATGCAGCGGACCGTGTTCTCGCCGAGATGCTGGGCGACTTCGAGAACCAGGCGGTTGCCGTTATTGTCGGTTTCCAGCGCGTTCAGGATCTCCGGCAGGTGGTCGTCGAACTTGACGTCCACCACGGCGCCGATCACCTGCGCGATGTGGCCGGTCGGGCGATTGGTGCCGGAGGCGACGGGGTTGGCGAACGCGACGTCAGACATATCCCTGTTCCATTTCTATGCGCCGTGGCGCTCGATCAATTGCGACGCTAAAGCGCCTCGGCACCCGAGATGATCTCGATCAATTCCTTGGTGATCATGGCCTGACGCGACCGGTTGTAGGTCTGCGTCTGGCGCTTGATCATGTCGCCCGCATTGCGGGTCGCATTGTCCATGGCGCTCATGCGAGCGCCCTGTTCGGAAGCGGCATTCTCCAGCAACGCGCGAAACACCTGCACCGCGATGTTGCGCGGCAGGATGGCATCGAGGATGTCGCTCTCCTCCGGCTCATATTCGTAGGCGGCCTCCAGGGCGGTCGGCGCACTGCCTTCCGGAATCTCGGCCGGGATGAGGCGCAGCGCCGTCGGAATCTGGCTTATGACCGAGCGGAACCGCGAGAAGAAGATCGTGCAGACGTCGAACTCGCCGGCCTCGAACATGCCGATGACTCTGCGGGCGATCGGATCGGCATTGACGAAGGCGAGCCGTTTGACATCGCGAAGGTCCACGACCTCGATGATCTCACGTTCGAACTGGCGGCGGAGCTGATCGAACCCCTTCTTGCCGACGCAGAGGATCTTGATGGTCTTGCCTTGTTCGAGCAGCCTTGCCGCATGTTCGCGCGCCAGACGCACGATCGAGGAATTGAAGGCCCCGCAGAGGCCGCGTTCGGCCGTGCAGACCACGAGAAGATGAGTCTGGTCCCGGCCGTTGCCGGCCAGCAGTGCGGGCGCCTGGCTCCCCGCCCCGATCCCTGCTGCCAGATTGGCCAGCACGCGTTCCATCCGCTCGGCATAGGGGCGCGCAGCTTCCGCCGCCATCTGGGCGCGCCGCAGTTTCGCGGCCGCCACCATCTGCATGGCTTTCGTGATCTTCTGCGTGGATTTGACCGACGAAATCCGATTTCGCAGGTCTTTTAACGACGGCATGGGTCAACCCGGTTCAGCTGGCGGGACCTTTAGGCGAACGACTTGGCGTAACCTTCGACCACGCCCTTGAGCTTGCCGCCGGTTTCGTCCGACAGGTCCTTCGAGGTCCGGATCGCGTCGAGCACGTCGACATGCTGGGTGCGAAGCAGCGCCAAAAGGCCGTCCTCGAAGGCGCGGATGCGATTGACCGGAATGGGATCGAGATATCCGTTCACGCCGGCGTAGATGACCGCCACCTGCTCCTCCATCTTGAGCGGGGAGAACTGCGGCTGCTTGAGAAGTTCGGTCAGCCGGGAGCCGCGGTTCAGCAGACGCTGCGTCGTGGCGTCGAGGTCGGAGCCGAACTGGGCGAAGGCCGCCATCTCGCGATATTGCGCGAGTTCGCCCTTGATGCGACCGGCGACTTTCTTCATCGCCTTGGTCTGCGCCGAGGAGCCGACGCGCGACACCGAGAGGCCGACGTTCACGGCCGGGCGGATGCCCTGGTAGAACAGATCGGTCTCAAGGAAGATCTGCCCGTCGGGGATCGAGATGACGTTGGTCGGGATATAGGCCGAGACGTCGT
>CAXTOT010000047.1:0-40940 GCA_964245915.1 uncultured Lichenihabitans sp. | reverse complement strand
CAGCCTTTCGATCAGCCCTCTTCAGACCTTAACAATTGAGGATCATGCCCTGCCAGAGCCCTCAGGCTCGCTTGACTATGCTGTATCGCTCGACGGACCGCCTCCGTCGTCGTGGCGCTCCCATGGAGAACCTGGCCCATAGCGCATCCTTCCATTCAGACGAGAAGACTGCACCATCAAAGCCTGGGATCAAACAACTAGCATCGGCCGACACGCAGGCGCGAGCGTAAAATGCGGCGCTTCAAATCGCCTGAATCGGCCCAGTGCTTTCTATCCGCCCATGCCGCCGTCCAAAATACGTTTAGCACCGAGCGCCACCTCGTTTCTCGCCTCACTCTGCGCCAGTTTCGGGCCGAGGCGGCCGGTACTTGGCAGGCCGCCACGACCGCGTGAACTTCCGGGTGCCCGCTCGACTGCCCCTCACTTTCAAATACTGTGACAGTGCCTCCCGTCCTCAGCCCTCATCGCGCGAATAGGAGATGATGGAAAGAAAGCGGATCGGCAGCTTGTTCATTTCCTCGGGCCCATGCGGCGCATCGGAATCGAAGAACAGGCTGTCGCCGGGTCCCATCGTATAAAGCTGGCTGCCGTGCCGATACACCACTTCCCCTTCGAGCACGTGCAGGAACTCGAGCCCCGAGTGCTGGAACAGGGGAAAGACATCGGATTCTTCGGTCAGCGTGATCATATAGGGTTCGACCACGACCCGACCGGCTCGTCCGCCGCTATGCCCCAGCAACTGGTATTGGTGGCCGTTACGGGTGCCGCGCCGCTCGATCACCAGTCCTTCCCCGGCCTTGACGAAAACGGCATCGCGCCGCTCTTCGAACCGGCGGAAGAAGGCCGTGACCGGCACCCCGACAGCCCGCGACAGCGCCTGCAGGGTGCTCAAGGACGGTGAGGTCAGGCCGTTCTCGATCTTCGACAACATGCCGGGCGACAGGCCCGCCGCGGCCGCCAGATCGGAAACCGTGATGTTGAGCTTGTTGCGAAAGGCCCGCACCTCGCGGCCGATGGCCACTTCGAGCAGGTTGTCGCGCGCCCCATCCAGCGCATGCGGATCCTGGGACGGCAGGGCCGGCTCGGCCAGCGTCGGCGCGGCAAGGGATGGGGCGGCGGGCGCGGGCGGCGGCTCGGCGGCCGGGGAGCGGCGCTTCTTGCCACTTGCGGTCACGGGCTCGGCGAGCAGAGGCGAAGCTTTCGCGTTAAGCTGCGCCGGTACGACCGCGGCTGCCCACTTGCCCATCGATCCGCCAATCCCTCAATGCGCCGATGCCCGCGATCCCGACACCGAACTCCGAACCAGCATCCTGTAGACAATCCCAGAGATAGAGAGCCGACGCACTGTCCGCAAGCAGATGGAACACCGGGGCGCCGCCGAGGTCGGCTCGGGCCACGATGGCGTTCAGTCGAGCCACGGACGTCTGGGCGATGGAGCAATCGGGGAATTGCGCGGGACGCAGGTCGACGGCGCAGATCTTAGCGAACAGGGCCGGAACGGCCGGCCCCAGCAACCCGAACCAGCAGTGGCTGTCGCGGCGCGGGACCGGATAGGTCCTCTCGCCGTCCTCGAGCCGCCATGCGCTTTCGAGCGCGGCTTCCCGGGCGCCCGTGCCGTGCACAGCCGAAAGCAGCAGGACCTCGCTCGGCGCGAGCACTAGGCACAGGCCGCCATCAGCCTGGCGGAACACCCGATTGGCGTCGGGCTGGACCACAATTCCGCGCTTGTGCATGGCCGGGATCGTCCCCCGACCCTTGAAGCCCAGCCGTGGCAACGGCGTGAGATCGACCAAATCCAGGCTGCCGCGCCTCGAACCCGCGGCTTCAGCGATCGCGGCGTCCGGCAGCGCGCTCCAGCGAACGCCCTTGGAGTCAAACAAACGGTAGAGCGGAGTGCGGCGGCGGAACCGAAGAGCCTCGGAAGCCATTTCAGAGCTCCTGACAAGCGTTTTCGGGATCGTAGAACGGGGTCGGAACGACCTCGGCCTGCAGCATCCGGCCTCCCTCGATCCGGATTTCGAAGGTTGTGCCGACGCGGCTCATGTCGGCCGGCACATAGGCGAGGCCGATCACCTCGCCGAGGCTCGGCGAATGCACGGCCGAGGTCACCCGCCCGGCGATCTGCCCGCCCCGGATCACCAAGTGGCATTCCTTGGGGGCGGGCGCGCCCGGGTCGGCGAGCGTGAAGCCGACCAGCCGTCGCTTCGTGCCGCTACGCATCATCATGTCGACGGCGCGCTTGCCCACATAGAAAGGCTTCTTCTTGGCCAAGGCCCAATCGAGGCTGGCCTCCGCCGGATGGGTCAGCCCGTCAGTGTCCTGCCCGATGATGACGTGGCCCTTCTCGAGCCGCAGCACGCGCTGCGCCTCGACCCCGAACGGCCGGATCCCGGCCCACTGCCCGGCCTCGATCAGCATGTCCCAGAGCGCTTCGCCCAGGCCCGACGGGCAATGGATCTCGTAGCCGAGTTCGCCCACGAAGCCGACCCGCAGCATGCGCACCGGGATGCCGCCGAGATGGCCGACCCGCACTCCCATGTACGGGAAGGCACCGACCGAGAGGTCGATGTCGGTGTCGAGCCTGGCCAGAACATCGCGGGCGCGCGGCCCGGCGATGTTCACCCCGGCATAGGCAGCCGTGACATTGGCCACGTCGACATCGAGCCGCCATTGCGTGTTCCACCAGCCCATTTGCCGGTACACCTGGTCGACAGCGCCGGTCGTAGCCGTGACGTAGAAGTGGCGCTCGTGCAGCCGGCACGCGACACCGTCATCGATCACGACGCCGGTCTGATCCGTCATCAGGGCGTAGCGGGCGCGGCCGACCTGTTGGCCGGCATAGGCCCAGGTGTACATGCGCTCGACGAATTCGGCCGCGTCGGGCCCGCGCACTTCGAGCTTGCCGAGGGTCGACACGTCGATGAGCCCGCAGCCTTCGCGCACGGCGCGCACTTCCCCCGTTATGGCCGCGGCGGCCTCCGCCTCGTGGCCATAATAGGCCGGACGCATCCATAGCCCGGCCGTCATCATCCGGGCGCCCAGCTCGCGGTGGCGGTGATGCATGGCCGTGTGCCTGACAGGCTCGAACCCCCGCCCTGCCAGATGGGCGAATTTCTCCGGCAGCAAGGGCGGCCGGAAGGTTGTCGTGCCGAGCTTTTCGGGCGGCTGGCCGGTTTCGCTCGCCACCAGCCTGATCGTGTTGAGGTTGGCGTGCCGGCCCTGGCTCGGGCCGAGGCCTGCGGTCGAATAGCGTTTGACGAGCTGGATGTCGGTGTAGCCGTCCTTGACGGTATTCACGATGTCCCGCGTCTGCAGGTCCTCGTCGAAATCGATGAAGTCCTTGCCGTGCGGATCGGCGACAATCGGCCAGGGATGGGTGATGCCTGCCGCGCCGCTCTGCACAGGCGCCTGCTCGGCGGGGAGCGAGGCGCCCGACACCCGGGCCGCTGCCCCTCGTCCGGCCTGCCGGGCCTGCTCGGCCACAGCGTCCTCCAGCCAGATGTTGCCGGCGGCGCCGACCAGTGTGATGCCGTCCGGCACGTCGACCGCACGATGCATCGCGATCGACGGGTCATAGACGGCCCGGGCCCCGACATGGCAGGCCAGGTTGAGGGCCGGCGAATAGCCCACGCTCATCAGCACAAGGTCGCAAGCGATCCATTCCGGGGTGGCGGCGCCGGGCTCCGATTGCAGCGGCGCCACCGCGACGGCTTCCACCCGCATCCTGCCGCGCGCGTCGACGAGACTCGCGCCCTGGATGATGCGGATGCCACGCTGGCGCGCCGCCGCGGAAGCGTCGCTTTGGGCCGCACCGAGATCGACCACGGCCGCGACCTCGATGCCGGCGTCCAGCAGATCGAGCGCTGCCTCGTAGCCGAACCGGTTGGCGGTCGCCACCACCGCGCGCCGGCCCGGCTTGACGCCATAAAGCCGCATCGCGCGCTGGGCCGCATCGGCAAACAGGATGCCGGGGCGGTCGTTGTTGCGAAACACCAGCGGCTGGTCGAAAGCCCCCGTGGCCAGCACGACCTGCTTGGCCCGGATTTTGAAAAAGCGATTGCCCGAAACCGCCGAGGTCCACAGGTCGGAGAAAAGGCCCGTCACGGCGGTGTCGGGCATCACGGTCAGGTTGGCTGTCGCGATCGCCCTGGCAACGAGCGCGCGGCGGTGGTCCGCCCTGCCGCGACCGTAGAGCAGCGAGCCTCCGAGTTCCGGCCATTCATCGACCAGCAGGGTCTGAGACCCGGCTTGCGCGGCCGCAATGGCGGCCTCGAGTCCGGCCGGCCCGCCGCCGACGACCAGCACGTCGCAGAACAGGTGCGCCTTATCGTAATAGCCGTGCTCGGCCTTGGGATCGAGCCTGCCCAGGCCCGCGAGTTCGCGGATCGGCCGCTCGAACCATTGCCAGGCGCCCTTCGGCCGGAAGAAAGTCTTGTAGTAGAAGCCGACGGGCAGAAAGCGCGAGAACAAGCCGAGCCCGGCGCTCCCGTCCCGATCGAGCGAGCCGAAGCGGTTGACCGAGGTCACGGCCATGCCGGGCGCGATCGGGTGCCGGTCCCCCCGCACGTTCGGCTCGGCGCCGACCTGCACCAGGGCATTAACGTCGTGGCCGGCCATGGTCAGCGGGCCGCGCGGCCGGTGGTATTTGAACGAGCGCGACATCACCTGGCGTCCCTGGGCCATCAAGGCGCTGGCGATGACGTCGCCCTTGAAGCCGCTGAAGGGCTGGCCGTCGAACGTGAAGGGCACAGGTTTCGAGCGGTCGACCAGCACGCCCCATTGCGCACCATCGAGCCGTGCGGAGGAGGCTGTCATGCTTCGCCTCCGGTCGAGTCCGCCGCCCCGCGTTCCGCTTCGGCCAAACCGGAAGGTGCGTGCCGGGCCGCATATTCATCGCTCGTCATGGTCTCGAGGATCTCGTCGCTCAGCGTGTTGCGGCGGGCCACGAACCAGTAATTCGTCGGCCCATGCAGCCACCATTCATGGACTTCGCCCGCCTTGTTCTCTTCGAGAAACAGATAGGCGGCCCATTGGTCGTCCGTGCAATCGGCGGGCGGCATCGGCTTGATGTCGCCGGCCCAGACGAATTCGGAGATGTTGCGCGGCCCGTTGAGGGGACAGTTCATGATCTTCATGGCGGTTCTCAGTGTCCGACCGAAGCGGCGCCTTTTTCACCCACCAGGTCGAAGGTGCGGAAGCGGTCGAGCGCGAAGGGTTTCAGGAGATCGGGCTGCCGTCCCGTCGCGACGCATTCGGCCATGCGGAAGCCGCAGACCGGCGTCGCCTTGAAGCCCCAGGTGCCCCAGCCGGCATCGATGTAGTAATTCTCGAGCGGCGTGATCCCCATGACGGGCGAGAAATCCGGCGTCATGTCGGCCATGCCTGCCCATTGCCGCAGCACCCGAAGCTCGCCCATGAAGGGGAACATCTCGAGCATATGGGCCATCAGGCCCTCCTTGAAGTCGAGCGTCGAGCGGGTCGAATAAAGCCCATAGGGGTCGGTCGCCCCGCCCATCACCATCTCGCCGCGGGCCGATTGCGAAATGTAGACGTGCAGGGAGCCCGAGACCACGATCTGGTCGAGGATCGGCTTCACCGGCTCGGACACGCAGGCCTGCAAGGGGATGGTCTTGATGGGCAACCGGAAGCCAGCGAGTTCCGACATGCGGCTCGAGGAGCCCGCTACGGCTTGGACCACCTTGTCGGCGTAGATGGTGCCCCGACGACTGGTCTGGACCCCCTTGACCCGCCCGCCCGCCGTGACCAGCCCTGTGACTTCCGTGCCGGTGTGAACCTCGACCCCTCGCCGCATGGCCTCCTTGGCATAGCCCCAGGCGACCGCGTCGTGCCGCGCGATCGCACCGGGCGGATGATACAGCGCGCCCAGGATGGGATAGCGGACCTCGTCGGACATGTTCAGCGTCGGACAGAGCCGGGCGATGTCGTCCGGAAAGATCAGCTCGGAATCGACCCCGAGATGCTTATTGACCTCGGCACGCCAGCGCGCCGTGCGCAAAGCCGCGTCCGTATGGGCCAGTGTGAAATGGCCGCGCTCCGAATACATGATGTTGAAATCGAGCTCGGTGGACAGACCCCGGAAGAGCTCGACGGATTCCTTGTAGAAGGCTACGCCCTCCGGCGTCAGATAGTTCGAGCGGATGATCGTCGTATTGCGCGCCGTGTTGCCGCCCGCCAGCCAGCTCCGGTCCAGCACCGCGATGTTCGTGATCCCGTGCCGGGTGGCCAGGTAATAGGCGGTCGCGAGCCCGTGCCCGCCAGCCCCGATCACGATCACGTCGTAGCTTGATTTCAGCTCGGGGGCCCAACGCAATTGGGGCGCCTCCGGATGGCCGGATCGAAGGCCATAGCGAAGAAGGGCGAACGGCATGCAGCGCTCCGGCCGCGTAGCTGCGGCACTCTCGGCTCTCCTTTTACCAAGCCATTCCCACAGCGCAACATTTATTCGCACGGTTCAATACGACAAACCCGTGATTTAACGCTAGGAAACTTTGTTACCGCAGCTTGACAGCGCAGGCAAAGCCATCGCAGATTGCCCTTGTCGCAGGGTTGCTGGAAGCGACGCGACACCTACTCGGCAGCGTTGGGAGGGTTTGCATGCAATCGCGATCGCAAGATCCGCGGATTGAAAGCATGTACCGCGGCGACCGGGCCTGGGCCCTGGTCGCATTGCTGGTGCTTTGGCTGACGATCCTCTTCGTCTTCTTCAAGGTGATCCCGCTGACGGATTCGCCGGGGGTCGTCTTCGCACTCGCGGCCGGGGCTGGACTCGTGCTGCTGTTCAACACCGCCTCGATCTGGGCTCTCATGAAGCACTATGCCGAGGACAAGCAGCGTCTTTACGGGCTCGATATTCACTACCTCGACGAGATGAAGAGGTCGAAGCGATGAGCAATCTCGATCGCACCCGCAACCTTCCTCCGAAGGCGGTCTACGAGCCGCCCGAACAGTCGATGCTGGGACAGATCCTCGATTCCCTACTGATCCTGGTGCTCGTGGTCGCCAGCCTGTTCGCCCCAGTATATTTTGGACTGACCGGCGGGGGAAAAACCACACTGACCTTTTCGGACAAGACCTGGCAGGGCATGGGCCAGAATGCCTTCATGCAATCACAGTGGGAGAAGCTGGGCTTTACGCCTGAAACCGCGACCGACATGATCGCATCTCGATTCGACTACAGCTTCAGTCTCGGATGGCTGGCGCTCACGGCGCTCGTGATCATCGTGTACTTCGTGTTTGTGGTCCGTTTCTCGGACAAGGAATTCAAAGAGGTAATTTCCGAACGATTCGGCGACCGGTGAGGGCCCGATGAACGCATTCCAAATTGTCGAAACCGTCGCCTGGATCCTGTCCATAATCCTCGGTGGCTGGCTTTTGCTCGATCTCTACAAGACCAGCACGTCCTATTCCGAAGCCGTCCTGATGTCCTCGCGCGAAGGCGAAATCGAGGACGAACTGATCATCGATCCGACCCATAGGGGGACGCCATGAACACGCAAGTAACAGCCGTGCATGGCGAGAAGATCTCGCTGCGCCGGGTTCTCGGCCCCGGCCATGTCTGGGCGCTCGGCGTCGGCATCGTGCTGGTCGGCGAGTTCATGGGCTGGAACTTCTCGGTCGGCAAGGGCGGCGCCCTGGCGGCGCTCATCGCCTGTTGGGCTGCGGGGGTGCTCTACACCTGCGTGGCCATGATCGACTCGGAAGTAACGTCGACGGTCGCGGCCGCCGGCGGTCAATATGCCCAGGCCAAGCACATCGTCGGACCTCTGATGGCCTTCAACGTCGGCATGTTCCTGGTGATGGCCTATACGATGCTCGAGGCCAGCAATGCCATTACGATCGGCGCCCTGATCCAGCAGACCGGCAGTCTGGCGGGCTATCCTGATGTGCACGACAAGCCCTTCATCGTGCTCTCGATCATGTTTCTGGCCTGGCTGAATTATCGTGGCGTCTATGCCACGCTGACCTTCAACCTGGTGATCACGGCGATTGCGTTCGTGTCGGTGGTGGTGCTGTTCATCGGCGTGAGGCCTTGGACGCAAGACGTGCTGAAGCTCGACCAATTGCTCAACGGATTGCCCTACGGCTGGTTTGGCGTCATCGCGGCGCTGCATTTCGGCCTGTGGTATTACCTCGGCATCGAGGGCACCACCCAGGCTGCCGAAGAGGTGCGATCGCCGGCCCGCTCGCTGCCGCTCGGCACGATGGCCGGGATGATCACGCTACTGATCGCCGCCGCCATGACATGGTACGTCTGCGCCGGATTGATGCCCTGGGAATATCTCGGCCAAGCCGCGACCCCGCTGTTCGATGCGGGCCGCTTGTCGGGCTCGACCTTCCTCATGGTGTTCCTCTTCGTGGGAACGATCTTCTCCACTCTGGCCTCGGCCAACGGCTGCATCAACGATGCGTCGCGGGCCTGGTTCTCGATGGGGCGGGATCGCTACATGCCGGCCTGGTTCGGCGCCGTCCATCCGGATTATCGGACGCCGTTCCGCTCGATCGTGTTCCTGGTGCCGATCGCCCTCATCTTCGCGCTAGGAGCCCCGCTCGATCAGACGGTCACGTTCTCGATCCTCTCGGGTCTGCTCGGCTACACGTTCATGTCCTTCAACATGATCATGTTCCGCACGAAGTGGCCGCTCGGCTCGATCAAGCGCGGCTATGTCCATCCCCTGCACCCCCTGCCCGCCATCGTGCTGTTCCTGCTGTGCTGTCTCACCTATTTCGCGGTGTTTCTCGGGTACGGCACGCAGCTCGTCGCCATGATGGTGTTCTACATCGTGGCCTCGGTGTGGTTCGCCTTCCACCGCTACAAGTTCGTGCGGCGCGGCGACCAGTTCACCATGGGCTGGCCGCGCCCGCAGGGGTACTGAGCCGGACGACCCGCGCCAAAGGCGCCCGACGCAGGGCCATTGGGAGTTTCTCCATTGTCGATGGCCCTTGCGTTCGCAGCCGGCATGTCGGGCATTGCGGCAATCGCCGCGATGGCCTGGCGAGAGCGCCGCGCCACCCTCGCACACCGCA
Source organism: uncultured Lichenihabitans sp. (assembly GCA_964245915.1). Lineage (GTDB taxonomy): Bacteria > Pseudomonadota > Alphaproteobacteria > Rhizobiales > Beijerinckiaceae > Lichenihabitans. The sequence goes on along the minus strand of CAXTOT010000047.1, from coordinate 31,895 downwards.
CCACGATCTTCGATCGCTGCCAGACGGAATTCGAGGAAACCCGAAAGACGACCGGCCGGGACGGATTTCCCAAGATCGAGGGCCGCATCCACGGTCGCAGCGTCACATTGCACGCGGTGCCCGACACCCTGACCACCAAGCGGCTGCCGCAGCTTTGGGTTAGCGTAACCCTGAAGGCGCGGCTTGCCATCGAGGACGACGTCGCGGTCCTGGTGCGGCCGACCGGTGCCGAATTCTTCGCCCTGACCCACAGGCTTCGCTCGCGACTGAGCCTTCCGCCGAGCTGGCCGGGCGAGGCCATGCTGCGCGGCTCGAGGCTCGAGGCCCAGGATCTCGTCGACGCGATCGAGGGCCCGATCGCCGCGCTTCTGGCCGATCCCAAGGTCAAGGAGGTCGCCGTGACCCGCCGGGGCCTTAGGGTCGTGTACCAGGCCGATCAGGGAAAACGCGGAGACTATCTCCTGCTCCGCCAATGCGTCTTCGCGGATTGCGAACTGCCAGCAGCCACGTTCGCGACGCTGCTCGAGCACCTGGCGGCAATCGAAGACGTGCTTGCGCCGCCCCTGCGCCGCGACGGCGTCGAGCCGAGGGCGGTGGCCTTTGCCTGAAGGGCGTCCCGTCAATCCCTATCTGGTGCTGGCTTTAGCAATCGCGCTTCCGGGCGCCGGCCATGTTGCGCTCGGGCTGAACTTTCGTGGGCTCGGCTTTGCGTTCTTCTCGCTGCTGCTGGCGCTGCTCACCTATCGGATCAGCGCGCCAGACGTGTCATTCGTCGGACGGTCCGCGGCGGGGCTGTTCGTCTGGGCGCTGTCGATCCCGGACGCCTACCGGGTCGCGAGGCTGCGCTACGAGCTCTGGCGTCGGGACACGGGGCGCCTCGACATGGCCGCAACCATTCTTCCTAGGAAATAATTGTTCGCACCAGTTGGGGAACTGACCCGACGATGCTATGTAAACAGGAGACAGTTCGGAGACCGGGACAATGTGCGGGATCGTTGGACTCTTCCTCAAGGACAAGGCGCTGGAACCCCAGATGGGCGCCCTGCTCTCGCAGATGCTGGGCACCATGTGCGATCGCGGTCCGGACAGTGCGGGCTTCGCGGTCTACGGGCGACCGCAGGACGGAATCAGCAAGATCACCGTGCAGTCCAGCACGCCCGAGACCGCTTTCGCGGCCCTGAAGGGCTCGTTCGGCAAGGCCCTCGGCAGCGAAATCGGCATCGACGTGAAGAGCACGCATGCGGTTCTGACCGTACCGGCTGACCAGGCCGACCAGGTGCGGGACCTCCTGCGCGAGGAACACCCGTCGGTGCGCATCATGGGCACCGGCGAAGCGATCGAGATCTACAAGGAAGTCGGCTACCCGACCGAGGTCAGCCGCCAGTTCGATCTCGCCCATATGGCCGGCTCACATGGCATTGGCCATACCAGGATGGCCACGGAATCGGCCGTCACGACGCTCGGGGCCCATCCGTTCTCCACCGGGCCCGACCAGTGCCTCGTGCACAACGGGTCCTTGTCGAACCACAACAATCTGCGGCGCGAGCTCAGGCACGACGGCGTCGAATTCGCGACCGAGAACGACACCGAGGTCGCGGCCGCTTATCTGTCCTGGCGCATGAACCAGGGCCTCAATCTCGGCCAGGCCCTGGAGAAGAGCCTCGACGATCTCGACGGCTTCTACACCTTCGTGGTCGGCACCAAGAACGGGTTCGGCGTGCTGCGGGACCCGATCGCCTGCAAGCCGGCCGTTCTGGCCGAAACCGATCAATATGTGGCGTTCGGCACCGAATATCGGGCGCTGGTCGGGCTGCCCGGCATCGAAGACGCGCGCGTCTGGGAGCCCGAGCCCGCCACGGTTTACTTCTGGGAGCGTTGATCCATGCCGAAAGTGGACCTGTCCACGTCCGACCTTCGGGAATTGAACCAGGCTCTCCACCGGCAAAGCGCCGGCACCAATGAGACCCTGTGGGAGGTGACCAATCCACGCGGTTCTCACGCGGTCGCGGTCGGCGTCGCGGCGCCGATCACGGTCGAGATCCGCGGCAGCGTCGGCTATTATTGCGCCGGCATGAACCGCGAGGCGACCGTGGTGGTGCACGGTTCTGCGGGCCCGGGCGTCGCGGAGAACATGATGTCGGGCCGCGTCCAGGTGAAGGGCGACGCCAGCCAATATGCCGGGGCTACCGGCAAGGGCGGCCTGCTCGTCATCGAGGGAAATGCCTCCTCGCGCTGCGGCATCTCCATGAAAGGCATCGACATCGTCGTGAAGGGCAATATCGGCCATATGTCGGCCTTCATGGCCCAGGCCGGCAACCTTGTGGTCTGCGGCAATGCCGGGGATGCACTCGGGGATTCGATCTACGAAGCGCGCCTGTTCGTGCGCGGCAGCGTCAAGAGCCTCGGGGCCGATTGCATCGAGAAGGAGATGCGGCCGGAACATGTGGAGACCCTGAAGCGGCTGCTCGACGAAGCCGGCATCGAGGATGTGAGCCCCGCCGAGTTCAAGCGCTACGGCTCTGCCCGCAAGCTCTACAATTTCAACATCGACCACGCCGACGCTTATGGCTGAGCCGCACGCACGTCGGTTTGGTTAAAGCCCCGCCCCGCTCTGCCTCGGCTACCGAGCGTCAGAACTGGGCACCCAAGTCTTCCCGGTGCAGATCGGTCCGGACTAGTTCATCCCTCCTTCGGCTACAGCATGACCTATAACAATCCGCCGACCGTTCCCCGCAAGTCCGCGACCTTCGACGATTATACCCTGTCCGAGATCAGGCGCGCCGCCACCACCGGGATCTATGACATCCGGGGTGCCGGGGCCAAGCGCAAGCTGCCCCATTTCGACGACCTGTTGTTTCTCGGCGCCTCCATGTCGCGCTATCCGCTGGAGGGCTACCGCGAGCGCTGCGGCACCGATGTGGTCCTGGGCTCACGCTTCGCCAAGAAGCCCATCGAACTGAAGATCCCGATCACGATCGCGGGTATGAGCTTTGGGTCGCTGTCGGCCAATGCCAAGGAGGCCTTGGGACGTGGCGCCACCGCCGCCGGAACCTCCACCACGACGGGCGACGGCGGCATGTCGACCGAGGAGCGGGGCCAGTCCAAGACCCTGGTCTATCAATATCTGCCCTCCCGTTACGGCATGAACCCCGAGGATCTGCTCAAGGCGGACGCGATCGAAGTGGTGGTCGGCCAGGGTGCCAAGCCGGGCGGCGGCGGCATGCTGCTCGGGCAAAAGATCACGGACCGGATCGCCGCCATGCGAACCCTGCCCAAGGGCATCGATCAGCGCTCGGCCTCACGCCATCCCGACTGGACCGGGCCCGACGACCTCGAGATCAAGATCCTGGAACTGCGCGAGATCACCGATTGGCAGAAGCCGATCTACGTCAAGATCGGCGGCGCCCGGCCCTATTACGATGTCGCCCTGGCCGTGAAGGCCGGCGCCGACGTCGTGGTGGTCGACGGCATGCAGGGCGGAACGGCCGCCACCCAGGAGGTCTTCATCGAGAATGTCGGCATGCCGACGCTGGCCTGCATCCGCCCGGCGGTACAGGCCTTGCAAGAACTCGGCATGCATCGAAAAGTGCAGCTGATCGTTTCGGGCGGCATCCGCAACGGGGCGGACGTGGCCAAGGCGCTCGCGCTGGGCGCCGACGCGGTGTCGGTCGGCACGGCGGCGCTGGTTGCCCTCGGCGACAACGATCCCGCCTATGAGGAGGAATATCGTGCGCTCGGCACCACGGCGGGCGCCTATGACGATTGGCACGAGGGCAAGGACCCGGCCGGCATCACCACGCAGGATCCCGAACTGATGAAGCGGCTCGATCCGGTGCTCGCCGGGCGGCGGCTTGCCAATTACCTCAAGGTGATGACGCTCGAGGCCCAGACTATCGCGCGGGCCTGCGGCAAGAACCACGTGCACAACCTCGAACCCGAGGACCTGTGTGCCCTCACCCTCGAAGCCGCCGCCATGGCGCGGGTTCCGCTGGCGGGCACCAACTGGATTCCTGGACAGGGCGGCTTCTGAACACCGCGCGGCCCGAAGACCGGGCCAGCGCTCGACAAGACAAGCTCGCTCAAGCGGGCGACAATCAACCAGGGGGATGGATCTTGGCACAGGATCTGGCGGCACTCGCAAAAGAAAAGAACATCCGTTACTTCATGATCTCGTACACGGACCTCTTCGGCGCGCAGCGCGCCAAGCTGGTTCCGGCCGCGGCTATCGCCGACATGCAGCGTGACGGTGCGGGGTTTGCGGGCTTCGCCACCTGGCTCGACATGACGCCGGCACACCCGGATCTATTCGCGGTGCCTGATGCGGCCGCGGTGGTCCAATTGCCCTGGCGCCGCGACGTCGCCTGGGTGGCGGCGGACTGCGTCATGGAAGAGCGAAGCGTCGCTCAGGCGCCCCGCGTGGTGCTGAAGGACGTGGCAGCCCGCGCCGCCAAGGAAGGGCTCTACGTGAAAACCGGAGTCGAGGCCGAGTTCTTCCTGATCGATGCCGACGGGACGGCGATCTCGGATCTCAAGGACAACGCGTCCAAGCCCTGCTACGATCAGCAGGCTCTCATGCGCCGTTACGACGTTATCGCGGAAATCTGCGACTACATGCTCGAGCTCGGCTGGGGCCCCTACCAGAACGACCACGAGGACGCGAACGGCCAGTTCGAGATGAACTGGAACTTTGACGATTGCCTGGTGACGGCGGATCGCCATTCCTTCTTCAAGTTCATGGTCAAATCGGTAGCCGAAAAGCACGGGCTGCGCGCCACCTTCATGCCCAAGCCCTTCCCAGGCCTGACCGGCTCGGGCTGCCACGCACACATCTCGGTGTGGGACGAAACCGGCAAGACCAACAGGTTCTACGACGCAGACGACGAGATGGGCCTCTCGAAGCAGGGCTACCATTTCCTGGGCGGCATCATGCGCCACGCCGAAGCCCTGGCAGCGATCACCAACCCCACCGTCAACAGCTACAAGCGGATCAACGCGCCACGCACGGTGTCCGGGGCGACCTGGTCGCCCAACACCGTCACCTGGACCGGCAACAACCGTACCCACATGGTGCGCGTGCCCGGCAAGGGTCGCTTCGAGCTGCGCCTGCCGGACGGTGCCGCCAACCCTTATCTGCTTCAGGCGGTCATCATCGCGGCCGGTCTCGATGGCGTTCTCTCGAAGGCCGATCCCGGCCGCCGCTACGACATAGACATGTATCAGCTCGGCCATACAGTGAAGGATGCGCCCAAGCTGCCGCTCAACATGCTCGACGCCTTGCGGGCCTTCGATGCCGACGAGAGCCTGAAGGCGTCCCTCGGCACCGAGTTTTCGGTCGCCTATCTGAAGCTGAAGCATCAGGAATGGAGCAGTTACGCGTCCCACTTTACGCAATGGGAACGCGACACGACCCTCGACGTGTAGCGGCGGGCCTCGACGTTGGGAAACCTAGGAAAACCAATGTGATCGTTCCTGCACCTGGCCTCGGAACGAGTTCGCGACCGATCAAGAACGGAGCCGCCTTTTTGGCTCCCGACGTCCGCGTCGGGCTTTGTCACGTTGCGTGGCCCCGGGCGCAAAAGGGCCGAGACGGTATTTTGGTCACGCGCGGGCGGCGGTCGCTTGGCACCAGTTCTCCATCGCCTTCGCTCGGAAGGCTTTCAGGGTTTTGCGGGGGACGGGGTGGCGCTGGGTGTTAAACGCATTGTGGATGGCGGCATGGGCCGACAGGAATCTCTGGGCCGATCCGGTCGACTTGAACCTCTGCATCTTGCGCTCGCGCCGTCGTGTCGGCTGATGCGGGTTCTCGGCCCGGTTGTTCCGACGTTGGCCTTGGTCGTGGCGGGCAGAGAGACGGAGCTGGCGCATGGCCGCGCCGTAGGACCCGAGCTTGTCGGTGGTGATGGTCTCCGGTGCAAATCCCTGTTTCCTGATGAGCTTGCGCAGCAGCCGAACGGCTGCGGCCTTGTCTCGTCGCGATTGCACCAGGATGTCGAGGACTTCACCTTCATCATCGACGGCCCGCCAGAGCCAGTGCCGCTTGCCCACAATATTCACGACCATTTCGTCCAAATGCCATCGGCCGGTCGGACGCGGCCGCCGCTTCCGAAGCTCCCGAGCAAACAGCGGCCCGAATTGGCCGACCCAGCGGCGGATGGTTTCGTAGGAGATGTCGAGCCCGCGCTCGGCCAGGAGACCCTCGATATCGCGAAAGCTCAGCGTGAACCGAAGGTACAGCCAAACAGCATGCCGGATGATGTCTGGAGGGAAACGGTGACCGCAATACGGGGAGCGCTGCATGCCCCCTTGTACCCCAAGGCGCCGCGAGCGTGACAATGCCACGCCGGGACCCTGATGTGTGGACGCTTCACCCAGGCCTACACCTGGACAGAGGTTCACAAGTTCATGTCCACCTTCGGGGCGGCTCGAAATCTGCGGCCTCGCTTCAACATCGCGCCCACAACCATGGTTGACGTCATTGCCGACGAACAGGACAGATGCCTGCGCATTGTCCATTCCAGTGCCATCGGGGAACTACGTCGCGATCAGGTGAGCGCCGGCGCTACCCGAACAGGTCCGGTATCGGCTCCCGGCTGTGCCGGTAGGCGGAGCGCAACGTATTGGCCAGCAGCATCGCGATGGTCATCGGCCCGACGCCCCCCGGCACCGGCGTGATGGCGGACGCAACCTCGGCGGCTTCCTCGGTCGCGACATCACCCACCAGCCGCGTCCTGCCCTCGCCGTTGTCGATGCGGTTGATGCCGACATCGATCACCACGGCCCCGGGCTTGATCCACTCGCCGCGAATCATCTGCGGGCGTCCGACCGCGGCCACCAGAATATCGGCGGTGCGGCACAGCCCGGGCAGATCGGCGGTGCGCGAATGCGCAATCGTCACTGTGCAGTTTGCGTCGAGCAGCAATTGCGCCATGGGCTTGCCGACGATGTTCGAGCGGCCCACCACGACGGCGTTCTTGCCCTGAAGACTGGGGCCGAGCACACGCCGCAGCAACACCATGGAGCCGGCCGGCGTGCAGGGCACGAAGGCCTCGTCCAGTGCCCCGATGCCGAGCCGCCCGACATTGATCGGGTGGAAGCCGTCCACGTCCTTGTCGGGATCGATGGCGCGGATCACCGCATCCGTATCGATGCCTTTCGGCAGCGGCAATTGCACCAGAATGCCGTGGATGCTCGGATCGGCATTCAGGGCGGCCACATGGTCGAGCAGGTCCGCCTGCGTCGTGTCGGCCGGCAGGTTCAATTGCACCGACTTGAACCCGCACTCCTTGGCGGTGCGGCTCTTGTTGGCGACATAGACCTTGCTGGCCGGATCCTCGCCGACGATGAGCACCGCGAGCCCCGGAGGTTGCCCGGTGCGGGCCTCGAGGGCGGCCGATGCGGCCTTGACCTTGGCCGTGACTTCGGCCGCGATCGCCTTGCCGTCGATCCGGGCTGCGCTCACGAGAACACGACCGTCTTGCGGCCGTTCAGGAACACCCGGCGCTCGAGGTGCATCTTGACGGCCCGGGCCAGCACGCGCGATTCGACGTCGCGGCCCACCGCTACCAGATCGTCACCCGACAGCGCGTGGGTGACGCGCTCGGTCTCCTGCTCGATGATCGGCCCCTCGTCGAGGTCCGCTGTCACGTAATGCCCGGTCGCGCCGATGATCTTGACGCCGCGCTCATAGGCCTGGTGGTAGGGCTTGGCGCCCTTGAAGCTCGGTAGGAACGAGTGGTGGATGTTGATGATGCGCCCGAAGAGCGCCGTCGAGAACCCGTCCGATAGCACCTGCATGTAGCGCGCCAGGACCACGAGCTCGGCCCCGGTCCGGTCGACGAGGTCGAGCACGCGCTGCTCCTGTTCGGCCTTGTTGTCCTTGGCGACCGGCCAGTAATGGTAATCCAGCCCGGCGGCTTCCGCGGAGACGCGCGCCGCCTTGTGGTTGGACACCACCGCCGCGACGTCGGCTTTCAGCCAGCCGACCTTGATCTGGTAGAGGAGGTGCTCGAAGCAATGGTCGAAGCGCGACACCATTATCAGGATCTTGGGCCTGCGGTCGCCGTCGGTCAGCTCGATGTGCATGCCGAACCGGGCCGAGGCCGGGGCGAGCGCCTGACGGATGCTGTCCGGCGTCACCTCCTCCGGCGCCGTGAAGTGAATGCGCATGAAGAAGCGATTGGTGGAGCGGTCCCAATATTGGGAGCTTTCGGCGATGTTGCCGCCGAAATCGGCCACGCGACCCGTCACGGTCGCCACGATGCGGGGGCGGTCCTCGCAGGACAGGGTCAGAATGTGGTTCTTGTCGGCCATTTTTCTTCGTGTCAGCGGAGCAGAAGGGTTAATCGGCCCAGGGTCCCGGAGAGTTCGGCGCCCCATCGTCGAGCTTGGCGAGATAATTGATCGCGATCGGGCGCCAGCGGACAAGGCCCTTGTAAGTGGCGAGATCCTCCGGAAGGTTCACCAACACGCGGTGCATGCGGCGCGCCCATTTCGGGATGGTCACAAGCTCGTCGAGCGAGATGAGATAGCAGCGAATCGGGAACACGATGGCGTTCGAGCGGGGCAGCCGGAAGAAGCTCTGCAGTTCGACGCGGAGGTGGACCTTGCGCCCGACATTCTCGGGCGTCACCGACATCCGGTCGGGACCCCACTTGTGGTAGTTCTCAGGGCTCGTGTCGAGGCGCGGATTGATCGTCATGGTCCAGTTCAGGCGCCGCGTGGGCTGGCCTTGACGCAGGTTCAGCATGAATTTCAGCGCCCGATCGAACACGCCCATTTCGTGCGCGCGGGGAACCGGTGCGTGCCATTCCATGAAGTTCATGCCGATGTCGAAATCGAGCGACCAGTCGGCCTGGGTGGTGACGATCCCGGCGTCCATCCATAGATTGTTGTCGCGCTGATCGAGCAGGCAGAAGTCGCCTTGCGACTGGCGGGTGATGTATTCCATCGGCCCGTACGGCAGGGTCGACTCATCCCCGAAGGTGAAGGTGTCGTCGATCCCGAGTGGCCCATTGATCCACCGCCACCGGCTGCCGTCGCGATGCAGCTCGAAATGCTCGGGATAGCCCACGGCCTGCTGCTCCATCAGCAGTTCCAGCAAATCCCACCCCGCCAGGGTCATGTGCGGCAGCGACTGGCAGCGGAGCGGATCCTCCTTCAGCACCAGGACCCGGTCCTGCATCTCGGCGATGTAATGTTCGTCGACGTCGATCAGGTTCTCGAAGGCGGTGCCGGCCCGCCCCTTCACATGCGGCTCGATATTGACCGCGTACATGTAGTCGTCGCGCTCGAACGGAAAGGGAAAGCGGCGAATGCCAGCGGGACTATTGCGGAAGGTGAAATTGTCGCGAAATGTTTCTTTGCGGAATTCGATGCCCATGTCCCTACCTCCCGCCGCGGGCCGTCGCGGCTAAATATCCAAAACCAGGGCTGCCCCCTCGAAGCGCGACACGCAAGGCATCACCTTCTCCCCGGAGGCCTTCTCGGCCTCGCTCAGGAAATGGTCGTGGTGCAGCAGCCTGCCGTCGCAGGCCAGAACCTTGGTCTCGCATTGGCCGCAGGCCCCGCCGCGACACATATAGGGCGCGTCTACGCCGGCCGCCTCGATGGCTTCGAGCATGCTCTGGTGCGAGCCGACCTGCACTGTCAGGCCCGAACGGGCCAGCTTGATCTCGTAGGGCGTGCCCATCGCCGGGGCGATGAAACGCTCGTGATGCAGGTTCTGCTCGGGCCACCCCATGCGGCGCGCCGAGCCGAGGATCCACTCGATCATCGGGCCCGGCCCGCAGACGTAGAGATGCGTGCCGAGCGGTTGCTGCGCGAACAGGCGGCTCGGGTCGATCTTCTCGCCCCGGTCGTCGTGATAGAGGTGAATGCGCGCGCCGTGTTCGCGGATGAGATCGTCGGCATAGGCGGCATGCTCGCGCGAGCGGAAGGCGTAATGCAGCTCGAACGGCTTGTGGTCGCGATGGAGCTGCTCGATCATCGCCAGGAACGGCGTGATGCCGATGCCGCCCGCCACCAGCAGATGCTTGCGTGCACGCTGCTCGATGGGAAACAGGTTAACAGGGTGGTTGAGGTGCAGCGTCATACCCGGGCGGATATGGTGGTGCAGATAGCGCGAGCCGCCGCGTCCGACCTCGTCGCGCCTGACGCTGATCGTGTAATGCGAAGTCACCGAGGGCGGGCTCATCAGAGAATAGGCGTTCCGCCGCACGAGGTCGCCGTCCCGCATCTCCACCACGACATGCGCCCCACCCGCAAAGCTGGGCAGCGGGCCGCCGTCGGCCGCCTCGAAGCGGAACCGCTTGATCAGCGGCGTGACCTCGACGATGTCGGTGACCTTGACGGCGATCCGGGGTGTCTTGTCGCTCACCGGAAGATCTCCTCGGTTTCCGGGATCACGCCGGGCTCCTCGGCATCGATGCAGACGCCCTGGAAGGCGCCGATGCGGCGGGAATAATGGTCCCGTACCAGCAAGGTGAGGCCGCAATGCGAGCAGACCGCCGGCTGGGTCGTCACGTTGTCCGTGATACCTTTGCAGTGGACGCACTGCACGCGACGGGCCAGCGAACCACGATGCTCGGTTTCGATAGCGGCATGGTCCACTCCCGCTTCAAGGGCTATTCGCATCGCCTGCCCGATGAGGCCTTCCGTTCCCGCAAGATAGACCCGCGTGCCCATCCGTGCCGTGGCGAGGACCTGGGCGAGGCGCGGCAGGGCAGCCGCGATGCTCGGTCCCTCGTAGAGGGCGTGCGGTTCGAGCTGGCGAAGCTGTCTGCCGTAGTCTTGCGGAGCGGCGCCGGCAGGGACGTAGAGGATGTGTGCCCGCGCAAAGAAGTCCGGCGGGGCGGTGTTCGCAAGATCCAGGATCGCCGACGCGCCCTCGGCGTCCGCCATCAACAGATGAAGCGAACCGGGCTTCGGGCTCAGCGTGCCGTAGACAGGACGGCTCTTGATGCTGGGCGGCAGCATGGCAGCGAACTCACATTGATGGCGCGATGACGGGAAGGCCGGAGCAGGCCGGCCCTCCCAAAGGAGCAGCGCGGCTCATGCCGCCGTGCGCTTCTTCTTTTCGGGATCGTCGAAGGTAAGGGGATGGGCGACGGCCTCGCACTGCACCGCCTTGCCGCGCACCTCCAACGGGGTACCCTCCTTGGCCGCCTCGACGCTCATGCGGGCGATCGCCAGGGAGCGCTTGGTCTGGCGGGAATACATGCCGCAGGTGACCACCCCCACGCGTTTGCCTTCGGCATAGAGTTCGTCGCCGGCGTCGAGGATCTTGTCGGTGTCGGCCAGAGCGCCGAAGATCTTGAACCGTTCCTTGCCCTTCAGGCGCTCATGTTCTTCGGCGCCCCGGAACCCGGTTTTGCCCGGCGATACCGTGAAGCCCAGACCGAGTTCCCACAGCGTGTCGCCTGGCGGCTGGTCCTCGAACGGGTACATCTGCGAATTGTCGTAAGGGTAGAAGAGCAGGTAGCTTTCGACCCGCAGCCAGTCGAGGGCCGTGAAGGACGCCGGAATGATGCCCATGGCCTTTCCCTCCGACACGATCTGATCCCAGATTACCGGTGCATCATCCGCCTTGCAGAAGATCTCGTAGCCCCGTTCGCCCGTATAACCCGTGCGGGAGATCATGACGGGCCGCCCGAACAGCGTCGTCTGCGCGTGGTGGAAATATTTGAGGTCCCGGATTCCGGGAACGTGCCGGCTGAGATATTCGACCGCCAGGGGACCCTGCAGCGACAGATCTTGCAGGTCGTCATCAAACAGCAGGGCAGCGTTCTTGCCGACGATATCGCGGGTCAGCTCCTCGTAGCCGGTGCCCGAGCCGACGACCACCATCCAGGAATTCGGCCCAGTGCGGTAGAGGATGCAGTCGTCGGTTAACTTGCCGTCGTCGTTCAGCATGCAGGCGTAAACGGACTTGCCGGGATAGACCTTGCGGACGTCGCGAGTCGTCGCGCGCTGAAGAACATGATGCGAATGCGGCCCGACCAGATGGGCCTTGCGCAGGCCGGACACATCCATGATCGCGGCCTTGGTGCGGACAGCCTCGTGCTCGTCGGCAAGATTGCTGGCCGTATAGGTCCAGGCCGTCTCCATGCCGTTCCAATCCTCGAGATTGGATCCCAGAGCACGGTGCCGATCGGCCAAGGGGGACCGGCGCCAAGACATCACACTCATTTTTCCAAGCCTCCGGGTCGCGGACGCTACGCGACCTTCATGGGGCGAGCTTCAGTCGAAGAAACTATTTTGTCTAGTAGGAAAAGGCATGTATCATTCTGACTGCGCTCGGCCCAGTGCGGCCGCAGGAACACGGGCACGGCGAATTCGTGGCACGCCCAGATCGGCGGATGCCGAATAGGCATTCGACCGAAGCAACGATCGATCAGGTGCTTGGGTGGGACATGATTTGAACTACACTCGCCGGAGCATCGCACCCGGACGACCGACATTGCTGAGGGGAGCACGATGACAGCCACAACAACGGATGTTCTTGTACCGGGAGAGGGGCAGCAACTTCAGCGCACCATCGATTGGCGTGGCGCGTTCTGGGTTGCCAGCGGCGTGCCGGCCCTGGTTTTGTTCTCGATCGGCGGGATCGCCGGCACGACCGGGACCCTCGCCTTTCTCATCTGGACCTTCTCCATGATGATGGGTTTCATCCAGTCCTTCACCTATGCCGAGATCGCGGGGTTGTTCCCCAACAAGTCTGGTGGCGCCTCGATCTATGGCGCGACGGCGTGGCTGCCTTATTCCCGACTGATCGCGCCGCTGTCGGTATGGTGCAACTGGTTCGCATGGTCCCCGGTTTTGTCGCTGGGTTGCTCCATCGCGGCCGCTTATATTTTGAATGCCGTTTCCCCTATTCCCGCCTTCACACCGGGTTCCCCCGAAGTCGTGTCCTACATTGCGGCCCATAGCGGGATAAGTCCCGCGGATGCTGTAACAGCCGTCACGGCGTCGACCACCCCGGCCCTGCGCGCCTGGACCCTGTTCAGCCATACCTTGGGACCGGTGAGCTTCTCCCTCAATGCCACCTTCTTCATCGGCGCCGTGCTGATGCTGGTCACCTTCGCGATCCAGCACCGCGGCATCCTGGGCACGGCCAATGTGCAGAAGTATATAGGCCTGCTGGTGATCATTCCGATGCTGATCGTCGGCATCGTGCCGATCCTCACCGGGCAGATCAACTGGAGCAATTTCTCGCCGCTCGTTCCCCTGGCGACGGCCTATGCGGCGGATCCCGGCGTCTGGAACATCCCTGGCTGGACGCTGGTGCTCGGCGGGTTGTTCATCGCGGCCTGGTCGACATACGGGTTCGAGACCGCCGTCTGCTACACGAGCGAGTTCAAGAATCCCGGTACAGACACCTTCAAGGCCATCTTCTATTCCGGCCTGCTCTGCATCGTCCTCTACACGCTGGTTCCCTTCACGTTCCAGGGCGTGCTCGGGCTAAATGGCATGCTGGCCACGCCGATTGTCGACGGATCGGGGGTGGCGGATGCGATGGCCGGCATGGTGGGCGGGGGCGCCTTCGTCCACGGTCTGCTCGTGATGTTGATGATCCTGGCCCTGATGCTATCCATTATGACGGCGATGGCCGGCTCCTCCCGCACCCTGTACCAGGGCTCGGTCGACGGCTGGCTGCCGCGCTATCTCACTCACGTAAACGAGCATGGGGCGCCGACCCGCGCCATGTGGACCGATCTCACCTTCAACCTGATCGTGCTGGCGATCGCCTCGGCCGATTCGACCAGCTTCTTCTTCATCCTCGCCGTCTCGAATTGCGGCTATATCATCTTCAATTTCCTCAACCTGAACGCCGGTTGGATCCACCGGATCGACAACGGCCACATAAAGCGGCCCTGGCGCGCCCCGAATTGGCTGCTGGGCCTCGGCGCGATCTTCTCCTTCGTCAACGTCGTCTTCATGGGCGCGGGTGCGAAGACCTGGAACCCCATCGCGCTGTGGGCCGGGCTCGTCACCGCCGCGCTGATCGTCCCCGTGTTCTGCTTTCGCCACTATGTGCAGGACGGCGGGCGCTTTCCCGACCACATGTTAGACGACCTCGGCCTGAAGCAGGCGGATCTCAGCCGCCGTAAGGCCGGCATGCTGCCCTATATCACGCTGATCGGCGGCGTGATCGTCCTGCTCGCGGCGAACTGGATCTTCCGGATTTGAGGCCCGGCCGTGCTGTCGCAGACCGCGGCCCCAATGCATGCCCGAGGGCGCTCGGCAATGCCGACGCCCTCCGGCCGAGCACCCGGAAAGGCGCTGCATAGGCCCGAGGGATTGTTGACAATCTTTCATGCCAGTTAATACCCTTTACCATCTCAGACCCGGAACACGGCTACCGGGCAGCCTTCGGCCCGCGGCGCGCGCCGGCACGTCAGAGGAAAGACATATGCGGATAGCCATCATCGGAGCCGGCCCCAGCGGCCTTGCTCAGCTTCGCGCCTTCGAGTCCGCCCGCCGCCAGGGGGGCCAGATCCCGGAGATCGTCTGCTACGAGAAGCAGGATAATTGGGGCGGGTTGTGGAACTACACGTGGCGCACCGGCCTCGACGAACATGGGGAGCCGGTTCACGGCAGCATGTATCGTTACCTGTGGTCCAACGGACCCAAGGAGTGCCTGGAATTCGCCGACTACTCCTTCGAGGAGCATTTCGGTCGGGCGATTCCGTCCTATCCGCCACGTGCCGTGCTGCACGATTATATCGCGGGTCGGGTCGAGAGCAGCGACGTGCGCAAATACATGAAGTTCTGCCATGCCGTGCGGGACGTCGCCTTCGATGCCGAAACCAAGCTCTTCACCGTGACCGTAAAGGACCTGGTCGAAGACAGAATGCAGTCCGAAACCTTCGACTGCGTAGTGGTCGCCTCTGGCCATTTCTCCACCCCGAACGTCCCGTACTTCGAGGGCCTCGAGCGCTTTCCGGGCCGGGTTATGCACGCCCACGATTTCCGCAGCGCCGACGAGTTCAAGGGCAAGAATCTGCTCATGATCGGGAGCAGCTATTCGGCCGAGGACATTGGCGTGCAATGCTACAAATACGGCGCGAAATCCGTCACCTTCAGCTACCGGACCAAACCGATGGGCTTCGACTGGCCCGAAGGCTTCAAGGAAGTGCCTTTGCTGACCAAGGTCGTCGGCAAGACCGCTTATTTCCGAGATGGCTCGTACCAGGAAGTAGATGCCGTGGTGCTATGCACTGGCTACAAGCATCACTTTCCCTTCTTGCCGGATGATCTCCGCTTGAAGACCAACAACCGGCTCTATCCGCTGCACCTCTACAAAGGCATCTTCTGGGAACCCAATCCCATGCTGATCTATATCGGCATGCAGGACCAGTATTATACGTTCAACATGTTCGACGCCCAGGCCTGGTACGCGCGGGACGTGATCCTCGGGCGGATCAAGCTGCCATCGGCCGAGGTGATCGCGGCCGATATCGTCGCGTGGCGGGCCCGCGAGGAAGCGCTCGAAAATCCCTTCCAGGCGATCGACTTTCAGACCGATTATGTTCGCGACCTCCTGCAGCCCACCGATTATCCCCGGCTGGACGTCGACCGCGTCGCGGAGTTGTTCAAGGAATGGGAGCACCACAAGATCGAGGGCATCCTGACCTACCGGGACCGGTCCTATCCTTCGACTCTGACCGGGACCATGGCGCCCTCCCATCACACCCCCTGGCTCAAGGCACTGGACGATTCCATGCAGGCCTTCCTGGCGCCCCGGAGGCGGCCGCCTGAGCTTGCAGACGGGCCGAACAGGGCGCACCCGCCTCTCGGCGGGACTGCACCTTCTCGACCGGCGTCCGGAATCCCGCATGTGGAACCCGGGAAGGGCGGCTTGGCGGACGTTGTGAGATGATGAACGAAACACTTGCACCACCATCGCCGTCCCGCCTCCGCCGTCCCGAACGGCACACGGTCCGGGGCGGCTCGGTCGCCTCGGTGTCGCTGAAAGCGGGCGACCGATTCAGGCTGATCGATCCCGAAGGCCTGCAACCCGGGGACCTCTTCGTCTTCGACGCCGGGGGGCGCGACATCGGCGATCGGCTCGGCGTCGCATCAGCGGATGGGCCAGGGCTGTCCCGAACGCTGGTCGGCGATGACGAAACTCTCGCCGCGACGACCCGTGCGCTCGCCCATGCCGGTATAGCAGCGCCCGACGCGCGGCCCTATCGGGTACTCCAAGGCAACGACGCTCCCGGCGCGCGGTTCGAATGGGTGGCGCCGCTCGATCTCGTGCTGGTCGCGGCGGCACCCGGTCTCGCCATGGCGCCCCATGAACAATCGCCCGCGACCGACCTGCGCATCGAGGTCGAACGCGCCCAGGGGTCACTCAACGAACTGCCCGCGCCACTCGCCGACGTGGCGCTCGATCTGCGCGTGCCCGCCGCGCAGGCCCGGGCCTACCGGGTTCGGGCGGGCGACTATATCCAGATTATCGACGTTGACGGCCAGCAATGCTCCGACTTCCTGGCCTTCGATGCCGCGCAACTGGCTGATGGGATCGAAAAGGGACTGGACGCCACCACGACCCGCACGCTGATGGGCTCGGCCTATCCCGGCCCGGGGCTCCATTCCAAATATTACGATGAGGACATGCGGCCGCTGATCGAAGTGGTGCGCGACACCGTTGGCCGGCACGATACTTTCGCGCTCGCCTGCACCGCGAAGTACTACGAGGACGCCGGCTATCCTGGCCATCCAAACTGCTCCGACAACTTCAATGCCGTCCTGAAACCCTACAGCATCCGCGAACGCCGGGGCTGGCCGGCGATCAACTTCTTCTACAACACCTGCATCGAGACCTCGAACGCCCTGACCTCCGACGAGCCGTGGTCGCGACCGGGCGACTACGTGCTCCTGCGCGCCCTCGCCGATCTGGTTTGCGCGTCGTCTTCCTGCACCGACGACATCGATCCAGCGAACGGCTGGTGCCCTAGCGACATCCATGTCCGGGTCTATGACGGCGGCGCAACATTCTCCAAGGGATCAGCTCTCCGCATGACGCCTGACGCCGAGCCCCGCCTCACGCGCGATACGGCTTTCCACCCCCGTCTGGAAGTTTTGACGCGCAGTTTCGTCGATTATCGGGGCTTCTGGCTGCCGACCTCGTTCACCGGCCGGGGACCGATCGAGGAATATTGGTCGTGCCGGGACGCCGTCGCCGTGATGGACCTCTCGGCCTTGCGCAAGTTCGAGGTGATGGGTCCCGATGCCGAGCAGCTCCTGCAACGCACCGTCACACGGAACATACTCAAACTTGCGACCGGCCAAGTCGTCTATGCCGCCCTCTGCTACGATCATGGCGGCATGATCGATGATGCGACGGTGATGCGCCTCGGGCCCAACAATTTCCGCGTAGTTGCGGGGGATGATTTCACCGGGCTTTGGCTCCGCCAGAAGGCGGAGGAATGGGGCCTGAAGGTGTGGGTCAAGTCCTCGACGGATCAGTTGCACAACCTGGCCGTCCAGGGTCCCAGGAGCCGCGACCTGCTCGCGGAGGTGATCTGGACGCCGCCCAACCAGCCCTCGATTGCCGAGCTCAAGTGGTTCCGCTTCACCATCGGGCGGCTGGGGGTTCCGGGCGGCCCCTCCGTGATCGTGTCGCGGACGGGCTATACGGGCGAGCTCGGTTTCGAGGTCTGGTGCCATCCCAAGGACGCGACGGCCGTCTGGGATGCCATCTGGCAGGCGGGCCAGCCCCGTCGTCTGTCGCCGCTCGGCCTCGACGCGCTGGACATGCTGCGGATAGAGGCGGGCCTGGTCTTCGCGCATTACGATTTCGACGATCAGACCGATCCGTTCGAGGCTGGCATCGGGTTCGCGGTGGCGGAGAAGGATAGCGATTACGTCGGCCGCGAGGCGCTGCTCCGGCGCAAGGCCAATCCCGCCCGCAAACTCGTCGGGCTCGATCTCGAGGGAAGCGAGAGCATCGGCCATGGCGATCCGGTGTTCGTCGGCCGGGCGCAGGTCGGAGTGGTGACCAGCGCAACCCGCTCGCCCATTCTCAAGAAAACCATCGCGCTGAGCCGGATCGACGCTGCGCATGCGGCCGAGGGCACCATGGTCGAGATTGGCAAGCTCGACGGCCATCAGAAGCGACTCGGCGCCCGCATTGTGCCATTTCCGCATTTCGATCCGCAAAAGACGCGGGTCCGGGCCTGACGTCACCTCGGGCTCAGACGCGAGCGTGTCAGGCGTGGGCTTGTCACGTTCGCTGGCCTGCTGACTTGCGCAACGCCGGCGCGGAGCGTAGCCGGTAGCATCAGCGTGCTCTCATATTCCGGCTTTCGATTCCGCGCGAGGCGATCCAGCGCGCGGTCTGGATTTTTCTGCGGTTCACGTGAGCTTCCGCAATGTCGAGGAACTCCTGGCCAAGCGCGGCTTTGGGGTCACCTCCGAGAGCATCCGGCGGTGGTCATGGCAATCTCACGGGAACCGGCATTATCGCGTCCTGGTCTGCTTTCCCGCGAGACGTCATTCGGCATGCAGTATGGCCAGGGCTGTTCAACGCTCGCCTCCTTCCGCTCCCGGCGCGCGAACGATGGAGCCAGCGGCCCGTCCTCGCCCCGCGTTCACCCAACTCCGAAATTACCCGGTTCCGTTAAGCCATGTCGCTTTCGGGCGCGCCGCGAATGCGGTAAGCACTTCAGGATACCGCCGCCCTGCTTCGGCCGATGACGCCATTCTAGGTGTTTGATCCCGGCATTTGCTGGTGCGATCTTCTCGTTAGAATGGAAGGATGGGCTATGGGCGAAGCTGGCTTGAGGCTCCCGGCGGGCGCAGCCCGCTGGAGAAGCCAGCGGAGGGCAGGTACCGCACGGGAGCGCCACCACGACGGAGGCGGTCCGTCGAGCGATACAGCATGGTCAAGAGAGCCTGAGAGCTCTGGCTAAGCATTACGGCATCAACCAAAAGACCGTCGCCAAATGGAAGCGTCGATCAACGGTGACGGATGTTCCGACTGGCCCCAAGAACGCCAGGTCGACGGTGCTCTCGCGCGAAGAGGAAGCGATCGTTGTGGCCTCCCGGCGGCATACGTTGCTGCCGCTCGACGACTGCCTTTACGCGCTCCAACCGACCATCCCGCATCCGACCCGATCGTCGCTCCATCGTTGCCTGCAACGTCATGGCGTTTCGCAACTGCCGCGGACCGAAGGCGAGGCCTCGGCCAAGCGGACGTTCAAGGCCCACCCGATCGGCTTCATTCACATCGACATTGCCGAAGTGCAGACCGCAGAAGGCAAGCTCTACCTCTACGTTGCCATTGATCGCACGAGTAAGTTCGCCGTCGTCCAGCTTGTTTGAAAGACCGGGCGATCATCGGCTTCCGACTTCCTGAGCAAAGTGATCCAGACCATTCCGTACAAGATCCATACGGTGCTGACAGACAACGGTATTCAGTTCACATTCGCACCGCGATACGCCGATGGTCCGACCGCCCGTCATATGACGCACATGTTCGACATGCGTTGCCAGGAGAACGGCATCGAGCACAGACTGACTAAAGTGAAGCACCCTTGGACCAATGGCCAAGTCGAACGCATGAACCGGACCATCAAGGACGCAACCGTCAAGCGATATCACTACGATGACCATCTACAGTTCGAAACGCACCTCGCTGACTTCATCGACGCCTACAACTATGGTCGCCGCCTGAAAACGCTGAAAGGCCTCACGCCTTACGAGTTCATCCGCAAACGCTGGACAAGCGAACCCGAACGCTTCAACGTCAATCCGCTCCGGCAAATGCCGGGACTAAACACCTAGTCAATTGTGATTCCGGGTACTAGCCATCAAGTCCGTCAGATCCTCCTCGAGCCTCTTCATGTCCCGCAGCAGAGGAGCACGCTGGGTGGCGCTACTGTCGTAACGAACCTGTGGGCGCAGCCTCTCGCCGAAACCGGGAAGAGGTGGAGATGCGCCGGCTGGCCTGCATCGCCCTCCGGACGCTGACACCGGCCCACGCCGCCGCGGCGCTGGCCGTAGGAGCAGCGCGCGGTCAGTCATTCAGCATTGAACGCTCCCGCGCGTGGATGATTAAGGCGGCGACCCTGTACAGGCCATGCACAAATTTGCCGTAAGGCATCATGAAAAACAGGCTAAATACGATACCCAGGTGTGCGGCGAGCAGCATGCCCATGGCCTGCGAGTCGCGAAATATGAGAAGGACCATGCCGCTTCCAGCGGTCGAGAACAGCATGACGAGAAATCCGGTGTCCATTCCCTTTCGAGATTGGTCAACGAGCGATGGATCGCGGATCGCCTTCGCCCGCATAAGGCCGACAGTGCCGACCATGAGGCCAAGGCCGCCTGCGATGCCCAGGATCACGGGCAGGTCGTAGACGGCATACGGCGCCTCTCGATGCAGGAGATAGTGGTAGCCGGTCGCGACGCTCGTCGAGGCTGCGCAGAGCATGAAGCCGTAGAACGTGAAGTGGTGGTAGAGGCGTCGGGAGTTGGAGGGCTTGTCGCCCTCGTTGAAGCAACCGTCGCCGCCGCCGTCAAGATAGCGCAACCGTCCCGCATCCTTAAGCGCGTGCCAGATGGGTTTGGGCGCCTTCAGCGTAGAGACTGGTTCCTCGACGTCACGCCAGAATCGACGCAGGCCGAGCCCCAGCGCGAGCAAGGCGTAGCCGAAAACCCCGCCGAACACCAACACCATAGCATTGTGTGGCATCAGCTTGTAGAAATCGCCTGCATGGGGGCCAAAGACCGCCGCGGGATCGTTTGTCGTCACGAAGCCGCCGATGAAGAGGGCAACGCTTAGAGCAGTGACGATGCCGATCGCGAGCCCGTTGCGCTCGAACAGTCCACGCAGCGCGCTTGGCCAGGTATAGGCGGCATAGGAGTCGTTGCGGACTTTCTCTAGGACCAGTGGAACGTTGACAGCAAATTCGTGCGGCGGCGCGAACTGGCAGTCGACATAGCAGGCACCGCACGAGTGGCAAAGGTTGGCCAGGTAGTTCAAATCGCCGTCGGAAAAGGAACGTCGCATTTCCATAGCCGGAAATACGGCGCAGAGGCCCTCGCAATACCGGCAAGAGTTGCATACCGTCATCAACCGGTCAGCTTCCTCAAGTGAACTAGTTGCGTGCATGATGGGCGGCCCTCGTTCCTGCGATTCGACCGAAGACGCTGCCGATCGTCATGCCGATTCCGGCGGCGTAACCCTGACCGAGCACGTTGCCCGCCATGATCTCGCCGGCGGCGAAAATGTTTGCCGAAGGACGCCCGTCCTCCATCAAGACGCGTGCCTCCGCGTCAACTCGCAGTCCAAGGTACGTGAACGTGATTCCCGGACGCACGGGATAGGCGTAGAACGGCGCCGTTTCCAACCGCCGCGCCCAGTGAGTCTTGGGGGGATCGAGGTCCTCGGTGCGGCAATCGTCGAGTATCGTGGGGTCAAACGTCCCCGGTCTGACCGCGTCGTTGAAACTTGCGACGGTCGCCTCCAGCGCTTCGCCGTCGATGCCCAGTGCTGCGGCGAGTTCGGGCACCGTGTCGGCCACGATTGGCGGATAGAGCGAAGGCATGAACATATTCAGCGATGGCGCATCGAACACGATATAGGCGATCTGGCCGGGCTGGGCCGCCACGAGACGACCCCAGATGGCGTAGCGCTTGGGCCAGACGTCCTCCCCTTCGTCGTAGAAGCGCTGGCCGTTGCGGTTCACCACGATGCCGAAGACGACGCAGTCGAGGCGGGTTATGATGCCGCCATCGTACTTCGGCGCACGGGCGTCGATCGCCACAGCGTGGCACTGCGTGGTGTCTCCAATGGACTGGGCACCCCTGTCGATGAGCTTTCGGAGGACGGCTCCACGATTGTAGGGCGTCCCACGGATAATGAAGTTTTCGGCGATCTCGCCCCATCCCTCCTTCAGCCATTCGATGTTCGCCTCGAAGCCGCCGGAGGCGGCCACCAACGTGCCGGCGCGGAGCGCACCGTCCGCATCCTTCAGCCGCGCCGACAGAAACATGCCGTTTTCGACCTCCAGATCGACGACCTCGGCGTTATAGGCGATCCCGACGCCGAGTCCTTCCGCCGTGCGGTAGAGCGCGTTCAGCATCGCCCGCCCGCCACCGAGGAAGAACGCGTTGGTGCGCCCGAGACTGAGGGTGCCCCCGAGCGAGGGCTGGAACCGGCCCCCCTGTTCGGAGATCCATCCCAACATGTCCTTCGATTGGTGGATCATCATGCGCGCGAGCCGCTCGTCGGTCCGTCCGCCCGTGACGCGCTGCAGATCCTCCCAGAACTCGTCTTCTGTGTAGGGGCCGGTCAGCGTTCCAGTCGCATGGTCGTGTGCGCAGCGCATGTTGCGCGTATGGCGCGTGTTGCCGCCGCGGTAGAACTTCGGCGCTGCCTCGAGGACCAGAACCGTGGCGCCGCCCCTGCGGGCACTTATGGCCGCGCAGAGGGCGGCGTTGCCGCCTCCGATGATGAGGACATCGTAGCGTCGGTCGAAATCGATCACCTATACCTCCGAAACAGCGGAAGACCCGCAACGCCGTCGCTGAATGTGCCGTCGATGCCGATGGCCACACGGAGTACGTTCTCAAATGAGCGAACCTGATCGATGTCTGATCGCGATCCGAGCATTCGCTGCTGGAGCTCAGAACGTGATGGTGATGAGCCGCTCCTCGGTCATCTCCCGTATCGCATAGGCCGGGCCTTCGCGGCCGTAGCCGCTTTCCTTGACCCCACCGAAGGGCATAACGTCGACCCGCGCGCTTGATGCCTCGTTGATGTGGACGCCGCCGAACCGGAGCTTTCGCGCCATCCGCATCGCCGTCCCAAGGTCCGACGTGAACAATCCTGCTGCCAGTCCGTACGGACTGGAGTTTGCCGACATGACGGCATCGTCGACGTCCTCAAACTCGATGAGACAGACGACAGGTGCGAAGATCTCCTCGCAGACCACGCGAAGGTCGCTGCGCACGTGGTCGAGCACGGTAGGGAGAAAGACGGAGCCATCGCATACGCCTCCCGTCAGTATCCTCGCGCCAGAATCGACAGCCTCCTTCACCCATGCGGCGGCACGTTCGGCGTGCTCTCTCGTAATCATCGGGCCCACGACGACCGACGTATCGGCGGGGTCGCCAGCTTTCGTCCCCTGAACAACCTCTACAAAGCGAGATGCAAATTGCTCGACGATACGGCGGTCCACGTAAAGACGCTGCACGGACGTGCAGACCTGCCCCGCTTTGCGGAACGCCGCGTTGACGATCTTCGGAATCGCCTTGTCAAGATCTGCATCGTGGCAGACGATGGCGCTCGCGATGCTGCCGAGTTCCAGTTGCACGCCGCGCAGTCCAGCGGCCTGCTGGATTTCTCGGCCGACCAGCGTGCTGCCAGTGAAAGCGTAGAAGGCGATGCGCTGATCGGCAAGCAGTTGACGACCGATCTTCGCCCCCGGGCCGTGCACGAGCGCAAGGAGACCGGGTGGCAGGCCCGCATCAATCAGGGCGCGGCAGAGCTCGACTGCCGAAAGTGGCGTGAAGTTCGATGGTTTGATAATTACCGCGTTGCCGCCGGCAATCGCCGGACCGACCTTGTGGGCCAGCGTGTTTAGCGGCGAGTTAAAGGGCGTGATCGCGCAAACGACCCCCCGCGGCTCGCGGATCGTGAAGCCCATGCGGTTGGCAACTCCATCGGCCGCCCGCATCGGCACGAGTTCGCCGCTGAGCCGCTTGCCCTCCTCCGCCGAGAGCTCGAGGGTCTGAACACAGCGGCGCACCTCGTTCTCGCCATCGGCGCGGGTGAAACCGGCCTCGTTACGCATCAGTTCGATCAAGGGCTCGATACGGCTCGCGATCAGTCTCGCCGCCTCCGAAAGGATGCGGTAGCGGTCGTAGGGCGACAGTTTGGAAGATCGCGCGCCCTCGACGAGGCCCGAGACGGCCGCCTCGACTTGTCTCGGGGACGCCACGGCCATCTCGCCGTACACGTTACCTTTGAACTTATCAGTGAGAAGGTCTACGGATTCGCCGTCTACCCAGCGTCCGCCTATCAGAAGCTGTGTCATGCGATCATCATTCCTGCAACGTTATCACGCGCCGATCCCAACCATGCGTTCATGCTCTCTTCACCTTCGGCAACAATTATAACGTTAGACATCGCAGTATTCCTGGCGCTCACGCGTCGCATTTGACGAGGAGCGGCGACAGGATGGGTCGACTCCCTGAGTGGAGAACGCCCGCCTGATCATCCGATCAAACCCGCACTCGACAAGCGTCGGTTCCTGGATGACAGGATGTTCGACTCTCAACGTCTTCAACGCGGGGCACGCCTGGATCCGCTACTTCGCGCGCTTGTCGCCGCCCCAGGCCCCGTCTCCAAAGCGCGTCATGTCGAGGAGATCGCGCTTCAGCCGCGCGAATTCCGGCGTTGCCACGTCGTCGGGCCGTCGCGGTCGTGGAAACGGCACCTCGATCACGCCGACGATATGGGTGGGGCGTGGCGACAGCACATAGACCCGATCGGCCAAGAAGAGCGCTTCCTCAGCGTCATGCGTGATCAACACGACGGTTCGGCGGAACTCCTGCCAGATGTCGAGCAGCCATTCACGCATATCGGTGCGCGTCAGCGCATCCAACGCGGCGAACGGCTCGTCAAGCAGCAAGACCTCCTTGTGGCACAGCATCGTACGCAGCATCGCCGCGCGTTGCTTCATCCCTCCCGAAAGCGCCGATGGATAACAGTCCTCGAAGCCGGCAAGCCCAAAACGCCGCATCAGCGCTTCCGCCTCGGCCTGTACCCGATCCGTGTCCTGACCGTTGATCTCGGCACCGAGCACGACATTTTCGGCGACCGTCCGCCATGGCAGCAGAAGATCCTTCTGCATCATATAGCCGACATGACCGGTCTTGCCGTTGATCTCGGTGCCGTTGAGCGAAATTCTACCGGTCTGGGGACGCACCAACCCGGCAATCATATGAAACAGAGTGGACTTTCCGCAGCCGCTCGGCCCGAGCAGCGCGATGAACTCATTCTCGCCGACCGTCAGATCGATGTTGTCGACGACACCGATACGCCCTCCACCGGTCTCATACGAAAACCGAATGTCCTGGAGCCTTAATCCAACATTGCTCATGACGTAACGCTTTCGGTTTCGAGCCCCACAGCTTCTCGTTGCAACCGGATCTGGCATCCAACAGCCGGAGAGCCAAATCCGGTCATTCAGCCGTCTGACGCCGACCATCGGGCCCGGCGAATAGAGGTTCGCCCGAGGGGTCTTGGTGTACGAAGACCGAAGCGGTTGGAGGACGTTTCAGTCCTGATGCGCCGTTACTTCGGCAGAAAGTCGTTCGTGAAGACGGTCGCGGGGTCGACCGGCGCCACCGTTAGCTTACTCTTAGACATGAAAGCCACGAACTTCGCCCAGACCTCCGGATCCTGCCAGCCCAAGCCATGCGCGCTGGTATCCGGGCTGCGGCTTACATCGACGACCGCCTTCCACTCCGCGAGAGTCATGTCGTATTTCGACTCCGGATAGTGCTTGATGAAAAGCTGTACGGCCTCCTCGGGATTCTTGATCGACCATTCCGTGCCGGCCTGCCACGCTTTGAGGAACTTACGGATCGTGTCCGCGTGATGCGCCTTGTAATCGTCGGTCACGACGATGGTGTAGTAGTAATAGGGCGGCGCACCATTTTTGGCGAAGGCAAAGAACGCGGAGGTCGACGTATCGCTCAGAGGCTTGCCCCGCGCGACGTTGAGCTCGAAGGGCTCGACGAGCGAGATCGCTTCGACGGCGTCAATTCGGCCTGCGGCAAGCATCGGTATGCCGCCATACCCGACGTCAACGATCTTGACGCTGTCGATGTCGACATTATTCGCGCGCAGCATCTGATCGAGCATGGCCCGGTTCGCCGGGACGCCCGTGACGCCGACGGTCTTGCCCGTCAGATCCTTGACGGCTTTGATGCCGGATTCGGCACTTGCCATCAGGCCGATCGAAGAGAATTGGTGCTGAGCAACGATGCAGGAGATCGGAACGCCGCGGCTGCGGGCGCCGACGATGGCGGGTGGGCCGACGATGCTGAACTGGACCGTGTTCGATGCGACGAGCTTGATCGCATCGGCCCCGCTACCCGGGGTAATCAGATCGAGATCGAGTCCTTCGGCCTTCGCAAAACGGTCCGCGACCGCCACCAAGTTGGTATTGGTGCCGTCCGGCGTGAACGAGTAGGCCAAGGTGACCTTCTCGGCCTGCTGGGCTACCGCCAACTGTCCGCCGAGCGTCAGAAGCGAAACGGCGGTTATAGCAACCGCGGTGATGAATCCTGCTTTCATTGCATTCTCCTGTTTCGTCACTCACCACGCCCCCCGCCACGTGACGGGTGCGTCGATCCAAGCCAGGACCGCCGCTTCCGTGGCGCATGACGCCACGGCAGGACGATCCATTCGACCACGACCACCGTCGCGAAGAGCATCATGCCAAGCGCCGAGAGTACGGCGATGCAGGCGAAGACCCGGACCGTGTCGAGCTCGGCCGTGTCATGTGCGATCAAATGCCCGAGCCCCTTGTCGGCGCCGATCCACTCACTGACCGTCGCGCCGATCACCGCCAGGACGGCGGTAATCCGCAAGCCAGAGAAGATGAAGGGAAGAGCGGAGGGCACCGCCAGCTTGAAGAACAGAGCGAGCCGGCCCGCGTTGAGCGAGCGGAAGAAGACGACAAGCTCCGGCTCAATCGACGTGAATCCCGCAACCACATTGACGGTCAGCGGAAAGAACGAAACCAGGGCGGTTACGATTACCCGCGGCCAGATATTGTAGCCGAACCAGATAATCAGGAGTGGCGCAATCGCGATGATCGGCACGGTCTGCGAGGCGACGATCAGAGGGTAGATTGTGCGGCGCAGCGCCGTCGAAAAGGAAACCGCCGTACCGGCGAAGAACGCGACAATAGCAGCACTGATGAAGCCAAGCAGCATCTCGGTCAATGTGACCTTGAGATTGTCAAAAATCACCGACCGGTCTTCGACAATGCGCAGTACGATCGCAGTTGGCGCCGGTAACAGATACGCCTTGACGTCACCAACTCGGACAGCCGCTTCCCAAATTACAAGGAAGCCCACGAACGTTAAAAGGGGCAGGAGAATCGAGGTATACGATCGTCTGCCCACGCCATCCATTATAATATGATGCTCTCAAGGGGGATCGCTCCAGGTGGATCGACTGACAGACGAGCCTCGAAAAAGCCACTTAGACTCAGGCACCGAATATCCAGTTGATCCGCTATTGTCTCTACTTCGCGGCAGGCGAGGAATGCAGCAGTACCGCGCACGGCCTCCAAGTCGTCTACATTAAGGCGGAGAGCCCTCCCTCGATTCAAGCCGCCCGGCAAATCGTGGCGACGAGTGGTCGAGGCCTCGATAGCATCGTCGGCGCGTGACAGGCGTAGATGCTCGGGAATCGCGGCACTGGACATAGGATCCAACCCACCCACAAACGCCTGCTAAGGAAACCGGGCCATGCACGAACCAAACGTTCGATCGGGCGACGATAACAATGCGACAGTCGTGTGTCAAGCGAGTTTCTCCTCAAACCATTAAATCGTATGTCGCGGCTTCATGACCCAAGGCTGGTACGCCAAGCTTTTCGCCTCATAGGATCGAATGGACTGTCTTGTGAGCCTGATGCGAAGTGCATGCTAGGCAAGCGATCGCCACGTGCGATCTCGACTTGGTCAATCAACCAGGCGCCGCTGGCGCACGATCCCGAATAGCCACGAGGGGCGATATCGTCCTGCGCAACAACACTACGGCGTGGCAGGGGGGCGGTGCCCTTCGGCGGTCATGCGTGGCTGACGAGGGTGGGCCCTCCATGACGGGGGGGCCGGTCTTCTCTCACGGCCGCGAATTCAGCGGCCGCCTGCGATTTCGGAGCGTCTTGATCAGGTCCTTCTTTGTAGCACGCCGCGCGTGCGGCATGCCGATAGATCGTCTCAAGCACCTACGTAATGTCGGGTAACCCTGCCGGTTGCTACAATGCAAGAATATTGAAGTGCTGTACAGCTGGCCTACCATCCAAATGATCACGAAGGAGGCGACCCATGTCCTTGTAACCGGGCGACTGACGGAAATCCACGGTATTATTTTCCATCGACTCCCAGGTTACCACAAGCCGATAATTCGCCGGGACTTCGATCGATCGCATGAGCTCGACGCCTTTACAGCCTTTTGCGCCTGAAATGATAACCTTGGCGGAGTCCATGTCAGTTTCGAACTGAGACTCGCTTCCGGGCTTAATGACGAGCTCGACGATTTCCGTAACCACGTGGCTTCTCCCATCCAAACGTATGGTCGGATTTGCCTTTGATCGGCTTTCGCGTCAAGCCAGGCGCTCCCCAAAAAAACACTTGGCGATGGTCCGAAATGCCTCCGAAAACTGATCGAAGATCCAAAGGCCAGCAACCGGTTGACCGCGAGTTGATTCACGCCAAAGCGTTGAAGCTATTCCGCCAGAACGGTTTTCATGGAACGAGCATGCAGGACATTGCGGAAGATGTCGGCATCTTGAAAGGCAGCCTTTATCACCACATCGAAAACAAGGATCGGCTATTACTTGAAGTTCTGGAAGATTATGTCGTCCAAGTCCATGACCGTGTTCGTGACGTCTTCAAGAGCAAGTTGCCGCCTCGCGCGAAGCTCAGCCGAATGATCATGGTCGAACTTGAAGTGATGGCCGCCCATCAGGATGCAATCGTCGTTTGGTCCGGCGAAAGAGGCCGTCTCGGCAACAAGCTTGCGAAATTGGAAGAACGCACCAGGGCTGTCGACGACATGCTTCGAAGCGTCGTTCGGGTTGGCGTCAAGGGTGAGATTTGGAACGGATCGAACGACCGCATGGCCTGTCAGGCCATCCTCGGCATGCTGGCCTATTTTTCGGCTTGGTACCGGCCCAATGGCGATTTATCGGTGCAGGAGATCGGCGAGTGCTTCGCGAGCTACGCCGATCGGATTCTGACAAAAGGATAAGCGTTCGACGCAATGTCAAATTGACACCGTATTCTCGGTCTGATACCAAACGATCGGTTGTTTATAAGGCCTTCAAAGCAGCCTGTATCGCGCGCAACGGCATTGAGGCTAAGACCTGCCTGCATCGCTCCGCTTCTGTTAAGAAGCCCGACACATGGTTCGAACTAAGATGTCGATAGACCGCGCCGACACACGCCTAACAGAAGAGATCATCGGCCAATATGCTGCCCCGGAATATTGGGGCGATATGACGTATCCGCAGCTTCTGGAACGAAACGCGCGCGACTTCGCCGATGACATCGCGGTTGTGGACGAGCATCGTCAGATAACGTGGGCCGCGCTTTGGGCCGACACCCGCAAGCTGGCGGCACACCTCATCGATGCCGGCGTGGAGTGTGGCGACGTGGTCGCAATTCAGCTTCCGAACAGGATTGAATTTGTCGTGGCGCTTGCGGCCAGCAACATTGTCGGCGCGATCGCCTCGCCCTATCTGGTCAACCTGCGATCGCACGAGGTGAAGTTCATTCTGGCGTTTTCCGGCGCCGTCGTCGTACTGGTCCCTGGGGGCGGGGAATTCGATCTCGTCACCATGGTCGCCGACCTTCGCCCCGAGCTTCCCCGACTGAAGGAGATTATTTCGGTCGGCGGCAACGGCGCTCCTCGCGGGGGAGCGGTGTCGCTCAACAGCATATTGGCGATAGAGCCATCTGCGCAGCGGCTGGACGATCAGCTGCGACGGCGTCCGACCACGTCGAGTGACGTGAACCGGATCATGTTCACGTCGGGAAGCACCGGCGACCCGAAGGGCGTCCTGCATACGCACGGCTCGACCCTGTACAACAATCGGCTCTTCAACGGATTTCTGGGAATGGACGAGGGTTCGGTCATCCTCGTATTCGTTCCACTGACGCTCAATCTGGGCATGTTTCATGTGTTCCAAGCGGCATTGTTGCCCTGCACGCTCGTCCTCATCGAGACCTTTACGCCGCAGAAAGTCATACGCTGCATCGAGGACTGGAAGGTCACCGGTTTCGCCTGTCCTCCCACGGCCCTGCTGGCGATTGCCCAAGACCCCACGTTTGCAAAGACCAAGTTTGAAAGCCTGAAGTTCATCATGTCGGCAGGCACGCCGTGTTCTGCGGACCTTCAGCGCCAGCTCGTCGATAAGCTTGGATGTCCCCTCCTGGACGGCTATGGCATGACGGAGGCCGGCTGGATCAGCGCCACGCGCCTGTGCGACAAGCCGGGAGAGAGCGAAGGGACGGTGGGGTTTCCCCTCCCATGGATGTCTCTCGAGGTATGTGACGAGAATGGAAACGGGGTGTCGCCGGGAACGGTGGGCGAGATTACCGTCGGTGGGCCGTCCATTTGCGTTGGTTATTACAATGCCCCGCGGCGAAATGAAGAAAGTTGGATTTCCAACGATCGCTTTCGCACAGGAGATTTGGGCATGCTCGACGAGGCAGGTCGCTTGCGCCTCGTCGGCCGGTCCAAGGATCTGATCAAGCACGGCGGCATGGGTGTGCACCCCCGTGAAATCGAAGAGATCCTCGTCACGCATCCAAAGATAGCCGAAGTCATCATCGTTGGTATCCCGGATGCCTATTTCGGCGAGAATGGCTGCGCCTGCGTCGTCCCGAAGAATGACGCGATCATCACGCTCGACGAAGTCATCGGATATCTTAAAGACAAAATAGCGAAATATAAGATCCCCCAGCATCTGGAGCTGTTCGATCACATTCCTCACGCCACGTCGGGAAAGATCCAGCGTCACGTTCTTCGCGACGAGGTTCACGCCAGGCTGCGCCAGGTTTCGATGCCAGCTTGATTCCGAGCATCAAGGTAATTCAGCGATGCAAAGCAATTACGTTATGGTCGACGGAGTCAGAACGCATTACCTCGAAGCGGGATCTGGACCCCATCTTGTCCTGCTTCATTCAGGCGAGTTCGGGGCATGTAGCGAGATGAGCTGGGAGTTCAATATCGAAGCCTTCTCGAAGCATTTTCATGTGCTGGCCCCGGATTTCATCGGGTTCGGGCGGTCTGACAAGCTGCGCGATTTTGGCGGTCACGGAGCCAGAATGCTGCGGCACGTCGCCCGGTTTCTGGAAGTCATGTGCGTGGAAAAAGCCGACTTCGTCGCGAACTCCATCGCCGGACGCTTTCTGTGCCGTGTCGCCAGTGCCGATCAGCCGGTGTGGCCCATACGCCGGATGGTGTGCATTAGCGGCGCCGGTCTCGAGCCGGCAAATGAAGAGCGCACGGTGCTCCAGACTTACGATGCCACACGTGAAAGTATGCGGGCTATCTTAAAGGCCCTGTTCCACCAGGAGAAGTGGTGGACGGATGAGGACTATCTGACCCGGCGGTATGACTTAAGCCTGCTGCCCGGAGCCTGGGAAGTTGCCGCTGCGGCGCGGTTCAAATCGCCTGCCGTTCGGCCCCGGGAATACTACGGAAAGTCGGATACGACGGCTTATGAGAAGATTTGTTTTCCCACGCTCTACGTGGCGGGCGCGCAAGATCGTCTCATCGAGGCCGGCTGGGAAAAGGTGGCGGCGCAAACCCCGCTGGGCAACCGCCTCGTCTTCGATAATTGCGGACACTGCGCCAACATCGAATGTGCCGATGCGTTCAACAGCGCCGTGCTGGACTTCCTGCTCGCAGGACCCGCTTGAGCCGTGGGTCGCCGGCGTCCGGCCGGCGGGCGCGAGCACGGCTATGCGGACCCCCGTCATCGACGTTATTAGGCTCCAACCCCAATCAGTCGCTTGACGCTTGGCGGCGATCGTGATTCGCCGTGAGGTGTGAAGGCGGAGGCGGGAAGGGGCGTGCTGTTTTGGCTGACGGACAACCAGTGGGCGTCGATCGAGCCGCATTTACCC
>CAXTOT010000046.1:0-41646 GCA_964245915.1 uncultured Lichenihabitans sp. | reverse complement strand
CGGCCGCGGGTTCGTCGAACAGGACGAAGCGCGGCGCACCCGCGAGCGCGAGGGCAATTTCCAACTGCCGTTGCTGCCCGTAGGAGAGTTCGGCCACCAGGGTGTCGCGCGATGCCGCCAAATGCACGGCTTCGGCCAGGCTCTGGGCCGCGTGCATCAAGGCCTCGCCCCGTTTCGGGCGGATGAGGGAGAAGCGGCCGCGTGAGACTCCGCGGCACGCCAGATAGATGTTGTCGATCACCGACAGGCCGGCGAACAGGAGCGAGATCTGGTAGGTTCGACGCAGCCCGCGCCGGATTCGCTCGTAGGCCGGGAAATTCGTCACGTCCTCGCCAAACAGGCGGATGGTGCCGGAGGTCGGCGGAAAATCACCCGTGATGCAGTTGAACAGGGTGGTCTTGCCGGCGCCGTTGGAGCCCAGCACGGCCCGCCGCTCGCCGGGCAGCACCGACATGGTGACGTCGGTCAGCGCCGCGAGGGCGCCGAACATACGGGTCACACCGCGCAATTCGAGGGCATTGGCGGTGCCGGCGGCGGACAGGCGTTCCCGGGTGGTGAGCGACATCACACCCCCTCCCGGTGGGAGGAGCGGGTGCCGGTCAGCCGGTCGGTCCTTGACGCATAGGTCTGCGCCTTGGTCCAAAGCCCCAGAATGCCGTCGGGCGACAGCAGAACCACGACCAGAAACCCCGCCCCGATCAAGAGCTGGAAGCGTTCGCCCGACAGCCCGACCGCCACCAGCACGTCGAGCGCGAAGGTTCGCAGCAGCACATAGATGATGGCGCCGATGAAGGAACCTAGCGGATTGCCGAGCCCGCCCACGACCGCGATCACCAGGATGTCGATGGCGGGTTGCACCGCCACGGTGCCGGGCGACACCTGGCCGTTGAGCCAGACCAGCAGCACGCCCGCGATCGCGGCGATCAGGCTCGCGAAGGCATAGGCCGCAACCCTGTGGGCCGTGACGTTGAAGCCGAGCGCCGCCATGCGCCGCGCGTTGTCGCGAACACCCTGGAGCGCCAATCCGAACGGCGATCGCGACACATAGGTCACGGCGCAGAAGCTGGCCACGGCCCAGAACAGGCACAAGTAGTAGAAGGGAGCCGGCGCGCGCCAATCGACCCCGAACAGATGCGGCGGCGTGATGTCGTTGAAGCCGGTGAACCCGTTGAAGATCGGGTAGTTCTGGCGGACGAAATAGAAAAAAGCCGCCGCCACCGCCAGGGTGATCATGATGGTATAGATGCCCGCCGTACGCACCGCGAGGGCGCCCACGCCCGTGCCGAACAGGGTGGCGATACCGACCGCGATCGGGAGGGTGGCCCACCAGGGCCAGCCCAAGCTGATACCTGAGATGGCGCTGGAGCCGAAGATCGCGACCAGATAGGCGGAGATCCCCGCGACCGTCATCTGCACCAGGCTGACCATGCCGCCATAGCCAGCCAGGAACATCAGGCTGAGGGCGATCATCCCCAGGATGAAAGACCAACCCATGATCTGGAACAGCACGAAATTGCTGGCGAAGGCGGGCAGAACCAAGAGAAAGGCGAGCAGCACCCAGTAGCCGGACGGCACGCGCTCGAAGCTCGCCGCAGCATCGTCGCGAACGGCCCGTTCGGATCGGGCGGGCGCGGTCACCCGGCCGGCGGCCGTCATCG
Source organism: uncultured Lichenihabitans sp. (assembly GCA_964245915.1). Classification (GTDB taxonomy): domain Bacteria; phylum Pseudomonadota; class Alphaproteobacteria; order Rhizobiales; family Beijerinckiaceae; genus Lichenihabitans. The sequence goes on along the minus strand of CAXTOT010000046.1, from coordinate 39,988 downwards.
CAGGGCCCGTTGGCTGAGGAGGCCCTGCGGACGGAACGCCAGCACCACGACCATGATCAGGAAGGTCAGCACCACCGCATAGGTTGGAAAGTACACGGATCCGAACTGTTCGGAGAGGCCGATGATGAGGGCGCCAAGCGCCGCGCCCGGGATCGAGCCCATCCCGCCCACGATCACCACCACGAGCGAAGCGAGCAGAAAGCGCGTGTCCTCCCCCGGTGCGATCGACTGGAACGTGCCACCGACCACGCCCGCGAGGCCCGCCAGGCCCGCCCCGAAGGCAAACACCAGCACGAAGATGCGCTGCACGCGCACACCGGTGGCGGAGAGCATGTCGCGATCATCGACCCCTGCCCGGATCAGCATCCCGACGCGGGTGCGGTTGAGCGCCAGCCACATCAGGACGCCAAGCACCACCGAGGCCGCGAAAATGGCGAGGCGCACCACGGGATAGGTTAGGAAGACCGCTTCGCCGTTGTGCTTGACGGCGGTGATCAGCGGCAGCTTGACGGGGCCGGACAGCCAGCTCGGCGCCAAAATCTGGTAGAAATCGCCGCCCCAGACCCACAACATGAGGTCGGCGAGCACGATGGAGATGCCGATGGTCACCAGCGTCTGCCGGAGATCCTGGCCCTCCATGCGCCGGAACACGAAATATTGCAGCAGGATGCCGAGCGCCCCGACCGCCACGAAGGCCGCCACGAAGCTGAGCAGCCAGGAGCCTGTCGAAACGTCCGTCTGATAGCCGACATAGCCGCCCAGCATGTAGAGCGAGCCATGGGCCAGGTTGACGTTCTTCATCAGCCCGAAGATCAAAGTGAAACCGCTCGATACCAAGAAATACAGGCCGCCAAGCGTAATCCCGTTGATCAGGGCACTGAGGAAGATCTTCTTGGACCCGGCCACGCGTTCGAGACCTTCGGGCCAAGGCGCAAAGATTGCCCAGATCAGAACCGCGGCCAGGATGAAGATGATCAAGGACCAGATTGGCCGCCGCTCGACGAAAGCCTTCATCGACGCGGGCTCCAGCGCGGCACGCCACCGCGCGCCAGATCGGGCGCGGCCGTGAAAATTCGGGCGCAAAGCGGCTGCGGCATGGGTTCTCGGTCGTCCTCCCAATCGAGACCTGTTCCCGGTCTACTGGATGCAGACTAGGCTGGGTGGCGGCGACGCCCGTACCTTAAAGTCTCCGCCCTTGGCGTCGGATCGCCAAAAGCAAAGCCGCGCCGCCGTCAGTCGCCGAAATGGGCGGCTCGCCGATAGTCGCTGGGCGGAATTCCGACGTTGGAGGTGAAAAACCGCGTGAAGCTCGCCTGTGACGCGAAACCGAGATCCAACCCGATGGATGTCACGGCATCGCTCGATCGGGTCAACCGGTCGATGGCGGTCTCCATCCGCAAGGTATTGAGGTAGATGTTCGGGGTCAGCCCGACATGCTGCCTGAACAGCCGGTAGAAGTGGGGCCGCGACAAGCCGGCGTCCCGCGCGATATCGTCGAGCACGAGGTCGTCGCTGATGCGCTGCTGCATCAGCCGGATCGAGTTGCGGACCCGGTAGTCGCGCGAGCCATACCGGGTCTCGTTGGGCGCATTTTGCTCGGGCGCCCATTGCCAGGTCTGGTCGAAACACTCCCGCGTGAGTTCATAGAGGTAGCCATCGAACAGCGTCGAGCGCTCGTCGTCCATCAGCAGTGAGGCGATGAGGTGGACCAGCCGGTGGATTGGCGCCGTGACCTCAATGTCGGCGCGGCCGAATCGCAAGGCGCTCTGGGCGCAACGCCCGGCCTCTAGGAACCAGATCGGCTTGATGTAGAGCACAAGAAAAAGCGTGCCTCTTTCGCAATCCCCCGGCTCGAAACTATGGGCCTGCCACGGGTTGACGGCCACGGCATCCCCCGGCCCGAGAAGCCGCGGGACGTCGGTGACGGTCACCTGCGATGGCGTTCCCTGGACATGAAACGTAAGGTGGCCCTCGCGATGCGCATGCGTGGCCAGAGCGCGATTGAGCTTGTACAGGGACGCGCGGCCGAATTGGCCATGGTAGACCGCCAGCGCGGTGCTCATGCTTCCTCCCCGCATTGCCATTGCATTTCGCGCTCGAGCGGCGCGATGTCTTAACGCAGTAAGCAGGCGGCCTGAATGAAGGACTTAGTGCTTGTTGTGTCAAGCCGCTGTGGCAGCACTGTCGAGCCGCATGGAATCGCTTTGGCGAGTCCATGCGGATCAAATTGCTCGCGAGCCGACCTCGAAGAGGCGATTGCGGCGATCAGGATGAGTTCAGCCGACGGCGGCGCGACGGCGCGTCCAATCACCCCAACTTGGGTCCCTGGCTCGCCGTCATGCAGGTGAATGCGCGGGACGCGGCAACGCACCCGACGCGTTCGCCGCGAAGAGGGGCGATTTGATCCATCCGAGCCGCTGAAGCCGGAACGCCCACGAGGTTTTGAGCACGCCTATCCCGTAGACCACGCTACGCCGGAAGTTGATCGACGAGGCCTCGGGAAAATATCTGGTCGGACATGAGATCTCGCCGATCCGGAATTTGAAATAGATGGATTGCGCAAGCATCTGGTTATCGAAAACGAAGTCGTCGGAACAGCGCGACAGTGGCAATTCGGTGATGACGCGTTTGCTCCAGGCACGATAGCCGCTGTGGTATTCGGAAAGTTTTTGCCCGACGATCCAGTTTTGGACAAACGTCAGTCCGCGGTTGGCGATGTATTTGTAGAGGGGCATGCCTCCCGCCAAAGCGCCGTTTCCCAGGATACGCGATGCCAAAACCACATCATACTCGCCCGATGCGATCATCGACGCCATCGCGGTGACGAGCTTCGGGGCGTATTGATAGTCGGGATGCAACATGATGACGATGTCGGCTCCACGTGCAAGGGCGGCGGCGTAACAGGTTTTCTGATTGCCGCCATAGCCGCGGTTGCGGTCGTGCTCGATCGTGTAAATTCCGAGACTTCGCGCCAGGGCGACGGTGCCGTCGGAACTCGCATCGTCGGTCAGAATGATGTCGTCGACAACATCCTTCGGAATCTCGTCGAAGGTGTTCTGCAGGGTGTTCTGCGCATTATAGGCGGGCAGCACCACCGCTATTTTTTGTCCGTGCAGCATCGGCGTTTGGCTTTCCCACGGCTCGCGCCGTCTGCTTACGGTGCATGATTTGATCCGGACTCGCCAATCGCCTCGGAGCGAGCCTCTGCTTGTGAAACTACCTCGTAGACGTAGAAATTTTCAACGAGCGCGTTGGTAAACGCTGCGCGCTTTACCAGCGTGAAGTTCTGGCCGGCCAGCGTCGCCTTCTGGTCTGCCGTGGCGGGTTCGGTGTTCAGGTAGAGCGTTGGGTGTCCCACATTGGCGGTCACGGCTCGGAGCAGCCGTTCGGGTATTTGGCGTTCACTGAAATCGTCGCGACGTTTGCTGAAGGAGAGATACGTATCGGAGCATTCGCAGTCGAGGAATGTCATCCTTCGCCCAAGCAATTCGGCCACGGGCGCGACATGCGTGTCGGGGGTTCCGATCAGGGCCGCGTCGCGCAAGCCCGCCGACGTGATCCATTCGGCAGTCGCGCCGGCGTTGGAGAATGGAATCGTCCAGTGTTGCACGGTGAAAAGCACGCCCGCAGCCGCGTTCAGCACCAAGATCGGAAGCGCCCAGGGCGTTTTTTGAGGGGTCTCGGCCCGTAAGATCCAAAGGGCAGCCAGGAAGGCCACGAAGTTGATGCCCCAATGTCGAATCGAGCCCTCGTAGAAAAAGAGATTGAACGCCACGGATCCCAGCAGTGTGACGGCCGGTATGACGAGCAGCCGCGGTGCACCGATGAAGATGCGTGCGATTATGACGACAATGAAAGGCAGCGTCGCGAGTGTGATCTCGCGTAGAAGCGGCCCCTCCCAGTCAGCGGGACCTTGGTTCGAAAACCAGAAGGCCTGCACGTCGATCGGCATCAGGGCCGAAACGTTACTTTCGACCACGTAAGCGATCTCGTCGGCGGAAATGACTTTGGGGACCGACAACGAGGTCGTTCGCCAACTGATATCGCTGGCTGGCCAGAACGTCGCGATGCTGAAACCAGCAAAGGCGAGAAGGATGCCGGCTGGCAGACAAAGCGAGGTGATCCACGCCTTCGCGTCCCGACGTCCAGGGTAGAGGAACCAAGCATATTCCAGTGCAAGGGCCGCCGCCAGGATGAGCGCAAAGACATTGGTGTTTGCCAGAAACCCGAGCAACACGGCATTCGACTTGAGCTGATCGGGATGAACACTGCGACGGTGCGCAAAGACGAGCGCAAGCAAGAGTCCGATCCCGTAGTTACGACTAATCACGGTGTATTCGAACAGCACGAAATAACTGAGGAGAATGAGGATCTTCTCGGTTCGGCTGAAGGGGGAGACGAGCGCGATCATCCAAACGATGCCGAGCCCGATGAGAGCGTGCACGATCTGCAGGGTTTGCGGAGCGGTGCTGAGGTGCGAGGCAAGCCAGAGCAGGAGGTGCCAAAGACCGGGGTGGCCCTCGTAATGAAGGTGAGCAAAAAGCGCGCTGAGGCTCGCGCTGTCGAGGACGATGCCCCAAGCGTTGAGCTCGTCTCGCCACATCGCGTGACGCGCGATCTGCAGCAGCATGAAAAGCGAAGACGCGACCCCGATCATGCAGTCGAGAACGAGGCCGGAGCCGGCCGCCCCCGCCCACCGTGCTGCCCTTGCAAGTGCCGAGGGCATGCCGCCAAGGGTTCCCGGCCTCGAAGGTAATTGAGCGGTGGCGATGGGTTCGAGGCAGTCGGTCGGCAAGCATCACCCCGGTATACTGGCGCTCGACAGGTTGGTTCGCGCGGGCCCGCGGGATGTGCTCGGCTCTTTCTCCGCATCCACGGCTCGATGAGAGACTAGCCCAGCAAGGGTTAACACGGCGTGGGACAAGGTGGCGGCCCGTGCGGCCGGCATCAATTATACCGTCGCGGGCCATGGCTTGCCCCGCGAATGATCACGTTTGCGGCAAACAGGCCTCGACCCATCGCGCCAACACCGCCGCGAAAGGTCGTAAGCACGACGGCCTAAAGCGCGGTCCGCATCAGCGCGGTGTAGTCTTCCGAACTCGCCCGGCGTGGATTGGTGCTATTGGTGTAGTCCCGCTCCGCCATCGGGGCGGCCAGGCTGATGGCGGCGTGATCGACCCCGAGCTGACCCAACCCGCTGGGCAAACCGATCGAGGCGCCGATCGCCCGGACGGCGTCCGGGAGGTCGAGCCCCGGGCCGGCCGCCACGGCCTCCCGCAACAGCGAGAACCTATGCGAGACGGCCGGCCGGTTGAATTCGAGCACGTGGGGCAGCAGGATCGCGTTGAGAGTGCCGTGCGGCAGATCGAATCCTTTGAGGCCTTCGAGCGCGTGGCTCATCGCGTGGGCGCCCCCCAGCCCTTTCTGGAACGCGAGGGCGCCGTTCATCGCGGCCGCCATCATCTCACGCCGGGCATCGAGGTCGCGGCCCCGCTCCACGGCTCTGAGGATGTTGCCGGCGGCCCGCTTCGCACCGTCGAGCGCGATGGCGTCGGCGGGCGGATTATAGGCGCTGGCCAAAAAGGTCTCGATACAATGGGTCAGGGCGTCCATGCCGAGTTGCGCCGTTGCCTGAGGCGGCACCCCCAGGGTCAGGGTCGGGTCGCAGATGGCGACGCGCGGGATCAGGAAGGGGCTGACCAATTCGAGCTTGCGCCCGTCCTCGAACACGACGGCCGCGCTGCGACCCACTTCCGACCCGGCGCCGGCCGCGGTCGGCACCGCAATGACGGGGGGCAGAATATTGCGGATGCGGGCAATGCCACCTTCCATCGCCGCATAGCTCAGCAACGGGCCGTGATGGCTCACCAGGATCGCGGCCGCCTTGGCAAGATCGATCGCGGCGCCACCGCCCACCGCCACGAACCCGTCGCATCCGGCGCCTTGGTAGAGCGCAGCCGCCAAGCCTGCGTCCGACTCGGTCGCATTGTTGCCCTTTTGGCAGAACAGCACGACCGCCACCTCACCGCCGAGGCAATCGAAGAGGCGATCGATCAGTCCACTCGCCAGGGTCGAAGCATCGGCGATGAGAAGCGGCCGGGTGATCCGCAGGGCCTGGGTCTCGGCGCGCAGGGCCTCCTCAAGAATGTCGTCGGCAAAATGGATCTTGGTCAGATAGCTGATCAGCGACATGCCTGACCCTTTCTGGGCGGCAGAAGACCAGATCGCGCGGCATCTCCGCCGTGACCCACGACAGACCACGAGCGCTTTGGGCGGACTCGCGTGCGCCCAAAGCGACATCGTGCTCACACGCCGGTCGTCGAAGCGGATCGGCGACCGCCTGATCCGCTGGAACCGGAGCGCTACTGTTTTTTACAGTCCGGCGTGTCGCGGCTCGGCAGGCCGATCTTGGCAAAATTTGCCTTGTCGAGCCCGAGTGTCTGCGTGACGTTCGGTACGGTCGCGACGAGCTTGTTGAACAGGTTGCCGTCGGGCCCTTCCGAGACTTCGGTGATGAAATTGGTGCCGATCGCCTGCCGGTTGTCGTCGAGCTTGATATGCCCGTTAGGGGCGTCCAGCTCGACCTTGGACAAGTCCGCCATGAAGGCCTTCTCATTACCCGAAAGGTCGCCCTTCACGTCGTCGAGCGCCTTGAACATCGCGCTGGCCGCATTGTAGTAGCCCGTGGCGAACAGCGACGGCGTCGGGAACCGCTTGTCGGCCGGGAAAGCGTCCTGGTACTTTTTGACGAAAGTCGCCCAGGCGGGATCGGTCGAGGTGTCGGCCTGCGGCCCGGATGTCGGGGTGCCAATCAGCGCTTTTTTGGCATTGCCCTTGGCGGTCATCACGGTCTGGTCGGCCATGATGGTGCCGCCGACGAGATGCGCTTGGCCGCCCGCCTGCTGGTACTGGTTCAGGAAGTTGACGGCATCGCCGCCGCCAAGCCCGACGTAGATGGCATCGACATCGTCCGGCAGGGCCGCGATGATCGAGGCGAAGTCCTTGGTGCCGAGCGGCACCCAGAACCGCTTGGTGATCTCGCCCCCCGCCTGGCAGTAGCCGAGCGCAAAGCCCAGGAAGTTGGTGTAGGCGAAGCTGTAGTCCTCCGCCAGCGAGGCAACTTTGCTCCACTTCTTGGTGTCGACCACGTATTTGCCGAGACCCGCGCCCCATTGAGCGCCGTCCATGTTGAACCGGAAGAAGTTGGGCTGCGGGTCCACCATGGTGGTTTCCTGAGCGCCCGAGATCCCATTGATGACCGTCACGTTCGGGTGTTGCTTGGCGAAATCGCGCATCGCGATTCCTTCGGAACCCGACAGCGGCCCAAGAATGATCGATACGCCATCCTGCTCGACCAGCTTGCGGGCCGCCCGCACCGCCGAGTCCGGGGTGGTATCCGTCGAGGCCACGATATACTCGATCTTGTGGCCGCCGGCCTGCGCGTTGTGCTCTTTCAGCGCGACCTCGAAGCCGCGGACGCTGTCCTGGCCCAGTACCGTATAGGTGCCCTCCAGGGTCGCCATGACTCCAACCTTTATGGCGTCCTCGGCGTGGACGGCGCTCGCGGTGCAAAGCGCGCCGATCGCCAAAGTCGCGAGTAATCGCTTGGTCATTCTCTCCTCCCAGCAGAACCTCTACCGCCAGTGCGGGGGCTCCTTAGCGGGGCAAGTTACCGGCAAGAGGCGACGGCTTCGATGCCTCCAAGTTGCGCGCCATACCTCTTCGTCGCTTTTTGTCGATCAGGGCTCGCGGCCCGCCTTCCGGCTGGGGAAAGGCAGCTTGAGACCGATCCGATTCAGTACGGCATCCCGCCGTACGAACTGGTGCCAGAGGGCGGCCGCGATATGGACCGACACCAACGCCAGCAGAACTTTGAACAGGATCACGTGGGCCGTGCTGATCGGCCACCAGACGTAGGACGCGACCGCGCCCGTCACGCCCTCGATGATGAGCACGCCATAAAATCCGGCGTGGACCGCCTGCGCAAGCCGCATCGACACCACCGACCTTGTGGTCGCGGGCGCGGGAACGCCGCCCCACAGCCGCAGGGCCAACCGGCCCACCATCAAAGCGACGATGGCAAGGCCGACGCGGTTGTGCAGCGTATGCAGCACGATATCCGTCGGGCTCGGGCGCCAGCCGATCCTATGCATGCTGTGGGTGCGGGTGATGGCCCCGCTGGTAGCGTATTGCAGCACCACCAGAGCCGCGACCAGCCAATGCAGCAGGATTTGAATACGCGTATAGGCCAAAGGCCGTGCCGGCCGCCGTCCCGAGCGGAGCGTCATCGTCGGGTCAGCAACAAGCTACTTGGCGTGTTTGTCCTGCCAGGCGCTCATCTCCGCGATTTCCTTTTTCTGGCTACTCACGATGTCTTTCGCCATCTTCTTGAGCGTCGGGTCGGAGCCATACTTGAGGTAGGTTTGTGCCATCTCGACCGCTGCCTGATGATGAGGCATCATCATCATGACGAAATCCTTATTCGGGTCGTTGGTGGGCGTCATGGTCTGCATCTTATCCTGCATACCTTGCATGGATTGCATATATTCTTTTGTTGCTGGGCTGGTGACGCCTTTCATATCCATGTTCTTCATGGTGTCGGGCGAGGCGCTCTGCGCCAATACGAGGCCGGGCATCGCGACCAGGACGGCGGCGACCAGGATCGAACGGGTGTTCATCGGCTTTTCCTTTTTTGATGCGAGGCTCGTCGCCTCTGCCCCGATCCAGACCACCTGGGCCGGGGTCGCGTCTCTCGCCTCCGTTCACGTCAGGGCGAGGAATCTCAGCCGGAGGGCGTTGCCGATGACGCTAACGGACGACAGCGCCATGGCGGCAGCCGCCAGCATGGGGGACAGCGTGATGCCGAACAGCGGATAGAGCGCGCCCGCCGCGATCGGGATACCGAGCGCGTTGTAGATGAAGGCAAAGAACAGGTTTTGGCGGATGTTGCCCATGGTGGCTTTGGAAAGCCGACGGGTCCGCATGATGCCGACGAGATCGCCTTTCAAAAGCGTGACCCCGGCGCTCTCGATCGCCACATCGGCCCCCGTCCCCATGGCGATGCCGACGTCCGCGGCCGCCAGAGCCGGGGCGTCGTTCACCCCGTCCCCCGCCATGGCGACGACGCGGCCTTGCTTTTTGAGCCCCTCGATCACCGCGCCCTTGCCGTCGGGCAGCACATCGGCTTCGACCTCGTCGATGCCCAGGCGCTTGGCCACGGCTTGCGCCGTCGTGCGGTTGTCGCCCGTCAGCATCACGACCCGGATGCCCTCTTGTTTGAGCGCGAGCAGCACGTCGGCAGCGGCTGGTTTTACTGGATCGGCAATCCCGATCACGCCGGCAAGTTTGCCGCCAACGGCCGCGAAGATTGCCGTCACGCCCTCCGTTCTGAGGTCCTCGGCCGCCTTGGCCAGCTGCGCAACATCGACGCCCTTGCCGGTCAGGAAACCCGCATTGCCGATCGCCACCGCCTGGCCTTCGACCGTTCCCAACACACCCTTGCCGGTGGGCGCGTCAAAGCCCGTCACCGGAACCAGGTCCAGCTTCCGCCCTTCGGCGGCCCGCACGATGGCCCGCGACAGCGGATGCTCGCTGGCTGTCTCCACACTGGCCACCAGGCGCAGCAGGCTCGCCTCGGAGAAGCCGGGAGCCGGAATGATATCGACGACCGCGGGCCTGCCTTCGGTCAGCGTGCCGGTCTTATCCACTACCAGCGTGTCGACCTTCTCCATGCGTTCGAGCGCTTCGGCATTGCGGATCAGCACGCCGGCCTGCGCGCCGCGCCCGACCCCGACCATGATGGACATCGGCGTCGCGAGCCCGAGCGCACAGGGGCAGGCGATGATGAGAACCGCCACGGCCGCCACGAGGCCGTAAGCGAGCCGCGGGTCGGGCCCCCAGATGGCCCATGCCAGAAAGGCCAGCACCGAGGCGATCAGGACCGCCGGCACGAAGTAGCCCGCCACCCGGTCGGCGAGGCGCTGGATCGGCGCGCGGCTGCGCTGCGCGGTCGCGACCAGTTGGACGATCTGCGCCAGCAGCGTGTCGCGGCCCACCTTGTCGGCCCGCATGAGCAGGCTGCCGGTCTGGTTGAGCGTGCCGCCGATGATCTTGTCGCCAGCGGCTTTGGTGACCGGCATGGACTCGCCCGTGACCATGGATTCGTCCACGCTTCCGCTGCCGTCCGTCACGGTGCCGTCAACCGGAACCTTCTCGCCGGGTCTGACCAGCAGCGAGTCGCCCACCTGGACCAGTTCGAGCGGAACGTCCTGCTCGGCTCCGTTGGGACCAACGCGCCGCGCGATCTTGGGCGCCAGATTGAGCAGGCCTCTGATGGCGCCGCTGGTGCTGTCCCGCGCCCGGAGTTCGAGCACCTGGCCGAGCAGCACCAGCACGGTGATGACGGCCGCGGGTTCGAAATACACCGCCACCGCCCCGTCATGGCCGCGGAACGCTGGCGGGAAGAGGCCAGGTGCAAGGGTGGCGATCACGCTATAGGCGAGCGAGACTCCGGTGCCGATGGCGATCAGGGTGAACATGTTGAGATTGCGGGTCACGAGCGACCGCCAACCGCGCACGAAAAACGGCCAGCCCGCCCATCCCACCACCACGGCGGCCAGGACCAACTGAATCGCGTTCGACACCCCGGCGCTGATGAAGCGATCGAGCGCCATCATGTCCCCGCCCATGCTGAGCAGGATGACGGGCACGCTCAGGATGGCCCCGACCCAGAGCCGCCGCGTCATGTCGATCAATTCGCGATTGGGCGCCGCCTCGGCGGTGACGAGCTTGGGTTCCAGGGCCATGCCGCAGATCGGGCAAGAGCCCGGCCCCACCTGCTCGATCTGGGGGTGCATGGGACAGGTGTAGATGGTGCCGGCGGCCACCGGCGCGGCGGCCTCCTGAGGCGCGAGATATTTTTCGGGGTCGGCCAGAAACTTGGTCCGGCAACCCGCCGAGCAGAAATAATACGGATGCCCGTTGTGCTCCGCTTTATGCGCGGTCTTGTGGGGATCGACCGACATCCCGCAGACGGGGTCCGTCGCCATTGCGGCCGACGGCGTAGCAGGTGGCCCGCCGTGGTTTCCGCAGCAGCCATGCCCGTGATCCTGGCCCTCGTGATCCGATCCGTTCATGATCTCGATCCCTTCTTGGCCTGTTCTGAACCTTCCCATCGTGGTAAGGTCAAGCCAATTCGAACGGGAGGATTGCGATGCAGATCGGACAGGCCGCAAAAGCGTCCGGGGTTTCCGCCAAGATGATCCGCCACTACGAGTCGATCGGGCTCATTCCCTCGGCGGGCCGGCAAACCAGCAACTACCGCGACTACGATGCCGAGGACCTGCATCGCCTGACCTTCGTCCGGCGGGCGCGCGATCTCGGTTTTTCCATGGACCGCATTCGCGAGCTCTTAAAACTCTGGAGCGACCGCGACCGCTGCAGTTCGGAAGTCAAAGCCATCGCGCTGGCCCATGTCGCCGAAATGGAGACCCGCATCCGCCATATGCGCGAGATGGCGGACGCGCTACATGGTCTGGCGGACGCCTGCGAGGGCAACGATCGTCCGGACTGTCCTATCATCCGAAGCCTCGAGGGCCGCCAAACGGCGCGGGCCCGCGGCTCGAAGGTGATCGACGGCAGCGGCGTTGCCGGTCCGTCTTAGGCTGGTCACTCGCTCCGGCATGTCTCCCCTGTCAGCTTGCTGTCAGGAGCGGTAGAAAGGGCGCCGGTCCGGCCCCGGCTCGATCTAGGAAGACATCCGCACGATCGCGTTAGTCGCGGCAAGGAGGCGGAAGGGATGCGGCTCTTGCTGGTGGAGGACAGCGCTCGCCTGCGCGATCTTTTGGCCGAGCGCATCCATGGCGCCGGCTGGCGGCTCGATTCGGTGGGCACCATGGCCGAAGCCAGCGAGGCTTCGCAATCGATCCTCTATGATCTGATCCTGATCGACCTCGGTCTGCCGGATGGCGACGGCAGGGTTCTGATCAAGAGCTTGAGGATGCAGGGCTGCGCGGTGCCGATACTGGTCATCACGGCGCGTGGCGCCATCGACGACCGGGTCGAGGCGCTCGACTGCGGGGCCGACGATTATCTCGTCAAACCGTTCAATCACGTCGAGTTGCTGGCGCGCTGCCGGGCGCTGCTGCGCCGAAGCGGGCCGCATCGGGCCGAGCGCATCGAGGTCGGCAACCTGGAGTTCGATCCGGCCTCCGGTTCGGTCTGCGTGCACGGCACCATTCTGGCTGTTTCGCCGCGCGAGCGCTCGCTTCTCGAACTGCTGCTGCGCCATACCGATCGGGTCGTGCCCAAGGAGCGGATCGAGGTCGCGCTTTCGGAATTCGGCGACGAGATCTCGACCAATGCGGTGGAACTGGCCGTCTCGCGTCTGCGACGCCGCCTCGATCCCGTCGATGCCGGCCTGACGATCGAAACGGTGCGAGGGGCCGGCTATCTGTTGCGCGAGATGAAGCGCCATGTCTGATCCGGGCAAAGCGGCCGCTACCCTGTCACACACGATCGCCAAGCGGATCGTTCTGTTCGCCGGTCTCGCCATGCTGATCCAGGTCGGGATCGTGTTGGCCGACTATTATTTCGACGACACCCAGCTCGCAGCCTTGATGATCCAGAGCGAGAGCCGGGCTCTGGTCAAGGGCCTGAGCGTCGAGTCAGGCGAACTTCGCTACGCGATTCCGCCCGGCCTCAAGCGCTACACCAAGGCGAACGGCGATTATTTCACGCGGGTGCGAACCCCGGAAGGTCGCATCATCTACTCGAACTGCGATGCGAGCTGCGGCTTGCATCTGCTGCCCCAGGAAGTCAGTCCGCCCGATCTGTGGTCGCGGCTGTTGCGACCCGGAAAACCGATCGCGGTGGCGGGGGGCCGCTCCTTCACGGTCGAGGGCAGCAAGGTGTTCGTCGAGGTCGCGGTGCTGGACGATCACGAACGGGTGATGTGGCACGTGCTCGGCCGCGAACTTGCCGATCATCTTGCGGCCCCGATGTCGTTGCTGCTCGTTTTCGTTCTCGGCGGCATGCTGGTTTCGGTCCGGCTTGCCCTGCAACCCGTCGAACGCGCGGCAAGGCAGGCCGAGGGCATCGACCCGCTCGACCCCAGCCACACCATCGATATCGCGGGCATGCCGCGTGAGATCGCCAATCTGGGATCGGCCGTGAACCGCATGTTGGGCCGCATCAGCAGCCTCATGCAGGCGCAGCGCGTTTATACGACCGCAATCGCGCACGAGATTCGTACGCCGCTCGCGATGATGAAGCTCGAGCTCGGCAATGTCGACCATCCGCGTGCCCGGAAAATCGAGGCGGATCTGGATGTCCTGACCCGCTTCGTGGCGCAGATTACCGATCTGGGGCGTCTGGAAGCGGCCGACCGCGCGGCATTCCGGTCCGTGGACCTCGCGGTCTTGACCCGGACCGTGGTCAGCGACATCGCGCCTTGGGTCTACGATCAGGACGATACGATCGCCTTCGAGGACGTGGGCGCCGCCTCGATCGAGGGTCACGCCTCGTTGATCGACGATGCCGTGCGTAACCTGATCGAGAACGCCGTCAAACATACTTCGAGGAAGACCGCCATCCAGGTCACGGCCGGCCCGGGGGCCCGCGTGTCGATCAGCGACGATGCCGGGCTCTACCTGACCGCCACGGAAGCACCCCCCGAAGGTGCCCCGGACCCCTCCGGCATCGGGCTCGAGATCGTGCGCCGGATCATGGGGCTGCATGGCGGCACGCTGGAGACCTCGGTCGAACCGGCACGCCGCACCACGATGCAACTGGTCTTCAAGACCCGCGTGCTCGCCTGACGCAGCGGCGTGCGAGCGGTCCCACCATCACGGCGCCGAAAAGAACTGCCCTTCGGACAGCGCGACCGCCAGGGCCACCAGGGCAGCGGCGGCGCCGAGGCAGGCCAGGGCCACGAGCCCGGACCCCTGGACCACCTGTCGGCCATCCGCATAGGCGTCCGGTACTTTGCGCCCGGTAACCATCGCGCCGATCAGATTGTCGCGTTTGACGAACTGGTGAAACAGATTGACCGCAATGTGGACCGCCGCGAGCCCGAGGACGACGTAGAACCAGATGGCGTGCAGGGTCCCGGCCCAGGCCGCCACGTTCGGGCCGACGGCATCCGCGAAGGGCCCTGAGGCGAGCACGCCGTCGCTTGCGACGAGCCCGAGACAGGCCTGAAGGCCGCAGCCCAGCAAGAGCGCCAGGATCATCAGACCTCCGCTTGGGCTATGGCCCAGATAGGGCGGCGCTGTCCTGGTCCGAACCGAGTTCAGGTAGGCCAGCACCACCGACGGGGACCTGAGAAAGCTCGAAAACCGCGCCGTGGTGCCGCCGAAGAACCCCCAAAGGACGCGGTAGATCAGGAGAATGAGAATGCCGTAGCCGCACGCCTTGTGCACCGTCAGGCTGGGATCGTCGAAGCCGCTCGAAATCCAGGCGGTGACCACCAGAACCACGAGAGACCATTTGAACAATCGCGTCGGAAGGTCCCAGGCGACGACGCTCGAAGCAGACCTCTCGGCTTCGGCGAGCGACGGTTTCGGGCGCACCGCGACGCTCACTTATACACCGAGTGACACGAGCGGCACTCCCCCACGATGGCCGTGAAGGCGGTGCGAAAGCTCTTGGCGTTGAGAGCCGACCGCCGTGCCCCGTCGGCCGTGGCCGCCATCTCCTGAAAACGGGCGCGCAAGTCCTGCGCCTTCGCATTGGTGCCTGTGGCGTAAGAAGCGCCGGCCGCCTGCGCGTCGCTCGCGTAACGCTGCAGCACGTCGGCGGCTTGCGCCTGGTCGAAGTTGCCGACCGTTGCCTTGGCGAGCTTGGTCGTGTCGGCCATGCTTCCCATGATGGATTTCAACGACAAGGCGTAAGCCGGCCCAACAACACAGACGATGATGGCACAGGGGAGCAGCCATCGTTTCGCGCGAAGCGCGCGGGTCACATGGGTTTCTGTCAATCTCAATCCTCTTGAGTTGGGATGATGGGCTGCATCGCCGAATCGAGACCGTACGCATTTCCCGGGGCGGTTCGCTTCGGCACAGATCGGACCTCGCCGCCAGACGCATCGGTCGAACGGCCGATTTCAAGCCACACGGGCCGTCGGTTTCGAATATCAGGTCAGCCTGTCCGTTTGCTGTCCGAAGCAGAACGTGCAGGCCGCGCGTGCCCCCTCATGGCCCAAGGGGAACAGCCCCGTGCAAGCTTGAACCCGCAGCCTGTTGGCAACGCTCCACCAGCCGGGCTCTTGCTCCTTGGAACCCATCCACCTCTTCGATCTTGCCGCGCAGCAGGCCCGATGGCTCTCGGTCAGCCAATCCGTGATCGCGGCCAACGTGTCGAACGCCAACACCCCGGGCTACAAGGCTCGGGAGGTCGCGCCCTTCGAGGACGTATTGCAGCAAACCCAGCTGCAGCTCGCCTCGACCAACCCCGCCCACCTCGACATCGGGGCGGCCGGGCAGCAATCGGTTCCCGTCACCGACGAGACACCCTGGGAGACGACCGATTCGGGCAATTCGGTCAGCCTCGAGCAGGAGATGATCAAGGGCAGCGACGTCAATCGAAGCTTCTCGCTGAACGCCGGCATCGTGAAGGCCTTCCACGGCATGTTGATCGCCAGCCTGCGGAGTTCGCCCTGATGATCGATGCCTTGCAGGCCTCGTTGCGGGTCGCGGGCGCGGGGCTTGCGGCGCAATCCGCCCGGCTTCGCGTCATCTCGGAAAACGTCGCCAACGCGCAGTCGACCGGAGCGACGCCCGGGGCCGACCCCTACCGGCGCAAGACCATCACGTTCGAGAGCGAACTCGACAAGGTCTCGGGCCTCGACGTCGTGCAGGTCAAGGACATCGGCACCGATCAGACGCCCTTCACCGAAGAGCTCGATCCGGGCAATCCCGCAGCCGATCAGGCCGGCATGGTGAAAGTCTCCAACGTCAACATGATCGCGGAGATGAGCGACATGCGCGAGGCCAATCGCACCTACGAAGCCGACCTCCAGGTCATCAAGCAATCGAAGGATCTGATCACCATGACCATCGACCTCCTGAAGAGCTCATCATGATCGCTGCCCTCGCGCTCCCCCTCGTCTCCTCGACGCTCTCGATGCTGGCTCCCGGCGCAAGCGCCGCCGCCACCGCTGCCGCCCAGGGCGCCGCTCAGGCGGGCGGCGATTTCGGCCAGGTCCTCTCCAAGGTCGCCTCAGATGCCCTGCATAGCGTCAAGCACGCGGAGGCGGTGTCGGTCGACGGCCTCGAGGGCAAGGCCAATGTCCAGACTGTCGTCCAGTCCGTGATGTCGGCCGAGGAGAGCCTGCAAACCGCGCTCGCCATCCGCGACAAGTCGGTCGCGGCCTTCCAGGAAATCACCCGTATGGCGATCTGAGGAACGAGTCATGAGAGCGCTTGCCATCGCGGCGACCGGTATGTCGGCCCAGCAGACCAACATCGAAGTCATCGCCAACAATATCGCCAACATCAACACCACGGGTTTCAAGCGGGGCAAGGCCGAGTTCAGCGACCTGCTCTACGAATCCCAGCGCTTGCAGGGGGTGTCCAACCGCGGCAACGACAGCACGATCCCGGAGGGCGCACAGCTCGGCCTCGGGGTCAGGACGGCCGCGATCCGCAACCTGCAGACGCAGGGCACGCTGGCCAACACCGGCAATACCTATGATCTCGCGCTGAGCGGCCGGGGCTGGTTCCAGGTCATCGGTCCCAACAAGGACACCGTCTACACCCGAGCGGGCGCCTTCAACCTCAACGCCACGGGGCAACTCGTCACCCTGGACGGCTACGCGGTCAGCCCTTCGATCGTGGTGCCGAACACGGCCTCGAACGTGGTGGTCAGCCAGTCGGGCGTGGTGACCGGGACCGTGGCGGGCAACACCACGCCGGTCCAGTTCGGTCAGCTGACGATCGCCAACTTCGCCAACGAGAGCGGCCTCGCGCATCTGGGCAGCAACCTGTTTCAGGAAACCCCCGCGTCCGGCACGGCCGTGACGGGTGTGCCCGGAGACCCGGGCCTCGCCACCATCAGCCAGGGCTACCTCGAGGCCTCCAATGTCGATCCCGTCAAGGAAATCTCGGATCTGATCTCCGCCCAGCGCGCCTACGAGATGAATTCGAAGGTGATCCAGGCGGCCGACCAGATGGGCCAAACCCTGACACAGCAGCGCTGAGCCATGACCGTCCTCCCCTTCAAGCCCGGCCTTCGAGCCGTGGCCCGGATGCTGACCGCCGCGCTCCTGCTGCTCGCGGGGCCGGGCCTTTGCCTTGCCGGGGGACCGGTGCCGGTGCCGACCGTCACCATCTATCCGGGCGACATCATCCGCGACACCATGCTGACCGAACGCGATCTGCCGCCCGACTTCCCCGGTGCGGCCTCGGCGATTCAGGACCGTTTCGCGCTGATCGGAAAGACCGCCCGCCACACGCTGCTGCCCGGGCTGCCGGTGTCCAGCAACGCGGTCGGCGAACCCAAGATCGTGACCATCGGCGCCATGGTCCGGGTCGTGTTCATCGAGGGCGGCCTGACCATCACCACCTATGCATCGGCGTTGCAGGCGGGGTCGGTGGGCGACACCATCCCGGTCCGCAACATGGAGAGCGGCCTGACCATTTCGGGCACCATCGCGCGCGATGGCAGCATTCTGGTGGGCAGCGGCTGATGCTGCGCTGGATCCTGGCCATCGCGTTCAGCCTCTTCGTCGGCCAAGCGGCCGCCGGGGTCCGCATCAAGGACATTTCCTCGATCGGCGGCCTGCGCGACAACCAGCTCGTCGGCTACGGGCTCGTGGTGGGGCTGCTGGGTTCGGGCGATTCGATGCGCAACGCGCCCTTCACCGAGCAATCCATGCAATCCATGCTCGACCGCATGGGCATCAACGTCCGCAACGTACCGTTGCGCGCCCGCAATGTCGCGGCCGTGATCGTCACCGCCAGTCTGCCGCCCCTGATCAGCCGCGGCTCGCCGCTGGACGTGACCGTGTCGGCCCTCGGCGACGCCACCTCGCTGCTGGGCGGCACGCTGGTCATGACGCCGCTGCTGGGCGGCGACGGCCAGAACTATGCGGTGGCCCAAGGGTCCGTCTCGGTCTCGGGCTCCGCCTCCACGGGGCAGGCCGAAAGCTACACGCAGGGCGTCCCCACGGCCGGGCGCATCGCCAACGGGGCCACCGTCGAGCGCGAGCTTCCCAACGACTTCGCGGCGCTGGGCGCCATGACGCTCGAACTGAAAAACCCGGACTTCAAGACGGCCGTGCGTGTTTCGGACGCCATCAACCGCTACACGCGCCAGCGGTTCAGGATGCGCTCGGCGCAGGAGCAGGATCTGCGCCGGGTGAGCCTGCTCTGCCCGCCCGGCGTGAGCCCGACCCGGTTCATGTCGGAGATCGGCGATCTCCTGGTCGAACCTGACGCCCCGGCCCGCGTCGTGGTGGACGAGCGAACCGGCACGGTGGTGATCGGCCAGGACGTTCAGATCTCGACCGTGGCGGTGACCCACGGCAGCCTCACGGTGCGCATTACGGAGACCCCGACCGTGTCGCAGCCGCTGCCCTTCTCCAAGGGCAAGACCGTGGTGGTGCCGAACACGGCGATCGATTCCAGCGAGGCCAAAGGCCAGCTCTCGATCGTGGGCGGCACGACCCTGCGCACGCTGGTGAAGGGCCTCAACCAGATCGGGCTGAAGCCGAGCGGCATCATCGCGATCCTGCAGGCCATCAAAACGGCCGGCGCCTTGCAGGCGGATCTCGTCTCGCAATAGCGCCAGCCCGCCATCGCGGCTTGTCATCGGAGCGTCACGGGGTCCCGTTAACCCCTGGCCCGCGGGGTGGAACGGATCGTGCTTGCGATCCTTCGTCACACCGGTCCGATTGCCTGGGGTGTTCCGATGACATTGAAACTGACCGTCGCGGCCTCGCTGGCCGCCATGCTGGCATCGAGTCTCCCGCTCACGTCGTCCGCCTCGGCGGCGTCCGACGTCGTGACCGTCTACAGCGCCGACGGCCTGCACGATGGCACGCCCTCCTGGTACGGCGATCAGTTCACGGCGTTCACCAAGGCGACCGGCATCAAGGTGCAATATGTCGAGGCGGGCTCCGGCGGTGTCGTGGAGCGGGTCGCCAAGGAAAAGTCCAACCCGCAGGCCGACGTTCTCGTGACCCTGCCGCCCTTCATCCAGCGCGCCCAGGCCGAAGGCCTGCTGCAGCCCTTCAAGCCCGAAGGCGAAGCCGCCATTACGGGCGAGAAGACCGCCGACTACGTGCCGCTCGTCAACAATTACATGAACTTCATCTACAACGCCTCGACCCTGAAGGACGCGCCCAAGACCTTCGAGGACCTGCTCGACCCCAAGTTCAAGGGCAAGATCCAATATTCGACCCCCGGCCAGGCCGGTGACGGAACGGCCGTGATGATCGAAGTCATTCACGCCTTCGGCAGCAAGGACGCGGCCTTCGACTATTTCAAAAAACTGCAGGAAAACAACGTCGGCCCGTCGGCTTCGACCGGCAAGCTGACCGCGCTGGTCAACAAGGGCGAACTCTATGTCGCCAACGGCGACCTGCAGATGAACATGTCCCAGATGGCCGACAACCCGAATATCAAGGTGTTCTGGCCCGCCGCCAAGGACGGCACGCGCTCGACCTTCGCGCTGCCCTATTACGTGGGCCTGGTGAAGGGCGCCCCCGATGCCGAAAACGGCAAGAAGCTGATCGACTTCCTGTTGAGCAAGCCCGCCCAGGAGACCGTGAGTTCGGTCGCGGTTGGCATGCCGGTACGCGATGACGTGAAACCCACGGACGCCAATTACACCAAATTCGAAGAGGCCATGAAGGGCGTCAAAGTGTGGACGCCGGATTGGGCGCAGGTTCTCAAGGATCTGCCGGCCGACTCCGCCAAATGGCGCCAAGCGACCGGCAGCTGAGCCATGAGCGTCGCGGCTTTCGCGCCTGAGGAAGGTGCGCGGGCCGCGCAGGCCGGAGCGGCCGGGATCGACCGCCACCGGGCCGGCAACCGGATCAGCTTCGAGCATGTCTCGGTCGCCTACAAGGGCACTGTCGTGCTCGACGATCTCGATCTCGAGGTGGACCCGGGTGAGATCGTCGCACTGATCGGACCGTCTGGTTCGGGGAAGACCACCGCCCTGCGGGCCGTGGCGGGTTTCGTCCGCCCGGTAACGGGGCGGATTCGCATCGGCGATGTCGACGTGACCGACCTGCCACCCTACCGGCGCGGCATCGGCATGGTGGTGCAGAATTACGCCCTGTTCCCGCATATGCGGGTCGAGGAGAATGTGGCGTTCGGGCTGGAGGCTCAGGGCGCCGCCAAGGCTTTGGTGGCCGAGCGGGTCCGTGACGCCCTGGCGGTCGTCGGCATGAGCGGTTTCCTCGGCCGCTACCCTCGCCAACTCAGCGGCGGCCAGCAGCAGCGCATCGCGATCGCACGGGCGTTGGCGATCCGCCCCCGCGTGCTGCTACTCGATGAGCCCTTGTCGGCGCTCGATGCTCAGATCCGGCGCTCGATGGTCGACGAAATCGCGCGGCTGCACCGCGACCTGCCGCATCTGACCGTGCTCTACGTCACCCACGACCAGAGCGAGGCCCTGACCCTGGCCGACCGGATCGCCATCATGCGGGACGGCAAATTGACCGCCTGCGGCCGCTCCCGCGACCTTTATGCCCGGCCGCCAAACCGTTTCACGGCGGAGTTCTTGGGCCGCGCCAACGTGATGCCCGTCATCGTCCTCGATCGCGAAGCCGGGATGGTGCGGTTCGGCGAAGCGGTTCTGCAGGTCGAGCCGGACCGCGCCTTCGCGGCAGGCCAGCAGGCGCTGCTCTGCGTCCGACCGCATGACCTGCATCCGGCCCGGGCGAACCAGGATGCGAGCGGCACCAATCGCATCGATTGCACGGTCGAGACCCTGCAATGGCTTGGCGACAGCCATTCGATCCTGCTGCGCTGCGGCGCCGAGCTTTTGAGGGTGACCTGTCCGCCGCTCCGCGAGGATCTGCCGCCCGGCTCGCCCTTTGCCGTAGAGTTCCGACCCGAAGCCGCGACGCTGATCCCGCTCGACTCGCACCGTCCCGCCCCCGATGGCGGTTAGCCCCACGCTTGCGGGCCAGGTCCCGAAGCGACCCGGCAGCGCGGGTGCCCTCTGGATCGTGCCGCCGCTCGTGGTCATCACGGGCGTTTTTTTCTACCCACTGATGCTGATCGCGCGCCAGGCGATGTCGGCCGAGGGTGGCGCGCTTTCGATGCGGCCCATCCTCGACCTGCTCGGCTCGACGGCATTCAGGCGCGCGCTCGGCAACACCCTGACGATCGCGGCCGCCTCCACGGCGGGTTGCCTGATCCTCGGCCTGATCCTCGCCCTCGTGCTCTCATTCGTGCCGTTTCCCGGCGCCCGGATCGCGTCGCGGCTGATCGACACCTTCATCGCGCTACCGACCTTCCTGGTGACGCTCGCCTTCACCTTCATCTACGGGTCGGCGGGTCTGCTCAACGGCCTGTTCACGGAGCAATTGGGCTTCGCCGTGCCGCCGATAAACTTCATCTATTCGATCTGGGGCGTGATCCTGGCCGAGGTCACGGTCTTCACGCCCTTCATCATGCGGCCGCTGATGGCGGCCTTTTCCACCATCGATCCCGCGCAGATCGAGGTCGCGTCGAGCCTCGGCGCGACTTCGGGGCGCATCGTCCGCAAGGTGATCCTGCCCGCGGCCCTCCCGGCGCTGCTGGCGGGCGGCAGCCTTTGCCTGCTACTCACCGTGAACGAATTCGGCATCGTGCTGTTCATCGGGGCCAAGGGCGTCATCACCCTGCCGTTGATGATCTACGACAAGGCGATCCAGGAATCCGATTACACCACGGCCTGCGCGGTCGCGTTGATCAACATCGCGCTATCGCTGCTCTTGTTCGGGATCTATCGCTTCGTGCTCGGCGCCTTCGGACGCGCCCGCCATGGTTGACGTCGCATCTCATCCAGACCGAACGGGAGGCCGCCATGCTGGTCTGGTCTAGCGCGGGCCGGATCGTGGTCTGGACGCTCGCGGGCCTGCTGGTCGCGATCTTCTACGCGGCCCCGCTGCTCGTCATCCTGACCGCGAGTCTGGCGGGCCACTGGAACGGCATTCTGCCGAGCGACGTCACCCTGGCGCATTTTCGCGAGACGTTTGGCGGCGAACAGGCCGAGCAGCTGCGCGCCAGTCTGGTCACCGCCTTTGCGGCGAGCCTGATCGCGCTTCTGCTCGGAACCTGGACGGCGCTCGCCTTGCGCGATGCCGCGCCCGCGCCGCGCCGCATCCTGGATTTCGTCTTCTTCGTGCCGAGCGCGGTGCCGTCGGTGTCGGTCGGGCTCGGGCTGCTGGTCGGCTTCAGCCAGCCGCCCGTCCTCCTCAACGGCACGGTGCTGATCGTGGTGCTGGCCCATTTCGTGCTGGTCTCGGCCTTTACCTACGGCACCGTGGCGGCGGGCCTTGCCCGGCTGCAACCCGAATTCGAGCAGATGGCGGCCAGCCTTGGCGCGCGGCCCTCCTATCTGTTGCGCCGCGTGACCCTGCCGCTGCTGCAACCCTACCTGCTGGCCGCTTTCAGCCTCAGCGTGGCGCTGTCGATGGGGGAACTCGGCGCCACCGTGATGCTCTACCCGCCCGGTTGGGTGACGCTGCCGGTCGGGATTTTCGCGCTCACCGACCGGGGCAGCATCTTTTTGGCCTCGGCCCTCACGGTGGTTCTGATTGCCGTGACCTTCCTGGTGCTGATCTCGGTCGCGCTCTTGCCCAACAAGGCCGCCCAGCGCTAATCCCAGCAGATCGGGCCAAAGGTCGCTCGGCGCTTTTCCGACGCCCGGCCTTCAATTGCCCGCGTCGGCCGCAAGCCGTTCGGCCACGTGTTCGTCGGTGATCAGGACCTCTGGCTCGAGCAGCCGGACCGCGGCCAGCACCGAGGCCGCCTTGGACCAGCCCCCCGAGGCCAACACGACCCGGCGGGCGCTGCGCAATTCGCGCGGATCGGCCGCCATCACACGATCATTGACCGGGTGATCGAGCACGCGGCCTTGCGCATCGATGAACCGGCACAACACATCGCCGACCGCACCGGCCCGCTCGAGCGAGCTCAGCTCGCTGCGTTCCAGCAAGCCGAGCGTCACCATGGTCGAATTCGGCGACAGATCGCCGACACTGATCAGCGCGAGATCGAGGCGTTGGGACTGCTGAAACACGTCCGCGATCCCCGGATGCGCCATCAGGGCGTCGCGCGTGCGCGCATCCGGGGCGTAGACGGGCGCCGCCATGAGATAGCATTCGGCCCCGATCCGATCGGCAAAGCGCCAGGCGAATTCGCTCGGATTGTAGGAGCTGACCCGCGTCAGACCACCCAGGAGGGACACGACGCTCATGCGGCTGAGATCCCGGCTGGAGACCTGAGCCAGGCTGTGGCTCAACGTGCGCCCCCATCCGAGCCCGATCGTCATGCCGCTGGTCAGGGTCTCGCTCAGATAGGCCCCGGTCGCGGCCCCGATCAGCGCCGTCACGCGATCCTCGTTGACGGGTTTCGGGATCACGATGGCCCGCTCCATGCCGAACCGGCTCTCGATCCGGCGCCCCAGTTCGACGCAGCCGCGCAGTTGCGCCGTCACGCGAATCTGCACCGTCCCATCCTCGCGGGCCGCAGCCAGCATCCTGAGTACCCTCGCCCGCGTGATGCCGAGGATGTGCGCCACCGCGTCCTGGGTCAGACCCTCCATGTAATAGAGCCAAGCCGCGCGGATCCGAACGTCCTGATCGAGGTCGAACTCGCCGGGTTTGGGGTCGCGGTTCGGAGAACTGTCGGACATGGGGATGGAAGACCCGGCGAGGCAAAGCTTTGCCGCACCCTAGAGCATGGACGCACGGCCGGAAACGATTCAGCGCTGGTGCCGTCAGCGCTCACCTGCCCTATCCCGGCCGACGAGGAGACCAAACGGCGCGGGCCGGATCAGGACGGCCCTTCGGCGGAGACGCTGCCGAAGATGATTGCCGACGTTGCGAGCATCAGCACGCCGGCCGTGGCGAACACGCCCACTACACCGGCGAGCGCGTAGATCACGCCGCCGCCGGCCGCCCCCACCGTGATGGCGAGTTGCACCGCGGCGACGATGAGTCCGCCGCCGCTCTCGGTCTCGTCCGGTACGGCTTGTGCCATCCAGGTCGACCAGGCCACTGGGATGGTGCCGAAGGCGAAGCCCCATAGCGCCACGAGTGCGGCCTGGAGCGGCAAGCCGCCGTGCAAGACGACGAGCCCGAGCGCCGCGGCCGCGATGAGCA
This sequence comes from uncultured Lichenihabitans sp., assembly GCA_964245915.1. GTDB lineage: Bacteria > Pseudomonadota > Alphaproteobacteria > Rhizobiales > Beijerinckiaceae > Lichenihabitans. The sequence goes on along the minus strand of CAXTOT010000046.1, from coordinate 15,663 downwards.
GCGGCACGAGGGCAAGCGTCAATCTCAGGCTCCGCTCGACCAGAAAGCCGGCCACCAAGGTGCCGGCGAAATTGGCGAGGCCGAAGCCCAGCAGCGTCAACGCGATCCCGCCGAGGCTCGCGCCCGCGACGTTTTCGAGGAACGGCCGCACGTAGGTGAACAGGCCGAAATGCCCGCTGAAGACCAGCACGACACAGATCATCCCAAGCCCGATTCCCCGGCGTCGCAGCACATCCCGCAGCGTGCCGAGTCCGGAACTCGCGAGGTGCGGCAGACGGGGCAGGGTCGCCCTCTGGAACAGCAGCGTCACCACGCCGAGCCCCGCGGCCAGCACGAAGACGCTGCGCCAGCCGTACAGGCCGCCGAGATAGCTGCCGAGCGGCACCGCCACGATGGTGGCGACCGAGACGCCGCTGAACATCAAGGAGAGCGCGCGGGGCACCATGGCGTGCGGGACGAGGCGGATGGCCACCGCGGTGGCCATGCTCCAGAAGCCGCCGAGCGCGATCCCTAGCAGCACCCGCGCCAGCATCAGTAACGGCAGATCGGGCGCCACGGCCACCAGCAGGTTGGAGGCGATGAGCAAGGCCGAGAACCCCATCAGCACATGCCGGCGGTCCAAACCCCGGGCCAAGACGGCGGCCAGCAAACTGGCGAAGAACGCCACGATGGCGGTGGCGGTGACGGCCTGTCCGGCGAGGGCCTCGGAAATGCCGAGCCCTCGCGCCATCGGGGTCAACAGGCTGGCGGGGAGGAACTCGGCCGTGACGAGCCCGAAGACGCCCAGCGTGAGAGAAAACACCGCAGGCCAGGACGCCCGCTCCTCGGCCTCCTCGGCCTCCACGGCCCAGGTCGGCTCGGCAAACTCGCTCATGATCCACTCTCGACTTGATTCAACGCCGGCAGGCTACACGGCGGCGTCCGGACGATCTATGATAGACGATCCGCTTCTTTTGATCGGAAGTCCGGCATGGTGCAACCCCTTCCCTCATCCCCGCTCCCCGACCTGTTGGGCGAATTGCTTTCCGGCATGCGCCTCAGAGGGATGAATTACCGCCGCATCGAAATGGCGCCCCCGTTCGGGATCGGCTTCGAGACGGAGCCCGGACGGGCGCGGTTCCATTTCATCGCGGCCGGCACGGTGTTCTTGCGCGACGCGCAAGGCGACGTGCGCCAGCTCGTGCCTGGCACGGCGGTCTTCCTGCCGCATGGCGGCGACCATCAGGTGCTCTCGTCGGCAGATCTGCCCGCGCAGGCCATCGGCAGCTTCGAGACCGTGCCGGTCTGCGATGAACTTTGCGACGTCTCCGCCTGCGCGGGCCGCCCCGGCTGTCCCGACAATGCGGTCATCTTCAGCGCGTGCATGGAATTCGAGCTGGGCGGCATGCAGAGCCTGGTCCGACTCATGCCGGCCGTGATGCAGATCGAAAGCTTGGCCGAGCGGCTGCCCGAGATCCTCCCCATCCTGAAGGTCATGGAAAGCGAGGTTTTCGGACGCCGCGTGGGGTTTGCCGGCATTCTCGCCCGCCTGGCCGACGTCGTCTCCGCCATCATCGTGCGGGGGTGGGTCGAGTGCGGCTGCAGCGGTGCGTCCGGCCTCGTGGATGCCTTGCGCGACCCGCGGCTCGCGCGGGCTCTGGCGGCGCTGCACCGCGACCCTGGGCGGACCTGGACGCTCGCGGCGCTCGCGCTCGAAGCCGGGTGCTCCCGTTCGGTATTCGCTGAGCGCTTCCAGCGGCTCACCGGCATGCCGCCCCTGCATTATGTCGCCGAACTGCGCATGCGCCTCGCCGCCCAATGGATCGGCCACGACCGGCTACCGATCGAGACCGTGGCGGGCCGCCTGGGCTATGCGTCCCAGGCCGCCTTCAGCCGTGCCTTCAAACGCGTGATGGGTCATCCGCCCGGCGACGCTCGCACTATGGCGATGCCCTTGGAGAGGGCGCAGCCTGCACGTACCGCCTCGTGGGGGGCGTAGGAAGCATGGCTCGTTGCTAGACCACCGTGGCCGGCTGGTCGAACCCGCTCGGGACGATCAGGGCGCATTTGGGTTGCGCCTATGTTTCTTGACGGTTGCGCCCTGCTGCAGCACTGTCGCGAGATATCATCCTCCCGGTACCCACCATCCATGGCCAACACGACGATCGGCGTGAAGCTCGACGAGACCGTACGGGATCGCATCAAGGAAGCGGCGCAGACGCAAGGGCGCAGCCCGCACGCCCTGATCAAGCGCTCGATCATGACGGCTTTGGATCGTCACGAGAGTGGGGCCGACCCGGAAGGTCGCGCCCTCCCGCCAACGCCGTTCCTGGAGTTCGCGCGCGGCGTGCAGCCGCAAAACGTGCTGCGGGCCAAGATCACGGCCGCCTATCGGCAGCCGGAACCCGAATGCGTCCCGCTGCTGATCGCCGAGGCGACCCTGCCCAAGGGCGTGGTCGAGGATGCGCGGTCGACCGCCAAAAAGCTCGTTGAAGCTTTGCGCGGCAAGGGTCAGCGCGGCGGCGTGGAGGGCCTGGTTCAAGAATATTCGCTGTCGAGCCAGGAAGGTGTGGCCCTGATGTGCCTCGCCGAAGCGCTGCTGCGCATCCCCGACAGGGCCACGCGCGATGCCCTGATCCGCGACAAGATCGCGACCGGCGACTGGCATGCCCATGTCGGCCACAGCCCGTCACTGTTCGTCAATGCCGCCACCTGGGGATTGGTGGTGACGGGCCGCCTAGCCACGACCACCAGCGAGAATGGCCTGTCGACCGCGCTCACCCGCCTGATCGCCAAGGGCGGCGAGCCGCTGATCCGCAAGGGCACCGATATCGCGATGCGGATGATGGGCGAGCAGTTCGTGACCGGCCAGACCATCGCGGAGGCGTTGGCCAACAGCCGCAAGGCCGAGGCGCGCGGCTTCCGATATTCCTACGACATGCTGGGCGAGGCCGCCACAACGGCCGAGGATGCCGAGCGCTACTACCGCGACTACGAACAGGCCATCAACGCCATCGGCAAGGCGGCGGCGCGGCGCGGCATCTACGAGGGGCCGGGCATCTCGATCAAGCTCTCGGCCCTCCACCCGCGCTATTGCCGCGCCCAACTCTCCCGCGTGATGAGCGAACTCTACGAGCGGTTGAAGAGCCTCGCGGTTCTGGCCCGGCAGCATGACATCGGGCTCAATATCGACGCCGAGGAAGCCGATCGCCTGGAGCTGTCGCTGGATCTGCTCGAAGCGCTCTGCTTCGCGCCCGAACTGCAGGGCTGGAACGGCATCGGCTTCGTGGTCCAGGCCTACCAGAAACGCGCCCCCTTCGTGCTCGACTTCATCATCGATCTGGCGCGCCGCAGCGGGCATCGGCTGATGATCCGACTCGTCAAGGGCGCCTATTGGGACAGCGAGATCAAGCGCGCCCAGGTGGACGGGCTCGAGGGTTTTCCGGTCTTCACGCGAAAACTCTACACCGACGTCTCCTATCTCGCCTGCGCGCGAAAACTGCTGCGCGCGCCCGATGCGGTGTTCCCGCAATTCGCCACCCACAATGCCCAGACGCTCGCCACCATCCACGCCATGGCGGGCGAGAATTTCTATCTCGGCCAATATGAATTCCAGTGCCTGCATGGCATGGGCGAGCCGCTCTATGACGAGGTGGTGGGACGTGACAAGCTCAACCGCCCCTGCCGCATCTATGCGCCGGTGGGCACCCACGAGACCCTGCTGGCCTATCTGGTACGGCGGCTGCTCGAGAACGGTGCCAATACCTCCTTCGTGAACCGTATCGCCGATCCCACCGTCAAGACCAAGGACCTGATCGCCGATCCGGTAGCGGCTGCGGCCGACCTCGATCCCGTGGGGGCGCCGCATCCAAAGATCGCCCTGCCGCGCGACCTGTTCGGCCCGGCCCGTACCAATTCGGCCGGGCTGGACCTGTCAAACGAGCAAAGGCTCGCGTCGCTGGCCGCCGCTCTGCTGTCGGGTGCCCAGACTCCAGCCCGCGCGGTACCGCTGCTCGGCGACGACCCGCCCGACACCACGGCACCGGGCCGCCCGATCCGCAATCCGGCCAATCTCGCCGACCTCGTGGGGCACGTGGTGGATGCTACCCCCGCTGACGCCGATCGTGCCTTCGCGCAGGCTTTAGCCGCGGCCCCGATTTGGGCCGCGACACCGCCCGCCGAACGCGCCGCTTGTCTTGCCCGCGCGGCCGACCTCATGGAGGCCCGCATGCCGGCCCTGCTCGGCACCGTCGTTCGCGAGGCCGGTAAATCGCTGTCCAACGCGGTCTCCGAAGTGCGCGAGGCGGTGGATTTTCTGCGCTACTACGGGCGCGAGGCGGCAAATCACTTCGGCAACGACACCCATCGTCCGCTCGGCCCCGTGGTCTGCATCAGCCCATGGAATTTCCCGCTCGCCATTTTTACAGGCCAAGTCGCGGCCGCGCTGGCGGCCGGCAATCCGGTGTTGGCGAAGCCCGCCGAGGAAACCCCGCTGATCGCGGCCCGTGCCATCGAGATTTTGCGCGAAGCCGGCGTTCCCCCCGGAGCCGTGCAACTGCTTCCCGGTGCGGGCGAGATCGGGGCCGCCCTGGTGGGCGATGCCCGGGCGGCGGGCGTGGTTTTCACCGGCTCCACCGATGTGGCACGACTGATCCAACGGCAGCTCGCGTCCCGCCTCAGTCCGGAAGGCCGCCCGATACCGCTCATCGCCGAAACGGGAGGGCAGAACGCCCTCATCGTGGATTCGTCGGCGCTCGCCGAACAGGTTGTGGGCGACGCGCTGATGTCGGCCTTCGACTCGGCCGGGCAGCGTTGTTCGGCGCTGCGCGTCATCTGCCTGCAGGAGGAGATCGCCGATCGCGTGCTCATCATGCTCAAGGGCGCCATGGCGGAACTCGTGACCGGCAATCCAGATCGCCTGGCCACCGATGTCGGCCCGGTGATCTCGGCCGAGGCGCGAGACGGCATTTTGAGCCATATCGAGGCCAAGCGCGCGGCGGGTCGGCGGGTCGTCGAGGCGGCTTTGCCCGAGGCCTGCTTGGCTGGCTCCTTCGTGGCCCCGACCCTGATCGAGATCGGCAGTCTCGACGACCTCGAACGCGAGGTGTTCGGCCCCGTGCTCCACGTGCTGCGCTATCGCCGCCAGGATCTCGACAGCCTCGTGGACCGCATCAACGCCAAGGGTTACGGCCTCACGTTCGGGCTGCACACCCGCATCGACGAAACGATCGCCCGGGTGACGGAGCGGATCGGGGCCGGCAATCTCTACATTAACCGCAATCTGATCGGCGCCGTGGTGGGGGTGCAACCCTTTGGCGGCAATGGCCTGTCGGGCACGGGCCCTAAAGCGGGCGGCCCGCTCTATCTGCGCCGCCTGTTGGCCGAGCGCCCGGCCTCGCCGCCGATCCAGCCCCATGCGGGTGGACCCAATCCGGCGCTGGCCCTGCATGCCTGGCTGGTGCAGACCGGACGCAAGCCGGACGCCGACCGTTGCGCGACTTTCATCGCGCGCTCGTTGCTCGGCACCAGGATCGAATTGCCGGGACCCGTCGGTGAACGCAACCTCTATGGCTTCAAGCCGCGCGGCCGGGTTCTGGCCCATGTGCAGACCGAGGCAGGCCTGTGGGCGGCGGCCGGCGCCGCGCTCGCGGCCGGCAACGACGTCATGGCGACCGCCCCCGAGCAGGTCTTGGCGGCCCTCAACGAGTTGCCGGCGCCGCTTGCCGAACGCATCCAGCCCGCGTCGAAGACACTCGCAGGGATGGGGCTCGCGGCCGTGCTGTTCGAGGGCGACGGTGACGGCCTGCGGACCGTCAACCAGGCCATGGCGGCCCTGCCCGGCCCCATTGTTCCGGTCTACGGGGTGTCGCGCGAGGGCCTGGCGTCCGGCTCCGATGAATTTCCGATGGAAGCGCTGGTCGAAGAGGTGTCGATCTCGACCAACACCGCGGCAGCCGGCGGGAATGCGAGCCTGATGAGCATCGGGTGATGCCACCTCGTCATGCGCGGGCTTGTCCCGCGTATCCACGCGGTCCGATCGAGCACACCGAGGCGTGGATACGCGGGACAAGCCCGCGCATGACGTCTGCGGAGCGGGACAATCCAGCGCGCTTGGCCACGGCTTTGCTCTTCCCATATAAGACGGCCTTGCCCGCGTGATGTTGAGAGAGTCGAGTTCGAATGCCGCCGTCCGTGTTGGTCAAGATCTGCGGCTTGTCGACGCCCGACACGCTCGCGGCCGCGCTCGACGGGGGCGCCGATCTCGTGGGATTCGTGTTCTTTCCACCAAGTCCGCGCGACATCGCGCCCCTCGACGCCCGTAAGCTGGCCGCCCAGGCGCGCGGGCGCGCGGAAATCGTGGCGCTGACGGTCGATGCCGACGATGCGATGCTGGACGCCATCATGGAGGCGGTCGAGCCCGATTGGCTGCAGCTGCATGGGCGGGAGTCGCCCGAGCGCGTTCACGCCATCAAGGCCCGCACCGGACGTCGCATCATGAAGGCGATCGGCGTGTCGAGCCGGGCCGATGTCGCGGGCGCGCAGGCTTTCGCGGACGTGGCCGACCGAATTCTGTTCGATGCCAAGCCGCCCAAGGAGGCCGACCGGCCCGGCGGCAACGGCCAATCCTTCGACTGGACCATCCTGGCTGGCCTTGACCTTCGCCTCCCCTTCATGCTTTCGGGGGGGCTGACGCTCGACAATGTGGGCGACGCCCTGCGGCTTACCGCGGCGCCCGGCGTGGACGTATCGTCCGGTGTCGAGCGCGCCCCCGGCATCAAGGACGCCGCCCGCATTGCGGCCTTCATCGAGGCGGTTCGCCGGGTTTATCCGCAGGATATCCCGGCCAGGAGACCATGATGGGTAAGCTCGACAAGCCGAATTCCTTCCGCAACGGCCCGGACGAGCACGGCAGGTTCGGGATCTTTGGCGGCCGCTTCGTGGCCGAAACCCTGATGCCGCTGATCCTGGAACTCGAACGCGCCTATGGCGAGGCCAAGGACGACCCGGCCTTCAAGGCCGAGTTGACGCATCTGCACACCCATTATGTCGGCCGCCCGTCGCCGCTTTATTTCGCCGAGCGGATCACCGCGCACTGCGGCGGCGCCAAAGTCTATTTCAAGCGCGACGAACTCAATCATACGGGCGCGCACAAGATCAACAACGTGCTCGGCCAAATCCTGCTCGCCCGACGCATGGGCAAGACCCGCATCATCGCCGAAACAGGGGCGGGCCAGCATGGCGTCGCGACCGCGACCGCCTGCGCGCGGTTCGGGCTCGAATGCATCGTGTTCATGGGCGCCGTGGACGTCGAGCGGCAAAAGCCCAATGTTTTCCGCATGAAGATGCTGGGCGCCGAGGTTCGGCCCGTGCAGTCGGGAGCCAAGACCCTCAAGGACGCCATGAACGAGGCCCTGCGCGACTGGGTCACCAACGTGCACGACACCTTTTATTGCATCGGCACGGCCGCGGGCCCGCATCCCTACCCCGCCATGGTGCGCGATTTCCAGTCCATCATCGGGGACGAGGTGCGCGAGCAGATGCAGGCCGCCGAGGGGCGCCTGCCGGATTCGCTGTTCGCCTGCATCGGGGGCGGTTCCAACGCCATCGGGCTGTTCCATCCCTTCCTGGACGATCCGTCGGTCGAGCTGTTCGGCGTCGAAGCCGCGGGACACGGCCTCGACACCACGGAGCATGCGGCCTCCATGGCAGGTGGCCGACCCGGCGTGCTGCACGGCAACCGCACTTATCTGCTGATGGATGACGACGGACAGATCACCGAGGGTCACTCGATCTCGGCCGGGCTCGATTATCCGGGCGTCGGCCCGGAACATTCCTGGCTGAAGGACATCGGCCGCGTCACCTATCTGTCGGCCACCGACAAGGAAGCACTGGCGGCCTTCCAGCTCTGCTCGAAGCTCGAAGGCATCATCCCGGCGCTCGAGCCCGCCCACGCGCTGGCGTCCGTGCTCAAGGAGGCGCCCAAATATTCCCGCGATCATCTTCTCGTGATGAACATGTGCGGTCGCGGCGACAAGGACATCTTCACCGTGGCCGATCACCTGGGCGGAATGTGAGCGTGTCCACCACCCGCATCGTGACGCGTTTCGCGGCGCTCAAGAGTCAGAACCGCGCCGCCCTGGTCACCTTCATCACGGCCGGCGATCCCGACATCGAAACCTCGGCCGCGATCCTGCGAGCTTTGCCCGGCGCCGGGGCGGACGTGATCGAACTCGGCATGCCGTTCACCGATCCCATGGCGGACGGCCCCGCCATCCAGGCGGCCGGCCTGCGGGCGCTCCGGGCGGGGCAGACCCTCCACAAGACGCTCGCCATGGTGCGCGACTTCCGCTCCGGCAATGCCGAAACCCCCATCGTCCTGATGGGCTATTACAATCCGATTTACGTCTACGGCGTTGATCTGTTCGTGCGGGACGCCAAGGCGGCCGGCGTGGACGGGCTGATCGTGGTGGATCTTCCCCCTGAAGAGGACGCCGAACTCTGCCTGCCCGCGATCGCGGCAGGGCTGAACTTCATCCGTCTCGCCACCCCGACCACCGACGAGGCGCGGCTTCCGGCGGTGCTGGAAAACACCTCCGGCTTCCTCTACTACGTCTCGATCGCGGGGATCACGGGCGCGGCAGTGGCGGACTACTCCGAGGTCGCGGCTGCGGTCCGCCGGATCAAGTCCCACACCGATCTGCCGGTGGCGGTCGGGTTCGGGGTCAAGACGCCTGCCGATGCCGCGGCGGTCGCGGCCCATGCCGATGGCGTGGTGGTGGGTACGGCCCTGATCACGACGATCGCGGCCACGCTGGACCACAACGACGCGGCCTCGTCAGACACGGTCCCGGCCGCGGTCGGTTTCGTGCGCAGCCTCGCCGAGGGGGTCAGATCGGCCCGCAGGCCATAGACGACGCGGTTTGCGGGTCGCTCGGCCCCACCGCAAGGAGACACGCATGAATTGGATGCTGAACGTCGTTCCTCCAAAAATCCGGTCCTTCCTCAAGCGGGACACGCCGGAAAATCTGTGGGTGAAATGTCCCGACAGCGGCCAGCTCGTCTACCACAAGGATCTCGAGGCCAACCTCTTCGTGGTGCCGGGCTCCGGCTATCACATGCGCATGAGTGCGGATACGCGCCTCAAATCGACATTCGACGGCGGCACCTGGACCGACATCCCGGTTCCGGACGTGCCGCTCGATCCCCTGAAATTCAGGGACGAAAAACGCTATGTCGACAAGCTCAAGGAAGCCCGCGCCAAGACCGGTCTCATCGATGCGGTGAAGCTCGGCTGGGGCACGATCGAGGGCCATTCCACCACCGTGGCGGTCCAGGATTTCGATTTCATCGGCGGTTCGCTCGGCATGGGGGCCGGCGAGGCCATCGTGACCGGCATGCAGCATGCGGTGAAGATCCACACCCCCTTCGTGCTGTTCGCGGCCTCCGGCGGCGCCCGCATGCATGAAGGCATGTTCTCGCTGATGCAGATGCCGCGCACCACGGTGGCGGTGCGCCAGCTCAAGGCCGCGCGGCTGCCCTATATCGTGGTGCTCACCAACCCGACCACGGGCGGCGTGACGGCGTCCTATGCCATGCTGGGCGACGTCCATATCGCGGAACCCGGCGCGCTGATCGGTTTCGCCGGACCCCGCGTCATCGAGCAGACGGTGCGGGAAAAACTACCCGCCGGATTCCAGCGGTCCGAATACCTACGCGACCACGGCATGGTCGACATGGTGGTGCCGCGCGGCGAAATGCGCGCCACCCTGGCGCGGCTCTGCGGCCTGCTGATGAACGAGCCCGCCCGGGCGCCTGTTCAGGCCGAGCCGAATGCGCTCGCCCTTATCGCGGCCGCCTGACCCGCATGACCGCTCAAAGGGCCGAGCAGCCCGAGGCCATCCTGTCCCGGCTGCCAAAACTTCATCCCAAGAAGATCGACCTCTTGCTTGGCCGCATCGAGCGGTTGCTGGGCGAACTCGGGCATCCCGAGCGGCAGATGCCGCCCATTATCCACGTCGCGGGCACCAACGGCAAAGGCTCCACGGTCGCGTTCATGCGCGCCATGCTGGAAGCGGCGGGCCGTCTTGTGCACGTTTATACATCGCCTCACCTGGTGCGCTTCAACGAACGCATCCGGCTGGGCCGGAAGGGTGGTGGCCGATTGATCGGCGATGAAGACCTATCTGCCGTTCTGGCCGAATGCGAGCGCGTCAACGCCGGCCAGTCGATCAGCCTGTTCGAGATCACCACGGCGGCGGCTTTCCTCGCCTTCGCGCGGCATCCGGCCGACGTCCTGCTTCTGGAGGTGGGACTTGGGGGCCGTTTCGACGCCACCAATGTGATTCCCGACCCCGCCGCGACCGTGATCACGCCGATTTCCATGGATCATCCCGAATTCCTGGGCACCAGCATCGAACGGATCGCCTTCGAGAAGGCCGGCATCCTCAAACGGGGGGTGCCCGCCGTCTTCGCGGCGCAGGGCGAGAACGCGCTCGCGGTGCTCGGGCGCGAAGCGGAGCGGCTCGGCATCCGGCCGCTGATCGGCGGCCAGGATTTTGCGACCCGCGAGGAGCGCGGCCGCTTCGTGTTCGAGGACGGGCGCGGCCTTCTCGACCTGCCGCTGCCCCGCCTGCCCGGCCGCCACCAGCAGATCAATGCCGGGGCCGCGATCGCGACCCTGCGCCTGCTCGACCCCGATTTTCCGGCCACGGCTTTCGAAACCGGCCTGGGCAGCGCCGATTGGCCGGCGCGGCTGCAGCGGCTCGCGCGCGGTCCGGTTGCCGAGCTTGCCGGAGCCGACAGGGAAGTCTGGCTCGACGGCGGTCATAACGCCGACGGCGGACGCGTGCTCGCCGAAGCCATGGCCGAGATGGAAGAGCGGTTCCCCCGCCCTCTCGTTCTGGTCTGCGGCATGCTCTCCACCAAGGATGCCGCAACCTTCCTGGGCTCGTTCAGGGGCTTGGCCCGGACCGTCCTCACCGTGCCGGTCGCGGGCGATCACGAGGGAAGGACGGCCGCCGAACTGGCCGAGCAGGCCGCCGTGGCGGGCCTGCGCGCCACACCGTTCGAAAGTATCGAGACGGCGCTGCTCAGTCTCGCGCGGCCGCAATGGCCCGTGCCCCCGCGAGTCCTGATCACCGGCTCGCTGTATCTGGCGGGCGAGGTTCTGGCGCTCAACGGCACGCCGCCCGAATAGGCGGGGCGAAGCGCCGGCTCAGACTTCCTCGATCACGCTGACATGGGCCGCGACTACGCGCCATCCCTGGTGCATACGCGCCCAGGTCTGCATCTGGCGGCCCAGGCGTCCTGGAACTCCAGCGCGCCTGAACAGCGTCGAACTGGTCGCAAAGTCCGTTCCGAAGGTCGTGATCACGGTGCGCTCGAGCTGGCGCGCCAGCCCGATCGGCGAGCGCGCGGCCCGAAACGCCTCGATGGCGGCGTAGCCGTAAAGAGTCTCCCCTGCCCCGTAGCGGATGGTGCGGGGATCGTCCCAGAACAACTCGTCCAACACCTTGACGTCGTTGGACACGATCGCGGCTTCGTAGCGGGCGAAAACCTGCTCGACCTCGGCGAGGGTTTGGGGATCGTTGATGACCATGGGAGCCCCTGTTTTGATTGGTAGCGCGTTGTAGCACGGCTCGCGGCCGTTCTTCCGCTTCGCGGGAGATTGGCACGGCGGCAGTCCGCGCCGCCACGAAGGTGTTGATATCCCCACGAGCCTGGTAGCGCCCACCCCCACGGCCGCCCATCTCTGCAACAGCGGTAGGAAATTGAAAAGACGCCATGGGATTTAGGTTCATCCACACGGCCGACTGGCAGATCGGCAAGCCATTCGGCGAGTTTCCGCCCGAGGCGGCGTTCGAACTCAGGCTCGAACGGATCCGTGCGGTGGAACGCATCGCCAGGCAGGCCCGCGAGCAAGCCGTCGACGCCGTGCTGGTGGCGGGGGATGCTTTCGATGGCAACACCGTTTTCGACAAAACGCTGGCCCAAGCGCTCGACGCCCTCAAGGGTTACGAAGGTCTGTGGGTGTTCCTGCCCGGCAACCACGACGCCGCGCTGACCCATAGCGTGTGGACGCGGCTGCGACACATGACGCTTCCAGCCAATATCGTCATCGCGGACGAGGCCATTCCCATCGATCGTTGGAATGGCCGCGCCGTCATATTGCCCGCCCCACTTCGGCGTCGGCGCGAGGCCGAGGATCTGACCCATTGGTTCGATACCGTCGTGACGCCCGAGGGCGCGATCCGTATCGGCCTGGCGCATGGCAGCATTGCCAACCGGCTTCCCGGCAACGGCGAGGCCTCCAATGCGATCGCCGAGGATCGCGCCACCCGCGCGGCGTTGCATTACCTTGCGCTCGGCGATTGGCACGGCGCGCTCGAAATCGCCCCCAATACGCACTATTCCGGCACCCCGGAACCCGACCGCCACAAGGCCAACGATTCCGGGCATGTGCACCTCGTCACGATCGAGCATGTCGGGGCGGCGGCCGTGGTGGAACGGGTTCGGGTGGGCCGCTTCGCCTGGGTGCGGCTCGACGTCGAACTCTTGGACGGCACCTGTGACAGGGTCATCGAGGCGCTCGACTCGCTCGGCTCCGAGCCGCGCGACACCATCGTGGCGCTGCATCTATCGGGCAGCGTCAGCCTGGCCGAGCGACGCCGGCTCGAAGTGGCCCTCTCGGCCTGGGATGCCCGGCTGCACCATCTCGAGGTCGACGACACCGACCTGCGCGACGAACCCACCCCGGACGACCTCGATGCCATCGACACGACGGGCTTCGTGCGACTGGCTGTGGATCGCCTGAGAGCCAAGGCGCTCGATCCTGCCGACCCGGAACGCGAGGAGGCCCGCATGGCCCTGCGCATGGTCTATCTCGATCATCTCGGACAGGCGCCGATGGCGGGGCGCTAGACGTCATGCAGTTGCGCCGTATCGAGGTCCGGGATTTTCGCAAGCTTCGCCACGCCGTGGTCGAGAATCTCGCGGACGGCCTCAACGTCCTGGTGGGCGACAACGAGGCCGGCAAGTCGACGCTGTTGGCCGCCTTGCGGGCCGTGCTGTTCGAGCGCCATCGCGTGAGCGGCCTCGTGGCGGAGGCCATGCTGCCGCACGGACAGGCGCTGCGCCCGGAAGTGTCGATCACCTTCGACCTCAAGGGCGCGCGCTGGCAGTTGCGCAAGGCCTTCCATCAACGCCCCGAAGCGGAATTGATCGACCCGGCGGGCAGGCGCACCACCGGGGATGCCGTGGAGGAACGGCTGGCCGAGCTATTCGGCTTTACGCCGCCGGGGCGCGGCGCCACCAAACCCGAGGAGCATCATGGCATCTACGGGCTGCTGTGGGTCGAGCAGGCCAGCGCCCATAGGCCACTGAATGCCTCGGCATCGCATGGGCCGCTGGCGGCCGCGCTCGAAGGCGAGGTCGGCCAGGTGATGGGTGGCGAACGCGGGCGCTTGTTGCTGGCCGAGGCCGAAAAGCGCCGCAATGAATTCTGGGACAAGCGCGGCAGCAAACCGCGCGGCAAATATCGCGAGTTGATCGAGAGTATCGAGACCCTCGACCGCCTGCGTTCCGACCTCGATACACGCCTGCGCCGACACGACGATCAGGTGGCGGCGCTGGCGAAAACCTCCGAGATCCTGGCCCGCCACGCCCGCGACGATCGCCTCAACACTGCGGTGCGCGAACTCGAGGCCGCCCGCGCCGCACAGGAGAAGACGAGGCAGCTGGCCGACACCCTCGAGGCGGTCGCTGCCTCCCATCGAACCGCGCTGGAACAGCGCGAGTATGCGACAGAGCGGAAGACGAGACGCGACGAGGCCGTGGCCAAGCTCGAAGCCGACCGGCTGCGCGCCACGATCGCGGCCGATGAAAACGCGACCGCGAAAGCGGCCTTAGTCCAACTCGAAGAGGTCGCCCGGAGCACGAGCCGGCGGTGGGCGGAACTGCGAGCGGCCCGCGAGAAGGCCGACCTCCAACTTGCGGCATTGGAGCAGAACCTCGCGCGTCAGGCGGCCGTCCAGACGCTCCAGCGCGCCGCGGCGCGGCTGAACGAAGCCGAGTCCGTGGCCACCAAAGCACGCGACGCCCTAGCGGCCTCGGGCGCCCTCCGGGTGACCAAGAAGGACGTCGCCGACCTCGACCGGATCGCTGCCGACCTGTCGGGCGCCCGCATCAAGCGCGACGCCGCCAGCGTGCAGATCACCTTCGAGCCCGTAGCCGATAATGGCGTGACGCTCGATGGCGCGTCCCACCCGGCCGAACGGCCCTTGCGCCTGTCGCGCGACGCCGTCCTCGACCTCGGCGGCTTCGGTCGACTGCAGATCCGCCCTGGCGGCGGCGTCGAGGCTCTGGCCCGCGCCGTGGAAGCGGCAGAGCGGCATCTTGCGACAAAACTCCGGGAGCTTGGCCAGGCCTCGCGGGAGGCTGCGGCCGATGCCCTGGCGCGCAAACTCGAGCTCGACGGGGAAGCGGCCGGCCACAAGCGCGTCCTGGCGACCCTCGCGCCCGAGGGCCTCGAAGCCCTGCGGCTCGAAACGCAAACCCTGTCGGCCGCCGCCGGCCCCGACGTCGACGGGCCCGCCACCCCGGTCACGGACGCCGATCGGCTCGCGGCGCAACGGCTCAAGCAAGAGCATCAACGCGCCGAGAAGGAGGCCGAGGCGGAGCTCGTCCGCCTCAACGGCGAGCGCGAACGGGCCTCGACCGCTGCGGCGGTGCGCAACGAACAAGCCATGGCGGCCGCGCGCGATCAGGAGGCCGGCATCCGGGCGCTCGCTTCCGCTCGCTCGCAAGCAAGCGACGAGGTTCTGGCGGCGCGTCTTGCCGAGACCCACAAGGCCGCGGCCCTGGCTGCGGAAGCCGAAACCCTCGCCCGCGCCGCCTTGGAGGCCACCGATCCGGACACGATTGCGCTCGAACTGAAACGTGCGCTCGCGGCCGAAGCCGCGATCCGGACCGATATCGAGACGCTCACCCGCCAGAAGCGCGATCTCGAAGTCGAACTCCGGGCGCTTGGCACCGAAGGATTCGGGGAACAGATCGCGGAAGCCGAGGGGCGCCTGGCGCTGCTGCGCCGGCAGGAAGCCGCACGGGCGCTGGAGGCCCGGGCCGGCCTGCTGCTCCACACCACGCTGCTGCAGGCCCAGAGCGACACCAAGGACCGCTGGCTGGGTCCGGTCCGTGACCGCGTGCGCCCCTACCTCAAACTGCTGCAGCCGGATAGCGACATCCTGCTCAACGAAAGCACCTTTTCCATCGAGCATCTGGTGCGCGGGGGGGTGAGCGAACCCTTCGAAAGCCTCAGCGTCGGGGCCCGCGAGCAGATCGCGGTCATCACCCGGCTGGCGCTGGCCGAGATCCTGCGCGGCTCGGGCCAGCCCTCCGCCGTCATCCTCGACGATGCCCTCGTGAACACCGACGAGAGCCGGCTCCGCCGCATGCATCTCGTGCTGCAGAAAGCCGCCGAAACCCTTCAGGTTTTGGTGCTGACCTGCCGCGAGCCGGATTTCGTGCGGCTTGGGGCGCCGATCCACCGTCTCTGAATTGGCTGTTGCGTAGCCCGGATGCGCCCGCTATATCGCGAGCTTCGCGGGTTTGTCCCGTCCCGCGAGACGAGTGGGCGCGTAGCTCAGCGGGAGAGCACTTCCTTGACATGGAAGGGGTCACAGGTTC
>CAXTOT010000045.1:0-44024 GCA_964245915.1 uncultured Lichenihabitans sp. | reverse complement strand
GCCCGGAATCTATAAGAACAAATAGAGAACATGTTGAGGTCTGGAACCGATGTCGCGGCGCGGCAGAACGGAACACGTCACCCTTTTGCGTGCCGCCATCGCCCGGATCGAGGCCGAAGGCGTGACGGCGCGCGGCCTCACGTCCGGCCACGGGTTCGGTGCGCGCAGGCAGGACGACCGCTCCGTCATCCCGCTCGGATCACGGGGGTTTTCGCTCGATGCGGTGCTCGGGGGCGGTTTGAGACGGGGCGCCCTGCATGAAGTGGTGCCCGCCACCCCGCGCGACGAGGGCACGGCATCGGGTTTCGCGCTGGCGCTCGCGGCGCGCTGCCTGACCCGGCACGGGGTGCTGGTCTGGATCATCGACGGGTGCGCCAGCACCGAAAGCGGCGGCCCCTATCGACCCGGCCTGCAGTCGCATGGCCTCGATCCCGACCGCCTGATCGTGGTGCGGACCCAAGGGGCCTCCTCGACCCTTTGGGCCACGGAAGAAGCCCTGCGGGTGCGCGATATCGTGGTGCTGACCGAACTCTGGGGCGGCCGCCATTATGGACTGGCGCCCTCCCGCCGCCTGGTGCTGGCCGCGCGGGCCAATGGCGGGGTGGGGCTCCTGCTCCATGCGGGGCTCGCGGGCGGCACGGATGCCTTGTCGAGCGGCAGCGAAACCCGGTTTTCGGTAGGTCCCCTCCCCAGCCCGCGCCGGGCTTCGGTCGGCCGTCGCCTGCCCGTTCCGGGCGAAGCCGCCTTCGCGGTACGGCTCGACAAGGTGCGGGCCGCGACGCGGGATTTCGATCGCCACCAAGCCCTCCCCCTCCTCTGGAATGCCGAGCAAAGGTGCTTTCATGACCACGACTTTTCTGTCGCTGTGGCTCCCGCACCTGTCGACCGACCGGCTCAGGCGCCAGAGCGACGGCGGCTCGGATGAGGCGAACGCGCGCGTCACCATCGCCAAGGTGAAGGGCGCCCAGCGGATCGTGGCGGTCGACCGGGAGGCGGCACGCCAATCGGTCCGTCCCGGCATGACGCTGGCCGATGCGCGGGCGGTCCGGCCGGGCCTCATGGTGTGCCAGGCCGATCCGCGGGGGGAAGCCGAAACCCTCGCCGCCATCGCGGATTGGTGCGGCCGCTTCACGCCCCTTGTGGCGCTCGATGAGCCGGACGGCATCCTGCTCGACATTTCCGGCGCCGCTCACCTGTTCGGCGGCGACACCTCCCTCAGGGGTGGGGTCGAGACGGGGCTTCTGGCCCAGGGCTACGAGGCCCGCGCCGCGCTGGCCGGCACCCCCGAGGCCGCCTGGGCGCTGGCCCGGTTCAGCGCCGTCAAGATGGCACCCGATCAGGATAACGGCAAAGCGTTCGGCAAGGTTTTCGGTCCGCTGCCGCTTGCAGCCCTGCGGCTCGCCCCCGAGACCGTGCAGGCCCTGGAGCAGGCGGGCCTGCGCCGGATCGACGATCTTTTGTGGCGACCCCGTGCGCCGCTCGCGGCCCGGTTCGGCAAAGACCTCCATGCCCGGCTCGATGCCGTCATGGGGAGGCTGAAAAATCCCATTTCGCCGCGCTTCGACCCGCCCGCTTTCGTGGCCGAACAGCGGTTCGCGAGCCCGATCCTGCTGCTGCAAGATGTCGAGCGCACGTTGCGGGACCTCTCGAAGCACCTCTGCGATCTGCTCGAACGCCACGACAAGGGCGCGCGCCGGATCGAGGCGTTTTTGTTCAGGGTGGATGGCGTCGTCAAACGCATCGCGGTCGGCACCAGCCGCCCGCTCAACCGGCCCGACGAGATGGCGCGGCTGTTCAAGGAGCGCATCGAGGCTGCCAGCGAAGCGGGGCTGGACACGGGCTATGGATTCGACGTGGTGCGGCTCGCGGTCCAAGCGGCCGAGCCAATGCCGGTCCGTCAGGACGATCTTGTGGCGAACGGTCCCGATCACCCGGGGCAGGACGAGGATCTGGCCGATCTCGTCGACCGGCTGGGGGCTCGGCTCGGGTTCCGGCGGGTGACGCGGCTGCTGGGCCAGGACACCCACATCCCGGAATTCGCCGTGAGCGCGGTGCCGGCCGCCCAAAATGTCCCGGCTCCCAAGCGCCGCCCCATAGGGAGGCAAGAGCCCTTGGCCCGGCCCATCCGGCTGTTCGAACACCCCGAACCGATCGACACGATCGCGACCGTGCCGGACGGGCCGCCCATGCGGTTCCGCTGGCGCAGAACCCTCCACGAACTCACCGCCATCGAAGGGCCCGAACGGATCGCGCCCGAATGGTGGCGGCCCGGCGGCCCGAGTCTGACGCGCGATTATTTTCGGGCCGAGGACCAGGATGGCCGGCGCTACTGGCTGTTTCGCGAAGGCCTGTTCAGCGAGACCGCGCTCCTCGAAGGGGCACGGCCGCGCTGGTTCCTGCATGGCCTGTTTGGCTGAGCCGCATGGACACGCCCCGTTTCGCCGAACTCGCGGTGACCACGAATTTCAGCTTTTTACGCGGGGCGTCCCACCCGGAAGAACTGGTGGCGCAAGCCCATGGGCTCGGGTTGGCGGGCCTCGGGATCGCGGACCGCAATTCGCTGGCGGGCGTGGTGAGGGCCTTTTCCTACGCCAAGCACCGCATCCCGGCCGATAGCCCGTTCCGGGTGGTGACCGGCGTCCGGCTGGTGTTTGCCGACGGCACCCCCGACATCCTGGCCTATCCGGTGGACCGGGCCGCCTACGGCCGCCTTACGCGGCTCCTAACGATCGGCAATTCTCGTTCTTATAAAGGGACTTGCACGCTTTTCCTCGATGATCTTCTCAGAAGCCTGCAGGGCCTCCAATTGATCGTGACGGAGCGCTCCACGGCCGAAGACCCGGCCCCTCGATCCGGCGCCATATCGCCCCAGCTCGCGGATGGCCTTGGCGCCGCGGATCGGGCCGACAAGGTCGTGGCCTTTGCCGATGCGCGTCGCGCATCGGAGCCTGACTCACCCCCTTGGTCCATTGCCGGAGAGCAGGGAAAACCGCCGTCGATCATGCCTTTTATAAACAATACCCTTCTCTCAAGCGGCACCCCTTCTCCCCTTGCGGGAGAAGGTCCGCGAAGCGGGCGGAGCGGGCCAAAGGTTCCGCCAAGCGGAGCTTGGTGGAATGGCCTGCGGAGGGATGAGGGGTTCCCGTCGTCCCGCACCCCTCATCCGTCGCTGCGCGACACCTTCTCCCGCAGGGGGAGAAGGGGCGGCGGCACGCTGAGAAGTGGGCTGGATGAGAGGGGAAGCCAGTCCCTCGCAATCCTGCAAAAACTCAGCGCGGCGGGGGCCAAAACCTGGATCGCCGCGACCCTGACCTATGGTCCGGCCCAGCAGGAAACCCTCGGCCGGCGCGTGGCCCTCGCCCGGACGACCGGCCTGCCCCTCATCGCCACCAACGACGTCACCATGCACGCGCCCGAACGGCGGCAGCTCGGTGATGTGCTCGCCTGCATCCGCCATGGCGTGAGCCTGGACGAGGCGGGGGTTCGACTGGCCGCCAATGCCGAGCGCCATCTCAAGATGCCCGAGGAGATGGCGCGGCTGTTTTTCGATCTGCCCGATGCCCTCGCCGAGACGGGGCGTTTCCTCGACGGCATCGGCTTCTCGCTCAGCCAGCTCGAATTCGACTATCCGATCGAATTGCGCGCCGGCTATGCCACCGAACAGGAGGCCCTCGAGGCCTTTGGCCGGGCCGGGGCCGAATGGCGCTATCCCGAGGGTGTTCCGCAAAAGGTCCGGGACGCGCTGACGCACGAACTCGGCATCGTGGCGGAGCTTGGCTACGCGGCCTATTTCCTGACCGTCCACGACATCGTGAAATATTCCCGCGACCAGGACATCCTGTGCCAGGGGCGCGGTTCGGCCGCCAATTCGGTGCTGTGCTTCTGCTTGGGGATCACCGAGGTCGATCCTTCCAAACACGATCTCCTGTTCGAGCGCTTCATCTCCTCCTCGCGCAACGAGCCGCCCGACATCGACGTCGATTTCGAGCACGAGCGGCGCGAACTGGTGATGCAATACATCTACGATCATTACGGTCGCCTGCATGCGGGGTTGACCGCGACCGTGGTGACCTATCGGACGCGTTCGGCTTTACGCGAGGTCGGCAAGGCATTCGGCCTGTCGGACGACACGGTGTCGGCCCTGTCGGGCACCGTCTGGGGCTATTGGTCGGGCGGCGTCGACAAGGGCGAGACGCGCCGCATCGGGCTCGACCCGGACGAGCCGCGCCTCGCGGCAGTGTTGCGCCTCGCCGAGGAACTCGCGGGGTTTCCGCGCCACCTGTCGCAGCATACGGGGGGCTTCGTGATCACCCGCTCGCGCCTCGACGAGGTGGTGCCCATCGCCAATGCGGCCATGCCCGACAGAACCACGGTGGAATGGGACAAGGACGACCTCGATGCCCTGAAAATCCTCAAGATCGACGTTCTGGCGCTCGGCATGCTGTCCTGCATGAAGCGCGGCTTCGACCTGCTCAAAACCCATTACGGGAGCGACTTCACGCTCGCCACCCTGCCGGCCGAGGAGGCCTGCGTCTATGCCATGATCCAGCGGGCCGACACGATCGGGGTGTTCCAGATCGAGAGCCGGGCCCAGATGTCCATGCTGCCGCGCCTGAAACCCAAAAAATTCTACGATCTCGTGATCGAGGTCGCGATTGTGCGGCCCGGCCCCATCCAGGGTGACATGGTGCATCCCTATCTGCGCCGCCGGCAGGGATTGGAGCCCGTCAGCTATCCCTCGGCCGAACTCGAAACCGTGCTGCATAAGACCCTGGGGGTGCCGCTGTTCCAAGAACAGGCCATGAAGATCGCCATCGTAGGGGCGGATTTCACGCCCGACGAAGCCGACCAGTTGCGACGCGCCATGGCGACCTTCAAGCGGGTCGGCACCATCGGGACATTCCGCGACAAGATGGTCGACGGCATGGTGGCCAAGGGCTATCCGGCGGAGTTCGCGCTCAAATGCTTCGCCCAGATCGAGGGCTTCGGGACCTATGGTTTCCCCGAAAGCCACGCCGCCTCCTTCGCGCTGATCGTCTATGCCTCGGCCTGGCTGAAATGCCGCTACCCGGACGTGTTCGCCTGCGCGATGCTGAACGCTCAGCCGATGGGATTCTACGCACCCGCCCAGCTCGTGCGCGACGCCCGCGACCACGGGGTCGAGATCCGCGATGTGGACGTCAACGCGTCCACCTGGGATCACCAGTTGGAGGACGGTGCGCCGGGCGGCGGTGGCCTGCACGCGCGCCACGCCGGCATGCGCGACGACATCCTGGGCGACAAGGCGGTGCGGCTCGGCTTCCGTCAGGTCAAGGGGCTGCGCCAGCTCGACATGGACCGTCTCGTGGATCGGCGCAGCGGCGGCTACGATTCCGTGCGTGATCTGTGGCGGCGGGCCGAATTGAGCCTATCGAGCCTCGAAGGACTGGCCGAGGCCGACGCCTTCCGCTCGCTCGGGCTCGACAGGCGCGATGCGCTGTGGGCCGTGCGCGGATTGAACCGGGCCGGCGACAAGGACGATCTGCCGCTTTTCGCAGGCTCGGGTGGCGCCCAGGAGGCCGAAGCCGCGCTGCCCCCCATGCGGCTCGGCGAACATGTGGTGGAGGATTACCGCCACCTCTCCTTGTCCCTAAAAGCCCATCCGGTGTCGTTCCTGCGGCCGGACCTCGCGGCCCGTCGCATCCTGCGCAGCGAGGAGCTTGCGGATCGCACGCCCGAGCGGCGCGTCACCGTGGCGGGGCTGGTTCTGGTACGCCAGCGCCCCGGCTCGGCCCATGGCGTGATCTTCATGACGATCGAGGACGAGACGGGTGTCGCCAACATCATCGTCTGGCCCAAGGTGTTCGAGCGTCTCCGCGCGGCCGTGATCGCGGCGCGTTTGGTGGCCGTCACGGGCAAATTGCAGAACGAGGCGGGCGTCATCCACATCGTGGCCGACACGATCGCCGATCTCACCCCGATGCTGGGCGCCTTGTCGGAGCGCGGCCCCGCCCTGTCCGATCTCGCCCGCGCCGACGAGATCAAGCGGCCGCAGACTTTTTCGGCGCAGAAGCGCGACCATGGCAAGGAACTCGGGGCCAAGATCGGCTTTCCGCTCGCCGAGTCCCGCACCGACGAAAGCCAGCGGCCGCAGGGCGAACCCGACCCGCCCACCCGCAACGGCGCCGCTATTGCTCGCGTCATGCCCAAAGGCCGCAACTTCCAGTGAGCCTGCTTCCACTTACGCCTTATTTCGAGAGCATCGGTCAGCTTCGCACGGCGGCGAATCAGACGGTTCGCCCTCGTCGGCACCCAATTCGACATCTCGGCGTTCCCTTGGGGGACTGCCGGGTGTCCCGTTACGAAGGCGGTCGCGGATTGCCCTACAGAAGCATGATGAAGGCGGCCTTTGTCGCCACTCGGGATCGTCGACGCCTCCAGGTGATCGCCGGCGTTCTCATCGGCTTCGGGTTCAACAAGGCCGTCGAACGCTTGGGGCTCGACAACCTCGCAAGATTCACGCGCACCACCCCGGCCCCCGACGTCGAACGCCTGACCCAGCCCCAACGGGTCAGGCGAGCCATCGAGGCCCTGGGGCCGACCTTCATCAAATTCGGGCAGATCCTGGCGAGCCGTCCCGACCTTCTCGGCCCGCAATGGACCGAAGAGCTGAACAAGCTGCACAGCCAGGTTTCGCCTGTGGCTTGGGAAAAGATCCAGCCCCAGCTCGAAACAGACCTCGGCGCCTCGCCGCACGATCTGTTCGACGACTTCGACGAGAATCCGATCGCCTCGGCCTCCATCGCGCAAGTCTATCAGGCCCGCCTCAAGACCGGCGAGAAGGTCGTGGTCAAGGTGCTCAGGCCGGGCCTGCGCAAGATCATCGAAGCCGACCTCCGGCTGCTGGCGCATGCCACCCGGGTCGTCGAACGGGAATGGCCGGAACTCGCCCGCTACAGGCCGCAAGAGCAAATGCGGCATCTCGCCAAGGGGCTCAACGGCGAACTCGACCTTGCCAACGAGGGCCGCAATTGCGAGCTCCTGGCCGCGCTCTTCGCCGACCGCGACGACATCGTGTTCCCGAAAATCTACTGGGAATGGACCTCCGAACGCGTGCTGGTCCAGGAATTCGTCGATGGCGTCTTCCTCAGCGACCAAGCGGGGCTGAACGCGGGCGGGTTCGACAAACCGGCGCTGGCCCAGAAGGGCACGGACGCCTTTTTGCACATGGCCCTGATCGAAGGCGTGTTCCACGCCGATCCCCATCCCGGCAACGTGCTGGCGCTTCCCGGCAACCGGATCGGGTTCATCGACTTCGGCATTGTCGGACGGCTGTCGCAGCGGCGTCGTGGCCAGCTGCTGGTGCTCATCGGCGCGATGCTGAACCAGGACGCCGACGGCCTCATGGCGGTGCTGCTCGAATGGACCGGGGACAGCAACCCCGATCTGACGAAGCTCGAGGCCTCCTCCCAAGCCTTCGTGACCCGGCATTCCACGATCCCATTGAACCTCGGTCTGGTGCTGACGGATTTCATGACGATGGCGCGTGAGAACGATCTTGCGATGCCGACCGATCTTGCGATCCTGTTCAAGGGGCTGATGACGGCCGACGGCGTGATGCGGCTGCTCGATCCCAATTTCGACCTGTTCGCGGCCGCGCGCCCGACCGTGAAACGCACGCTGGAAGCGCGCTTCTCGCTCTCGGGATTGAAGAAGAAGCTCGAGTCGCTCGGCACCGGGCTGTTCGGCGCGGCATCCGAAATGCCGAGCCTCATCCACCTGCTGCTGGTGCGCCTCAAACAGGGGAAGGTCACGGTCGAGATCGAGGTCAAGGGGCTCGACAAGGTGGTGCATGGCATCGAGCGCGCCGCGGCCCGGGTCGCGGTCGGGCTGGTGGTGGCGGCGTTTTCGATCACGCTGGCGCCCCGCCTCATCGATCTCGGCCGGCCCGCGCTGGCCACCACGAGCGTTCTCGTCTGCATGATCGGGATCGGCTGGCTCGCGCTGCTCAGCCGCAAACACCGATGACGCTGGCCTGATTGCTGCAAGGTGACAGAAGAGCGCCTCACCGCCAGCGAGCCCGCCCATGGCCGATGAACCCGAGCCTATCCCGTTCGACCGCTCGCTCGACGCGCGCCCTGACGAAGTGCAGGCCGTGTCGCCGCTGGTTCGCCGCCTCATCGCGGGCAATGGTGGCCCCTTCACCTTCACGGGGACCTGCACCTATCTCGTGGGCCACGGCGCCGTGACGGTGATCGATCCCGGCCCCGACGATCCGCGCCATCGCGACGCCTTGCTGGCCGCGCTGAGGGGCGAAACCATCACCCAGATCCTGGTCACGCACAGCCACCGCGACCACGCGCCGGGGGCCGCGACCCTGCGATCCGCGACCGGCGCCCCGATCCTGGGTTGCGCGCCGTATGCGCCGTCCCCCGCGCCTCCGGGGTCCGACGTCCGTCTGGCGGACGCCGCCCACGATCTCGCCTATCGGCCCAACCGCGTCATGGCGGACGGCGAGTCGGTCTCGGGGCCGGGCTACGACCTTTTCGCTTTCGCGACCCCCGGCCACACCGCCAACCACCTGGCCTTCGCGCTGCCGCAGGAAAACGCCTTGTTCTCGGGCGATCACGTCATGGCCTGGTCCACCACGGTGGTGGCGCCGCCGGATGGCTCGATGCGGGCCTATATGGCGTCGCTAGGAAAGCTCGCGCTTCGCGCCGACGAAATCTACTGGCCGGGGCATGGCGGGCCGGTGCAGGATCCGCAGCGCTTCGTCCGTGCCCTGGCGCAGCATCGGCGGCAACGCGAACGCGCGATCCTGAGCAGGCTGCAAGCGGGTGATAGCTCGATCGATACCATCGTGACGCGGCTTTACGTCGACCTCGCTCCCGCCCTCAAGGGCGCGGCAGCCCTTTCGGTTCTGGCCCACCTCGAGGACATGGCCGAACGCGGTCTGGTGATCGCCAACGGGCCCCTCGGGCTCAAGGCCCACTTCGCTCCGGCCTGAAGCCTTATTCCTGGTCCGCCGTATCCTCGAGTTCGGACGTGAAGGCTGCAATCCGGGCCGCGTTGGCGCCGAGGTCGCGATGGCCGAACCGCGACGCCGAGCGCATGTCGAGGCGCGCCTGATTGGCGCCGATCGCCGCGATCCGGATCGTCACGTCGTCCGGAAAACCCATGATGGTGCTCCTGGCCACGGCCTCGATGTGCCCGACCGGCGGCTTGCCCGAAGGCGCCTGCGACTCGATCACCCGCCATCGCCGTGCTTGAACGAGTTTGAGAGCCGCCTTGTAGAGGTCCGCGGCGGAGAGATCCAGCGTCAGCGGCTGAAGGTCGGGATAGGCGGCGGCCTGCGCCTGCCGCTCAGCCTGGGACGGCGGATCGTGCATCACGCCGCGCCGCGCCGCGAGGGCCTTGGGTAACGGCGAAAATGGCACGGGATTGGCGGGATCGGTCGAGACGTCGCTCAGCGCCGGCATGCGCGCGGCCTCCTGGGCGAGCCAGACCGGATAGGCCAGCAGCAGGCACGCCAGGATCGTGCCGCCAACGGCGGCCCCAATTCCCGGATGCCCGGAGCGCCAGATCACCACGGCCGCAACCAGAGCGGCGAGCACCGCCGCGGCCGCGAAGCAAAGCCCCACCCCCAGCACCGCAAGCGCCCCTGGGGGGTCGAGGACACCGCCACGCGAGGCCACCACCGACACGGCGGCGAGCAGCGCGCCCAACGAGGCAAACCGCCGGCTCCACAGCGCCGACCGTGCCATCGGCTCCACGATGATCAACCGGCGCATAAAATTCCCTCGCTCGAAAGCAGCGCCTTGTTGCGCCTGCCCCGCACGGGTTGCAAGCGGACTCGCTCAGGCGAGCCGCGCCAGGAGCGCCGGCAGGTCCGCGATGCTGCCCAGCACGTGATCGGCATGGGGTTCGAGCGTCGAGCGGTCGGCCGGGCCGCTGAGGACCGCGATCGCCATCGCACCCGCGGCCCGCGCGGCCAGCAGGTCGTGCGTCGTATCGCCGACCAGGGCCACGCGATCGGGCGTTACCCCGAGCATGGCCGCAAACGCCAGCACCATGCCGGGCTCCGGCTTGCCACCATGGCCCGAATCATAGCCGGCCACGAAGTCCATGTGGCCGTCGAGCCCAAGGGCCGCGAGTTGCGCCCGGGCATTGGCTTCCGCGTCATTGGTGGCAAGACCAAGCTTGATGCCCCGAGCGCGGAGGCCGTCCAGAACCGCCACGGGATCGCCGATCGGCATCAGCGACAGCAGCGTTTCGGCCGCAAACAGGTCGTTGATCTCGGCGATGAGCGTCGGGTCGCCGAGCCGCCCCAGAACGCTGGCCCAGGCCAGCAGGATTTGCGCGGCCGAGCCGGCGATGAGCGGTGAGGTCGGATGGAAGCGCCGGGCTTCGATGTCGTAGTGCATCGCGGCGGCGAGACGCTCGACGATGGCGGCGTCGCCGCCGCTCAGGCGGTGCATTACCGGATAGGTTGCGGTCCCCCATGTCCGGTCGAAATCGACGAGCGTGCCATCCTTGTCGAACAGGATTCCGGCAAGCGGCATGGTCCGGGTTCTCCTTGTGGCCGGCCTTGCGCGCGGGCCGGTGGTCGTTCAGAGCAGTCCAGAGCGCGTTCGCTTGGCTGCAGATTCGCTCCGCCTTTCGAATCGCTCGCGGCACCGTTACCCGTGGAGCGGTCCGGTTCCAACAGGGAGATGCGACCTGCATGCCATGTCGCCCACGCTTCAAGGCCAGTCGGACCCTCGCGGTCCTGGGGATTATGCTTCTCCCGCTCCCGGCGTCGGCAACCTCCAGCCCGCCCCTACCCCCACCACGCCCAGCCCAGCCAGCGCCGGTTCTTGTCACGACACCCCTGCCCCCGCCTCGGCCGCCTGAACTAAATTCGCCGCCGACCATCGTGCCGCCGGCCCGGCCCTCGACCGCCGGACCGCCCGCTCCGCCGATCAGCACGACGCCGAGCCCCGCCGCTGCGGCACAACCCGCAAAGGAGCAGCCAGCAGCCCCACCGCCCGATTTTGCCGCGGCGGAACGCGTTTGCGCGACCCTGTTCGCCAGCGGCAAAGTCGTGGCGCGCGCCAGCGAACCCGTGAGTGGTCCGGGCGATTGCGGCATGGCGGCCCCGATTGAACTCTCCGCTGTGATCCTCTCGCCCACGCGAAAAGTCGAATTCAAGCCGGCCGTGTCGATCAATTGTCCGCTGGGAGATGCGGTTGCGGACTGGATTCGCGACGATCTCGCGCCGGTCTTCGCCAAGGTCGGTCGCTCTCTCACCACATTGGCGAGCACGTCGGGATATGCGTGCCGCGGCCGCAACCGGGTCGTTGGCGCCAAGCTGAGCGAGCATGGCAAGGGCAATGCCATGGACATCGGCATCTTCGCGTCGAGCGATGGGCCCCCGACCAGCGTGAAGGATCGTGGACTGGCGGCGCTCGTCTTGACCGAGGTGAAGCGGACCGCCTGCGCGCGCTTTGCCACCGTGCTCGGTCCGGGATCCGACGGCTTTCATGAAGAGCACATGCACGTCGACCTGGAGGTCCGGCGCAACGGTTCGAAGTTCTGCCATTGGGACCTGCCGTAGCGGCGCTGCCCTTGGTGCGTCGTCCTGGAACGGGTCCGGCCGCGACGGCTTAGCGCTTTGTTAGAAATAGCGCGGGAGATTTGACCGATCGTTCACCAACATGCCGATGCGCCCTGGCGTAAGCCAACCTGAAAGTCGACCCTGATGACCCAGTCCACGCACAACGACGCGTCTCAACCCAAGATCGAGGATGCTCGTGAGCTGCAGGCGCGCCTGTATCGGGAAATCGGCATCTCGGCCGTGGCGGCTGCGCTTCATTTCACGACCCAGCCCGATCCTGGCAAGTCCAAGCGCCAGCAGCATGAGGGTCCCGCTTTCCTGCGCGGAGAAACGCGGGCGGCCTGAAGACGTGCGTGAGTTCACGCCAAAAAAGGGCGCAAAGGTCGCGTAACCACCCGGAACGATGATCGATCGACGGCAAGTTCTGATCGGCGCCGGTGCGCTGGCGCTGACCCCTCTGGGGCTGGGCGCCTATGCGGTCGGGGTCGAGCCCATGCTCGGGCCGCGGGAAACGGCCTACGCCCTCACGCCGCCGCGTTGGCCGGAGCGTCTGGCTTTGCGGATCGCGGTCGTGGCCGACATCCACGCCTGCGAACCCTGGATGTCGGCGGAGCGCATCCACGGCATCGCTGCAAGCGTGAATGCCTTGTCGCCCGATCTGATCGTCCTGCTCGGCGACTATAATGCGGGCCACCGTTTCGTAACCGCTCCGGTGCAGCCCGATGCCTGGGCCGAAGCGCTGTCCGGACTACGGGCGCCTTTGGGCGTCTATTCCATTCTCGGCAACCACGATTGGTGGCACGGCCCGGTTCCCGGCATGCCGGGTGGCCCGGAAGAAGTACGGCGCGCGTTGCGGCGCATCGATGTCACGATCCTCGAGAACACCGCCGTAAGGTTGAGCAAGGACGGCCAGGCTTTCTGGCTTGCCGGCCTTGCGGATCAGATGGCGCATCTCGTGGCGCCGCAGTGGACCCGGGGCGCGGATGATCTTTCCGGCACGCTGCGACAGGTCGGCGACGACGCGCCGGTCCTGCTGCTGATGCATGAGCCTTTCCTGTTTCCCCGCGTTCCCGATCGCGTCTCGCTCACCCTGTGCGGTCACACCCATGGCGGCCAAGTGAACGTGCCGCTGATCGGCACCCCGTTCGCGCCTTCGCGCCGCTACGTCTACGGGCATATCGTGGAGGACGGCCGGCATCTCATCATCTCGGGCGGCCTTGGCGACTCGGGCGCGCCGGTGCGCTTTCGGGTTCCGCCCGAACTGCTGCAGATCGACCTCGGCGGGCCGCTGGTTTCGAGCTGATCCGAAGTCGGTCGGGCGTCGGCGCGCGCTTGCTTTGCGGCATGCGCCACGCTAGAGCGCAGGCCTTAGCTCCTTTCTCCCCGGCATCCCTTGGCTGCACTTTCGACGAGCGATCTCGACGGCATTCTCGCCTGTTTTCGCGGCGCGGCCTTGGCGAGCGCCACGATCGCACTCGCCTATTTCCGTCCGGGTGCACGCACCTCGGCGGGCATCACCTACAAGGATGGCGGCTCCCCCGTCACCCAAGCCGATATGGCGGTCGACACTTATCTGCGCGAGCATCTTTGTGCGGCAATTCCCGATGCGGCTTGGCTTTCGGAGGAAACCGCGGACTCGGAGGATCGGCTTCGCCACAGCCTCGTTCTGGTGGTCGACCCCATCGATGGGACGCGGGGCTTCGTGTCGGGCGACCCGCGCTGGTGCATATCGATCGCGCTGGTCCAGGATGGGCGACCGCTGGTCGGCGTCGTCCACGCGCCCGTCCTCGATCAGCGGTTCGAGGCCATCGCGGGGGGCGGCGCCACCTGCAATGGATCGCCGATCTCGGCCTCCACCAAGACGAGCCTTGCGGGGGCTCAGATCGCGGGTCCCGCCAATTTCGCAAGCGAGGTTTCCGGTAGCTTGCCGTTCAGGATCGTGCCGAAGATTCCATCGCTCGCCTGCCGACTCGTCCATGTGGCGGCCGGGTTTCTCGACGGTTGCGTGGGAGGCGCGGATTCGCACGACTGGGACATCGCGGCCGCCGACCTCATCATGACCGAAGCCGGCGCCCTGCTTACCGATCGCCATGGGTCGGCCCCGCTTTACAATCAGCGTAAGCCCACCCATCCGCTTCTCGTCGGCGGACCGCCGTTGCTGCATCGTGCCCTCATCGACATGCTTCGGCGGCCGCGTGACTGACGGCCGGCCTGATGCTCTCCCGCGATGGCTCCGCCAAACGTTCAGCCGCCGCTGGACCGGTGATTGCACGAGCGCCCGCGTCCAGCTTTTCGGAGAATGGCATGGTTGAAACGTCTTCGCGGCCGCCGCAGCTTCTTCATCTCGTCTTCGGCGGCGAACTCACCCAGCTCGATGGAACGGAATTCCGCGATCCGGAGAAGATCGACATCGTGGGTGTCTATCCCAACTACGCGGCCGCCGAGGTCGCCTGGCGGGCTCGCGCCCAAGCAAGCGTCGACAACGCCCTGATGCGCTATTTCATCGTCCACCTGCATCGTTTTCTCGATCCCTCGGCGCCTGGGCGATTGCCCGGAGGCTGACGAATGCCATGCTGAAAGCGCTCGGCCGGTCGCGCCCGGTTCAGGAAACGGCAGGTTTTTTGGCCAGCCTTTACCTGCGCGTCGTGCAGGCCACCAACGGCTTCGTGCAGGAACCTGCCGGCTTTCTCGACACCATCGCACCCGACTTGCCCGTGATTGCCGCCATGTGGCACGGGCAGCATTTCATGGTCCACTATGCTTGGCCCAAGGGCGCCCGCGTGGCGGCGCTGATCTCGCGCCATCGTGACGGCGAGATCAACGCGGTGCTGCTGCGAAGATTTGGGGTGCGGCCGATCCGCGGCTCGGGAGGCGCGCCATCCGGGGCACGGCGGCGGGGCGGCGGCGCGGCCCTTCTGTCGATGGCCCGGGTCCTCGCCGAGGGCGAGACCGTGGTGATGACGGCCGATATCCCGAAAATCGCCCGCAGGGCGGGGCTGGGCATCGTCACCCTGGCGAGGATTTCGGGCCGTCCGATCTATCCCATCGCGGTGGTGACCAGCCGCCGTTTCGACTTCGCTTCCTGGGATCGGGCCAGCCTGGGAAAGCCGTTCGGCCGCGGCGCCATGGTGCTGGGCGACCCGATCCGGGTGGATCGTCACGCGGATGAAGCGGCCTTGGAGACCGCACGCCGGGCCGTCGAGGACGGGCTGAACGCCGCGCACGCCCGCGCCTACGCCTTGGTGGGGTGCAAGGACCCCGGCAGGTTGCTTGGGAGCGAGCCGTGACGAGGAGCGAGGACGGTCTGTTGTTCCCGCTCTATCGTGGTGCCACGATGCTGCTCGAGCCGCTGGCAATGCCATTCCTTCACAGGCGTTTGCGACGCGGCAAGGAGAATGGCGCGCGGCTCCGCGAGCGCCTGGGCCATCCGGGACGCGACCGCCCGTCGGGCCCACTGGTCTGGATGCATGGCGCCAGCGTCGGCGAAGGGCTGGCCCTGCTGCCGCTCATCGAGCGCCTGGCCGAACGTGGCATGGCGATCCTGATCACCACCGGCACCGTCACGTCCGCCGACGTGCTGCAAGGACGGCTTCCGGCCGGCACGATCCACCAGTTTCTTCCCCTCGACGTGCCGATGTTCATGGACCGCTTCTTCGATCATTGGCGACCCGATCTGGTCCTGCTGGCCGAGTCCGAACTTTGGCCCAACCTGCTCTTTGCGGCCAGGCGACGCGACACGCCGGTTGTGCTGGTCAATGCCCGATTGTCGGCGCGCTCCCACGCCCGCTGGCTCAACGCACCGCGATTGATCGAGGCCATGCTGGCCCGCACGACCTTGTGCCTCGCCCAGACAGCCGAGGATGCGAAGCGGCTCACCGCGCTCGGGGGCCAAGACGTGAAGGTGACCGGCAACGTAAAATATGACGGCCCGCCCCCGCCCGCCGACCCGCATTCGGTCGACGACATGGCGGCGCGGATCGGCAAACGTCCCGTCTGGGTCGCGGCCTCGACGCATGCCGATGAGGAGGCCATCGTGCTCGCGGCTCACGGCCGGGTCATGCGCGGGTTTCCCGACCTCCTCACCATCGTGGCGCCCCGCAAGGTCGAGCGCGGCCCCGGCTTGGTCGAGCAGGCGGCCCAGATGGGCCTGCGCGCCGGATTGCGCTCGAAGGGCCAGTCGATCGAGCCCGACACGCAGGTCTTCGTGGCCGACACGATGGGGGAATTGGGCCTGTTCTATCGCCTGTCTCCGATCGTGTTCGTGGGCAAGTCGCTTACCGGAGGCGGCGGCCAGAATCCCATCGAACCCGCCAAGCTCGACAGCGCGATCCTTCATGGCGGCCAGGTGAGCAATTTCGTCGACGTCTACCACCTGCTCGACGAGGGCGGCGGCGCTCTGGCGGTGGCCGATGAGGATGGGCTGGTGGCCGCCCTGTCGGACCTTCTCGCGGATGGCGCGAAGTTGTGCCGCATGAGACGCGCCAGCGCCGAGACCGTTGCGGCGCAGAGCGGCGCCACCGAGCGCACCCTGGCCGCGATCGAGCCCTATTTGGCCGCGTTCGGCGGCGGTGCCTGATGCGAGCGCCCGATTTCTGGTGGCTGCCGACCCCGACGCTCGCGGCACGGCTCCTTGCTCCCGCGGGCTCCATCTATGGCGCCGTCACGGCGGCCCGCATGCGGTGTGCCGGGGTCCGTGCGCCGGTGGCGGTCATCTGTATCGGCAATCTGGTGGCGGGCGGGGCCGGCAAGACTCCCGTAGCGCTCGCGATCGCCCGGATGCTGGAGGCCGGCGGCCATCGCCCGGCCTTTCTGTCGCGCGGGTATGGCCGACAGCAGCAACGCAACGCGCGCGACGTCCTCCGCGTCGATCCGGACCGCCACGGGGCCGCGTTCTGCGGCGACGAGCCGCTGCTGCTCGCCCAACTGGCCCCCACCTATGTGTCGGCCGACCGGCTCGCGGCCGCACGGGTGGCGGCCCGTGAGGGCGCCACCGTCGTGGTGCTCGACGACGGCCTGCAAAACCCTGCCCTGACCAAGGATTTTTCCATTGCGGTTGCGGACGGCCGTGCCGGGATCGGCAATGGCCTTTGTCTTCCCGCCGGTCCCCTGCGCGCGCCGGCCGCTCGCCAATGGCCGTTCGTGTCGCTGCTCTGCATCGTGGGTGAGGGCGCGGCGGCTCACGAGCTAGCCGAACGGGCCCGGATGGCCGGCGTGCCCGTGACCTCGGCGCGCCTGGAGCCTGACGCCGCGGTGGTGACGCGTCTCAAAGACCGGCCTTTGCTGGCCTTCGCAGGGATCGGCCGGCCGCAAAAACTCTTCGATACGCTTGCCGCGAGCGGCCTCGCCGTGGTGGCTCAGCGGGCTTTCCCCGATCATCATGCCTACACGGCCCATGATCTCGCGGCGCTGCGGCGCGACGCCGACCGCGCCGGCGCGGTCCTGGTCACGACCGCCAAGGACGGTGTGCGATTGCCGCCCGATTTTCCGGCTGAAACCCTTCCGGTCGAACTCGTCTTCGACGATCCTGCCCGTGTCGCGGCCCGGCTTGCCACTGTCATGGAGCGATAGGGGTTCGGGCCTTGAGCTCGTGTTCTTCGGCGGGCCGCTTGCCCAGGCGCAGCAGCTTGGCTTCGGGACTCGCATAGGCCTCCTGGGCCGCGACATTCCAATACCGCAACTCCTCCAGCGGGATCGGCACGCCGGTCACGGCGCAGCGCACGAAGGCGCCCGGTCGAATGATGCGGAATTCCCCGTCGAGATATTCCAGGCTGGCTTCCTGGGCAGCCGCGGGACGACGCTCGAAACGGTTCATCACACAGGGTCCGAAGATCGGGTGGGTCGAGGATTGAGCAGATAGGGCGCAGCCGCATCGTGCGCCACGCCGATCGAGCTCGCAACGGCTAAAACAGTGAGCCTTGCCGGCCGCCGCTCGGCCCGACGGGCCGGGCCGGACGGGCGCGCGTTTTGGAGGGCTCGGTCCCGACCACCTCGGCCTGGACCTCGCCATCGGCGAATTCGAGCCGCAAGGGCGTGCGCGGCAACAGGCCGACGGCCCTCCTCACCATGGCACCATCGCCTTCGCGGACCAGCGCGAAACCGCGCGCCAGTACGCTTCGATAGCTGAGACCGGCAAGGATCTGGGTCAAGGTCGCGAGCCGGGCATGATGCCTTTGTCGGCTCGCCTCCAGCGCCAAACCGAGGCGCCGGTCGAGACCGGCGAGACTCTGCCGCCTTGCGCGTCCCACCTCGGCGGCCAGTCGCAACCGGGCCGAAAACGCGGTGCCGAGCCGCTCGCCGGCGCTCGCGAGACTCCGCGCCTTGTCGCGGGCCGCGACCGCTTCGGCGCGCCGCAATCTGAGGATGAGTCCGTCCAGGTGTTGCGCGGCCCGTGCCACGCGCGCTTGCGGGGTTTGCGCCGCGAGGCGGCCGCCAAGCCGCGCCAGGGCGATGCGGCGGGAATCCACACTCGTGCGCAGGCCGCCCGGCAGTCGCGAACCCGCCATGTCCAGGCGCTGTCGTGGCCCGGCCGTCAGATCGGCGCCCGAGGGCAGCGCGCGGGCCAGCCCCCGTAGGGCTGTCCGGCGATCCTCGAGAAGGCGCAACATGGCGGCGCTCTGCCGCCCCTCGAGCCGGTCGATGGCGGTTGCGAGCTCGAGGAGCACCGGCACCGCGAGTTCGGCGGCGCCCGTCGGGGTCGGCGCCCGCAGGTCGGCCACATGGTCGATCAGGGTCCAGTCGGTCTCGTGGCCGACCGCCGAGATGAGCGGGATGGCGCTGGCTGCCGCGGCGCGGACGAGCGCCTCGTCGTTGAATCCCCAAAGATCCTCGAGCGATCCGCCCCCGCGCGCCACGATGATCACGTGCGGGCTGGGAATCGTGGCATGCCCAAGCAGGGCGTTGAGGCCCGTGATGGCGCGCATCACCTCGGCGGCGCTCGTCTCGCCCTGGACACGCACGGGCCACAGGATCACGCGACGCGGAAAGCGATCCGCGATGCGATGCAGGATGTCGCGGATGACGGCGCCCGTCGGCGATGTGACGACCCCGATGACGCCGGGCAGAAATGGAATGGGGCGCTTGCGCAAGGCATCGAAGAGGCCTTCCGCCGCGAGCCGGCGACGGCGTTCGTCGAGCGCCGCCATCAGGGCGCCGATTCCCGCGGGCTCCATGGTCTCGATGATGATCTGGTAGGAGGACTTGCCCGGATAGGTGGTGATCTTGCCGGAGGCGATGACCTCCATGCCCTCCTCGGGCTTGATCTTCAGCCGGGCGAAGGATGTCTTCCAGATTACGGCGTCGATGCGGGCCGCATCATCTTTCAGGCAGAAATAGGCATGGCCGGAGGAATGCGGGCCGCGGTAGTTGGAAATCTCGCCGCGCACCCGCACATAGCCGAAGCGGTCCTCGACGGTTCGCTTCAGCGCGCCCGCGAGCGCGCTCACGGTGAATTCCTGGTCGTTGGGGACGGCCGCCAGCGCGGCTCCATCGAGTTCGGGCAGATCGCCTGGACCGTCCGAGGCTGCTGAACGACGCGTGGACTTCGGCTTGAGCATGAGTCAACCTACCGCAGCAGAAGCGGATTGTCGCGCAAGCGACTACTCACCCGGTTCCGCCGCGGCTTCGAATTCGTCGAGCCGCTTTCCCAAAGCGGTGAGCCGCGCCAGGATCACGGCAAGGAAACAGAGGATCAGCCCGCCCACCAGACAGGTGACCTGAACGGCATACTGCCAGTCGGTCGGCGACCTGCCGGTACTCCAAAAGCCGAGCAGAACGATCAAAACGCCACAGACTGCCGCCAATACGGTCATCGGGACCTTGCTCCACGCATCCCGGCCATCAACACGAGAAAGGGGCGCGGGATCAAGGCGACCCTGACCGCAGGGTCAACGCGCTCTCCCGGCTATTTGGCAGGCTCATGCTCGAGCGATGAAGGGTGCGGTGGCGTCGCCGACACATTCGATGATAGGTGGCCGTGACAATCAGCACCGGGTGAATCACGGGTCGCGCCGTTTGAAAAAGGCAAGTTCGGTGAAAGTGCTTCTTCTAGGGTCAGGCGGACGCGAACACGCCCTCGCTCAGGCGCTCGCCTCCAGCCCTCTGCTCGAAACGCTCATCGTGGCGCCCGGCAATCCGGGGACCGCGATGCTGGCCCGTAACATTCCCGTCGACCTCAACGACATGCGGGCCGTGGTCGATTTGGCCCGGCGGGAGGCCGTCGACCTCGTCGTGGTCGGCCCCGAAGCGCCCCTGGTGGCCGGAGTCGTGGATCGGCTCGCGGAGGTCGGCATCGCGGCCTTCGGGCCGAGCCAAGCCGCCGCGCAACTCGAAGGATCGAAGGGCTTTACCAAGGACCTCTGCCGCGCGTTCGGGATTCCCACGGCCGCTTACGAGCGGTTCGACGACGCGGTAAACGCGAGGGCCTTTCTCCGCCATCATGCCCTGCCCGTAGTGGTGAAGGCCGACGGGCTCGCGGCCGGCAAAGGCGTGATCGTGGCCGAAACCCTCGCCGAGGCCGAAGCCGCTGTGGACGCCATGTTCGCAGGCTCTTTCGGGGTAGCGGGCGCCTCCGTGGTGATCGAGGAGTTTTTGGTGGGCGAGGAAATGTCATTCTTCGCACTCTGCGACGGCGCGCGCGCCCTGCCCTTCGGCACAGCGCAGGACCACAAGCGCGTCGGCGAGGGGGATACCGGCCCCAATACCGGCGGCATGGGTGCGATCTCGCCGGCCCCGATCGCAGATGCCGCACTCGAAAGCCGCATCATGGCCACCATCATCGAGCCGACACTGCGCGGCATGGCGGCGCGGGGAGCACCTTTTCGCGGCATGCTGTTCGCCGGCCTGATGGTGGGGCCGGATGGCCCAAAACTGATCGAATATAACGTGCGGCTCGGCGACCCCGAGACGCAGGCGATCCTGCCCCGGCTCGCGACCGACCTGTTGCCGCTGCTCTTGGCCAGTGCGCGGGGATGCCTGCCCGACGAGCCGTTGGTCTTCCTGCCCGGGACGGCACTGACGGTCGTGCTGGCCGCCAACGGCTATCCTGGCACGCCTCTCAAAGGCACTATCATCGAGGGTCTCGACCGCGTCTCGGACCTCGCCGATGTGCGCGTGTTCCACGCCGGAACGCGGCAGGATGGCGACCGCATGCTCGCCGACGGCGGCCGGGTGCTTGCGGTGACGGCCCTTGGCGGCGGCCCACGCGACGCCCAGGCCCGCGCCTACCGGGCCGTCGACCTCCTGCATTGGCCCGGGGGCTTCTGCCGTCGCGACATCGGGTGGCACGCGGTCGCGCGGGAGTCGATCACCTTGGGCAGCGCACCCGGCCTCCTCTGACCTCGAAGGATCGTTTCATGTCCGATCTTGCCGACCTGTTTCCCGGATTTTCGGCCCGCTCCGTGGCGACCGAAGCCGGCACGATCTTCACGCGCGTCGGCGGCTCGGGGCCGCCTGTCATGCTCGTCCATGGCTTTCCGGAAACCATGGCGATGTGGCACAAAATTGCGCCCGCTCTCGCGGAGCGCTTCTCGGTGGTTCTCATGGACCTGCGCGGCTACGGCTGGTCCTCGGCACCGGCGAGCCAAGGTGGCACGGGTTACACCAAGCGCGCCATGGGGGCCGATGTGGTGGCCGTTATGGAAGAACTCGGTCACGTCCAGTTCGCCTTGGTGGGCCATGACCGGGGCGCACGGGTCGGTTATCGCCTGGCACTCGACCATCCAGGGCGTCTCAGCCGGCTCGCGCTGCTCGACATCGTGCCCACCTCCGAGATGTGGCTGCAGATCGAGGCGGGCCACGATGTCTCGCCGCACTGGCCGATCCTGGCCGAACCGGAGCCTAACCCCGAGAAGGCGGTCGGAGCTGATCCCGACGCCTATTTCGGCGGGTTGATGACCAAATGGTCGAAGGCCAAGTCGCTCGCCGCCTTCGATCCACGCGCGCTGGCGCATTACCGGGCCGGCTGGAACGAGCCGAGCCGCATCCATGCCATGTGCGAGGATTACAGGGCCGGCGCCAAGCAGGACCGACAGGCCGACGAGAGCGATCGTGTGGCCGGCAAGACGATCTCGGCCCCGGTCCACATCCTGGCGGGCAGCGATTATCTCCAGGGTTCCGGCCGGGAGCCCGCGCTCGATGTCTGGCGCCGCACTTTTGCGCCGAACTGCACCGGCGACACGGTCGAGTCCGGGCATTTCGTGGCCGAGGAAAACGCATCGGACACCCTGCGGGCGCTCCTCGCCTTCCTAGCGCCATGATGGAGGGTCGGTCATCGACCGAGCCGGTCACCGGCGTCGAACCGCCGAGGCCGGACGGGGCCGCACAGCCGCGCGTCGCCGTGGCGCTCGGGGCGGGCGGCGCACGCGGGATCGCCCACATCGTGCTGCTTGAGACGCTCGACGAACTCGGTATCCGTCCCGTGCTGATCGCAGGCTGCTCGATGGGCGCCATTATCGGGGCCGCTTATGCGGCCGGCATGCCGGCCCGCGAGCTTCGAGCCCACGCGCTTCACGTGCTGCGCAACCGTCGCCTCGTGCTGGGCCGCATGCTGGAAGCGCGCGTCGGCAAGTTTTCCGATCTGTTGGCGCGGCGCCTGACCAACCCCGTGCTGGTGGATGCCGAGCGGGTCTTGTCGGCCTTCTGGCCGAAGGGCATTCCCGACCGCTTGGAGGATCTCGCGATCCCACTGGCCGTGATGGTAACCGACTATAACGCGAGGACCGAGGTGGCGATCCGCTCGGGCCCGCTGCGCAGTGCCGTCGCGGCCTCGATGGCGATTCCCGGCCTCGTCAGGCCGGTGCTCCGGGATGGTCGCGTGATGGTGGATGGCGGGGTCGCCAACCCGCTGCCCTATGAGATCCTGTTCGACGCCGCCGCTGTCGTGGTCGCCTGCGACGTCTCGCCCGGCCGGGTGGACGAGCCCGGCGCAGTGCCGCGGCCGCTCGAAGCCATGCTGGGCACCTCGCAGATCATGCAGATGGCCTTGACGAGCCGGATGCTGAAACTGCGGCCGCCGCACCTTCTGGTCTGCCCCCCGGTGGAGCGGTTCCGGCTGCTCGATTTCTTCTACGCGGCGCGCATCCTCGAGGCGGCCGACACCTGCAAGGAGGCCATCAAACGCGACCTTTCGGCGCTTTTGGATGGCGCAGATCGATCAGCGAACATGCGACAAGCTGATCGAGTATAAGATCCAGGTTCGCGCGGGCTCTTGCGAGCGAGCGACTGAACGGGGGCTCCATGTCGAACGCGGTTCTGGCCCTCAACGCGGGCTCATCCAGCATCAAGTTCGGCCTGTTCGAGATCGAGCCGGGGCACGATCCCGTTCTGGTGTCCAAGGGATTGCTAGAGGATGCCGGGCCGAAGCCGCGCTTTTCCGCCAAAGGGCCGGACGGCAAAGCTCTGGCCGAAAAGACCTGGCCGGACGGTTCCTCCCACGAAGAACTGCTCGCAGGAGTGCTGGACTGGATCGGCTCCCATCTCGGGAACGACAAGCTGATCGCCGTCGGTCACCGGATCGTGCATGGGGGCCGCGACTTCGATGGCCCGGTCCGCCTCTCCGAAGAGGTCGTGACGAAGATCGACGCTTTGACGCCGCTCGCGCCCCTGCACCAGCCGCGCAGTCTCGAGCCCATTCGCGCGATCACGAAGCTTCGGCCCGGCCTGCCGCAGGTCGCCTGTTTCGATACGGCGTTCCACCATGGACTGGCGCCGCCGGTGAGTCGCTACGCGCTACCCCGCGAATACGAGAACGACGGCGTGCGGAAATACGGCTTCCATGGCCTGTCCTACGAGGCCATTGCAGGAAAGTTGCGGAGGATTTCGCCCGCGCTTGCGGCCAAGCGAACCGTGGTGGCGCATCTCGGCAGTGGCGCCAGCCTCTGCGCCATGCGCGATGGGCGCAGCGTCGACACCACGATGGGGTTCACGGCACTCGACGGGCTGGTGATGGGCACACGTTGCGGTGCCATCGACCCCGGCATCCTGCTCTACCTTCAGCAGGCGCACGGCCTTTCGGTCAAACAGGTCGAGGACATTTTGTACCACCAGTCTGGCCTGCTGGGCGTTTCGGGAATTTCCGCCGACATGCGAACCCTGCTGGCGAGCCCCGACCCGCGCGCCAAAGAGGCCATCGATCAATTCGCTTTCAGCATCGCGCGCGAGACCGCCGCCATGGCGAACAGCCTCGGCGGGCTGGAATGTTTCGTCTTCACGGGTGGCATCGGGGAGCACACCCCGGAGGTCCGCGCCCTGGTCTGCGCGCGATTGGCTTGGCTCGGCTTCGATCTCGATCCCGCCGCCAATGGGCAGCCGGACGGCCCGATCAACCGCCCAGACGGCCGCGTCGAGATCCGCATGATCCCGACCGACGAGGAAGGCGTCATCGCCCGTCAGACCGTTGCGGTGGTCGGAGCTTAGGCCTGGGGTATTTCGGGGCAGACTGACGAGGGCCCTACCTCGCTGTCATTCCGTGGCTCGCCTGCGGCGCCCCTGAATGACAGGATCCGATCCTGTACCGGTTCCCTCCGCCGGTCCGATCAGGACGACCGGGCGGCCCGCAGATCGAGCAGGTCCCGCAGGATCGCGACAGTGGCCGCAT
Source organism: uncultured Lichenihabitans sp. (assembly GCA_964245915.1). Lineage (GTDB taxonomy): Bacteria > Pseudomonadota > Alphaproteobacteria > Rhizobiales > Beijerinckiaceae > Lichenihabitans. The sequence goes on along the minus strand of CAXTOT010000045.1, from coordinate 19,857 downwards.
CCGCGACGCCGTCAACCCGCTCGGGGCGGAAATGCAGCTGAAAGGCGCGGACCACAGCCTCGGTGACGGGGTCGTAGGTTCCGCTGGCTTCGAGGTCATACCCATGGAGCTGGAGGGCCGTTTGCAGGCTCGCCACCGCCGCGCCGTGGTCCTCCGCGAGAAGCGCTGGGCCGTCCTGGTCCGGTCGAGGCGGCACCCAAAGCCCCACGCCCGCCTCGAACAGCCGGGACCAGGGGAAGCGCTCGCCTGGATCTTCCTTGCGCCCTGGCGCAACGTCGGAATGGGCCAGCACCCGTTCGGGCGGAATGGGATGGCGTCCCACCAGATCGCGGCAAAGTGCGATCACCGAAGCAATCTGGGCGTCGGGATAGTCCGGCAGCCCCCCCGGATGGCCCGCATTCACGATCTCGATCCCGATCGAGGCCGAATTCATGTCGGTGTTGCCCGCCCAGGACGAGCGCCCGGCATGCCAGGCGCGACGGGCCTCAGCGACGAGTTGCAGCACCCGGCCGTCCTCCTCCACGACATAGTGGCAGGAGACCTGCGAGTCCGGGTTGCACAGCCAATTGATCGCCGATGGCCCATCCGCCATACCGGTGTAATGGAGGATCAGGCAATCGGGCGGCGCGATACCCACACGTTCGCCGTGATTGGGCGATGGGGAGAGGGCATCCACCAAGCCGCTGTCGGGCCGCGACACCCCCAGAACCCCGGAATGCGTCACGCCCGTCACGGCGACACCGGATCGATCAATAGCCGTAGTAACCCAGGCAGACTGGATTGCCGTATTCGTCGAAGCCACGACGCGCACAGCGGGGCGGCGGCGGCGGATAGTAGCCGGCCGGCGCGGGATAATAGACTGGGGGCGGTGGCGGCGGGGTTGAAGCGGCCCCGATCAGGGCTCCAGTCCCGGCACCCAAGGCCGCGCCCGCAAGCGCGCCGCCAGGACGACCCGACGCCAATCCGCCGATCAGAGCGCCCGTGGCGCCGCCCAGCACCGCGCCATTGGCGGCATTGGTCTGCTGCTGGGTCTGGCACCCCGCGACCGACAGGGCGGCCGCGAGGGCGCCTGCCACAAAAATGCTTGTCCTCAAGGCCAATTCCTCCCTCGCCGAGTCGCAGGTCGACCGCGATCCGCAAGTGCGTCCCAAGCGGATGGTAAAACATAGGTCAAGGGACATAAAGCTTTATAAAATGCAAGTTGCCCAGCCACCCGGACAGGGAAAGATCACCGGAGCGCTGCATTGCCGTGCCCCGCGCGTCAACCCAAGACCGCTGGGCAACAACGTCGCGATACGAAGGTCGTTGCTGAACAACCCTGGCTGTTGCACTGAAGGCACGCCCGATTGTGAAGCGACATACCTGCCCTGCAAACGCCATTTGTCCAGAGCGGGCCACCGGATTGACACGATTCGGACACGATGAATCCGATGCTGGCGACAGTTTTGACGGCTTGGAAAGGATGTTTGGTTGAATTTGCATCGTGTCATCTTGGTCGGCGTCTTCGCCGCGCTCGTCTCCGGCACCCTCGCGCAGGCGCAAAGCGCTCCGGCGGTCGGCCCCCACGAAGAACCCGCGCCGACCATCGAAGCGCTGGTGTCCCAAAACGCCCACGACAACGGCATTCCTGTCGGCCTTGCCAAGGCGGTCATCGGGATCGAGAGCCGCGGTAACCCCAAAGCGCGCAATCACGGCGCCATGGGCCTCATGCAGATCAAGACGGGCACGGCGCGCAACCTCGGATTCCAAGGCAGCGAATCCGGGCTTCTGTCGCCGAGCACCAACCTCCGCTACGGCATGAAGGTGCTGGCCGCGGCCTACCGAGCCGAGGGGGGCGACGTCTGCCGCACCCTCGCCTTCTATCAGAGCGGCCACCGGGTGCGCCGATTCAGTGCCGCCCAACGGCAGTATTGCTCCAAGGCGCGCTCGATCATGGCGCATGCCTGAGCCCATGAGCCGCTGATCCGACCCGCGTCGACGCGATCCCGCGTTGCCTTTCCGGTGCCGACCGCCTAGAGCCCCTGAGCCAGTCGGCCGGACGGCCGTCGCGTTTACGCGGAGGAAAGTCCGGGCTCCACGGAGAAACGGTGCCGGATAACGTCCGGCGGGGGTGACCCTAGGGAAAGCGCCACAGAAAGCAAACCGCCCGGCCCACGTGGCCGGGTCAGGGTGAAAGGGTGCGGTAAGAGCGCACCGCGTCGGCGGCAACGTCGATGGCAGGGCAAGCCCCACCGGGAGCAAGACCGAATAGGGGCGACACGGGATCAGTAATGCTCCCACCCGTCTCCGGGTCGTCGCCCGGGTTGGTTGCTTGAGGCGGTCGGTAACGACCGCACGAGAGGAATGGTCGTCACGCGCGGGGCCGCAAGCCTCGCGCCCTACAGAACCCGGCTTACAGGCCGACTGGCATTTCCCATCCCGTCCTGCTCTTCATGGTCCGCTAGCCGGATTGCGCGCTTCCGTGCCCCGTTGGCGCCGCACCGGACCGGCAACCGTCCGTTAACCCTAACACTTTCTAATGTTCGCGGAGGCTCGACCCCGTTCGGGGCCGTGACAGCTCCGTTCGTTGACGCCCATACGGTCCCATGCTATCCCAAGACGTCCCGTTTAGCGCGTGGTTTCCCAGCTCGGAACCGACGCTTTGCCCTGTGGCGAAGCGCGTCTTCGAACCTGTGCGCCCACAGCTGAAATGCCTGGAGCATGAGGTCTGGAAGGACGTTGGATCGCTTTGTCTCGAACTTCACCAACAAGCTCGATGCCAAAGGCCGCGTCTCGATTCCGGCGTCCTTCCGGGCCGTCTTGGCCCGGGATGGCTTCGAGGGGCTCTATATTCACCCGTCGCTGGACCTGCCGACGCTCGATTGCGGCGGCCAAGCCTTGCTGAGCGAGATCGACGCCATGATCGCGCCGCTCTCCCCCTATTCGAGCGACCGGGATGCGATCGCGATGACGCTGCTCGGGGAAAGCGAGATCCTCAAGATCGACGGCGAGGGCCGCATCGGCCTGACCGAGGCCTTGAAGGAGCATGCCGGCATTGCGGGCGAAGTCACCTTCGTGGGCGCCGGCCAAAAATTTCAGATTTGGGAACCGAACCGTTTCCGCACTCGTCTGCTGGAGGCCAGGCAGCAGACACGCGACATGCGGAAGCATTTCGGCTCCCGACCGGCGGCGATGGAATTTCCCTCGCCGCAACCTCCGGGAGCACGGGAATGATGTCGGACCGCGGCGTTGGTTCCACCGATGCCGCAGGCGGACCGGTCCGACACCACCCCGTGCTCCGAAGCGAGGCCGTAGCGGCCCTAGCCCTCCGTGCGGGCGGCACCTATCTCGACGGAACCTTCGGGGCGGGCGGCTATTCCGCCGCAATCCTGGAGCACCTTGAAACGCGCGTGATCGCAATTGACCGGGACCCGAGCGCGGTCGCGGCCGGGGCCAGTCTGATGGCCGCCTCCGCGGGACGTCTGACGTTGCGGCAAGCCCGATTCGGCGCCCTCGACGAAACGGTCGCGGCGCTCGACGCGGCCCCGCTCGATGGCGTCGTGCTCGACATCGGCGTCTCCTCCATGCAGATCGACGAGGAAGCGCGCGGGTTCTCGTTCCGCTTCGACGGTCCGCTCGACATGCGCATGGAAAAACGGGGCGAAAGCGCCGCCGATCTCGTCAACAGCGCCGACGAGGCGACCCTGGCCGACATCCTGTACCATTATGGCGAGGAGCGCGCGTCGCGGCGCATTGCGCGCGCGATCGTGCACGACCGGGCCATCATGCCGTTCACCCGAACCAAGCCGCTCGCCGACATGATCGCCCGCGTGGTGCCCCACAGCGCCCGCGACATTCATCCCGCGACCCGGACCTTTCAGGCGCTCCGCATCGCGGTGAACGACGAACTGGGTCAATTGCTGGCGGGGCTCTACGCGGCCGAGCGGGTTCTGCGCCCAGGTGGCCGGCTCGTGATCGTGACGTTCCATTCCCTGGAAGACCGCATCGTCAAACGGTTTTTTGCGGCGCGGTCGGGGCGCGGCGCGGGCGAGACGCGCTCGCGTCACCTGCCCACCGAACCCGAATCCAGTTCGCCCACCTTCAGGCTGGACGGCAAGCAGCCCATCGCGCCGACCGCCGCCGAAATCGAGGCCAATCCGCGCGCCCGCTCGGCCAAGCTCCGCTTCGGCACGAGGACGGACGTGCCCGCCCAGGACCCCGATCTTCGATTGCTCGATCTCGCGCGGCTGCCGGCCGCCCCGAACAGGCGGTAAGGCCATGTGGCGCCTCATCAATCTCCTCGCCATCACGATCCTGGTCGGGTCGGCCGCTTTCGCCTATTCGGTCAAATACGAGACCATCCTGTTCGGGGAACAGATCCTCAAGACCAAACACCAGATCACCGGGGAGCAGGACGCCATCGCACGGCTGCGCGCCGAATGGGCGCTGCTGACCCGGCCCGAGCGGCTGCAGACCCTGGCCGAACAGCACTCGAGCCTCAAACGGCTGGAACTCAACCAGATCGTGCAACTCGCCGACCTGCCGAACCGTCCCCCTAAGGTGGACACGATCGGCCGCAAGCTCGACTCGCTGGGACTGTCCGAGCCCACCAACACGCCGTCTGATCGCAAAGCGGGCGGCAGCGTCGCGACCCCCTCCTCGGCGAGATAGGCTCATGACCAGTGAACCCAATGTCGAGTTCGTGGAACCGGCCACCCAATCCGACTTGCCCAGCAAGGGCCGGCTGCACCGCTTGCTCGGCGACATCATGGGAACCCGCCTCGACAAGAGCGGCTCTCGCCTGCGCTTGGTCGGCCTCGCCTTCATCGGCATCTTCTGTCTGATTGGGGGCAAGCTCGCCTACATCGGGGTCAAGCCCGACACCTCGCAAAACCTGAGGAGTGTCGCTTCGGGAGCCGTGTCGGGCGCCCGACCCGACATCCTCGACCGCAACGGCGAAATCCTCGCAACCGACATCAAGACGATGTCGGTGTTCGCCGAGCCACGCCGCCTCATCGACAAGGATGAAGCGGTCGAATTGCTCACCGCCGTGTTGCCCGATGTCGACGCGACGGGCCTGCGCGACCGGCTCGGCTCCCGAAAGGGCTTCGTCTGGGTCAAGCGCGGCATCACGCCGAGCCAGCAGGCGGAAGTGTACCGGCTCGGCCTGCCGGGGGTCGGCTTCCTACCCGAGAACCGCCGCGTCTACCCCAACGGGCCGATCGGGGCCCATGTGCTCGGCTTCGCCAATCTCGACAACCAGGGCATTGCAGGGATCGAGAAATACATCGACGGCCAGGGTCTGGCCGACTTGCACGGCGCCGGTTTCCAGCTGACGCCCGAAGATCTCAAACCGATAACCCTGTCGCTGGACCTCAACGCCACGCATGCGGTGCGCGACGAAATCGCCAAGGGCGTCGAGCATTTCAAGGCCAAGGCGGGTGCGGCCGCCATCATGAACGTGAATACGGGCGAGATGATCGCCTTCACGTCGCTGCCCGATTACGACCCCAACAACCCCGTCGATGCCCTGGACCCCAACCACATCGACCGATTGACGGTCGGCGTCTATGAAATGGGGTCGACCTTCAAGGCCATTTCGATCGCCATGGCGCTCGATTCCAACAAGGTCACCCTGAAATCGCAACTCGACGCCCGGGACAACCTGCGCTACGGGCGCTTCACCATCCACGATTTCGAGGGCAAGCACCGGATGCTGACGGTGCCGGAAGTGTTCAAATTCTCGTCCAACATCGGCACCGCCCGCATGGCCATGATGGTCGGGGTCGAGGGCCACAAGGCCTTTCTGAGGAAGATGGGCCAGCTCGACCGGCTGCGCACCGAACTGCCCGAAAACGCCGAACCTCTGGTGCCCAAGAACTGGAGCGAGCTCAACACCATGACGATCGCCTTCGGGCAGGGGCTCAACGTGGCGCCGCTCCAGGCCATGATGGCCGTGGCCGGGCTGGTGAACGGCGGCAATCTGATCACGCCGACCTTCCTCAAGCGCGACAGTGCCGACGTGCGGACGCAATATCCGCGCGTGGTGCGACCCGACACCTCGGAATCCTTGCGCTACCTGCTGCGCCTCAACGCGGTGGAAGGCTCGGCGCGAAAGGCCAACGTCCCGGGCTATTTCGCGGGCGGCAAGACTGGAACCGCCGACAAGATCATCCACGGGCATTATTCCAAGGACAGGGTGTTCACGACCTTCATGTCGGTAATCCCGGCCGATAAACCCAAATATCTGTTCCTTGTGCTGATGGACGAGCCACAGGCCATGCCGGAAACCTATGGCTTCCATACCGCGGCCTGGAACTCGGGCGTCGTCTGCGGCAAGATCATGGAACGGGTCGCGCCCTTGCTCAACATGCCGCCGCTGCTTGCCCTGCCCCAGCAACCCTTCCCCTTCGTGGCCAAGCTCGGTATCGGCATGGACTCCCTCATCCGATGAGGCTCGACGCGCTCCTTCCCGAGGCGGACCTCAGCCCGCAGACGGCGGCGCTCGACGTCCTGGCGCTCGCATCGGACAGCCGTGCGGTCGCGCCGGGCTCCCTGTTCTTCGCGGTGCCGGGGAGCAAGGCCGATGGCCTTCATTTCGTGCCGCAAGCAATCCTGCGCGGCGCAATCGCGATCGTGACCGAACGGGCCGGCGATCTGCCATCGGGCGCCGCTGCGGTCGAGGTCCCGAACGTCCGGGCCGCGCTGGCGCGCGCCGCCGCCCGGTTCGCGCCGCGCCAGCCGGGCACCATCGTGGCCGTGACGGGGACGAGCGGAAAAACTTCGGTGGCGGCCTTCGTGCGCCAAATCTGGACGGCGCTCGGACTTCAAGCCGCCTCGCTCGGCACGATCGGGGTGGTGGCGCCGTCCGGCTCGGTCTACGGCTCTTTGACCACCCCGGACCCGATCACGCTGCACGCGACCCTCGATCGCCTTGCCGGCGACGGGGTCACGCATCTGGCCATCGAGGCGTCCTCGCATGGGCTCGACCAGCATAGGCTTGACGGGCTCAAGCTCGCAGCCGGCGGGTTCACCAACCTGTCTCGCGATCACCTCGACTATCATGCGACGCTGGACGACTACCTGCGCGCAAAACTCCGTCTGTTCGAGTCCCTGCTTCGACCCGGCCAGGCGGCAGTCATCGACGCCGACAGTACGGCGTCGGCCGAGGTGATCCGTGCCGCCGAAGCGCGCGGGCTCGTCACCTTCACGACGGGGCGAGCCGGCCACGACATTCACCTCGAGCGGGCCGAACCGGACGGCTTCGAGACCCGTCTGACCCTGGCCCATGCCGGAAGGACCTTCGAGCTCCTGCTGCCCCTGGCAGGGGCTTTCCAGGTGTCCAATGCGCTGCTCGCGGCGGGCCTCTGCATCGCGACGGGCAGCGATGCCGCCTCGGTACTGGCCGCGCTGGTAACGCTCCAAGGCGCGCCGGGCCGGCTCGAACGGGTCGGCTCCAGGGCGGGCGCCCCAATCTTCATCGACTACGCCCACAAGCCCGACGCCCTGGACCAGGTGCTCGCGGCCCTGCGCCCCTACGCCCGCAACCGCCTCGTCGTGGTGTTCGGCTGCGGCGGCGATCGGGATGCCGGCAAGCGACCCCTGATGGGGGCCATCGCGGCCAACGGCGCCGATGTCGTGATCGTGACCGACGACAATCCCCGCGGCGAAAACCCGGCCGTCATCAGGGCCGCGATTCTCGCTTCCGCGCCGGGCGCTCGCGAGATCGGCGACCGACGCGCCGCGATCGACACCGCGGTCGCCATGCTGGGCGAGGGCGATGTGCTCGTGGTGGCCGGCAAGGGCCATGAGACGGGCCAAATCGTCGGGACCACGGTGCTGCCCTTCTCGGATCACGAAGCCGTAGAAGCCGCGCTCGACAAGGCCGCGCCATGACGGCCGCTGCGCTTTGGACCGGCTTCGGCCTGGTGTCGCCGCTCGACGCCCGCTTGTCCGGGACCGCGCCGGACACGGTGACGGGCATTTCGATCGACACGCGGACGATCGCGATCGGAGATCTGTTCTTCGCCATCAAAGGCGATGCGGGTGACGGTCACGACCATGTGACGGCGGCCTTTGACAGAGGTGCGGCCGCGGCCGTCGTCGATGAAGCGCATTGTTCGGCGTTGCGCGGCGTCGGGCCGCTCTATGTCGTGAAAGACACGCTGGAGGCCCTGCGCGGACTCGCCAGAGCGGCCCGCGCGCGTTCGGATGCGCAGATCGTGGCCGTCACGGGATCGGTCGGCAAGACCGGGACCAAGGAAGCCCTGCGTCTGGTTCTGGGCGGAGCCGGTGAAACCCACGCTTCGGCGGCCTCCTATAACAACCACTGGGGGGTTCCGCTCACACTCGCCCGCCTGCAGCAATCGGCCCGATTCGGCGTCTTCGAGATCGGCATGAACCACGCGGGCGAGATCGAGCCATTGGTCGGCTTGGTGAAGCCGCAAGTCGCCATCATCACCACGGTGGCGCCCGTCCATCTCGAATTCTTCGCCTCGGTGAGCGAGATCGCGGACGCCAAGGCCGAAATCTTCTCGGGGCTCGAGCCTGGCGGAACCGCCATCATCAACCGCGACATCGACACCTTCTACCGCTTGGCGGCCCGCGCCGAAGCATCGCCCGCCGGACGCCTGCTCACCTTCGGGGAACACCCGGACGCCGATGCCCGGCTCGACTCCCTCGCCATGGACCCGGATGGCTCGACCGTCGGGGCCACGATCCACGGCAAGCCGGTCCATTTCCGTCTGGGTGCGCCCGGCCGCCACCTCGCCATGAACGCGCTGGCGGTCTTGCTGGCCGCCGAGGCGGTCGGCGTGGAGCCGTTTTTCGCGGGCTTGGCGCTGGGGCGCTTCTCGGCCGGGGCGGGCCGCGGCGACCGAACTATCCTCCAGAGCGGATCGGGAGCTTTCACGCTCATCGACGAGAGCTACAACGCCAACCCGGCGTCGATGCGGGCCGCCATCGCGCTGCTCGGCGCCACGCCGCCCGGCCCCGGCGGCCGGCGCATCGCGGTTCTCGGCGAAATGCGGGAGCTTGGACCCGACGCACCGGTGCTCCACGAGGCGCTCGCGGCCGATCTCCAGGAGCATGATGTCGACCTTCTGTTCGCGGCCGGTCCCCTCACCCGGACATTGTTCGATGCGATGCCATCCGAGACCCGAGGGTTGTGGGCCGAGCAATCGGCCGCTATCCAGGGCCCGCTCCAAGCCGTGGTCCGCGCCGGCGACGTGGTCATGGTGAAGGGTTCCAACGGAAGTCGGATGGGCCCGCTCGTCGCGGCGCTGAAGGACCAGTTCGGTGCGCATCCCGAAGCGGATGCGGGACAGCAATCGGGCCTTGGCCCGCAATTGGGCGATGGCCCCCGCCCAGATGCGGCTTGAGGATCGACCATGCTGACCCACCTCACCGAATTTTCGAACCTCTTCAGTCCGCTCAACCTGTTCCGCTACCTGACCTTCCGAACCATCGGCGCGACCGTGACGGCCGCCCTCTTCGTGTTTTTCTTTGGCCCCAGCATCATCGCGGCGCTGCGCCTGAAGCAAGGCAAGGGCCAACCGATCCGCCTCGACGGCCCGGCATCGCACCTGCTCACCAAGACGGGCACGCCCACCATGGGCGGGCTCATGATCCTGTCGGGCCTGGTGGTCTCGACTCTGCTCTGGGCCGACATCTTCACCAGTCCGTACGTCTGGATCGTGCTTCTGGTCACGCTCGGCTTCGGCATGATCGGATTCTACGACGACTTCCTCAAGGTGACGCGACAGACCCACAAGGGCTTTTCGGGCCGGGTCCGGCTGGCGCTCGAATTCTTGATCGCCGGGGTGGCCATGTGGGCCATGATGAAAGTGGGGCCGGCGAGCACGACGGGCCTCGCGGTTCCGTTCATCAACGGCTACGTGATGGACCTCGGCCTCTTCTTCGTGGTGTTCGGGGCCTTCGTGGTTGTGGGGGCCGGCAATGCGGTGAACCTGACCGACGGCCTCGATGGGCTCGCGATCGTCCCCGTGATGGTGGCGGCCGCGACATTCGGGTTGATCGCGTATTTTGCCGGCAATCTTCGCTTCGCCACCTATCTCGGCATCAACCACATTCCCAATACGGGCGAATTGGCCGTGGTGGCGGGCGCCCTGATCGGGGCCGGCGTCGGCTTTCTTTGGTTCAACGCCCCGCCCGCCCAAATCTTCATGGGCGACACGGGCTCGCTCGCGCTTGGCGGCCTGATCGGCACGACCGCGGTCGCGGTGAAACACGAGATCGTGCTGTGCATCGTGGGCGGCCTGTTCGTGATCGAAGCCCTGTCGGTCATCGTGCAGGTCTTCTCGTTCAAGATGACGGGCAGGCGCGTGTTCCGCATGGCGCCGATCCATCACCATTTCGAACAGCTCGGCTGGTCCGAGCCCCAGATCGTGGTCCGCTTCTGGATCATCGCCTTCCTGCTGGCGCTGATCGGGCTGTCGACCTTGAAGGTGCGCTGATGACGCCGGTCACCAGCGCCCGTGGAAGGCATCTGGCCTTGTTCGGACTCGGGGGCTCCGGGCTCGCGACCGCACGGGCGCTGCTGGCCGGTCGGGCGGAGGTGACGGTCTGGGACGATAGCGAAGCCGCGCGGAATACGGCGCGCGTCGCTGGTCTCAACGTTGCGGATCTGCGGGACATCGATTGGTCGGGCATCGACTCGCTGGTTCTATCGCCGGGCGTGCCGCTGACCCATCCCGAGCCGCACTGGGCCGCCAAGCTCGCCAAAGCCGCCGGCGTCGAGATCATCGGCGACATCGAGCTGTTTTGCCGCGAGCGTGCCGCCCGTGCGCCCGAAGCGCCCTTCGTGGCCATCACGGGCACCAACGGCAAATCCACCACCACGGCGCTGACCGCGCATCTGTTCCGCACCGCCGGGTGGGACGTGCAGATGGGGGGCAATATCGGCACTCCCGCGCTCGCGCTCGAGCCGCCTCTGAGGGATCGCGTGCATGTGCTTGAATTGTCGACGTTTCAGATCGATCTTGCGCTGAGCCTAAACCCCACCGTTGGCGTCCTGTTGAACCTCACGCCCGACCATATCGACCGCCACGGCACGATGGAAAATTACGCCGCCATCAAGGAGCGGCTGGTGGCAAGCGCCGGGACGGCGGTCATCGGAATCGACGATCCCTATTGCCAAGCCATCGCCAAACGGCTGGCGACGGCGCCGAACGTCGTCACCATTTCGGTCGCGGGCGAAGACGCCGTGATCCAATTGGCGGAGGGCACGCTGTGGCGACAATCGCACTCGGCCCGAATCGCCGATCTTAACGGAATGGCGGCGCTGCGCGGCGTTCACAACGCCCAGAATGCCGCCGCCGCGATCGCGGCCTTGCAGGCGTTCGGACCTGTTCGAGCGGAGGTGATTGCGGCGGGCTTGCACAGCTACCCGGGCCTGCCGCACCGCATGGAGCAGGTCGGCAACCGCGGCCGCGTCTTGTTCATCAACGATTCCAAGGCCACCAATGCGGATGCGGCCGAGCAGTCGCTGAAATCCTTCGACCCGATTTTTTGGATCGTGGGGGGAGTCACCAAGGAGGGCGGCATCACGCCGCTGCAACCCTGGTTCCCGCGCATCGCCAAGGCCTATTTGATCGGTAAGTCGTCCGATGCCTTCGCGGCCCAGCTCGAGGGCAAGGTGCCGTTCGACCGTTGCGGCACGCTGGAGGTCGCGGTCGCGTCCGCGGCTCGGGACGCCGCCCTGTCGTCGGCCCCGGAACCCGCCGTGCTGCTGGCGCCGGCTTGCGCGTCCTACGATCAGTTCCGTAATTTCGAACAACGCGGCGACCGCTTTCGCGCCCTCGTCGAAGCCCTGCCCGACCTTGCCGCCGCCCCCGCCCGAGGAGACACCCCGTGATCTCACGCGCCCAAAACTCGCCGCTCGCCAACTGGTGGTGGACGATCGACCGCTGGATCCTGGCCGCCCTTGGCCTCCTCATGGTCTTGGGAATCGTCCTCGCCATGGCGGGCAGCCCGGCCGTCGCCGAGCGGCTCGGACTGAACAGCTTCTATTTCGTCCATCACCAGATCGCCTTCATGATCCCGGCCGCCATCGTGTTGGTCGCGACCTCGTTCCTGTCGCCGCGCGATACGCGCAGAGCCGCCCTGCTGCTGTTCGTCGGCGGCATGGGGCTGATCATCCTGGCGCTGATGTTCGGCCATGACGTCAAAGGGTCGCGGCGCTGGATCTTTGGTGTGCAGCCCTCCGAATTCGTCAAGCCTGCCTTCGTGATCCTTGCCGCCTGGGCCTTCTCCGAAGGCGCCAAACGCAAGGATGTGCCGGGCAACATCTTGGCGCTGCTGCTGCTGCCCGTCACCGTGGTGCCGCTGATCCTGCAACCCGATTTCGGGCAGACCATGCTGCTGTCGATCGTCTGGGCGGCCTTGTTCTTCATGGCCGGGCTGCACCTTTTCTGGGTCATCGGACTGGGGGGCGCGGGCGTCACCAGCGTTTTCCTGGCCTACAAGCTCGTGCCGCACGTGCGTGACCGCATCCTGCACTTCCTCGATCCGTCCAACGGTCCGGGCGCCAGCGATACCTTTCAGGTCGATACCGCGATGGAGAGCTTCGCGTCCGGCTCCTGGTTAGGGAAGGGACCGGGCGAAGGCACCTTCAAGCGGGTCCTGCCCGATGCCCATACCGATTTCATCTTCGCCGTGACGGGGGAGGAGTTCGGGCTGCTGTTCTGCATCGCGCTCGTCGGCCTGTTCGCCTTCATCGTGCTGCGCGGCCTGGTGCTGGCCGACCGGACGGACGATCCCTTCTGCCGGTTCGCGGCTTCCGGTCTCGTGGTCTTGTTCGGGGTGCAGAGCTGCATCAACATGGCGGTCAACCTGCATCTGATGCCCGCCAAAGGCATGACGCTGCCGTTCATCTCCTACGGCGGATCGTCGCTGATCAGCCTGGCGCTCGGCATGGGATTTTTGATCGCGGTGACCCGCAAACGTCCGCGCGCGAGCGTGCTCGACCGCGCCGGGGCCCTTGCCTGATGGCGGGAGATCCGAACCGATCGAGCCGTGACGGGCCGGTGCTCCTGGCGGCCGGAGGAACCGGTGGCCACTTGTTTCCGGCCGAGGCGCTGGCGCGCGTGCTCGAAGGCCGGGGCATTGCGGTCGAGCTCGTCACGGATGCGCGCGCGCTCGCCTACAGCGGGTCTTTCCCGGCCAGGGCCATTCATGCCATTCCGTCCGCCACCCCAACCGGAGGATCGATCCTCTCCAAGGCGGGCGCCTTTGTGACTCTGGCGCGAGGCACGCTCAGCGCGCGAGGATTGGTGGCGCGCGTGAGCCCCGCCGTGGTGGTGGGTTTCGGCGGATATCCGACCGTGCCGCCCATGTTGGCTGCCTCCTGGCGCGGCATTCCAGTCGTGCTGCATGAGCAGAATGCCGTCATGGGCCGGGCCAACGCCTTCCTGGCTGGGCGCGCGACCGCCATCGCGACGGGTTTTGCAACCCTCGGCAAAGCCTCGGCCGCAGTGGTGGCCAAGGGCACCCATACCGGCAATCCCGTGCGTCCCAGCGTGCTGGCGGCCGCCGAAGTTCCCTACCCCGAATTCATCGACGGCAGGCTGCGTCTGCTCGTCACCGGCGGCTCGCAAGGCGCCCGTGTCATGGCCGACGTGGTGCCCCTAGCCGTCGCGCGGCTGGACCAGGCCGCGCGCGACCGGATCGTCGTGGTCCAGCAGGCGCGCGGCGAGGACGAGGTCCGGGTGCGGGCCGCCTATGCCGAAGCCAAGGTCGAGGCCGAGGTTGCGCCCTTCTTCGCCGACCTGCCGGACCGCATCGCGGCAGCCCAACTCGTGATCGCCCGCGCGGGCGCCTCGACGGTCAGCGAACTGGCCGTGATCGGCCGGCCCGCCATCCTGGTCCCCTTCCCCCATGCGCTCGACCAGGACCAGGCCGCCAATGCCCGCATGCTCGAAGCCGTGGGCGCCGCTAGCGTGATCCAGCAGTCCGGCTTCACCCCGGCCTGGCTTGCGGCAGAACTCACCCGGATCCTAGCCGATCCCGCCGATATTCTGACCCCCCGGGCCGCACAGGCCCGTTCGGTAGGCCTGCCGGACGCCGCCGAGCGCCTGGCCGATCTCGTGATGCGAATAGCGGGCCTGTCCGAACACCAAGAAAGCGAGATCCATGAAGCTGCCGCGTGAACTCGGTCCGATCCATTTCGTCGGCATCGGCGGCATCGGCATGTCGGGCATCGCCGAGGTGTTGGCCAATCTCGGCTACAAGGTCCAGGGCTCGGACGCCGCGGAGGGCGCCAACATCGCTCGCCTGCGCGACAAGGGCATCAAGGTCCACATCGGCCACGACGAGAGCAATCTCGGCGAAGCCGAAGTCGTGGTGGTGTCGACCGCGATCCGCCGCGACAACCCGGAACTTGCCGGCGCGCGGGAGCGCCGCCTGCCCGTCGTGCGGCGCGCCGAGATGCTGGCCGAACTGATGCGGCTGAAGACCTGCGTGGCCATCGCGGGCACGCATGGCAAGACCACCACGACCTCGCTCGTCGCCACCCTGCTCGACGCCGGCGGTTTCGATCCCACCGTGATCAACGGCGGCATCATCAACGCTTATGGCACCAATGCCCGGCTCGGCGAGGGCGACTGGATGGTGGTCGAGGCCGACGAGAGCGACGGCACCTTCCTGAAACTGCCCGCCGATGTCGCCATCGTGACCAACATCGATCCCGAACACCTCGATCATTTCAAGACGTTCGAGGCCATCAAGGATGCCTTCTTCGCCCTGATCGAGAACCTGCCCTTCTACGGTTTTGCCGTGATGTGCCTCGACCACCCGACCGTGCAGGAACTGGTGGGTCGCATCGAGGACCGGCGCGTCATCACCTATGGGGAAAACCCGCAGGCCGACGTCCGGCTGCTCGACGTCAATCTCGAAGGCGGGGTGTCGCGCTTCAACGTGCTGATCCGCGATCGCAAGAGCGGCGGCGCCACCTATATCGAGGACGTGGTCATGCCCATGCCGGGCCACCACAACGCCCTCAACGCAACGGCCGCCATCGCGGTGGCGTATGAACTCAAGATGCCGGTGGACCTGATCCGCAAGGCGCTTGCCGGCTTTACCGGGGTCAAGCGCCGCTTCACCCGCACCGGTGAATGGAACGGGGCCCAAATCTTCGACGACTACGGCCACCATCCCGTGGAGATCGCGGCCGTTCTGAGAGCGGCGCGCGCCTCGACCAAGAGCCAGGTCATCGCGATCGTGCAACCGCATCGCTATTCCCGCCTGCAATCCCTGTTCGCCGATTTCGCCAGCTGCTTCAACGATGCCGATGCGGTGATCGTGGCCGATGTCTATTCGGCCGGCGAAGCGCCCATCGAGGGGATCGACAAGGATCACCTGGTGGCCGCCATCAAGGCGCATGGCCATCGCAACGCGATCGGCCTTCCAACCGTCGCGGATCTTCCGGTGCTCGTGCGCGGTCTCGCCAAGCCGGGCGACTATGTGGTGTTTTTGGGAGCCGGCAACATCACGCAATGGGCCTATGCCCTGCCCGATCAGCTGGCTGAGGCGGACTGATGGACGGCGAAGATCTGGCCCGCGGCCTGCGGGCGCGCCTGCCCGAACTGCGCGGCCGGCTCACCGGCAACGAGCCGCTGGCGCCGTTCACCTGGTTTCGGGCCGGCGGTTTGGCCGAGGTGATGCTGGTTCCGACGGACGAAGCCGACCTCGCCTATGCGCTCGCCGCGATTCCGGCCGATGTGCCCGTCACCGTGGTCGGACTCGGCTCGAACCTGATCGTGCGCGACGGCGGCGTGCCAGGTGTGGTGATTCGGCTCGGCAAGGGTTTTGGGACCATCACGGTCGAGGAGGATTGTCGCATTCGGGCCGGCACGGCCGCGCCCGACGTCAAGGTGGCACGCGCCGCGGCCGATGCGGGCATCGATGGGCTCGCGTTCTTCCGCGGCATCCCGGGCTCGATCGGGGGCGCGCTGCGCATGAACGCCGGCGCGCACGGGGGCGAAACCACGACCGTGCTGATCGAGGCGCGGGGGATCGACCGCTCTGGCGCGATCCGGGTCTTCACCCACGACGATATGGGGTTCACTTATCGGCACTCGACGGCGCCGGATGACCTCGTCTTCACGGAAGCGCTGTTCCAGGGCCGTCCGGGTGACGGGTTCGCCATCCTGGCCGAGATGGACCGCATCACGGCCGCGCGGGAGGCCTCTCAACCGATCCGCGAGAAGACGGGCGGCTCGACGTTCAAAAATCCGCCCGGCCACAAGGCCTGGCAACTGATCGACGCGGCCGGCTGCCGGGGCCTGGTGGTGGGCGATGCCCAGGTCTCGGCCCTGCATTGCAATTTCCTGATCAACCGGGGCTCCGCCACGGCGGCCGACATCGAGGGCTTGGGCGAGGCGGTCCGGACCCGCGTCCTCGCGACAAGCGGCGTCGAGTTGCAGTGGGAAATCAAACGGATCGGCATCGCCGGAGAGGGGTCGAACCAATGACCAAACATGTCGCGGTTTTGATGGGGGGCTGGTCGGCCGAACGCGAGGTTTCGCTCAGGACCGGAGCAGGCTGCGCGGCCGCGCTCGAAAGCGTCGGCTACCGGGTAACTCTGGTCGATGTCGGGCGTGACATTGCGGCGCGTCTTACCGAGCTCAAGCCTGATGTCGCCTTCAACGCCTTGCACGGACGCGTCGGCGAGGACGGCACAATTCAGGGCGTTTTGGAGATCCTTCGCGTTCCCTACACGCATTCGGGCGTGCTGGCCTCCGCCATCGCGATGCAGAAGGACAAGGCCAAGATCCTGTTCCAGGCGGCGGGCATTCCCGTGGCGCACGGCATGGTGGTGAGCCGCTTCGAGGCGGCCCGCAAACACGTGCTGCCGCCGCCCTACGTCCTCAAACCCATCAACGAAGGCTCCTCGGTCGGGGTCATCATCGTGCGGGAGGGCCGCAGCCACCCGCCGCAGGAAGTCGGGCGGGAGGACTGGGCGTTCGGCGCCGAGGTGCTGGCCGAATCCTTCGTGGCGGGCCGCGAATTGACTTGCGCCGTGATGGGCGACCAGGCCCTCGGCGTCATCGACATCCTGTCCAATGTCGGGGACTTCTACGACTACGATGCCAAATACGCCAAAGGCGGCTCGACCCACGTGCTTCCGGCAAATCTTAAACAAATTATTTACCAAAAGGTCCAAGAGTTGGCGCTCAGAGCACATCGGGCTCTGGGCTGTCGCGGCGTGAGTCGCACCGACTTCCGTTACGACGACCGACCCGAGGGCACGGGAGAGTTGATCGTGTTGGAGGTCAACACACAGCCTGGAATGACCGAGACCTCGTTGGTTCCAGAGTTGGCAGCGCACGCCGGCTTTTCATTTGGTGAGCTTGTCCGATGGATGGTGGAGGACGCCTCCTTAGATCGTTAATCGAGGCCGGATCGAGCCTTCTCGCTGTCCCACGCCCGCGCTTTGCCGGTTTTCCTTCCGAATTCGAACCCACGCCCGTCGCCAGGACGCCGTCGCGTCGCGCACGGCGACGCTTCGGCGTCTCGCGCCTTATCCCCCGCACAAAGCGCAGCGGAACTGGGGTGGCGCTGACCATTGTCCTGTTCGCCGCCACGGGCCTTTACGGCGCGGTTCGCGGTGGTCAATACGCCGACTTCGTGGCCCGAAACGGATCGCCCGTCGATTTCGTCGCCAAGGCGGCCGGGTTTCCGATCGACGCCATCACGATCTCCGGCATCAAGGAACTCGACCAGCGCGAGATCCTGACCGCGGCCGCGATCGGGCCGAGCAACTCGCTGCTGTTCCTCGACGCCGCTGCCGTGCGCGACCGGCTCAAAGCCATGCCGCTCGTTCAGGACGCGGTCGTGACCAAGCTGTTCCCGGATCGACTGACGATCACGATCAACGAGCGCGACCCCAAGGCGATCTGGCAGTTCAACGGACAGCTCTCGATCGTTTCGGCGGACGGGGTGGCGATCGATAGCGTCCAGGACGATCGCTTCAACGGCCTGCCGTTCGTGGTCGGCGAGGGCGCCAACCTGAGGCTCGCCGAATTTGCGGCGCTGCTCAACGCCGCAGGTGAGCTTCGCGCCCGCATCGTGGCCGGCATCCTGGTCGCGAACCGCCGCTGGTCGCTCAAGATGGACAACGGACTTTTGGCCGAGCTCCCCGAAACGGACGCTCCCGCCGCCGTGGCGCGCCTCGCCGCGCTCGCCAAGGATGGTAAGCTTCTCGACAAGGACCTGATCTCGATCGACTTGCGGATGCCGAACCGCTTCACGGTCAGACTGTCGGCCGATGCCGCCGCGGCCCGTGCCGATACGCTTGCCAAGAAGCCCAAGTCCAAGGGGACCCCGGAATGATCCCACCGCGCATGCGCCCCCTTTCGGCACGGAAAAGCGCGGTCTTGTGCGTTCTGGACGTCGGCACCTCCAAGGTCGCCTGCCTGATCGCCAAACTCGCGCCGGCCGAGCCCTCTGACATGCTGCGCGGTCGCACCCACCGCTGCCGCGTTCTCGGCATCGGTCATCAGCGCTCGCGCGGCATCAAGGGCGGCGCCGTGATCGACATGGACGAAGCCGAGAGCGCCATTCGCCTGGCGGTGGACGCTGCCGAGCGCATGGCCGGTGTGGAAGTCAGCGGTGTGATCGTCACCACCACGGGCGGCCGATTGTCGTCGCAACACTATAGCGCCAAGGTGTCGGTCGGCGGCAAGGCCGTCTCGGACTACGACGTCCACCGGGTGCTGGAAGCCGCGAGCACCACGACGGCGCGGCAGGGCCGCGCGGTTCTGCATTCGCTCCCCAACGGTTTTGCGCTCGATCGCACCCGCGGCATCCGCGATCCCCGAGGCATGATCGGCGACGAGCTTGGCGCCGAAATGCACGTGATCGGCTGCGACACGGCGGCGGCCCGCAACCTCATGTTGGCGGTCGAGCGCTGCCACTTGACCATCGAGGCGCTGGTCGCGGCCCCCTACGCGTCCGGCCTGTCGGCCCTGGTCGACGACGAGGCCGAACTCGGCACGGCGCTCATCGACATGGGCGGCGGCACCACGTCGGCGGGCGTATTTGCCGGAGGGCATCTCGCCCATGTCGACGCCATCGCGGTCGGGGGCAACCACGTCACAATGGACATCGCGCGCGGACTGACGACGCGCCTCGCTGACGCCGAACGTTTGAAGACCCTCTACGGGACCGCGATCTCCTCGGCGTCCGACGAGCGCGAGACCATCGCGGTCGCCCATGTCGGGGACGATCCGGATCAGCCGACCTACCTGCCGAAGTCGCATCTCGTGCGCATCATCAAGCCGCGCGTCGAGGAAATCCTGGAACTGATCCGCGACCGCTTGAAGGACGCCGGCTTTGCGGCCCACGCCGGACGCAGGCTCGTGCTCACCGGGGGGGCATGCCAGCTCACCGGTGTGGCTGAAGCGGCGCGACGGATCATCTCCCCGCAGGTGCGGATCGGGCGTCCCCTCGGCATCCAAGGGTTGCCCGAATCGGCCAAAAATCCGGCATTCGCGGCCGCGATCGGCTTGCTCATCTACCCGCAGTTCGCTGGTATCGAGCATTTCGAACCGCGCGGGCAAATGCCGGTCCAAGCGACCGGAACGGACGGCTACATGTCCCGTGTTGGGCGGTGGTTGAAGGACAGCTTCTAAGGTTCGTGCCCACGCGGGATGGCGGCCCGCGTGAGCACAAAAACACTGACTTAAATTTTGGGGTTCGCAAGCACCCCGACACATTCCAAGAGGCCAAGGACGATGACCATCACACTGAAAGCTCCTGAACTGCGAGAACTCAAGCCCCGCATCATGGTGTGCGGCATCGGGGGCGCGGGCGGCAACGCGGTCAACAACATGATCGTGTCGGGCCTCGTCGGCGTCG
>CAXTOT010000044.1:0-45177 GCA_964245915.1 uncultured Lichenihabitans sp. | reverse complement strand
ATCGCAACTCGAAACGCTACCCCGCCGATTCAATCAGCGCGCAAACCGCTCTAGGGCGACACAAGTGGGATTTGCTCGGCAGTCCATGACCGTACTCGGCCGCACGTCGAGCATGGCGTTCATCGCGGCCTTTCTTATCCTCGCTGTCGGCGTGTGGCAGATCAAGCGTGGGCGCGACCTCGTGCTGCTCAATGCCGAGCAGGATGCGCAGAATTTGGCCCGCACGCTGTCTCAGCATGCCGGCCGCATGATCGAGGCCGCCGACCTGCTTCTGTCCGGGACGGTCGAGCAGTTCGACCAAAATACTAACCGTGACCAATTGAGGGCCTTTTTGACGCGTCGGGTCGTTCGCGCGACCGAGATCCGGAGCCTCGTTGTCACTGATGAGCAAGGCAAGTGGATTGCCGACACATGGCCCGAGCACGAGGCATCAAACAGTGCTGAGACGGCCGGCTTCAAATGGGCGCGTGATCACGACGACGGCGAGCTCTATATCGGGGATGTCACCGAAAAAGGATTCGATGGGCGACCCGGGCTTCCGATGTCGCGACGGCTGAACAATCCTGACGGCAGCTTCGGCGGCATCGTGGTCGAGTCGCTGGCTCCCGAATTCCTGCGCCAGTTTTACCGCGCGGTTCGCATCGGCGCGAACGGGACGGTCGGCCTATACAACGTAAATGGTCACCTGTTGGTCCGCTATCCCCTGACCACGGAGAGGGCGAGCATCGATCCGGTGCGCTCCAGCAGCGCCGCCAAGATGTTCGAGGCGCAGTCCGGCACGGTTCGGTCGCTGTCCCCTCTGGACGGCATCGATCGGATATTCGCGTTCGAGCATGTCGCAGGCTATCCCCTAGTGGTCTCCGTTGCGGTCGCGGTGAACGACGCCCTGACGGCCTGGAAACATGAGTCCGTAATCCAAGCACTGGTCCGCACCCTCGTGGCGACCGTGCTGATCGTGCTTGGTTGCGGAATGGAACGAAATCGCCGCCGTGCCGTCATTGCCGAAGCCGCGACAGTGGAAATCAATCGGAGATACCGACTTCTGGCTGAGAATTCGAGCGATCTGATCGCTCTGAAGCCAAGTTTCTCCGGCGCCCGCACTTACGTTTCGCCGTCATCGCGGGCCCTCGTGGGGTGGGAGCCGGAGGAGTTGGCGGAGCTTGCCACCGAGAAGTTCATCCACCCCGATGATCTCGACCGTGTGGCCGACGAGTTTGCCAAACTCTCGCCCAGCATGCCTTCGGTGACCAGTCTGCATCGCGTGCGCCACAAAGCCGGGCATTTCATCTGGCTCGAATCGGTGTTCCAGTTGACGGGGGCCGGCACGGCGCAGCAAAGCGTCGTCGTGGCGGCCCGCGACGTCACGGCTCGGCAAAACATCGAGGAGGCGCTGAAGGAGAGTGAGGGCCGTTACCGCATCCTTGCCGACGAAAGCAGCGACATCATCACCCGCCTCGACCTCGATTTTCGCACGCAATACATTTCTCCCGCCTGTCTTACCGTGTTCGGCTACGCCCCGTTCGAGATGCTCGACGTCAGGCTCTTGGAGTCCATCCATCCCGATGACTTGGCGGCCGTGGAAGCGCTCGCAACCAAGCTTGGGGCAGGAGAAATCGAGGGCGACCGCGCTGTTGCGACCTATCGCGCCCTGCACAAAGAGGGCCACTGGGTCTGGCTTGAATCCGGGATGAACCTCGTCCGTGACGCGGTCTCGGGCGCGCCGGCCTCGCTGATCTGTTCGCTACGCGACGTCACCGAGCGTCAGCGCGCGGCGCAATTGCTCGAAAGGGCCAAGGCCGCGGCCGAACAGGCAACGCTGGCCAAGGCCGAATTCCTCGCCAACATGAGCCATGAACTCCGCACGCCGCTCGCCGGCATGCTGGGCGTGCACGACCTGTTGAGAAGCGATCCCGCGTTGAACGACTCCCAAAGGCGCCTCGTCGGGCTCGCCAGTGAATCGGGTCGTTCGCTTCTCATCATCGTCAACGATATCTTGGATCTGTCCAAGATCGATGCCGGCCAACTTTCCATCGAAAAAGTCCCATTCGATTTGCGGAATGTCGTCGAGCGTTGCCAAGGGCTTGCCGGCGAGGCCCTGAAAGGCAAACCGGTCAGGATCGAGACGGACTTCTCGCCGGCCGAACCGGGCTGGTTCGTCGGCGATCCCACCCGGCTTCAGCAGATCCTGCTCAACATGCTGATGAATGCCGTGAAATTCACCGAGCAGGGCACGATCGCGATCCGTGCCGCTTATTCAGAGGTGTCCGCAACGCTGCGCGTGGAGGTGACCGACACGGGAATCGGGATCCCGGCCGACAAGCTCCCGACCCTTTTCGAGCGGTTCAGTCAGGCCGATGCGTCGATTACCCGTCGCTACGGCGGCACCGGCTTGGGCCTGGCAATCTGCACGCGCCTCGTGGAACTGATGGATGGGCGAATCGGTGTCGAGAGCGAAGCCGAAAAGGGCTCACGCTTTTGGTTCGAGTTGCCGCTCATGCCTCACTCTGGCTCGACCGAGGCAGCGCCCTCGGCCAGCCCCGATCGAGGCCGCAAGGTCGCCCTGCGCATCCTCTTGGCCGAAGACAACACCATCAACCGGGAAGTGATCAGCGCCATGCTGATCAGGCACGAGCACATCGTGACGGCGGTTTCGGACGGCCTGGCGAGTGTCGAGGCCTTGAGCGGCGGCTCAAAATTCGATCTCATCCTGATGGATCTGCAGATGCCTCGAATGGACGGATTGAGCGCCACGGCCGCAATCCGTCGAATCGAGGAATCGGAGGGCCGATCGCGAACGCCCATCGTCGGGTTGACCGCGAACGCCATGGCGGGGGATGTCGAATCCTGCCTCCAGGCGGGAATGGATGGCCATGTGGCCAAGCCGATCGATTGGGCCAATCTGATTGCGGTGATCGATCGGGTGACGTCGGCGTCCGCGGACGGCCCATTTCTGGAAAAGCCGGCCGGCGCCGACCACGGCGTCTTGAGCGACGCTACCCTCGAGATGTTGGAGCGGATGATCGGGCACGAGCGGCTCGCCAAATTGCTCAATGCTTTCGGGATTGAGGTCGAGGATCGCCTTTCCGCCCTCGACGAAGTCGATGCGAAGGGACTTTCAAGTCACATGCACGTGCTAAAATCGTCAGCCGGGCAACTTGGCTTTCTTGAGCTCTCCAAGGTCTGTGCGGAGATCGAGACGGAGGCTCGTCACGGTGGCGGTCTGCAACGGATTTCCGAACTCCGCGACACCGCGGCGCGCGCTATGGCGGCTGCGCGCGCGAGTCATTTTGCCGAAGCCGCTTGATTCGCGGTGTCAGGAGCGAAAGGCCAGCCGGCCGTAGGTCTTAATTAATCTATAGAGCCAATCATTTGAGATTAAGAAATAGGGGATTTCAATCAGCGCCGAACGGCGGATGAGGCTCATGCAGGTCGCCACGGGGTTCTACTCGCAAACGAAAGAGCCTCCCGGCCGAGCGGTGGAGAAAACCGCTGCGAATTCGCGACGTGTTTTGATTTTCGACCTTGAGGGCGACCCCTCCTTGACCAAGGTCTTGGATCAGTTGCAATTCGTCGGCGAACGCGGAAAAACGCGGTCCATCGACCCTGCGGATCTGCAGGATATTGTTGCCGTGATCGTGAGCGACGCGGTCGATTTACCCCTCGATCTTTGTACGATGTTATCGGCGAATTGCCCCGTCATCCTCGTGTCGGACGAGAAGTCTTTCGCACTCCGCCAAGCCGCGGCGGAATCTGGCATCAGCGCCCTGGTCCGGCGCCCCGTCAGCCCCGTCGAACTGTCCGAATGGCTGGAGCACTTTTCCCACCTGCAGTCGTCCGAGCCCATCTCGGTCATGATCGTCGATGACGATTGGCTCACCTCCGAATTGAACGCCGAGGTGCTGCGCTCGTCCGGCATGATGGTGAAGACCGTGACCGACCCGACCGAAGCGCTTCAGGTCATCGAGGAAACGCTTCCCGATCTGATCCTGATGGATATGCAGATGCCGGGGGTCGACGGTGTGCAACTGGTGCAGATCATCCGGCAATCGCGACAGCTTATTTCGCTGCCGATCATATTTTTGTCGGCTGAGCAGGATGAGGACCGCCAATTGATGGCGCGCCGGCTTGGCGGCGACGATTTCGTCTGCAAGCCGGTGGATCCCAAGAAACTGATTTCCCTCGTCCGATTGAGGGCCGACCGGTCGAGATCACTGCGCTCCATGATCGAGCGTGACAGGCTCACGGGTCTCTACAATCACAGCCGTTTCTCCGAGCGGCTTTCGCAAGAGCTGGAGCGGTGCCGCAGAACCGCAGCTCAGATCTGCCTCGTCATGATCGACATCGATGAATTCAAGCAAGTCAATGATCGGTACGGCCATCCGGCGGGGGACACGGTTCTTCGGTCGCTAGCGAGTTCGCTGACTGGAAGTTTGCGCCAGATCGATGTTGTCGGTCGCTACGGCGGCGAGGAGTTCGGGGTCATCCTTCTCGATACCGATCCAAAATCCGCGAAAGTGGTGGTCGACAGGTTGAGGCAGCGATTCATGCTGCTTCCGTTCGGGGCCGGAAGTGGGCAGTTCTCGGTGAGCTTCAGCGCTGGAATTGCGTCGAGCCACGATTTCAAGACCACGATCGACCTCGTCGCCGGGGCCGACCGAGCTCTTTACCAAGCCAAAGCCAATGGTCGCAATTGCGTGAACCTCGCGCAAACGCGCCTGCGTGAAGTGCCGAAGTCGGAGAACGCCTACAGGCTGGACACCCGCAAAGCGGCGGATTGCTTCGTGAAGGCTCGCAAATGAACGGCCTTGCTTTGGCGGGCCGGACGGTCTGCATCGTCGATGACGACGAACTGGTCCGCAAGAATATAGCGGCGCAGTTGAGCCAGCATGCGATCACGGTCCTCGAAGCCGCCGACAGTTCCGATCTGTTCGGCCATATGTCGCGCACCGCGATCGACTGCATCTTGATGGATGTGCAATTGGGCGCCGAGAATGGTCTGTTCGTTCAGGCGCAACTCCGCGATCGGTTTGTCGACATTCCACCGATCGTCGTGCTCAGCGCCAGCGAAAACCAGCGCACCATCATCAAGGCTTTTCGGAGCGGCGCCAGCGACTATCTGATCAAGAGCGGACTTCGCATCGAGGAACTGCTGCAAACCCTGCATTCGGTAATGGATCGTCGCGCCAAGGATCAGGCGGTAACAAAGGAACTGGAGAGCCTCAAACGTCAGTCGATGTTTGACGAGATCACCGGCTTCTACCGTCGCGAAGCGATCGAAACCATGCTGGGAACTCTTGTCGTAACGGCGGCAAAGATAAACAAGGGTTTTTGCGTCCTTTTGATCAGGATCGATCAGTACGACAGCGTCAGCGAGCAGGCCGGACAGGTGACCGGACGGCGGCTGATGCGTGCGGCAGGTTTGCATTTGAAGGAGTTGATCCGCAGTGTCGACGCCTGCGGCCGCCTCGACGACAGGACATTTATTCTTCTGATGGATACGGCCGCGACTGTTGGAGAGAGGGAGGCTGTGATCGAGCGTCTCGACCGGGCGCTTCGTTTCCACGTCGACTTGCAGACCATCAGCCTCGCTGTTTCTGCGAGCTTTGCCATGGCGCTCTATCCGGACAATGCCGCCGACCCTGTTGGCCTCGTGAGTTTCGCCGAAAATGGCTTCAAACCCTCGGTTGGTGCGGTGGCGGACCTGTCGTTGAGCAAAGGCGACGGAGACGGCGGCCAGATGCGCGATATCGAAAGGCGGCAAAGCCAGCGGCGACGCGTCTTCAAGAACGGGAAGATCGTTTTGAACGCCGGCCAATCCGTTGTTGATTGCATGGTGCGAGACCTCTCGCCGAGTGGGGCTCGATTGCGGCTTGCCGGGGTTTTCGCGATCCCGGTCTCGTTCGAACTTCTCGTGGTCGGGTCTGGTGGCCCACGACCGGTCCAGCGGGTCTGGCAACGAAGCAATGAGATCGGCGTAACGTTCACCGATTGAGGGCTGGCGGCGAAGCCAGGGCACCTCTGGCCTCTAGCGGTTTTGCTCCGAGTTCCGGTCGCGAGCAGTTGTAGCACGGTGGATCGCTCGGCATTCTGTCTGATCCAATGTTGCTCCGGGAGGGTTATTGCCCGACGATCCCGCCTATCTGGCCCGCCTGGCAGAGTTGCGGCAACTGTTCGTGGACCGCACCCATCGCGAGGCTGCCGCCCTCGAAGAAACCTTGCGCCGATTGGAGTCGGCGTCGTTTGGTCCGGCCGATGCTGAGGCCTTGCGGCAAGTGGCCCACGGCTTGGCCGGCGGCCTGAGCGTCTTCGGTTTCGATGAGGCCGCAGCGCAGGCCAGAGCGTTCGGATCATCGTCGCAGACGGCACGGGACCGCGACTCGGTTCTGCAAAAAGGCAAGGCCCTCGTAGGGGTGCTGCGGCAGATTTCGGTGTGACGCCTTAGATCGGCCGGAGCGCAATGCCGCCCGTTGCGCGCGGCGGCCCTATCGGGAGCCCGGAGACTCTTGTAGGAGAGGCGCTCGCCCCGCGCCGTCCGGAACCGGCCCACGCCCTTGACCCGAATTCGTCGACGCGGGCGAAAGCGAGGACCGTCGCGGTTCCGGCCGTCAACGAGGTTGGAGAGGGGCCTATGACCATTCTGCTGACCGGAGCCGCTGGATTCATCGGCTTCCATGTCACCAAGGCCCTGCTTGCGCGCGGCGACACGGTGTTGGGTTTGGACAACCTCAACGACTATTACGACGTCAGCCTCAAACTCGCGCGTCTCGCGCAACTCGAGGGGCCGCGGTTCACCTTCCACAAGGTGGACATCGCCGACCGCGATGCTGTGTTCGGCCTCATCGAGGGCCGGAACATCACCCAGATCGTCCATCTCGCGGCCCAGGCCGGCGTGCGGTATTCGATGATCAACCCCTATGCCTATGTTCAATCGAACGTGATGGGCCATGTCGTGATGCTGGAGGCGGCACGGCGCCTCGAAGGGCTTCGCCACTTCCTCTATGCGAGTTCCTCGTCGGTCTATGGTCTGAGCCACGACCTCCCCTTCAAGGAGACCGACCGGGTCGACACCCCGGCCTCGCTTTACGCCGCCACCAAGCGGGCCGACGAATTGATCAGCCACGCCTATGGCCATCTTTATGCGTTGCCGCAAACGGGGCTTCGCTTCTTCACGGTCTATGGGCCGTGGGGGCGCCCCGACATGGCCTATTTCAGTTTCGCCAGGGCCATCATGGCGGGCGAGCCGATCGCGCTCTACGAGGGCGAGAACCTGCGCCGGGATTTCACCTATATCGACGATGTGGTGTCCGGCGTCTTGAGCCTTCTCGACCGGCCGCCCTCGCGACCCGCCGAGGCGCGCATCGTCAATCTCGGCAATAACAAGAGTGAGCGCGTCGGCAGGTTGATCGAGCTCTTGGAACGGGAACTCGGGCGCAAGGCCATCGTCCACTGCGTGCCGCGCCCCGCCGCCGACATCGAGGAGACCTGGGCATCGGTGGAGTTGGCGGCGCAATATGCGGAGTTCGCACCGACGACGCCCTTGGATGTCGGTGTTCGCCGGTTCGTGGACTGGTACAAGACGACTCTCGAGTTTTGCCAATGACCTATGTCTACGTGGCTGCCGGCGGAGCACTCGGAAGCCTGGCCAGGGCGTGGCTCTCGGTCCTCGCCGTGTCCCTGCTCGGGCCGCAATTTCCCTGGGGCACCATCGGCATCAATATCCTGGGATCCTTCGTGATCGCCTTGTTCGGCGGCCTGACGGCGGCGGACGGGCGATTGCCCGCCTCCGACGACATCCGGGCTTTCGTCATGGTCGGCATCTGCGGGGGATTCACGACCTTCTCGTCGTTCAGCCTGCAAACGTTCGATCTTGCGCGCGACGGACGGGTCGGCTTGGCGCTTGCCAATGTGGCGATTTCGGTCGTGGTTTGCATCGCGGCCGCGGCGTTCGGTTTCTGGGCCGCCACGGCCCTCAATCTTGGTGGCCAGGGATGATCGCGGTGGCCCTGGCGGTCAGGTCGGGCCACGCCCGTTTTCACGCGATGAGACGACTTCGAGCGGCAGCGCCGTCTCCGGCCGCGCGACGGGCCGCAGCGCCTGGTTCTCGGCCGCGACCCGGATCCATAGAACGCAAGCGTTGAGCAGGGTGAAGATCGCGGCCAGCCAGGGCAGGCCCAGGACGATGGGCAAAACCGCGATCTCGCCGATCACGACGACATAATTGGGGTGAGAGAAGACGCGATAGGGTCCCGTCTTCACCAGCGGGGCTCCGGGCAGCACGATGATGCGCGTGGTCCAACGCCGGCCGAGGGTCGTCAGCACCCAGACCCGCAGAACTTGCAGGATCACGAATACCAGAAGCCAACCGAGGTTTATCGGGCGGTTCCAGCCGAACGCCCAAAGACTCGCCAACCAAGCGGCGTGCAGCATGACGGTTAGCGGGTAATGGCCCGGGGCAACCTCCGAGGCGCCCTGCAACAGGAGGTTGCGGGTGTTGTGGCGCGCCCAAAAAAGCTCGGCCACGCGCTCGGCCGTCACCAGGGTAATGAGCAGCGGCGCAAGCGTCACGATTGGCTCCGAAGGGAGACGCAGCTTGCCGTGAAGCCGGGTCCCATGGCGTTCAGAACCACCCGCCGAGGCAGGCCCCGCCGCAGCACGCGCTCGAGCACGAACAGCACCGTGGGGGCCGACATGTTGCCGTAGTCTTGCAGGACCGCCCGCTCATGGTCGAGCGCGCCCTCCGCCAACTCGAGGCTTCGTTCGAGGGCTGTGATCACCTTGGCGCCCCCGGGATGGCACACGAAACGGTCCACGTCGGCCATGGCCAGACCGGTCCGCGCGAGAATCCCCGCCACGGCCGGTCCGAGGTTCGCTTCGGCGAAACGCGGGATCGACCGGGAGAACACGACGTCTAGACCGTGCGGATCGACGAGCCAGCCCATGATGTCCAGCGTCTCGTTCCAGGTATGCTCGCCCGTGGCCTCGATTTCGGCCAGTCCGCCGCCCGCATCGGCGCGCAACACGCAGGCCGCAGCGCCGTCCCCGAACAGCGCCGCCGCCACGATGTTGGACTTGGTGGGCTTGTCGAGCCGGAACGATAGGGTGCAGAGCTCGATCGCGACCATGAGCACGTTGGTTCCCGGCCGGGCTTGAGCCAACTGGGCCGCGAGGCCCAGCCCGGAAACGCCGCCCGCGCAGCCGAGCCCGAAAACCGGAACGCGCCGGACGTCGCTGCGAAACCCCATGACGCCGGAGACCCGGACTTCGAGGGTGGGGGTCGCGATGCCGGTCGACGATATGGTGAGGATGGTGTCGATGTCGCTCGGCTCGAGCCTGGCGGCCTGGATGGCTTTGGTGGCGGCCGCGATGAAGAGGGTGTCGGCACCTTCGAGATAGGCGGCGGTGCGGTCGCTCCAATCGTGCGCCTCGCGGAACCAGGCCATGGGGCGGACCGCGTGGCGCTTCCTTATTCCGGCATTGTCGAACACGCTGGCCAGCCGATCGAATTCGCTGCCCCGGCCGGTGAACAAGTCGCGCGCGGCCGCCACCGTGTCGGTCTGCAGCAGGATGTGTTCGGGGACCGCGGTCTCGACGGACAGGAGCTTGGGGCTTGGCGACAATGCGAAAATCCTTCCGGCTCCGTCTCGTAGCCGGAGCCCTGGCACAAGGCGTTGCCTAGCAAACACCTGGATGCCGGCATTATTCGCGTTGGTCCAGGTGGGTGCGACGAAGCGCCCCGAAATTGAGCTCGTTTCATACTAAGGCCATTGCCTAAGCGTTCGCGCGCTGATACTAAGGCATATGCTTAACCAATCGCCTGACCTGGACCGTGTGTTCCATGCCCTTGCCGACCCGGCGCGGCGCTCGATGGTGGAGCGGCTCAGCCGCGGGCCGGCGCCGGTGAGCGAACTGGCTCGGCCGCTGCCCATGTCGCTGCCGTCGGCCATGCAGCACCTCGGTGTGCTGGTGGCGGCGGGGCTGGTGCGCTCCGAGAAGGTCGGGCGGGTGCGCACCTGCGCCATCGAGCCCCAGGCGCTCAGTCTGGCCGAGCAATGGATCAGTGCCCGGCGGATCGAGTGGGACCACCGGCTCGACCGCCTGGGCGACTACCTGGAATTACTGGAGGCAGAGGAGGCGACCCGCGATGCCGACACCTGAACCCGCGTTGAACCTTCTCGGCAACACCGGCCCGTGACCAGCCGGTCCATCTCTTCCCGTTCACGGCGCACTGAACGCGCGCTTCACCAGTCCCGAGTTTTGCCAAGATAGAGGAATGGAGACCGCCATGCAGACCCCAAATGAGACCTCCGGCGAAGGTGTGGGGGCCCAACAGCCGCCGCCGCTTCGGCTGTCGCGTACCTTCCACGCTCGGCGCGAGACGGTGTTCAAGGCCTGGAGTTCGGCCGAGCACATCAAGCGCTGGTTCAGCCCGAAAACCTACACCGTATCCGAGGCACGGGTGGATATGCGCGTAGGCGGACCCTTCGAGGTCTGCATGCGGGCGCCGGACGGCCTGGAGCATTGGACCCGGGGCACGTTCGTGGCGATGATCCCAGACACACGGCTGGTGATCGACATGCAGGCCATCGACGCCGCGGGCAAGCCATTGTTCCGCGCCTATACCGAGGTCGATTTCTCCGACGCCTTGGGCGGCACCAAAATGGATGTGGTGCAAACCTATACCTTCCTCGATGCCGCGATGGCGGCGGGGATGGTGGCGGGCGCGTCCGAAGGCTGGCGCACCACGCTGGACAAGCTGGCGGCGGAGGTCGTGCGCATGCAGGGTGGATCGGGGGTTGGGGTCCGTTCGGTGGTCCATGCCACTTTCCACCTGGAGCGCACCTACGACGCGCCCGCCGCGCGGGTGTGGAGGGCACTGACCGACGAGCCGGCCAAGCAGAAGTGGTTTGGCGGCACGCCCGGGAGTTGGGAGGTGCTCGAGCGCCACATGGACGTTCGCCCCGGCGGCCGTGAGCGGCTGAAGGGCCGCTGGGAAGGCGGGGTGACGTCCACCTTCGATGCCACCTATCACGACGTGGTCGCGTGTGAACGCCTAGTCTACAGCTACGAAATGCACATCGACGACAAGAAGATCTCGGTGTCGCTCGCCACCATGCAGCTGAAGGCCGAGGGCGAAAAGACCATGCTCATGGTCGCCGAACAGGGAGCCTTCCTCGATGGCTACGACGATGCCGGCTCGCGCCAGCAGGGCACGAGCCATCTGCTCGATGCGCTCGGGGCGTCGCTGAAGACCTGAGATCGTTCTTCGCAGCGATTTTTTCGAATAAAAAACGGGCTGGGGTGTTTTCGGGGCAGGACCACATACAGAGGACCGCCCCGATGCCCCAGCCATCCCCCTTCAATCCCGCCCGTCCTGCCGGCCTTGCCGCCATGATGGTGTGTTTCGGCCTCGCGGTCGCGCCCATCCCGTCCTTCGCCATGGGCGGGGGAGACGACAGTTCCAGCAAGGCATCCGGGGGCTCCGATCAGAACCGTCAGACTACCGACATGACCACGTGCCCGAAGGGCCAGGTTTGGGATGCCAAGCACAAGGCCTGTGTCCGGGCCCACAGCGGCGTGCTGCCGGACGATGCGTTGGCCGACAACGGTTATGCGCTGGCCAAGTCGGGCCGGTTCGACGAAGCGCTCCAGATCCTCGATCTCGTCAGCGATCCGAACACCCCCAAAGCACTGAACTATCGGGGCTATGCGACCCGCAATCTCGGCCGCACGGACGAGGGGATCGGCTACTATCTGAAAGCCGTGGCGCTCGACCCGCACTATGCCCAGGTGCGTGAATATCTCGGCGAGGCCTATGTGATCCAGGGCAAGATCGATCTTGCCAAGGACCAGCTCACCACGATCAAGACGATTTGTGGCGGCACGGACTGCGAGGCCTACGAAGATCTTTCCGACGCGATCGCCAAGGCGTCGCGGACCTGAACCGTTTCTTTCCGACTGGGAACGCTCCCATGCTCAGCAAGAGTCAGCTTCTGGTCAGGGCCGGTCTTGCCGGGCACCTCGCCCGCCTCTGGCGCTATGGCGTGGTCCTCAGTGGGCGGCGCGACGTCTCCGAGGATCTGGTGCAGGCGACCTGCCTGCGCGCGCTGGAGCGCTCCGATCAGTTTCAGGTCGGCACGCATCTCGATCGCTGGCTGTTTTCCATTCTTCATTCGATCTGGCTCAACGAGGTCCGGGCCAGGCAAATCCGTCAGGGCGCTGGCTTCGTGGATGCCGAGACCGCTCTGACGTTCGATGGGGCCGCGGAAATGGAGCGCGGCATCCTGGCCGCCCAGATCGTTCGTGAAGTGCAAGGGTTGCCCGAAGCGCAAAGGGAGACCGTGTTCCTGGTTTACGTCGAGGGTTTGTCGTACCGCGAAGCCGCCGATCTTCTGGAAATCCCGATCGGCACCGTCATGAGCAGGCTTGCCTCCGCAAGGACGTCGCTGGGCAAGCTAACAGGGCAGGGGAGTGGTCGAGCGACACCCGAAGTGAGGCAAAGATGACCAAGACCAACGACCACATCGCCTCTTGGGACGACAAGCTGGTGGCCTATCTCGATGGCGAATTGACGCCGTCCGAGAGCGTGGCCGTGTCTCAGCGGATCGCCGCCGACCCGGACGTCGCGGCTCGGCTGAACACCCTGGTTCGCGGCAATCGGCCCTTCCGCGAGGCCTTCGATCCGCTTCTCGCCGAGGCCCCGGAGACCGATCTCGAGGCCATGCTGGCAGGCCTGTTGGCCCGTGAGATGCCGGTTGCCCGCGCGCGCCTGCTCCGCACCCGACTCGCTGCGATCGCGGCCGGCCTCGCATTGCTGGCTGTCGGGGCCGGTCTGGACCGGGCCGCGATGGGAGGATTGGGCTCCGCCATGACGGCCGCCACGATGGCCTCCGACGGCTCGGCGGATTGGCGGCAGGCCGTGGCCCAATATCAGACGCTCTACAGCAGCGACACGCTCGCCAGCCTGCCCGACGACGACGTCCTCAAGGCGCAGGAACTCTCGGCCCTCCAGGCGCGTGTCGGCGTCAAATTGACACCGGCCAGGGTGAGCCTGCCCGATCTCGACTTCAAGCGCGCCGAAACGTTCCAATACGACGGCCAGGCGCTCGGGCATCTCGCCTATCTCGACCCGCAGAGTGGGCCCATCGCGCTTTGCATCATCACGGGTCAGCCCGGCGAGGCGGCCCCTCAGGTCGAGCGCCGGCATGGGATGAACATCGTCTACTGGTCGCATCACGATCACGGCTTCCTGCTGATCGGGCATGCGACCCCGCAGCGGCTTCAGGCGCTCGCCGCGATCGTGGAAGGCCGGTTCGGCGGCGAGCCGGGCAAGACCGCGATCGATCCAGGCTGAGCTTTTCTTCATCGTCGAACAGAGAGTTTTGCAATGACAACGGACGTCATCGTTCCGCCACGCGCCGACCCGCGCCGATCCGCCGGCCGGTACGACGCTTTGACCAGGGCATTGCACTGGATCACCGCCGTGCTTGTGGTGACGCTTTATGGCCTCGCCCAGCTCTGGGGGTTTGCCGGCAAGGGAACGCCGCTACGCCACGGCATGCAACTCACCCATGTTTCGCTGGGGGTACTGCTGACCCTGGTGCTCGTGGTGCGCATCTTTTGGCGGGCGAGTTCCGCCAGCACGCGGCTGGCCAATGCCGGCTGGTCGGGACTTGCTGCGAAAGCCGTCCACCTGCTCCTCTACGCGCTGCTCGCCACCCAGGCCTTCCTGGGCTGGAACTTTCAGTGGTCGATCGGCCAGCCTCTGAGCTTTTTCGGGTTGTTTCCCATTCCGTCCCCATTCGACTATGGCACCGAGGGCTGGCGGACCTTTGCCTTCCTGCATTATTGGACCGCCAACGCCATCCTGATCCTAGCCGGCCTGCATGCCGCCGTGGCGTTGGGCCATCATTACGTTTTGCGCGACGGCGTGCTTGCCCGCATGTTTTTTGGGCGGGCGGGTGAGAGGAGTTGAACTCCGCTGCTACGGCTGGCCACGCGCCGGCCGACGCCGGTCAGAACACCGTTTTGAGACCGGCGAGCCACAGAGGCAGATCCCTGATGTTTGCTGTGCTTTTTAATCGGTCGGCAACCCTGGCTCGACCGGGACATTGACGCTCCCCAACCTGCGGCGCAGTAGCATTGTCAAAATAGTTTGGGAGTTGGTCATGAAGCGTTTTTGCGCACTGCTCTTGGTGGCTATCACAACATCTGCCGCGCATGCTCAAATGAATACACCGGCGGCCCATGACGCCATGTCCATGCCGGCATATATGAAGTTCGACGATTTCAAATGGGAAAGACTTGTCCCTGCGCTCGGCGTGAATTCAGCTGAAATTACAATCCTGCATGTCGATCCAAAGACGGGCGCGACGCAGCTCTTGATTCGAAGCCCAAAGAATTATCACGCCGAAAAGCATTGGCACACCGCCAATGAGACACACACCGTTTTAAGCGGCACCTTCATCATGCAGGACGCGAACGGACAGCGGGCGGAATTAGGCCCCGGGTCCTTCAATTATATGCCAGGTGGCATGGTTCATGAGGCATGGAGCAAGCCCGATGAGGGCAATGTGGTGTTCATCACGGTGGACGGCCCTTGGGACCTCAATTTAGTGGATGGCCCCAATGCGAAGGCGCCGCCGTCCAAATAGGACACGCGAAGCACCGGCGTGCTTCACGTCTCGGCACGACCGCCGAGCCGACAAGCCGGTGCACCAGTAACAAAGACACGCATCGCTTAGGTCCTCTGATTGATGGTCAACGCTCGTTCCGCAGCCTGTCGGAAGGACAGGAGCTGCCGAGGCAGGATCGCGCGGATCGGCATGGGATCACCCACCGAGTCGGCCTGCAGACTTTGCAGAAAGCCTTTGACCGCGCCTTTCGGCAGCTTGGTCATGCGCTCGACCAGGGGAGCCAGTGCCCCGAGAAGCCCGCGGGGGATCTGGGTTTTGACGGGATGGCGATGCCCCAACATATCGGCCACGAGGTCGATCATCTCGTTCATGGAAAAAATGTCTTCGTTCCCCACCTCGTAGCATTCCCCATAGGTCCGGGGCTCGTCGAGAATGCCGACGAGGTAGGTGACAAGGTCGTCCAGTGCGATGGACCGCATTTTGGGCCGGTTGCCGCCCAAGGTGATCGCGACCCGTCGCTTGGCCTGGCTCACCACCGTGTCGAAGCCCTGACCGCCGACGCCGACGATCATGCCGGGCCGGATGACCGTCGCATCCAAGCCGCTGTTGAGCAGCAATTGTTCGGTTCGCCAGCGTTCGCGCAGCCACTCGCTCGGCGCGTCGGGCGCGACCCCGAAGGACGTGACGTAGATCACGCGGTGGGCGCCGTGCGACCGACAGGCCGCCAACACGTTCCGCACGCCACTGGTCTCGATATCCATGAACCGGGCGCGCGCCCCGCCGCCCGGTTGAGGCGACAAGGTGTGGATCGAGATGTAGACGGCTTGGACGGATTCCATAGCGCGCTGCACCGCCAACGAATCAGCAATGTCGCCCTGGACGATCTCGCAGCCGGCGACCGCCAGGTCGGCCACCCGGACCGGATTGCGCGCCAGGCAGCGGACCGCACGTCCTTCCGCGAGCAGCGCTGTCGTCAAACGCCGTCCAGCCAGACCCGACGCGCCAATGACAAGGATCTTTCCCTGAGCGAGCACCGTCATAGCGACACCACGATCTTCTTGGCCGAGACGCCTTTCTTCTGCGCCTTCAGTCCCGCTTGGATTAGGCCGAGTCCGCGTCCGACGACAAACGGGTCGGGAGCCGCGACATAGCGGCCGTCCGCGAGGGCTTGCGGCAGGAAGTCGACGTAGATCATCCTGCCGACTTCGTTGTTCATGAGCGAAGTGCCGAAGATGAACTTGGTGCGGATGCCCCTTATCCGCACCTTCATCGCCGTCGCGACATTCGATGCGAGCATCCGGGCAATGGTGGGCACCAGCCACAACGTCCTGAGACGCCCGCTGGGCATCTTGTCGAACGAGACCGGCGGCGTGGCGGTTGCGACGACCTTGTCGCCCTTGCATGCATGAACGATATCGAGACAAGCCTCGGCCGACCCGACCCCGATGGCAAGAGCGCCCGCGATCGTCCGACCGTCGAACGCCTTGATGATGTCCTTTACGACGGTCCTGTTTCTGTAATCGAAGGCCTGGCTCGCACCGAGGCGCTTGACGTAGTCGAAGTTCTTCGGCGACGCCGTCGTGATCACCTCGTAGCCGGCCGCGACAGCGAGCTGGATCGCGTTGCTGCCGACGCTGGTCGATCCACCCCAAACCAGAAGCGTCTTGCCCGTGGGTTTTGCCCCGGCGCCGGGATAGGCCAGCGCCAGTTGATCCTTTTCGAACAGCCCGCAGGCCGCCGTCGACAGAGCGAGGGGCAAAACGGCGGCATTTTCGTAGGCCATGGCGTCGGGGATCGGGGCCGCCATGTGGTCGAGAAGAACCGTGTACGCCTGAAAGGCGCCTTCGGCCGCGCTGTTGCGGGTTTTGTCCGTGCCGACTGCATGACCGAGAACTCGGTCGCCCACTCTGAAACGCGAGACGGCGGCCCCGACCTCCACCACCTCGCCCGCGGCATCCGACCCGAGAATGGTCGGGTATTTGGTCCAGGGAAAGGCGAAATCGCCGATCAGCGGCATCAGCCAGTCGATCGGATTGATCGCCGCGGCGCGGATCCTGATGACGATCTCGTTTTCATGGGGAGGGGTGTAGGGCGCGGGCTTGATCGCGAACTCGCCGAGCTTGGCCGTCAACCAAAGGGCCTCGTTGGAGGGCATTTCTGTTTGACCTTTCTCGAACCGCGCCTTGGCGTCACGCCGAACCAGGCCGCATCTCGGCGGGCCTGCCTGACGCGGCGGTGTTGGTCGCAGGAGTAGACGATTGAGAAAAGACGATCCATGCTGTAGCGTCCGGATAATCTTCGCGGGCGTCCGGGACACCTATGGACCAGCTTTCAACCGCGACAGACCCGCTCTCAGATGTGCTGTCGCTTCTCAAACCACGCAGCTCCATGGTCCGTGGTCTCGATGCCGGCGAACCATGGGCAGTCCAATTCCCCAAGGGCGAAGGCGTCAAATGCTATGCGCTGCTGACCGGCTGCTGCTGGCTGTCCGTCGATGGCGTCTCCGACGCGGTGCGGCTCACGGCCGGAGACTGCGTTCTGCTGCCGCGGGGGCAAGCGTTCTGTTTCGCGAGCGATATGGGTTTGGCGCCGGTTGATGCCCTCAGCGTTTTTCCGACCGCGCGAGCGGGCGGCGTGGCTTCGCTCAACGGTGGCGGCGATTGCTTTGGGATCGGCGGCTACTTCGCATTCTCCGGCGATCATGCCGACATGCTGTTGGGCATGTTGCCACCCATCGTTCATCTCCGGAAAGAAGCCGACAAGGCGACGTTACGCTGGTGTCTGGAACAGATGATGCTGGAACTGCGCGAACCTCGGCCGGGCGGCTTGTTGATCGCGGAACACCTCGCCCAGATGCTGCTGGTTCTGGCCTTGCGACTGCATATGGCGGAAGGATCGCGCGGCGGCGTCGGCTGGCTTTTCGCCCTGGCGGACAAGCAGATGGCCACTGCCATCACTGCGATGCACGCGGACCCGGCGCGGCGCTGGACCTTGCAGGCGTTGGCAGCGGTTGCCGGCATGTCGCGATCGACCTTCGCCGGGAGGTTCAAAGCCACGGTTGGGAGGTCGCCCATGGACTACCTGACGCGCTGGCGAATGCTGCTGGCCGGGGACAGGTTGGAAAATTCCAGCGACCCCGTTTCCGCGATTGCGCTGTCGCTTGGCTATGAATCCGAAAGCGCTTTCAGCACCGCGTTCAAAAGGGTCATGGGCTGTTCGCCACGGCACTATGCCCGAGGCCGGACTCCGGTCCCCCCATCGCAGAGCGAGGGGAACGCCGTCCGTCTCGATCATCTCGAACCTGTGGCTGCGTGAAAGGCATGGTTGGCGATCTCAAACGATCGCACTGAGTGCGCGAGCGCTTCGGCGCGGCCGATCGCCGGCCTTCGATTTCCTCCCCCTTTCGAGGGCGCGTCCGGATCATCAGATCCGCCTCTATCGCATTGCTAGATCTGGACGATCAAAGGGCCACAACGACGGATCCCGTTGAATCCGGTAAGTTTCGCCCGCTCACCGACCAAGCGCATGTGCGGAAGTCTTTCCGTCAGCGCAAGGAGCCCCTCCTCCAGTTCCGCGCGTGCCAGCGCCTCGCCAATGCATCGGTGGGCTCCCGCACCAAAGACCGGATGCAAGCGAGGCAGGTCGGTGCGATGAATATCGAAGGCGTCGGGGTCTTGGTAGGCGGCGGCGTCCCGCATCGCCGAAATCGTGGACAGGAGGACGATGCGTCCTGCCGGAAGGATGTGGCCTTCGAAATCAACATCTTCCGTCGTCACGCGCCCGAACGCCGCCACGCTCGGCTCGTAGCGAAGTGACTCCTGGACGGCCTTCGGCGCAAGACCGGGATCACGGCATATTTGATCCCATTGATCGGGATGATCCAGCAGAAGCCCAATGAGCGCCGCAAACGCGACACGCGTGGTATCCGTCCCGCCGAGGATCATGGAGAAGATCTGCATGGTGATTTCGATCGGCGACATTTCGTTCGCTTCGTCGGCGCTCGCCAAAAAAGTTGAGAGAAAGTCTTCTTGCGGATTGCGTCGGCGGTCGGAGAGAATTTTCTCGACGTATTCGCAAAGACCGGCGCCTGCTTCCTCGATCTCTAAGATCTCCTGCCTGGTGTTCGACAGGAAAAACACTCGCGAGAGTGAATAGACCAGCTCTGTGAAATATGGGATGTCTTTATCAGCGAGACCAAGCATTCCGCTGATGATCCGGGCCGGGATCGGCGACGCATAATTCTCGACGAGATTGATCTGCGATCCACGTTCCCATCCGTCGATCAAGGAATTGGCGACGCTTCTCATGGTTGGACGAAGGTCCGCAATC
Organism: uncultured Lichenihabitans sp.; assembly: GCA_964245915.1. GTDB lineage: Bacteria > Pseudomonadota > Alphaproteobacteria > Rhizobiales > Beijerinckiaceae > Lichenihabitans. The sequence goes on along the minus strand of CAXTOT010000044.1, from coordinate 26,215 downwards.
AGTTTCGCCGCAAAGGCCCTCGAGAAGGGCGCGCGTCTACGACGGTGATCCTGGTCATTGGAGGTCAACATGCCATATCGGAAGAAGTCGAATAGAACCCCGTCCGGGAAGTCCATAATCTGCGGAAACTCTGTCGTCGTCGCGCGCAGCCTGTCATCTTTGACGAGCGCGTCGGTGTCTTTCGCCCGAAGGATGATGAACACGCCGCTTTCGTGAATGGCGACCGGCGTCACTGACCTTAGTCGACGGAACGCGGCATGTGTATCGTCGAGAAGTTCTTGATTGGTCACGACCGTCATCGACGGTGCACCGGACGCGGCCGAGCCGGCCGCGAAGTCTGCCGTTGTCATGGCGCTGGTCTTCCTTACAGGCTCGATGAGCTTGGATAGCGAGGCAATCTTGATCATTGCGGGCAAAAATCTCCGACATCGTCCGTCGTCGGAGAGCGCGGTATTTTGATCCGCCGCGTCGAGCCGCGCGGTCTCGAACGGCGGGCCGACGGCCAATCTCGTCTACCTCAGCAGGATGAGATCGCGATGTTACAGAGCCGCTTCAATTCGTCTGAAACAGGTTACGCCTGCAGTGATCCATCGTAGGCGCACGGCGGCGCAAGCGCGGGTCGACCACCGGCACGAGGGCCGCGGTTGGACGCCGGTGCTCCCGTCGCAGAGCCGAGGGGGAAATCGCCCGCACTGATCATCTCGAACCCGTGCCTGGGTGATATGCGCGGTCGGCGGTGACCGCGGAGCATCCGCCCTTTTCGAGGACCAGGGCCGCGACCGCCGATCAGGCCGCCCGGCTCAGCGCGTCGGCGACCTCGCCGACCGGCTCCACGTCCCGCTTGCGCGGTGGGCCCATGAGCGCGGTCTGGAACACGACCGCCATGAACAGCGTGCAGGCGAGCGAGAGCGCCAGAAGCTCGCCCATCGAAGCTGTGCCGGGGTGGTTTGAGGACCACAGGCTGCCGAACGCCACCGCGGTGCACAGCGCCGAGAAGAACACCGCACGGGTGAGGCTCGAGGTCAGCATGCTGGTTTCGCCGCCGCGCCAGGCCAGCACGAAGTAGATCTTGAACGCCACCCCGAGGCCAAGCAGCAGCGGCAGTGCGATGATGTTGGCGAAGTTGAGCGGCAGGCCGATCAAGACCGAGACCTCAAGCGTGAGCACGCCGGCGAGCAGCAAGGGCAGCAGGGTGAGCAGCATGTCGCTGAGGCGCCGCAGCACCACGATCAGCAGGATCGCGATCGAGCCGAGCGCCCAGGCCCCGGCCTCGATGAAGGCCCAGATGACGGTGTGGCCGGATGACTGGATGAGGATCGGCTCGCCGGTCGCCTCGGGCGCCACCGACAGCACGGCCTGGCTGAACCGCGCCAGATTGGCGTTCGTGTCGCTGAGATCTTTCGGGGTGACCTCGACCCGGGCTTCGCCGCTCGGGGCCAGCCAATCGCGGGCCAGAGCAGGGGGCAGGTTCTCCCGCGTGACTTGCTCTGCCGAGAGGCTGTCCTTGATCTGGCCCAGCAAGATTTTCATCGACGGGATGAGGGCGTCCCGAGCGGCCTGGCGGTTTGCCGGAGCGGCGTTGCTGAGCTTGTCGGCATCGTCGGCAAAACGGCGGATGGTGTCGGCCTGCTCGCCTTGCGCCTTGTCGGCCGCGCGCCGGGCATAGTTGGCGAGCGTCTTGAGGGCTGCCTGATCCTGCTCGTCGGTCGGAGCCGGCTTCTTGTTGGTAGGGTCGAGCGTCGGCCCGAAACTGTCCACGGCGTCATGGATGATGGAGAGCTTGGCATCCTGCTCGGGCGGCACGAAGCTCTGCAACGTGGTGACGTGGTCGACCTCGGCGAGTTTGGCGACCTTGTCGCCGACCACGACGGCGCCATCGACATTGGGCTCGAGGATCTGGATCGTGTTCGGGGTGGTGTTCGGATCCTTCATCAGGTCGAGCAGGGTCGCGACGGATTCGACCTTGCGGCTGTTGAGGTTCAATGGATTGAAGTCGAAACGAAGGTCGCGCAGCAGCGGACTGCCCAGGAGCACCACCAATACGGTCCCGCCGATCACCCACCAGCGGTGATGTTTCAAGAAATCGTCGACCGGGGCCAAAAAGGTATAGCCGACCTCACGCGATTCCGAGGGCGGATGCAGGACGGTAAGTAGGGCAGGGAGCAGCGTGATGCTGGTCAAAAAGGCCACGATCATGCCGTTGCCGGCGATGAGGCCCAGTTCGGAAACGCCTTTGTAGTCGGTCGGCAGGAAGGAGTAGAAGCCCGCCGCGGTCGCGACCCCGGCCAACAGCAGCGCCCGACCGGCCTTGCCCCCTGCCGACACGATGGCGGGAACCAGTTCGGGGCGCATAAAGCGCTCGTCGCGGTACCGCACGCTGAACTGGATGCCGAAATCGACCCCGATACCGATGAACAGCACCGCGAACGCGATGGAGATGAGGTTCAGCGGACCAACGATGAGGAAGCCGAGCGCCGCCGTCACGAGAAGGCCTACGGCCGTGCTGGCAAAGACGGCCACGATCAGGCGACCCGATTTCAGGGCCAGCCACAGGATCAGCAGCACCGCCAGCACGGTCACGCTGCTGTTGAGCACGAAGCCTTCCTTGACGGTGCCGAACTCCTGATCGTTGAGCGGGATCGGACCGGTCAGCCGGACCGTCACTCCCGTGTCGGGCGACAGATGCAGGTCGGAGACGGCTTTTTCGATTTCGGCCGTCGCGGCCTGCCCCGGCTCGAGATTGCCGAAATCGAGGATGGGCTTGATGCGGACGAAACGGCGGCGGCCGTTCTCGGCCGTAGGCGGCCCGTCGTCGGCCGGCTTGTTGGCGATCAGCGCCTGCCACGAGAACGGGACCACTTTGCCGGCAAGCGCCGCCTCCATGGTGGCGGAGAATTTGGCGAACGCGGGCGCGACCTGCTCAGGCTCTGCTCTGCCACGCTCGACCCCCTGCGCCAAGAGCGAGGTCGCGTTGGCGAAGCCACGCAGGCTCGGATCGTTGGCCAGCGTGCTCAGGATCGGCTGCGCTCTGACGAGTTGGTCGGTCGTCGACTGCACGTCGTCGACGCTGCGGAACAGCAGGCCGTTTTTCGCGTAGAAGGGCTCCTCGGCAGGGCGTTCGACGAATTCGAAATGGTCCTTGCGGCCGGCAAGCACGCCGATCAGGCTGGAAGCCGCTTCCTGGGCGCGTTCCGAGGTCACGCCGTCGATCACGACGAGGATCAGATTGCCGTTTTGCGGAAAAGCCGTGTTGAGCGCGGTTTCGCGCTGACGCCAAGGCAGGTCCAGCGAGATCAGCTTGCTGGAGTCGGTGTTGATCGCGAAATGCGTCACTGAATAATAGGCCGATGCGGCGGTTACGAGTGCTGCAATCAGCAGAACCAGCCGGGCGTGAATGCAGCAGACAGCGACGATCCGCTGGACGATTGAGGTCAACATCGAGGGTTTTCGGTCCGTTCTGACGGTTCGATTTTGCAACGCAACGGGCGTACCGCTACGCGGAGACATGCGCATTTGCAAGGTTTGCTGCCGAGAGTGAACCAACGCCGGGACAAGAAATGCCCGCCTGCGCCGGCTTGACGATCCAGCCCAGGCTTGGAACAAGACAGGCTTCCCGCCGCCGAATCGGCGGGTCAGCGGTTGCGGAGCATGGCCCAGTCTAAACGTATTCTCGTCGGCGTGATTGGGGCGCCCCATGGCGTGCGCGGCGAGTGCCGCGTCAAATCCTTCACCGAGGATCCGGCCGCCATCGAGCAATACCGGCCCCTCACCACCGAAGATGGCGGGACGCGTTTCATCATCCTCGGATCGCGTTCCGTCAAGGACGATATGGTGGTGGCCAGGTTCGAGGGCGTCACCACACGCGAGGGCGCCGCGGCCCTGACCAACACCCGGCTTTATGTCGACCGGTCCCTGCTGCCCGCCGCCGATGAGGAAGAGTTCTATCACGCGGATCTGATCGGGTTGCGGGCCGAGGCGGCCGACGGCACGCACGTCGGCATGATCGTCGCCGTTCCCAATTACGGGGCGGGCGACCTCCTCGAGGTCCAGCCCGAGACGGGCGACACCATCCTGATCGCCTTTACCAGGGCGTTCGTCCCGGTGGTGGACGTCGCGGGGGGATGCGTGGTGCTGAGCGCCGAGGCCCTCGCGCAGGACGCGTCGCCGGATGACGACCACCAGGGCCACGACGACCAGCGTCCCCGGGATGAAGAGCCCGGCGCGGGCCCTCTTGCCGACCAATCGCGATGACCTGGACCGCCACGGTCTTCACCCTCTTCCCGGACCTTTTTCCCGGACCGCTCGGCCTCTCGCTCGCCGGCGAGGCGCGCTCGCGGGGCATCTGGGACCTGCAAGCCATCGACATCCGGGCCCATGGGATCGGGCGGCACCGCGCCGTCGATGACACGCCGGCGGGTGGCGGCCCCGGCATGGTGATGCGGGCAGATGTGGTGGCGGCCTCGCTCGACGCCGGGCTCGCACCCGACGATCCGCGGCCACGGCTGTTCATGAGCCCGCGGGGAGTTCCCCTTACTCAGGCTCGCGTCAGGCGTTTGGCCGAAGGACCGGGAGTCGCGGTCCTGTGTGGCCGCTTCGAGGGGGTCGACGAGCGGGTGATCGAGGCGCGGGGCCTCGAAGAGGTCTCGATCGGCGATTACATCCTGTCGGGCGGCGAAATGGCGGCCCTTGTGCTGCTCGATGCCTGTGTCCGGCTGCTGCCCGGCGTGATGGGCGCGGAAGCGTCCGGGGTCGACGAGAGTTTTGAGGGCGGGCTGCTCGAACACCCGCATTACACACGCCCGCGCTCCTTCGAGGGGCGAGAGATCCCAGAGGTTCTGCTTGGGGGCGACCACGGCAAGATCGCGGAATGGCGGAAGGCGGAGGCCCGACGCGTTACGGCGCTGAACCGACCGGATCTGCTGAAGGATTGACGTCGGCCGGGATTTGCGGCTGACCTCGGCTCTCGTGCCTGACAAGGCGGCTTTCGACCAATTGGGTTGAAAAACTCCGAAACTGGCGGCCGGCCTCGTTCTTCCCGACCGCTGGCGGCGCCAGCGAAATTTCCACGAGGGGGGTATGTACTTGAGCGTTCTTCCTCTCTGCGACATCTGTAGCTCCGGCGAGAAGGTAATAGGCGTGACCTTGAGAAGCTCGGGCCAAATCACCTGATTTTTGGCATGCGCCTATTTCGGAGTTTTTCAACACTATCCACCCATCTCGGACGCTGAGCATGTCCGCTTCCAGGCGAACGAAACACCTGCAATGTGAGCCACGGGTGCGTGTCGTGCCGACTTACCGACAGGATAAGGCCGTAGCAGCAGCCTTCTTTCGCTTGGCCGGCGCCGGACATGGGGCGCATGGGACGCCTGATGTTGAGCGAGGGAAGGCGCCCGAGCGGCACTGCCATCGCGGGGTTGCTCTCGCCCACCGCGCTCGGCATCTCGGGGTCAGGAAGGCGTTCGCCATTTGCACCGGGGTCAAGCGTGAAGCACAAGTCGATTGATCTGGCCTCCGAGGTGAAGCGCGCCACTTTGCCCGACGGGCTGCACGGGTTCCTCTTCCCCCTGTTTGAGGCGGTGTCCAATTCCCTTCACTCGATCGAGGAACGATGGGGTGACGCAGTCGAGCAGCAAGGGCGTATCGAAATCGAATTTTCGAGCGCCAACCTAGAGATCGTGATCGCGGATAATGGGGTCGGTTTCGACGATAAGAATCTGAGCGCCTTCCTCACCCCCCTCACTGGGAACAAATATGAGCGGGGAGGCAAGGGGTTCGGCCGCTTTATCGCGTTCAAGAATTTCAGAGAGGTATTCTATTCGTCTCGCCAGATCGATCCGCACGGTGTAGCGTCCGGCGGTGCCTACAGATACGAACCGTTCGCAGGCGACGACAATCTGATCGAAGTTCCGACGAGCGGCGGAGCTGGGGCTCACCGGTTCGATACGGGGCTCACGGCGCTGATGAAATCGCCTTTCGAAGAGAGCGGCAATTATTTCGATATCGCCGGACCGCGCTATTCCGGCGAGGATGCGCAAGAGTCGATCGCTTCTGCGCTGTTGGACCATTTTCTGATCGAATTTATCCAGAAAAAAGTCCCGCAGCAGACCATTCTGATTGTCGATGAATCTCCTATCAATCTCTACGATTATTTCAACGGGTCTCTTTCAATCGGCGGATCGCGAACCGAGTATCTAGAGATCGGGCAGAAGAGCAGGACATTTGATTTTAGTTATTTCAAGGTCGGGGAGGCGCAGGCCAAGAAGCACCGGTTGTATTTTTATGCGAATAACCGAGCGGCAAGCGATCTTGAGAATATTTCGTCCGGTGTGAACGATAAGCCGTTTGTGGAAGCGGGCCAGAGCGGTCCGCGGCAATATTTCTATCTGGTCGCGGTGTCGAGCGATTTCTTCACTTCCTCGCAATCGCGCGACCGGATCACGAATTTGCACGCCAAGATCGAATATGATGGCAAGAAGAAATCCATCAAGGATCATCTCATCGCCATGGCGAAGCAGCATATCCTCGAGATCGAAAGCTCCTACACGAACGAGCGCCGGGCCAAGATGGTCGCCGACGTCGAGCATCTGATCGCGATCGATCCTCTGCTGCGGCGTGGCCTGGGCGACAGATCAGCGGCGGATTTCGTGAAGAAACGATCGATCACCGAGACGCGGGAGCAGCTCGCACAGGATCTGTTCGTGGAACGGTTCCGCAAAAAATTTGACTTCTCCAAACTCGATCAGAATGCGAGCGTCGAACAGCTTGAGCATCTAGTGAAAACGCAAATCCCGGAAGATGCGAAGGAAGCTCTGGCGGTCTACGTCGCCTACCGGAACCATGTCATCACGATTTTCCGGGAGCTTCTCAAGAAGCAGGAAGGTGGCCTGGCGACAAAGGACAAAGTCCATGCGCTCATTTATCCGCGCTATAAAGATAGCGACGAGATTGACTACAGCTCGCACAATCTGTGGTTGCTGGACGATGACCTTGCCTATGCGCAGTATATCTCCAGCGATCGCACGCCTGATGGAACCTATCGGGCGAAGGGCGAATATGCTCATGATCTCCTCGTAAACAATCAGAATGAACTCATGGTCGTGGAAATGAAACGGCCACAAAAAACAGGCTATGCGGCCGATAGCGACAGCGCGACCCACAACCCCGTCAACCAGCTGAAGAAGCAGATTTCCGATATTCGCAAAAAGGGTAAAATCAAGACATCAGGCGGTCGGGAGATTACCATTCCAAGCGATAAGATGGTCCGCGGATATGTCCTCGCGGATTGGAACGATAGTCTTCAAAGCTACCTGGAAATGGAAGATTTCGTCATCACCAATTATAGTGGGCAGATGGCTTACCGATATTTCAGCACGCTAAATCTCATGCTCGAGGTCCTCGCCTTTGATCGGTTGGTCGATCGCGCCACCAATCGGAATGAGGCATTCGTCCAGATGCTCGACGGGCGATCTACATACGATCGAAAGCCGAAACGGACGCTCGGGAGCCTCAACGCGGCGGCAGGGGCCGGATAGCGGCCCATACGACCCCGCCGCGCAGCCGCCGAGCACCCCCTTCGTCGGCGAGGGCGAGTTTGAAGCTTTACGGCAAGGATTGGCCGGAAACGGTCATTCGCGGCCCGTCAGCGCGATGACCGGAATTCACCCAACCCGGACAAAAGCGGGAACACGGTGCAGTGGCCCTTGCACCGCAAGCCACCCTCCCCAAAGCCTACAGCCCGTCGAACAGCGCGGTCGACAGATAACGTTCGGCAAAGGAGGGGATGATGACCACGATGGTCTTGCCTTCCATGCCGGGCCGCATGCCGACCTCGAGCGCGGCCGCCACGGCACCGCCCGATGAAATCCCCACCGGGATGCCCTCGCGGCGCGCGACCTCGCGGGCCGTATCGAAGGAGGTCTGGTTGCTGACGGTCACGACCTCGTCGATCACCGAGCGGTCGAGCACGGCCGGCACGAAGCCCGCTCCGATGCCCTGGATCTTGTGCGGGCCGGGTTGGCCGCCCGACAGGACCGGGGAATCCTCCGGCTCGACCGCGATGATCTTCACGTCGGGTTTGCGGGACTTCAGCACCTGGCCGACGCCCGTGATGGTGCCGCCGGTGCCGACGCCCGCCACGAAATAATCGATCTTGCCTTGCGTGTCGTTCCAGATTTCCTCCGCCGTGGTGCGGCGGTGGATCTCGGGGTTGGCGGGATTCTCGAATTGCTGTGGCACGACCGCGTTGGGGGTCTCGGCCAGGATCTCGTTGGAGCGTGCGATGGCGCCCTTCATGCCCTGGGCGGCCGGGGTGAGGATCAGTTCGGCCCCGAGCAGGGCCAGCATCTTGCGGCGCTCGATCGACATTGATTCCGGCATCACCAGGATGAGCCGGTAGCCGCGCGCCGCCGCCACGAAGGCGAGCGCGATCCCGGTATTGCCGGAGGTCGCCTCGACCAGCACGGACTTGCCCGGTTCGATGCGGCCGTCGCGCTCCAGGGCGTCGATCATGCTGACCCCGATGCGGTCCTTGACGCTGGAGATCGGGTTGAAGAATTCGAGCTTCGCAAGAATGGTGGCCTTGCAGCCGCGCTGGGCCGTGATCCGGTCGAGCCGGACCAGCGGCGTGTCCCCGATCGTGTCGGTGATGGAATCGTAGATGCGGCCACGGCCCGGCGCGCGGGATGGGCTCGCGGTCCGATCGTTGGCGGGCGCGGGCGTCTTGGCGAAAGCTGAGGACATGAGCGTCTTCCCTAAAGCTATGCGGCTTTGCGGGAGATTAGCGCGAAATGGCATGCCCGTCGATTGAGGGGACGGGTGTCGAACGGTAGTGGGCACTCGCGGCGAGACGGAGCCCCTCTGCGGCGGGTACGAGGCGCAAAGCTCAGATGAGCCGAGCGGTTGAGAGGCCCACCGCGCCAAGGCTGCGCGTGAATGCAACAAGCGCAGCGGCAGAGAGGAGGAGGGTTTTTCGGTCCAGTTTTTCACCCGCGGCGCTCGTGGCTCTCCTGACCCAGGCGCGTTCCCCTCGCATCCTGTCTGAAACGGATCACAGGCCGATGCCGCGATCCGTCCCCTGCATGCCCCTAGGCGGCGTCACGCCAGGGAAACGACGAGCCGATCAGCCCTTTGGCCCGACGAGCGCGAAGATCACACCCTGCGGGTCGAGACACTGGATGATCCACATCCCGCCCGGGACCTCATGCGGCCCATGGATCACCTGGCCTCCGCCATCCTTGACGCGCGACATCGCGGCCTCGATCGCTTCGACATTGAAGTAGTAGAGCCAGAAGGGGGCGGGCACCGCCTCGGTCTTGGTCATCATGCCGCCGGCCTGCACGCCGCCGATGGCGAAAAGCTGATAGACGCCCATCGGACCCATATCCATGGTTTGGTCCTTGGTCCAGCCGAACAGTCCCGAGTAGAATGCGAAAGCGCTCTCGACATCGCCCGCATGCAATTCGCGCCAACCCGGGTAGCCGGGTGTCCCGGGCGCGGGGTCGTGATCGGGTCCTCCAACCGATCCATGGAACAGGATGAACTTCGCGCCATGCGGATCGGCCACGACCGAGAAACGGCCGACGCCGGGAATGTCGGTGGGGGGCCGGTGGACCGAGCCACCCGCCTGCTTCACCCGCGCCGCGAAGACGTCGACGTCGTCGACCGCGATATGGCCGATCCAGCCAGGGCGCGCACCCCTCTCGTAGGCCTCGGGCGGGATCGTCATCAGGCCGCCAACCCGCGCTTCGCCGACGGAAAGGATCGTGTAGGCGAAATCGGGCATGCCGGCGTCGCGCATGCTCCAGCCGAGCACACCGCCATAAAAAGCCTCGGCCGCCTTGGCATCGGGGGTCATTAGTTCATACCAGACGAAACTACCGGTCGGTTTTGCCATCACGGTTCTCCGCTAAGGACTGAGCTGCGTCAGTCGTCGATCGCCTGATAGGCGAGTGTGAAGAAGTCCTGGTTGATCCCCGCATCCTCGGGCCCATTCATGACACGCTGAAGGAGGAAGACCGCCACCAAGTCTTCGGACCGATCGGCAACGAAGCTCGTGCCGAAACCGCCGCTCCAGCCATAGCTGCCGGGGCTTGCCGCGACGCCATCGCGGCAGGTCGTGAGTGCCGCGCCAAACCCCCAGCCCTTGTTGTCCCAGAAGCCGGGGAAGAAGGGCGATGCCGCCTTTTGCGCCGCCGTGATCTGATCGGTCGTCATGAGCTCGACGCTCGGGCGCGAGAGGATCCGGCCGCCCGGGTGGCGGCCCTGGTTCAGCAGCATGCGCGCGAACGCGAGGTAGTCGTCCGCCGTGGAGACCAATTCGCTGGGAAAGCTCGGTTCTTGGGCGTAATGCCCGCCGCGGGCGCTGTCCCAGAGCTTCAGCCCGTCTTGATCGTCCCGGACGTAGCAGGTGACCAGACGATCGATCGAAAACTGCGGAACGCTGAACCCGGTATCGCGCATGCCGAGCGGCTCGAAGATGCGCTCGCGCAGGAAATCCACAAGCGGCATACCGGCCACGCGCGCGATCAGCACCGCCATGACGTCGGCCCCGGTATGATACATCCACCTCTCGCCGGGCTGATGGATCAAAGGCAGACGGCCGATCCGAGCCATATAGTCGTCGGGCGTGAGAGGGACCGGGGCGGCGCTGGGCGCGACCTCGAGCTCGGCCATCGCGGCCTGGATGGGATAGGTCCCCGCGGGCTCCATCATGACGCCCAGTCCAAGGCGGAAGGTAAGGACATCGCGCAGCGTGATCGGCCGGGCGGCCGGCACGGTGTCGTCGACCGGGCTGTCGATCGAGCGCAGGACTCTTCGGTTCGCCAGCTCGGGCAGCCAAGGTTCGACCGGATCGTCGAGCCTGATCCTGGCCTCCTCGACCAGGATCATCATGGCGGCGGCCGTGATCGGCTTGGTCATCGAAGCGATACGAAAGATGCTGTCCCGCCGCATCGGCCGACGGGAGTCGAAATCCTGAACCCCGAGCGCCTCGACATGGATGGTGTCGCGGCGCGCCACCAGGGCCACCAGGCCAGCAACCTCGCCGCGCTCGACGGGACCGCGCAAGACGGTATTCATCCGCTCCAGACGTTCCCCTGACAGGGCACCCGCTCGCACCATCGGCTCCGCCTTTCAGGCCCGCTTGCCGCTAGCTGTCCAATCGCCCCGCGCAACAGGCGTGCGGCGGCTCGGCGCTCGCGTATTCGTCGTGGCGGCGGACGAAATCCAACGTGGTCGACTCGTTGCGGCCCTTCGGGGCGCGGTCGAGGATCATCAGGGCGCCGATCAGCTCTTCCGGTCCGCGCGCATAGCTCGAATAGGTGTGGAAGACCTCACCGGCTTCGTCCTTGTAGAAGGCGCTGAGCCCCGGCAGTTCGTCATTCGCATGGGCGGATTGGGTCTCACGGAAATTGTAGAAGACATTGCCGGCCGCCAGTTCGTCCGGGCTGAACGATACGTGGAAATCGGTGTTGAAGTCGCCGCCGAAGGCCGAGACCCAAGGAAAGCGCCATCCCATGCGGGTCTTGTAAGCCGCGATCTCGGCCAGCGGCGCGCGGGACACCGCCACCATCGTCACGTCATGATGTTGGAGATGCGGCAAGGCGCCGTCGAGATGATCGGCCAGGAACGAGCAGCCAGGGCAACCCGCGGTCCAGCCGGGCCCCAGCATGAAATGGTAGACCATCAGCTGGCTACGGCCCTCGAACAATTCGGCCAGGGTCTTGTTCCCCCCGGACGTATCGAAGACATAGGCCTTCTCGACCTTGACCCAGGGCAGGGCCAAACGCTCGGCATTGACCTTGTCACGGAGTCGGGTCGCTTCCTTTTCCCTGACGAGCAGCGCCTGACGCGCGGTGAGCCATTCTTGTGGTGAAACGATCGCATTGTGCGGCATGTCGACCCTCCCATGCAGGGCTTCAGGCGTTCGCCTTGACTTTTGGGTTGGTATCAACATTTCTGGATCATGTCAAAACCGATGGCCGTTCCCTATGAGACGACGCTTCTCGTTCGCGACACGTGCCTTTGTCTCCACGTTCAGCGCACCGCACGGGCGCTGGCCCGGCGCTTCGACGAGGCGCTGCGGCCGTTCGGCCTGACCAACGGGCAATTCTCCCTCATGATGTCGCTGAATCGCCCCAAGCCGCCCAGCATGGGATCGGTGGCGGCGCTGCTCGCGATGGATCGGACGACCTTGACGGCCGCGCTCAAGCCGCTGGAGCGGCGCGGCCTCGTCGCGACCGCGGTCGATCCTTTGGATCGGCGGAGCCGCCTGATGAGCCTGACCCCAGTGGGGCGGCGCGTGCTGGCGAGCGCGGTTCCGACCTGGAAGATTTTGCACTTCGAAATCGAAGCCACGATCCCTGATCCCGTCGGGCTCCGACGCGATCTCGGGGCGCTGTCCTGACGGTGAACGGTCCGGGTCGCGAACCTGCCTGCCCTGTGCTACCTCGTCGGCAGCTTTCCGGCAGCTAGGCCATGCGCTGCCGCCGCAGGATGTGAGAAGCGACCAGCATTGGCGCGCGCGGCGTCCGATCGACATCGAACGGACAAGAAGAGTTCTGGAGCAACGCATGCGCATCGTGGATATCCGCGAAGTCACGGCACCGATCGCCTCGTCGATCGCCAATGCCTATATCGACTTTTCGAAAATGACCCTGTCGCTGGTGGCGGTGGTGACCGATGTGGTGCGCCACGGCCGCGCCGTGGTGGGTTACGGCTTCAATTCCAACGGCCGCTATGGGCAGGGCGGCCTGATCCGCGAGCGCTTCGCGCCACGTCTGCGTGAGGCCGATCCGAAAAGCCTGTTGAACGATGCGGGCGACAATCTCGACCCGGACCGGATCTGGGCCACCCTCATGAAGAACGAGAAGCCCGGCGGCCATGGCGAGCGGTCGGTCGCGGTTGGCACCATCGACATGGCGGTATGGGACGCCGTGGCGAAGATCGCCGGCAAGCCCCTGTTCCGCCTCCTCGCCGAGCGGCATGGGCGGAAGGCCAATCCGCGCGTCTTCGTCTATGCGGCGGGCGGCTATTACTACCCGGGCAAGGGCATCGATCAGCTTCGCGCCGAGATGCGCAGCTACCTCGATCGCGGCTATACGGTGGTGAAGATGAAGATCGGCAACGGTCTTGCCGAGGACCGCCCGCGCATCGAAGGCGTCTTGAAGGAGCTCGACGGCAAGGCGCGACTGGCGGTCGACGCCAATGGGCGGCTGACCTTGGAGGAGGCGATCGGTTACGCCAAGATGCTGCGCGACTATCCGTTGTTCTGGTACGAAGAGGCCGGCGATCCCCTCGACTTCGCGCTGCAGGCCGCGCTGGCGGAATTCTATCCCGGCCCGATGGCGACCGGCGAAAACCTGTTCAGCCACCAGGATGCCCGCAACCTTCTGCGCCATGGTGGCATGCGGCCCGACCGCGATTGGCTGCAGTTCGATTGCGCGCTGTCCTACGGCTTGTGCGAATATCAGCGGACGCTGAAGGCCCTCGAGGTCGCCGGCTGGTCGCCAAGCCGCTGCATCCCGCATGGCGGCCATCAGATGTCGCTCAACATCGCGGCGGGCCTCGGACTCGGCGGCAACGAGAGCTATCCGGATCTCTTCCAGCCTTATGGCGGGTTCCCGGACGGGGTGCGGGTGCAGGACAGCCACATCGTCATGCCGGATCTGCCGGGCATCGGCTTCGAGGGCAAGTCGGACCTCATCAAAGTCATGCGCGATCTGGCGGCGTGATGCGCCGGACCGCCAGCCACCTCGGTCAGATCGCGAAGTCCGCCGTATCCTGGTCGGCCGCCGCGTCGAGGGTCTCGGCGCGTTGGCAGAGGTCGCCGACGCTGACATGATCGAGTTCGGCCAAAAAGGCCGATGCCGCCTTGGCGATCACCGGCTCGATAACCGTATCGGCGAACCCCACCGCCGAGACCGAAGCCGGGCTTTCGGCCTCGTCATCCTCGAGCGCTCGGACGATGTCACCGAGACTGATTCTTCGGCGCTCGCGGGCCAGTTCATAGCCGCCACGCGGGCCACGTAGGCTCTTGAGAATTTTGGCCCGGACGAGGGCCTGCAGCAGGCTCTCGAACTGACGTGGCGCAAGATCATGCCGCGCCGCCAGCAGCTTGGAGGGGAGCGGCTTGCTGCGGGCGCGCAGCGCGACGTCGACCACGGCCGCGATGGCCAGACGCGTGCGGCGTGACAGCATGGCTCATTCGGCCTTGTCGGCCACGGTGCCGAACCCGGTGGAACCGTAGCCGCCATCGCCGCGGGCCGTTGCGCTCAGCGCTTCCTCCGCCAGAACAGGCCGCTCGACCCGCGCGAACACCATCTGCGCGATCCGCATGCCGCGCACGATCGGGAAGGGTTCGCTGCCGTGATTGATCAGAAGAACCCGAACCTCGCCCCGATAATCCGCATCGATCGTGCCCGGCGCGTTGAGGACGGTCACGCCGTGTTTCAGCGCGAGGCCGGAGCGCGGCCGTACCTGGGCCTCGTGACCATCGGGCAGCTCGATCACCAGACCGGTCGGCACGAGGTCGCGGGCGCCCGGCTCGATCACCAGGGTCAGCCCGGGCGGCAGGGCCGCGACGAGGTCCATGCCGGCCGCCCCGGCGCTCTGGTAGGCTGGGAGGTCGAGGCCCGCGCCATGGGGCAGGCGAGTGACGCGAACCTTGGTCATGATCGGCCGGACTCCAACATGGTGGCGAAACGTTCGACGAGTTTTTCGGCGACCTCGTCCTTGGCCAGCCGCGGCCAAGCCTCGCTGCCGGCGCGCGTGAGGAGATGCACCTCGTTGGTGGTGCCGCCCATGGTGTCGCTTTCGGGACCGACGTCATTGGCCACGATCATGTCGCAACCCTTGGCGTCGAGCTTGGTGGCCGCGTGTTCGATGAGGTGCTCCGTTTCGGCCGCAAAACCCACGACCAGCGCGGGCCGCCCGCTGCCGCGCCGGGCGACGGTCGCCAGAATGTCGGGATTTTCCATGAGACGCAGGAGGGCCGGCTCGGCGCCCGCGTCCCTCTTCTTGATCTTCTCGGTTTGTTGTTCGGCGGCCCGCCAATCCGCCACTGCGGCGGTCGCCACGAAAATGTCGGCCGGCAGGGCGGCTTCGACGGCCGCCAGCATGTCGCGGGCGGTTTCGACATGGACGGTGGCGACACCCGGCGGATCGGGCAGCGCCACGGGGCCGCTGACCAGCACGACCTCGGCGCCGGCGGCGGCGGCTGCGGCCGCGATTGCATGGCCTTGCCGGCCGGAGGAGCGATTGGCGAGATAGCGCACCGGATCGATGGGTTCGTGTGTCGGCCCGGAGGTGATCACCACGCGGCGGCCCGCAAGGCTTTGCGGCTGGGTTTCCGGGGGGCGGCCCGTGACGCCGTGGGGAAAGGGCAAGCGCGTGTCCTGGCGCAAGGCCTCGACGATCGCGGCCAAGATGTCGAGCGGCTCGGCGAGCCGGCCCGGCCCCCATTCGCCGCAGGCCATGCTGCCCTCGGTCGGCCCCACGAACAGCACGCCGTCACGTCGGAGCCGGTCCACGTTGCGCACGGTGGCCGGATGCAGCCACATGCGCAGGTTCATGGCGGGCGCCACCAGCACGCGCTTGTCGGTGGCGAGCAGGATGGTCGAGGCGAGATCGTCCGCCAGACCATGCGCCATCTTGGCTAGCAGGTTGGCGGTGGCGGGCGCCACCACGACCAGATCGGCGTCGCGCGAGAGCTCGATGTGCCCCATCTCGGCTTCGTCGGTGAGCGAGAATAGGTCGGTGAAGACTTTGTCGCCCGTGACGCCGCCGAGCGAAAGCGGGGTGACGAAATGATGGGCGCTGGCGCTCATCACGGCACGCACGCGCGCGCCCGCGCGGCCGAGATGGCGAGCGAGCTCGAGCGCCTTATAGGCCGCGATGCCGCCGCCCACGACGAGCAGGATGCGCCTGCCCGTAAGCTCGCTACGGGTCGCAACGGTCTGGGGCAGGGTCGTCATGGCGCCAAGCTCCGCATCCGCGTGAGGTGTGCCACGTCTATGCCACGAATGGGCCCTTGCAGGCCACCGCTGTCGCACTGTTGAAGCAATCAGAGTAGGGCAGGCCGGGTTTCAAATGGAACGCGGCAGCTTCGTAAAACCTGATGTTACGCGCGAGCCAACCCGCTACACGCGAACCAGTTCGGCAAGCTTCAGAACCGTGTTCCAGTTCCGGCCGGTGCAGCGCGTCTTGAGACACGACTCGATGACGGTCGTGGTCAGTTTCGAGCGGCCGATTCCGTCCGGATAGACCGCATAGGCGTGCCTCGGTGTGACATGAACGCGTTCCGGCCCGCGTATCGCTTGGCGAAGGGCAGCATCCGCGCCTTCGCGGCAGGCGTCCTTCAACGCGTAAACCAGCAGATGGCTGGGATCGTGCGCCGCCTCGGCGGCAAACGGGTTGTCGCGCACGATCGCGTCCCAGTCCTGCGCGGAGCGAACCATCACCGTCGTGGCGAGGCCGAGCCGTTCGGCCAAGGCCGCCTCCAGCGTGGCTTCGAGGACCGCGCCAGTGTCCTCGCTGCGGAACACCAGATTGCCGCTCTGCAGAACAGTGTGAACCTCGGCGAAGCCGAGGCCCTCGGCCAAGGTCCGCAGGGTCTCCATCCCAAGCTTGGCATGGCCTCCGACGTTGACGGACCTCAGCAGCGCGATGTGGCGGTCCATGGCGCAAGCTCCGTCACAACAACCGATCAGACAGCATCTCATCGGTCCAGGATCGGATGAACTCCACCTGTTTGGCGAGCCACGCGGCCGGCACGCCCTCGCTGCCCCATTCCCCGGTTTTGCTGGCATATTCGCCCATCAGCCAGATGTGTCGGATGGGCACGAAGAGACGGGCGGCTTCATAGTCCAGGCTCGTGATCGGACGCACGGACCGATAGCCCTCGATGAAGGCGTGCCACGACGCATGCCCCGTGCGCCCGAGCGAGACCTGCGCCCACAGAAAGACCGCAAGATCATAGGCGAGATAGCCGGGGCCGCCGTCGTCGAAGTCGAAGAAGATGGCCTGCCCGGCTTTCGGCCCAACGGTCGCGATCCTCGCGTTGAGGCCGTGACAATCGCCGTGGCACCGCGTCCAGGTCAGACCAACCAGCGCCGCGACCGCCGCCGCAAGACGCGCCGCAGCGTCAGTTAGCGCCGCTTGTTTCTCCGCGTCCAGGATGTTCAAGGCCAGGATCGCGGCGACCGGCCGGTGCATGAGGTGGTCGAGATCGAGCCGGTACCGCCCATGGTTCCAGCCGGCAAAACCTTGGACCGCCGCATGCATGCGCGCCAGCGTAATCCCTTGGGCGCGCGCGTCCCCGGCCGACCCGTCCGGCACGCGTCCCTCCACATAACGGAACGTCACCGCCGGCCGCGAGCCTTCGGGCAGGGGGACCCGAACCGACAAGGCGCCATCGGGGGTCGGCACCACGGCCGAAACCGGTATTCCGGCCCCGTCGAGATAAACGAGGAAGGCCGTCTCCGACCCGACGTCCGCCTCGCCGCGCAGGCGCCAGCCGGATATGCGGAGAACCACGCGTTGGCTGTCCTGGGCCCGCAGCTCATAGGTGTCGTTGAAGCCGCGCCGCAAAAACGTGCAATCCAGCGGCCCCGGCAAGCCATATCGGGCGGCCACGAAATCCGCCACCGCATCGGCGCGCGGGGTGGAGGACCTGACTGCGATGGGCCGGGTGGCGTCCGTCATCATGCGCGCCTCAGTCTGCCAGATTTCGATCTGCTCGGGAATATGTTCGCGTCGTGAGGCCCTTCACGCGACAAGAAGCGATCAGAAAAACCAGTGCAGCATCAGCCCGATCCCGATCAGCCAGAGCGCGGCCGTCATCCAACGGAAGCGGCGGGATTGCGCTTGCGCCAGAGCCTCGATGCTGTCGCCCGACAGGCCGAGTCCGTCGTCGAAGGCATCCTCGAGGCTCGAGACGATCCGCTCGCCACGCATGATGATTTCGGGAATGGCCAGCGAGGCGCGCGCGAAACTCATCAGGCCCGACCCCGCGTCCTGCATTTTGCCCAAGGGGCCGAGGTTCTCCTCGATCCAACCCCGGACCACGGGTTCGGACGTGGCCCAAAGATCGAGCTTGGGGTCGAGCTTGCGCGCCACCCCCTCGACCACCACCATGGTCTTCTGCAGCATCACGAGTTCGATGCGGGTGTGCATGTCGAACAGGGCCGTGATCTCGAACAGCAGCGTCAGCAGCTTGGCCATCGAGATCTGGTCGGCCGTGCGCGAATGGATCGGTTCGCCGATGGCCCGAATGGCTTGCGCGAAATCCTCCACCTTGTGGATGTGGGGCACATAGCCGGCCTGGAAATGCACTTCGGCGACTCGGCGATAGTCGCGGGTGATGAAGCCATACAGGATTTCGGCCAGGAAGCGCCGCTCCTTGGGGCCGAGCCGCCCCATGATGCCGAAATCCACCGCCACGAGCTTACCGGCGGAATCGACGAACAGATTGCCTTGGTGCATGTCGGCATGGAAGAAGCCGTCCCGCATCGCATGGCGCAAAAAGGACTGGACCACCACGCGCCCAAGCGCAGGAAGGTCGAGCCCGCGCGCCTGCAAGGTCGCCACATCCGACAGGCTCGTTCCATCCACCCATTCGAGGGTAAGCACCTCCTTGGATGTCAGGGTCCAGTCGACTTTCGGAACGTGGAAGTCGGGATCTTTGGCGGCATTCTCGCCGAATTCGGAAGCCGCGGCGGCCTCCATGCGGAA
Source organism: uncultured Lichenihabitans sp. (assembly GCA_964245915.1). Lineage (GTDB taxonomy): Bacteria > Pseudomonadota > Alphaproteobacteria > Rhizobiales > Beijerinckiaceae > Lichenihabitans. The sequence goes on along the minus strand of CAXTOT010000044.1, from coordinate 7,486 downwards.
GTCCATCTCCATGGTGACGGTGCGGGCCAGCGTGTCGACCACCTCGACCGGCTTCAAACGCCGCGCATCGGGCAGCCAGGCCTCGGCAAGCCGGGCCGCGAAATACATGTCCGACAGGTCACGCCTGAATTGCCGGGTGACGCCGGGCCGCATGACCTTGACCGCGACGTCGCGATCGCCGTCTGGGCCGCGCAGGCGCGCCCGGTGGACCTGGGCGATCGAGGCCGCGGCCTGCGGTTCGCTGAAATCGATGAACAAGTCCTCGATCGGCTTGCCGAAGGCCTGCTCGACAATGGCGACCGCCGCCTCGCGCGGGAAAGGCGCCACCCGGTCCTGCAGCAGTTCCAGCGCCGTGACCGCCGAGGCCCCGACCACGTCGGGGCGGGTCGCCAGAAACTGGCCGAGCTTGATATAGGAGGGGCCGAGCCGCTGGATCGCCACCGCGAGCCGGCTGATGCCGCTGCCGACATTCGGACGCGCCACCAGCTTCGCCAGGGCCAGCGGCAGCCTCCCCTCGACCGGCACGAGGCGCGGATCGATGCCCGAGAAAACGCCTTCGCGCGCCAGCACGTAGCCCGCGCGGGTGAGCCGGAGCAGATGGCCGACGGTTGCGAACATCGCCGCTCAGAGTTTCCAGGCCGAATGGATGGCCACGACCCCGCCGGTCAGCCGCGTAAAGGACACGCGCCCGAAGCCGGCGTCCGCGATCATGTCGGCGAAGAGGTCCGGACTGGGAAAACGACGGATGGATTCCACCAGATAACGATAGGGCTCGCCATCCCCCGCCACGATCCGGCCGATCGCCGGAATGGCGTTGAAAGAGAAGGCGTCATACAGCCGGTCGAGGCCCGGTACGTCGACGGCGGAAAATTCGAGGCACAGGAAATGGCCCCCGCGTTTGAGCACGCGATAGGCTTCGCTGAGCGCCAGTGGGATGCGCGGGACGTTGCGGATGCCGAACGCGATCGTGTAGCTGTCGAAGCGCCGGTCGGGCAGCGGCAGGCCTTCTGCATTGCCGGTCACGAAACGGATCGTGCCGTCGTGACGCCGCCGCATGGCGCGCTCGCGACCCACTTCCAGCATCGATGGATTGATGTCGAGCACGGTGACGTCGGTGTCGGGACCGCCCGCGTCGGCAATCCGGAACGCGACGTCGCCCGTGCCGCCCGCCACATCGAGGTGGTGGTAGGGAACCCGCCGCGAAGGCTTGACCCGGGCCGCGAAGATATCCTTCCAGACCCGGTGCAATCCCCCCGACATCAGATCGTTCATCAGATCGTAGCGGTCCGCGACGGTGTCGAAGACGTCATCGACCAGCCGTTGCTTTTCGCCGAGCGCGACATCCGCAAAGCCGAAGTGGGTGCTGTCGCCGGGTTCGGGCGTCGGGAACGGGCGAGCGGCCATGCAGGGGGTGTCCTTTGATCCGCCACCGCTTTAGCCGATCGCGTGCCGAATGAGAACGCCGATCCCGGGAAATGATCGTTGCGGCGTTTCGGTCGGCGCGGCTCGACGTTTTCCGGGCCGTCCCGCCGTTGGCCTCCTATCGCGCTTGCACGGCCTCCAGCGCCTGATCGAGGTCGCCCAAAATGTCCTCGATATGCTCGATGCCGACGGACAGGCGAACGTAGCCATCCGACACGCCGGTGGACAATTGGTCTTCGGCGGACAATTGCGAATGGGTGGTGGTGGCCGGATGGATGGCCAGGCTGCGCGAGTCGCCGATATTGGCCACGTGGTAGAAGAGTTTCAGGGCGTCGATGAAGCGGCGCCCGGCGTCCTTGCCTCCCTCGAGTTCCATGCCGACGAGCCCGCTGAAACCGTGCGGCATGTAGCGGTCGGCGCGCTCCCGCTCGTTGCCGGTCTGCATGGAGGGGTGGATGACTTGGGCCACACCCTTGCGGTGTTTCAGGAATTCCACGACCGCCTGGGCGTTTTCCGAATGGCGGGCAATGCGCAGGGGCAGGGTTTCCAGCCCTTGCAGGATCTGGAATGCGTTGAAGGGCGACAGCGCGGCGCCGAGATCGCGCAGCAGCACCACGCGCGCGCGTAACGCGTAGGCGATTGGGCCGAGCGGTCGGGCCGCCTCGCTCCACACCGCGCCGTGATAGCTCTTGTCCGGCTGGTTCAGCAGCGGCTGGCGTTGCGGGAAGGCCGACCAATCGAAATTGCCGCCGTCGATGATGACGCCGCCGATCGAGGTGCCATGCCCCCCGATATATTTGGTGGTCGAGTACATCACGATCGCGGCGCCATGCTCGAATGGGCGAGCCAACAGCGGGGCCGCTGTGTTGTCGACGATGAGCGGAATGCCGAGCGGGCGGCCGATAGCGGCCACTTCGGCGATGGGAAAGACGCGCAGTTTCGGATTGGGCAGGGTTTCGGCGTAATAGGCGCGCGTCCGATCATCGGTGGCGCGCGCGAAGGCTTGCGGATCGGTGGGATCGACGAAGCGGACCTCGATGCCGAGATCGGCCAGCGTGTTGGCGAACAGGTTCCAGGTGCCGCCGTAGAGGTCGGTGGAACTGACGATGTTGTCGCCGACCCGCGCCAGATTCTGCACCGCGTAGGCGGAGGCGGCCTGGCCGGATGCGACCGCCAGCGCCGCGGCGCCGCCCTCAAGGGCCGCGAGCCTCTGCTCCAGGATTGCGACGGTCGGGTTGCCGATGCGCGTGTAGATGTTGCCGAGTTCCTGCAATGCGAACAGTTTGGCGGCATGTTCCGTGTCGCGGAACTGGAACGACGTGGTCTGGTAGATGGGCGGCGCCACCGCGCCTGTTGCCGGGTCAGCACGCCAACCGGCGTGAAGCGCGAGGGTTTCGGGGTGCATGGGCCGCTGCGTCATGAATCGATCCTCCGAGGTTAAGTCTATTTTTATGGTAGACTGATTGTGGCCGGGATGGGGTCGTGTGCTTCGGTCCTGGCCGCGCCATCCCTGGTTCCAGGGGTCCCGGATCACTACCTTGGGCCCTCAAACGTCAAACCCGCAAGGCCATGCCCGAACTTCCCGAAGTCGAAACTGTCCGGCGCGGCCTCGCCAGCGTCATGACGGGCGCCGAATTGACCCGCGTGACGGTCAATCGGCCCGACCTTCGCTTTCCCTTTCCCGAGCGATTTGCCGAGCGCCTGACCGGTCGCCGCGTGGCAGCGCTCGGCCGGCGGGCCAAATACCTCTTGGCCGATCTCGACGACGGCACCGTGCTGGCCATGCATCTCGGCATGACGGGCTCGTTCCGGGTCGAGGCGGAGGCCGCGCCCGACCGGGTTCCGGGCCGCTACTATCACGAGCGCGCCGCCGATGCCCGGCACGACCATGTCCGCTTCGAGCTCGGCAGCGGCATCGTGGTCACCTACAACGACCCGCGTAGGTTCGGCTTCATGACCCTGATCGAGGCAGGTGGCCTGGATCAGCACCCTTTGTTCCGCGCCATCGGGGTCGAGCCCTTGTCGGATGCTTTGGACGGCACGATGCTGAGCCGCCTGTTTGCGGGCAAGCAGACGCCGCTCAAGGCCGCCTTGCTGGACCAGACCCTGATCGCGGGCTTGGGCAACATATACGTCTGCGAGGCCTTGCACCGCGCCGGCCTGTCGCCGCGCCGCATCGCTAGTACGCTGGCCCGAAAGGACGGCGGCACGACCTTGCGGGCCGAGCGCCTGGCCGGGCTGATCAAGGTGGTGTTGCAGGAAGCCGTCGAGGCGGGCGGCTCGTCACTGCGTGACTACCGCCACACCGACGGCGCGCTCGGCACCTTCCAACACGGCTTTCGAGCCTATGACCGGGAGCATGAGCCATGCCAGACGCCGCGCTGCCGGGGCACCATCCAGCGCATCGTGCAGAATGGGCGCTCGACGTTCTTTTGCGGGGAGTGCCAGCGGTAATGGGGGCTCGGGTGTGCGTGCTTCAACTCGGCCGCGTTGCGGCCGGCTTAGCATGAGGACGTTTGGAGAGGGGGGGTGGAAGATTTGGCTTTGTCCGGCGAACCACTTTCTCGCCCCCATGCTGAGCCGCTCGGCCTAGCCGAGCGAGTCGAAGCACGGCCGATGGGTTCGATTATCAAAGCGCTTCCTCCAGCGCCCGAACCAGGCGATCGACTTCCTCAACCGTGTTGTAATGCACCATGGAGGCCCGCAGCACGCCGTTGCGATCCCCGAGGCCAAGGCTCTCGACGAGGCGGCGCGAGTGGAAGTCGCCATAGCGAATGCCCACCTTGGCGTCATCGACATGGCGCACGAGGTCGGCCGAATCGTGGGTTGCCGCCTTGAACGAGATGGTGGGCACCCGGATGGTGCGGTCCGCCTTGCGGCTGCCCACCACCGTGATGTCGTTGCGGCTGTCCGCCCAGTCGAGGAAGCGGGCGCTGAGCCGCTCCTCCTGTTCCGCGATGGCCTCGAACGCCCGGTCGATCGCGGCCCGATCGCCCGTGCCGCCGCCGAGACCATCGAGGTAATCCACGATGGCGGTGCAGCTCCAGGCGGCCTCGTAGCTGATGTTGCCGGGCTCGAGCTTGTGGGGCACGCGGTCGCGTCCATAGAAGTAGTGATATAGGCCGTCCAACTCGAGCAGATGGTCGTAACGCCCGAACATCACGGCGAAATGCGGCCCGAACGTCTTGTAGAAGGAGAACAGGTAATAGTCGGCCCCGAAGGCCTGCACGTCGACCGCCCGATGCGGCGCATAGGCGACCGCGTCGACGCAGAGCCTGGCGCCGGCTGTGTGCACCCGCTGGGCGATTTGCGCCACGGGGTTCAAGGTTCCCAGGATGTTGGAGCAATGGGTCACGCAGACCAGCTTGGTGCGCCCGGTCAGGAGAGCGTCGAGCGCCGCAAGGTCGACCGAGTAATCGTCGCGGTTGATCTGCCAGGTCTTGAACACGACACCGCGCGCCGCGAGGATTTGCCAGGGCCCGATGTTCGATTCGTGATCGAAGTCCGTAAGGATGACCTCATCGCCGGGGTTGAACTGGCTCGCCATCGCGGTCGCAAGGTTGCGCATAAGCACGGTCGTGGACGCGCCGAAGACGACCTCCTCGGGCCGGGTCGCATTGACCAGGCGTGCCACCTTGGTGCGGGCTTCCGAAACGCGGGCGGTGGCGCGTTCCGAAACCGCGTAAGAGGCGCCGGTCTGCACGCTCGTGGTCAGCATGTAGTCGGCCATCCGCTCGGCCGCCGTGCGCAAGACCTGCGAGCCGCCGGCATTGTCGAAATAGGCCCAGCCGTCGGCGAGCGCGGGAAATTGGGCGCGAACGGCTGAGAGGTCGAGCGAGGCCATGTCGTGGTTCCGGAATGAGGGTTGCGGTGGTGAGGGACGCGGCCGGAGGGTCTACGCCGGCCGCAGATTGGTGGCCCATCGTCGTTCGAGCCGGCCGACCAGGCGGACCAGTGGCAGCAGCATGAGCAAATAGATGCCCGCCGCGGCGATCAGCGGCGTGGGATTGGCGGCGAGCGCTTGGGCCTGCGTGGCCTGTTTCAAAAGGTCCGGCATCGCCACGACCGAGGCGAGCGCGGTGTCTTTCAAAATACTGATGCAATTCGACGTCATGGGCGGAATGACCAGGCGGATCGCTTGCGGGAGGATGACTTTGGCCATCACGAGCCATGCATGCAGCCCAAGGGCCTTGGCGGCCTCGGTTTGGCCGCGCGGCACGGCTTCGATACCGGCACGAAAGATCTCCGCGCTATAGGCGCTTCCTACGATGGACAGCGCCGAGGCAGCCGACGCGAAGGGCGAAAGCCGAAGACCGACGAACGGCAGCGCGTAGTAGATGATGATCAGGAACACCAGCACCGGAACGGCGCGGAATACGTCGATATAGGCCACCGCGAGCCCCCGCCCGATGCGGCCGGCGTAGAGGCGGACCAGGGCCAGCACGAGCCCAAGGGCCATCCCGATCGCGATGCTGGTCAGTCCCAGAAGGAGCGTGGTCGACAGGCCGCTGAGGATCAACGGCAGGGTCTCGACGAAGACCTTGCCGTTGAGGAATGTGTCGAAAACGTTCATCAGGGCCTGTCGGACCGCTCAGAGGCTCGGGATTGGCAGCACGGTGGCGGTCGCCATGCCGGCATCGGGGTCGGTTCCGAACCATGTCTTGTGGATGGCGGCCAGCGCGCCGTCCTTCTTCATGGCCGTGATGGTGTCGTTCACCTTGGTGAGCAGGGGCGAGCCTTTGGCCATCATGACCGAATATTGCTCCGTGGTCTTGATGCGTTGGACCACGACGAACTGCGGCTTATCCTTCACGTAATACAGCAGCGCCGGAATGTCGGAGATGTAGCCGTCGATCCGCCCGGCCGCGAGATCCAGCATGGCGGGGTTGAGTCCCTCGTAGCGGCGGATTTCCCCGAGCTTGTCCTCGGCCTGGTGCTGGGTCGTCCACATATCGCCCGTGGAAGCGGTGTCCACACCCACGGCCTTGCCCGCCATTCCAGACAAGTCCTTGATGCCGGAGGCCCTCAGGACGGTGAGCGACTGGTCGCTGTCATAATAGGGCTGCGCGAAGGCGACGTTCTCGAGCCGCTTCTTGGTGATGGTGATGGACGAGACCGCCGCATCGATCTGGCCGGATTGCACCGCTGCGAACAGGCCGTTGAACGGGATGTTGACGACCTCGACCGTGTCGCCGAGCCGCTTGGCCACCTCATTCATGAGATCGATCTCGAAGCCCACGAACTTCCCGCTGGCGTCCTGAAACTCCCATGGCACGTTGCCGATATTGGCGCCGACCTTGATCGTATCCGCCTGACCCGCACCCGCGAATGCGATCGACAGCGCCACGCTCAGCGCGGCGGCTTTCCAATGACCCAACATGCGTTTCTCCCGAATTTGGCACTCATCAACGACCGATGTGGCCGCACCACAAATGCGGCAAAAAGCAAGCAAGAGGAAGGCCAAGGCAGCGCCACGCGAGCGCGACAAGGCCGCGCAGTACCAACGTCAGGTATGCGATCCTGCTCCTCGCTTTCTTACGTGAGCCTGTCCCGTTGACATCGAGTGCTCCGCGCCCGAAACGTGGCCGCAACCATCAGGGGCACCCTCCATGCAGCACGACGAGCTTCAGCGCACGATCGAGACGGCCTTCGAGGCCCGGACCAATGTCGGGCCGAGCACCAAAGGCGCGGTGCGCGAGGCGGTCGAACTCGTGCTCACCCTGCTCGACGAGGGCCGGCTTCGGGTCGCTGAAAAGCAGCCCGGCGCCACCGGACGGGACGCCTGGGCCGTCAACCAATGGCTCAAGAAGGCGGTCCTGCTGTCGTTCCGCCTGAACGGCATGACCATGATTTCCGGTGGGCCGGACGGGTCGTCCTGGTACGACAAGGTACCCTCCAAATTCGATGGCTGGGGCGAGAACCGCTTCGCCGAGGCGGGTTTTCGCGCGGTGCCGAATTGCGTGGTGCGCCACTCGGCCTATATCGCGCCGAACGTCATCCTGATGCCGTCCTTCGTCAATCTCGGCGCCTACGTCGACAGCGGCACCATGGTGGACACCTGGGT
>CAXTOT010000043.1:0-46183 GCA_964245915.1 uncultured Lichenihabitans sp. | reverse complement strand
ACAAACACAGTGAATCACGATCATCGAATTTCGCAACGGTCCCGCAAGGGGAGAACGGCGCGATGACCCGCCGCGCTTATGTCCACCGCATCTCGATGCAAAGCCCCGACGATGTCTCCGGGCTGAAGGGGGCGTTCGCGTCCGGCCGCATCCGCCCCCGCTCGATCGTCGCCATCTTCGGCAAGACCGAGGGCAATGGTTGCGTCAACGACTGGACACGGGCGCTGGCGTCCCGCGCCTTGCGCGACCTCCTGACCGAACACGCCGGCAGTGAGGTGGCGGCGCAGGCTTGCCTCGTGATGTCGGGTGGCACCGAGGGTGCGCTCGCGCCGCACGCCACGGTGTTCGAGGTTCGTGACGCCGACGAGGCCGCGATCCCCGGCGCGCTGGCGGTCGGCAAAGCCCATACCGCCGACCTCCCGCCCGAACATCTCGGGCGCATGGGCCAGGTCGACGTGGTGGCGGCAGGCGTGCGCCGCGCCATGGCGGAGGCCGGCATCGACGATCCGGCCGACGTGCATCTCGTCCAGGTGAAGTGCCCCTTGCTGACCCCGGAGCGGATCGCGTTCGCGCGTTCGCGCGAGGCCGACTGCGTCACGCACGACACCCTCAAATCCATGGGCCTGTCGCGCGCCGCAAGCGCACTCGGCATAGGGGTCGCGTTGGGCGAGATCGATCGCCAGAACCTGGCCGAGGGAGCGATCGGCACGGATTGGAGCCTGCATTCGGCCCGCGCCTCGGCCTCTGCCGGCGTGGAACTGCTGGGCCATGAGATCGTGGTGCTCGGCACCGGGCGGGGCTGGTCGGGACCCTTGCGCATCGATCATGCCGTGATGCAGGATTCCCTCGACATCGAGCCGGTGCGGGCCGCGCTGGCGCGGCTCGGATTGCCGACCGCCGGCCAGCTTGCCCCTGCCCAGTGCGCCCGGCTCGTGGCTTTGATCGCCAAGGCGGAAGCGTCCTCCACGGGTCTGGTGCGCGGCTACCGCCACACCATGCTGATCGATTCCGACATTTCGCCAACCCGCCACGCCCGCGGTTTTACGGCCGGCGCTTTGGCGGGCCTCGTGGGCCACGCCGAGCTCTACGTCTCGGGCGGCGCCGAGCACCAGGGCCCCGATGGCGGCGGCCCGGTCGCGGTCATCGTCGAAGCGGTTTGAGGGACGTCGCATGAGCACCATGCCAAAATCCAACCCGCATCGCGCCATAGCGCTCTCGACCGTGGGCATGACCAAGCGCTTCGGCGCCTTCACGGCACTAGATCATGTCAGCATCGACGTGCCGGCCGGGCAGTTCCATGTGCTGCTCGGCGAGAACGGGGCCGGGAAATCCACGCTGGTCAAATGCATCATGGGTTTCTATCAGCCCGACGAGGGCGCGCTGACGCTCGACGGCCAGCCCGTGACGGTGCGCAACCCGCGTGATGCCCGCGCGCTCGGGATCGGCATGGTCTACCAGCATTTTACGCTGGTCCCCTCCCTGACGGGCGCCGAGAATCTCGTGATCAGCCGGGCCGACACGCCGGCCATCATCGACTGGACCCATGAGAAGCGCGCGCTCGCAGCCTTCATGGAGCGCATGCCGTTTCGGGTGCCGCTCGACGTGCCGGTATCCTCGCTGGCGGCGGGCGAAAAGCAGAAGCTCGAGATCCTGAAGCTTCTCTATCTCGACCAGCATTTCCTCATTCTCGACGAGCCCACCTCCGTGCTGACCCCGGGGGAAGCCGACGAAATGCTCGGCCTGCTTCGTGGCATGACGCGGCGCGGGGAGCTGACCGTCCTGATGATCAGCCACAAATTCCGCGAGGTGCTCGCCTTCGCGGACGCGGTCTCGGTGTTGCGGCGCGGCGCCTACGTGGGAGGGGGCGCTATCGGAGACATGACGCGCGACGGCATGGCGCGCATGATGATCGGTGAGACGGTGATCCGCGAGCGCGCCGCGCGGGCCTCGCATGACAAACCCAAGACCGTGCTCGAACTCGCGGGCATTTTCGCCGATGACGACGCGGGGCTGCCGGCGGTTGCGGGCGTCAGCCTCAAGGTTGGCGCTGGTGAGATTCTTGGGATCGCGGGCGTGTCGGGGAACGGCCAGTCGGCCCTGGTCGAGGTTCTGTCCGGGCAACGCCCGATGCGGGACGGCCGCATCTTCGTGCACGACAAATCGTTCGAACCGGTGCGCAAGGATTTCGATCGCTTCAAGGTGTTCGGACTGCCCGAGGAGCCGTTGAAGAACGCCGCGGTGCCGCGCATGTCGGTGGCGGAGAACATCGCGTTCCGCTCCTTCGACAAGCCCCCCACCACGCGGTTCGGCTGGTGGCTGTCGCCAGGTCCGATCCGGGCGCGCGCCGCGCAGCTGATCGAGCGTTATCAGGTCAAGACGGTGTCCCCGGACGCGCCGATCGAGACGCTGTCGGGCGGCAACGTCCAGCGCGCCATCCTGGCCCGCGAACTGTCGGGCGACGTGGATGTCCTGATCGTCGCCAACCCCTGTTTCGGGCTCGATTTCGCCTCCGTGGCCGAGATCCGCAGCCAGATCATGGACCAGCGCAACCGGGGTGCCTGCGTGCTGCTGGTTTCCGAGGATCTCGACGAAATCCTCGAACTCGCCGACCGGGTCGCCGTGATGTCCGAAGGCCGCGTCGCCTATGTGGCGCCCGTTGGCGAGACCGATCGGACCACCATCGGTCGCCATATGGCGGGGCATTGATGGGGTGACCGCGCAGGAAGCGTCGATCCGCGCCTTCACATTTGCCGCTGAGGTTGACCCGACTACGGCCAGAAAGCGACGAATGTTCGTTTGACCATCCCGTGGTTCAGGTCCATTTTCGCCGCACTCGGCTTGAAGGCGGATCGTGGCCTCGAAAGTCCGGTGGGAGGGTGGAAAATGAACAAGCTGCTGATGGCTCTGCTATGCTCTGTGGCCTTGGGGGCGCCGGTCATTCCGGGCGCGAATGCTCAGGAGATCAAGGCGGCCACCAAATATGGCGACATGTCCGCCGTGACCCAGGACCTTCTGAGCAGGGCCGCCGGCGACAGCCAGAATTTCCTCCACACGAACGGCGATTATGCGCAACAGCGCTACTATCCCAACCGTCAGATCAACACCACCAACGTGAGCAAGCTGCGGCCGGCCTGGATCTTTCAGACCGAGGTGAAGGAATCGCTGGAAACCTCGCCGATCGTCGTCAATGGCACCATGTATGTCACGACCTCCTTCAGCCACGTCTACGCGCTGAACGCCCGCACCGGCGAAGAACTCTGGCACTTCGCGCCCAAGCTGGGGCCGATCACGACCTTCTGCTGCGGACCCAATAATCGCGGCGTCGCGGTCGCGGACAACCTCGTATACGTCGGTACGCTCGATTCGCAGCTCGTGGCGCTCGACGCCAAGACCGGAAAGGTCGTCTGGAAGACCACGATCGGCGATCCGGAAGGGGGCTACAGCGAGACCATGGCGCCGACCGTGGTCGACGGCAAAGTGCTGATCGGCACCAACGGCGGCGAATATGGCATCCGCGGCTTCATGAAGGCCTACGACGCCAAGACCGGCAAATTGATCTGGACCTTCGACACCATCCCCGAAAATTCGGTCGGGACCTGGGCCGAGAAGGATGCGACCGGCAAGGACCTCCATCGTGATATCGCGGCTGAGAAAGCGGCCCTCGTCAAGAGTGGCGACCCCTACAAGACGCTCGGGGGCGGCATCTGGCAGAACCCTGCCGTCGATCTCGAGACCCGGCGCATCTATTTCGTGGTCGGCAATCCCTCGCCCGATCTCGACGGGTCGGTACGCCCCGGCGACAATCTCTACACCGACTCGCTAGTCTCGCTCGATCTCGACACCGGCAAATATGTCTGCCACCTGCAATATATCCCGCACGATGTGTGGGACTTCGACGCGGTCTCGCCGACCGTCCTCACCAAGGTGGCGGACCGCGACGGCAAGCCCATCAAGGGCGTCTTGCACGCCGGCAAGACCGGTTTCATCTACGTGCACGATGCCAAGGATTGCAGCCTGATCCGCTTCTCGGAACCCATGGTGCCGCAGGAGCATATGTGGACCCTGCCCACCAAGGATGGCGTTCGCATGCTGCCGGGCGCCAACGGCGGCGTGGAATGGTCGCCGATCGCCACCAACCCAACCCTTGGGCTCGCCTATGCCATCAACCTGCATCAGCCGATGACCTATCAGGTCGAGACCTCCGCCTATCCAGACGGGAAGCTTTGGCTCGGCGGCGCCTTCAAGGTCATTCCGGCCGAAGAGCAATGGGGCAATGTGACCGCGGTCGACTACAACACCGGAAAGATCCGCTGGCAGGTCAAAACCGCACAGCCGATGATCGGCGGCATCCTGGCGACGGCCGGCGGCCTGGTCTTCACCGGCGAGGGCAATGGCATGTTCAAGGCCTATGATGCCGAATCCGGCTCGCCGCTGTGGTCGTTCCAGGCGGGTGCGGGCGTGAACGCGCCCCCGTCCTCCTACTCGGTCGAGGGTAAGCAATATATCGTGGTCGGCGCGGGCGGAAACACCCAGCTCGACTTCAAGCGCGGCAATTCGATCATCGCGTTCACGACCGATTGATCGATTGCATAACAACGGACAATGCAGGAGGCGGAGCAACGGCTCCGCCTCCTTTTTATTGGTGGACGGGCAGGGCGGCGGATACATGGGACGGAAACAATTCGGTGCAGATTTGCTCGCTTGCCTGGTGGCTCTGGCATGGCTCGTCGGTTCAAGCCCTGCTCGCGCCGACACGATCGACGAAAAGGCCGCGGTCTGCAGCGGATGCCACGGTGAGAAGGGAATCCCGGTCGACAAGGTCACGCCGGTCATCTGGGGCCAGATGGAAGGCTACCTTTACTTGCAGTTGCGCGACTTCAAGAAGGGCGCCCGCAAGAACGAGATCATGTCGCAGATCGCTTCCACACTGGAGCGCGACGACATGCTGGCCCTGGCGGCCTATTTCGCCGCAAAACCCTGGCCCAATCTCGGCCAGCCCACCGCTTCCGACGCCGACGCCAAACAGGCCTTGACGGCCAATGGGTCCGTCGGGTGTTCGGGCTGCCACCTGGACAAATTCCAGGGCACCGGGACGGTCCCTCGGCTGGCCGGGCAGAGCCATGACTACATGGCCAAAACGCTCGACGATTTCCGCAGCGGCGCCCGCGCCAACAACCCCGGCATGACCAGCCTCGCCAAGGCGACGTCCGAACCCGATCTCGTGGCGCTCGAGAATTATCTCGCGGGTCTTTGAACGGGGCGCCCGGCCCCTCGTGGCCGGCCCTACTTCGCGGGCGCGATTCCGAGTTTCGCGCGGAGCGTGTCCGACGCGGCGAGGTCCGCGGCGGTCTTGCCGGCGTTATCCTGCAGGGCGGCACCGGCACCACGACGCAGCAAGAGATCGACCACGTCCTCATGGCCGAGCCCGGCCGCCGTCATCAGCGCGGTGCGGCCGCGGTCATCCTTGGCGTCGATCGCTGCCCCTTTGTCGAGCAGCAGGCCGACGAGTTGCACGCCGTCTTCCACCGGCACGTCGTTGGCATGGCCCGCAGCCCACATCAACAGGGTGAGTTTATTGCCATAGACGGCATTGACGTCGATCCCGGTCGCGAGCAGTCGCGTGACGACCGGCGCAAAGCCCCGCGCCGCAGCATAGAGGATCGGGGCCTTGCCGCTGACGTCTCGCCGCGAGGCTTCGGCGCCATGGGCGAGCAGCAGGTCCACCAGCTTCAGATCGCCGTTGTAAGCCGCCGCCGCCAGCGGCGTCACGCCGGCGCGGCCCGGCAGGTTGATGTCGGCGCCAAGCTCGATCAGGGTGGCGGCGGCGCGAAGGCGGTTCTGTTCGACCGCGACGTAGAGGGCGGTCGACCCCTCCACGTTGCGCAGGTTGATTTCCGCGCCATGCGTCACGAGGAGCCGGATCAACGGCTCGTGTCCGCCGCGCGCCGCATGGGTGAGGGCGGTGCCGCCCGTGCGGTCGCGTGCCGCGGCCGAGGCACCGGCATCGAGCAGACGGTTGGCCAGAGCCGCACATCCCGCGTCGGCGGCCGCGAACAGGGCCGCGCTGACCTGGGGGGCTTCGAGTTCGGCGCGTTTGGCCTCGTACTGGCTCGCAAGGGTGTCGCAGGTGGTGGTGTCGGCACCCCGGGCCTGAGGCGGGACGGCGGCCAGCATGAGCATGCCGATGAGCGGGATGAAAGCCGTCCGGCTCAATGGGTCCTCCCTGCGATACGTCTTGGCGTGTCGGCTATCTGTGGCCCGGTATAGGGGCCCGGGGCGCGACGCGACACGGCTGCCGGCTTAAACCCTGTCCCGTGTCGGTGGTCAATCAACGTGCGCCGGTGCCGCGGTCGCCCAATTCTGTCCGCCGTCCGCCTTGACCGCATACAGCGCCTTGTCGGCTAGGACCAGGAGGACATCGATGTCCACCGAGTCATGCGGAAAGAACGCAACGCCGAGACTACCGCCAAGCGCCACCTCGACCCCGTCGGTCCTGAAGGGCCGATGTAGCGTCTCGAGCACGCGAGTTGCCAACCGGCGCGAGCCGGCCTCGACATCCGCCCCCGCGACCAGGAACGCGAATTCGTCGCCGCCGAGACGCGCCACGACATCGCCGGCCCTGACGATTGCCTGCAGACGCGTCGCCACCTCGATCAGCAGCTTGTCGCCGACGGGATGGCCGAACGTGTCGTTGACCTGTTTGAAGCCGTCGAGATCCAGCATCATCACGGCGAATTCGGTGTGCTGGCTCGTGGCTCGCTGATGGGCCGTCCTCAGCTGGAAGTCGAATTCGGCGCGATTGGCCAGGCCGGTCAGCGCATCGTGAGACGCCTGCCGGCGGAGGTCGGCCTCCAGCTGCTTTCGCGCCGTGACGTCGGTGAACACCACGAGTGTCCCGGAACTGGCGATGGGCCGGCTCCGGGCCTCGATACATCGTCCGTCTGCCAACCGGATCAATCGGTCTCCGGAGTGGTGTAGAGCGTCGACGCGTTCGGCGATCCAGGCCTCGATCGCCTCCTTGGGCTTTTCCTCGCCACGCTATACCGCTTCGCGCAGGATGTCGCCGAACCGCTGACCCACGACCCTTATGTCCGCCGTTTTCGGAAACATGTTTCGGTATTGCTCGTTGCAAAAGCGGATCACGCCCTCACGATCGTAGAAAACCAGGCCGTCCGCCATGTTGGACATGGCTTCGTGCAGGTAGCCTTGGGTCATCCGAAGATCTGCCTCGAGCTTCTTGCGATCGGTCACATCGCGATTGTGCGTGATGATCCCGCAGACGTGACCGTTCTGGTCGAGCAAAGGGGTCTTCAGGGTGGTCACCCACAGCCGCGAACCATCCCTGAACCGAAGTTCCTGCTCGATCGGACCGATCGTGTTGTTATCGAGCACCGAACGTTCTTCTTGCTGGAAGCCCCGCGCCATGGCTTCGGGGTAGAAGTCGGCGTCGCAGCGTCCGATCAGATCTTCCGGCGATCGCACCTGCATCATGTGGGCGGTCGCCGGATTGGCGGCCAGGAAGCGGCCGTCCCGATCCTTGGCGTTCAGGCTGTCGGGGAGTGTTTCGATGATGGCCCGGTAGATACTGTTCCTCTCGATCAGCTTGCGGTGGCTCTCGTCGCGCCGCAACGACAGCACGAAAAGACACGTGCAGCCGAAGTTGAGCAGAAAGATCGTTCCAGCGTTCCCCAGCGTGGGGCCCCACATTGCCCGAGGAAGCAGCAGAAGCGGGATGAGGCCTCCGCAGGTGATGCAGATCGCGAGAACAGGCACGTCATATGCTCTGCTCGGTCGGCGCCCCGCAATTGCGTGCGCCGAAAATCCGATGATCGACACCAAAACGATGCCTGTCGATCCCCCCAAGGCCCCGATGCCACCGAGCTGTAACCGGTAGATGAGCGCCAAAGCTCCGGCGATCACCGCCGCCGCCGGACCTCCGATGAAGCCCGCCGCGGCCAGCAGGGGATACCGCAGATCGAAGATCACACCCGGCTGAAGATGGACCGGCACCATCATGGAGCCGACCACCCCAAGACCCAAGATCAGGCCCAGGATGTTACGGCGCGGCAGCTCCCAGCCGGCGATGCTTGTCGGACGATGGCCGCAAATTGCAATCGCAAGCATAGCCACCGAGAAGCTTGCCAGCCAACTCCGAAGATCCATAGGTCGTGAGCCGTCGTCCCGAGAAACCGTGGGTCTTTCCTGAAACGTTGCGCTTCAAACACTAATGGTTTCCTGCTTCGGGGCGGCGCTGTTTTAATGACATGGCGGCTCAGCAGCGTGCTTGACGGAAGTTGGGCCTTTAAGCCGGGCGCGCATCGGACGTCTTGAAGCCGGCGGCCATGCTGCAGCTTCGCGCAGACCTTTTCCGACCTTGTCTTGCGGGCCTCGCCGTGGTTCGCTCCACGCCGAAACAATAAGAGGAAGTGCCGGTGAGAATGCAGCTCGTGGTCGCGTGTCTGGCCCTGCTTCTCGTTCCGGACGTCGCGTCGGCCGCTTCCAAAAAGGGCATGAAATTCTGGAACCTGACCGGCGAGACCTTGACCGAGGTGTCGCTCGCCCCGGCCGGGACCAAGGATTTCGGACCCAACCAGTGCAAGAACGACAAGGACGGATCGGTCGACTTCGACGAGCAACTGTCCATCACCGGTGTCGTATCCGGGCGCTACGACTTGCGCCTGAAAGACGACGGGGGGCGCGTCTGTTTCGCCAGGGCCGTGGAGGTCGAGGCGGATGCCGTGTTCTCGGTGCGCGACACCGGGCTTACCGACTGCGCGAAATAGCGATGCGCCAGCCCATGTCATGGCGACTGCTCGGCTTCCTAGCCGCTATTGTGGGGCCCCTTTTCGTGGGGGCAGGTTTTGCGGCCGCCGCTGGCACCGGCCTCGTCTTCGTGTCAAACGAGCGGTCGAGCGAGATCTTCGTGCTCGACGGGTCCGACACTGTCGTGACCTCGTTCAAGAGCTGCGGCCGCCCGCGTGGCATGAAGTTCACCCCCGACCACACCCGGCTGCTGGTTGCCTGCGGAAGCGACAACACGATCGCGATCTACGAGGTCGCAAGCCACAAGCTGGTCAAGCGCTTCCGCGACGTGCCCGACCCCGAGACCTTCGACCTGCATCCGAACGGTCACGACCTCTACGTGTCGAACGAGGACGATGCCGAAGCCACTGTGATCGACATCGATACGGGCGAGGTCAAGGATCACTTTCCGGTCGGTGATGAACCCGAAGGCGTGCTGGCGACCACGGACGGCAAATATGTCTTCGTGGCCTCCGAGGCCGCCAATCTCGTGCAGGTGATCGATGTGGCGGCTAAAAAGGTCGTAAAGGAGATCATCACGGCCACGCGGCCGCGTCGCCTAGCCATCACGCCGGACGGCAAGTCCGTGTGGGTGTCCGACGAGATCGCCGGCATCCTGGAGGTGATCGACGTCGGCACCTTGAAGGTGACGGGGCAGGTCAGTTTCGATGTGCCCGGCCTTCGGTACGACGAGATCACACCGGTCGATATGGCGATCAGCCGCGACGGGCGCAAAGCCTATGTGGCGCTGGGGCGGGCCAACCGCGTCGCCGTGGTGGATGTCGCGACCCTCAAGCCGACCAATTATATCCTGACCGGCAAGCGTCCGTGGGGCCTGCGCCTGACGCGCGACGAGCGCAAACTCTATGTCGCCAACGGCTTGTCCGACGATGTCGCCATCATCGATACGGCAAGCGAGAAGGTGATCAAGGCCGTTCCGGTCGGGATCATTCCCTATGCGGTTGTCGTCGATGAATAGGGCGCGGGCCTTGGCGGTTTTGGTGGTGTGGGGTTTGGCCCTCGCCCCAGCGGGCGCCCAGCCGGCTGGACCCGCGGAAGATGCGGCACCGCCCGAGGCGAGCCTGCGGATCGTCTACCTGTCGCGGGCCCGTGACCCCGCCTATGAGCCCGTGCCGCTCGATAGCGGCGTCTTCCATGCGGCCGTGGCGGAACCCTCGCCGGGGGCCGATCTCGGCATCAAGGATACCCGTCCGACCGCCCACGCGGCCGGGGTCGCACTCGTGCTCGAAAAACACGCGATCCCCGAAGGCGACGCGATCGAGGCCGAGCTCCAGGCCCTCGAGAGTTCGGATGCCGTGGCCGTGATCGCCGACCTTCCGATCGAGGATTTCGTCGCCCTCGCCAAAGCCGCGCCGACGAGTTTGCCGATCTTCAACATCCGGCACCCCGACGATGCCTTGCGCCGGGATTTCTGCGGCGCGGGCGTGTTCCACGTGGTTCCGAGCACCAGCATGCTGACCGACGCGCTAGCGCAGTTCACGGTGACCAAGAACTGGCGCAAGGTCCTGGTGCTGCGTGGCCCGCTGCCCGCCGACCAAGCGCTGGCGGATGCCTTTGCGGTCTCGGCAAGAAAATTCGGCGCCCGCGTGGTGGACACCAAGGGATTCATCGCGGGCAACGATCCACGCAGGCGGGACGAGATCGACGTCGGCCTCATGACGTCGTCGGACGATTTCGATACCGTGTTCCTAGCCGATACAGGCGGCGACTTCGGCCGTTTCGTGCCCTACCAGCTCAGCAAGCCGCGTCCGGTGATCGGCACCGAAGGTCTGCAAGCCGCGGCCTGGGACGCCGTCGCCGAACGGTTCGGGGCGCCTCAGGTCAACCATCGGTTTTCGCGTCTCGCCCACCGTGACATGGGTGAAGGCGATTGGGCCGCCTGGGTGTCGGTCAGAGCCGTGGCGGAAGCCGCGATCCGCGGCAAGGCGCGCACGGCCGCAACCGTCGAAGCGGCCCTGGCCCACGACCAATTGCCGCTCGACGTCAGCAAGGGCATCCAGAGCTCGTTCCGGCCTTGGGACCACCAGCTGCGGCAAGCCATCATGCTGCACACCGGGGATGCCGTTATTGCCGATGCGCCGTTCGAAGGCTTCTTGCACCGGCGGACGCCTCTCGACACGCTCGGGGTCGATGAGGCGGAGGCTTCGTGTCATCCGCAGTGACGGACGCGCCGATCGTGGCTGCGGACGCGATCCTCGTTTCTGGGATCTCGAAGCATTACGGGCGGGCCCAAGCGCTGTCCGATGTGACGTTCGCGGTGCCCGCGAACGGCGTGACCGCCCTGCTGGGCCTCAACGGCGCGGGTAAGACCACCTTGTTCCAGATCCTCACCGGCCTGTTCGTGGCGGATGCCGGCCAGGTGAGCGTGTTCGGCGACGATCTCGCGCGGGCGCCGGTGCGAGCGCTCAGCCATATGGGCCTCGTTTTCCAGAGCCAGGTTCTCGACCTGGATCTCAGCGTGCGGCAGAACCTTGACTTTTACGCGGGACTGCACGGGTTGCGGGGCCCTGCGGCCAGGGCCGCCATCAAGAGCGGTCTGGCGCGCTTCTCGATCGCGGATTTGGCGAACACGCGCGTGCGGGACTTGTCGGGCGGCACGCGGCGCAAGGTCGAACTCGCGCGCGCGCTGGTGACGACCCCTCGCCTGCTGCTGCTCGACGAGCCCAGCCAGGGGCTCGACACCCAGAGCCGCGCCGAGCTCGTGCGCGATCTCTTCGCGCTCTGCGAGGACGACGGGACGACGGTGCTTTGGGCAACCCACCTCGTGGGCGAGGTGCAGCGGGCGAACCATGTGGTCGTCCTCCATGGCGGCAGAGTCGCCGCGCAAGGTCGGCCCGACGACTTGGCGGCCTCGGTCGGAGTGGACACGCTGGAGGCGGCCTTTCTGGCGATCGTGCGTGGCGAAAAAAAGCCCCAAGAGGCCGCGTAGCCATGTGGGTTACCGCGCTTGCCGCCATCGTGTGGCGCGAATTTCTTCGCTTTCAGCACCAGAAGAGCCGTCTGGTTGCGGCCATCGTACGCCCGAGCCTGTGGCTGCTGGTCTTCTCGGCCGGCTTTCAGAACGTCCTCGGCATTTCGATCACGCCCCCCTACCAAACCTATGTCACCTACGACGTCTATATGCTGCCCGGACTGATCGGCATGGTGCTGCTCTTTCAGGGCATGCAATCCTCGCTGGCGCTGGTGTTCGACCGGGAAGCCGGCATGCTTCGGCTTTTTCTCACCGCGCCCTTGCCGCGCTGGTTCATCCTGCTGGCCAAGCTCATTGCCGGGGCGCTGCTTTCGGTGGTGCAGGCCTATGTCTTTCTCGTTATCGCGGCCGTGTTTCGCGTCGACATGCCGGCCTGGGCGCCGCTCACCTTGTTTCCGGCCCTGCTGATCGCAAGCTTCACGCTGGCCTCGATCGGGCTGCTGCTGACCGTCTATGTGCGCCGCATGGAGAACTTTGCCGGCACGATGAACTTCGTCATCTTTCCCGCCTTCTTCTTCTCGACCGCGCTCTACCCGGCCTGGAAGGTGCAAGACAGCGGCGTGACCTGGATCCTGGCCGTGATCGAGGTCAATCCTTTCACCTACGTGGTCGAAATGCTGCGCTTTGCGGCTTACGGGGCGTTGAACGGCCGGGCGGTCGCGATCACGGTCGCGGTCGGGGTGGCTGCTTTTCTGCTTTCCGTGCGCGGCTACGATCCGCAAAAGGGCATGCTTGGGCGCAAGCCCCGCGACGAGGGCTGACGATCGTGGTGCCCGGATCGCTAAAGTCCGAAAAGCGGATCGGCCAAATGTCGCGCCAGGTTCTCCGCATCCGTGCCCAAAGGACGTTCGTCGGTCAGCGCTTCGACCCTGGACCGGACTTTTTGCTGGATGGCCGCCGTGCCATCTCCGAGCCGGTGGCCGGCCCTGAGATCGACCGCCTGGGCCGCTGCCATCAGTTCGAGCGCCACGAGCCGTCGCCATAGCTCCACGATCTCGGCGCATTTGCCGACCGCCAGCGGCGCCTGAGTGGCATGATCCTCGACGCCTTCGGAGATGGGCAGCGTGTCGAGGATTACCGGCATGGCGGCCCGGCGCAATGCTGCGAGCAGAGCCGCGACGGTTTTCTGCAAAGGGACGAAGCCTGCCGAGCCGGGGCCGCCAGCGGACAGGTTTCGGGGGAGGCCGTTGCGCCCGGGTCCTGTCAGATGAATGAAGCGACCGGCGCACGCGATGGCGGCTTGCGCCAAGGCGAGGCCGAGGCTCTCGAAGGCCAGCGCCAAAGCTGGTCCGTGGAAATTTCCGGTGGACAGCACCAGGTCCGGATCCGCCAAGACCAGTGGGCTGTCGGCCGCGGACCGGAGTTCAAGCTCGACCATGTCCTGGGCATGAACAATCGCATGCCGCACGGCCCCGTTGATCGAGGCAACGCACCTTATGCTCAGGGGATCTTGCAGGGGCAGGATGGTGGCCGGGTCGAGCAGCGTGCTGCCGTCCAAAAGGGCGCGAAGTTCAGCCGCCGTGTCGATCTGCCCGGGTGCGGGACGCGCCAGTTGCAGACGAGGATCGATGATCGCCGGATTGGCCTTGAGGCCCTCCATGGTGAGCGCCACCGCAGCATTCTGTTGGCGCAACAAATCGGCCGCGTCCGCCACCACCAGCGCACCGTGCCCGATCGAGACTGAACTCGCGCTGATCAGCGAAAGACCATCCTTCGGGGCAAGCCGAACGGGCACCAGGCCAGCGGCCGCCAAGGCTGCGGCGGCCGGCATGACTCGCCCCTCGAAATCGGCATCGCCTTCGCCGATCAGAAGGGCGCCCAAGGGCGCCAAAAGGCCGAGATCCGCCGCGCCGATCGATCCCAGGCTCGGAAGAATGGCGTGAACCCCAGCGTTGAGGGTGGCGACGAGTGCGTCGAAGACATGGGGCGAGAGGCCAGATCCTCCGGCCGCCAGGCCCGCGATCCGTGCGAAAGTGGTGGCGCGGACGATCTCCGTCGGCAGCGGTTCACCCATTCCGACCGACCGGCCGCGCAGGAAATGAACCTGAAACAGGGCGGCATCCTCGTCCAGCGTCACGCCGCTGCGAGCGCCGAGCCCCGTGTTCAGGCCATAGATCGCCTGGCCAGCCGCCGCGGCTCGGTCGAGCACGGCGCGGGAGCGCACGAGCCGCGCGGTGATCCCGGGGGAAAACTCGACCCGCATGCGGCCGCGCGCCACCGTGAGTAGATCGGCGAGGCTCGGGCCACGATCCTCGACCAGCCGCACCGCCATCAGGCGAAGCGCAGGCGCTGGCCGATGCCGGTCGCGTCCGACTTTTGGAGGAGCGCATGGCCGAGTGCGATGTCGCTCACCGAGAGGCCCCGGTGCCAGAACAGGATCGTCTCATCGGCGCTTTGCCGGCCGGGCTTTCGTCCAGCCACGATCTGTCCGAGTTCGGCATGGAGGGTTGCTTCCGACAGCTTGCCGGCCTCGACGTGCTGCCTCAAGGCGCCGAATTGGCCACTGCGGCACTGGCCCCAATCGTCCACAACCATCTTGCTCATGATGTCGGTCAGCGACAATTCGACCGCGCTCATGGTTCCATAGGGCACGACCAGCGCGCCGGGCTTGATCCAAGCGGTCTCGAGCAGCGCTTCTGGTGCGTCGAGGCGCGATGCTTCTACCACGATATCGGCGCCTTCGACGCAGGCGCGCCATGTGCCGACCGCGCGAACCGGCTTGCCAAGATCGTCCGACAAGCGCCGTGCAAAGGACTCTCGGCTTTCCGGACGCTTGGAATGGACCCGGATCTCGTCGAAGGCGAACAGATGGTCGAGGAGTCTCACGTTCCAGTAGGCGGTCCCGCGAGCCCCGACATGGCCAAGGACTTTCGGATTGGGCGGGGCGAGGTGTTTTGCTCCGACCGCGGTCACGGCGCCTGTGCGCATGTCGGTGATTGCCGTGGCGTCCAGGATCGCGCGCGGTGTCCCGGTGCGCGGGTCGAACAGGTTGAGGATACCAAACTCGGAGGGCAGGTCCTGGCGGTAATTGTTCACGAAATCACCCACGACCTTGACGCCCGCCAAATCCATCGGCGCCACATAGCCCCGGAGCACGTTGAAATGTCCGTTGAAGGTCGGGTCGGGCGCGAGATGAACCCGGGGTTCGATCACGGTCTGATCCTGGCCCTGAGCATGTAGCCCAGCCTCGATGGCGGCGATGATTTCATCGTCGGTCAGCGCCAGTTCGGCGACGTCGAGGGCGTTCAAGTAGCGGATGTAAATGGGTTTCATGATCGATTGAGCGAGCAGCGATCACCGGGTGCCGCCGAGTTCACGCCCAAAGACCACGGCCGATGTTCGGGCCTGTCGATCAAGAGCGATGGTCGTCGATGGCGGCCGCCGTCAGGGCGCCGATGCCCCAAAGAACGAGAAGCGCGATCGCAATGATGATCGAAAGACTGAATCGCTCGGGATATTTGGCATCCTCGGGCAAGGAAGGCGGCACAAACACGCTGATATAGATGTTCTGGTTCTCGGCCTTCAACCGGGCGCGTTCCAAGGCGTCCTGCGCCATTGAATAGAGCTTCTCGGCGAACATCCTGTGCAGTTCGAGTTCCTCGAACTTGGCCAAGGAAGCCGCAACGGTTTGCCGCTCCGCGGAATTGCCGGTCAACTCCGATTTCAGCTGATCGATCTGCTGGTCCAAACCGACGAGCCTCGTCTGCAGCGACTTCAATTGCGGGGCGTCGGGCGAAACCGCGCGCGTGGCGACGAAGAGGTCGTTCTGCAGCTGGATTTTTTGTGTGGTCACCTGGGCGAGAAGCTGCGAGGTCGCGCTGGCGGCCGCGGTCGGATCGATATAGCCCTCCTTGTCGCGATAGGCCTGCATATCGGCCAGCGCCGCCCGGACCCGGGCCTCGGATCGGCGGACCTCGTCCTCGGTCCGTTTCAGCGCATCGTTCCTGGCACGGGCCGAAACCTCGTTCACGAGGTTCTCGCTGACTTTGATGATCGCCGAAGCCAAAGCCACCGAATCGTCCGGTCGGAAGGAGCGGACCGTGACGCTCACGACCCCGGACGGGCCGTCGACATAGGCCGTCACCATGCTGTTCCAGTAGCTCAGCAACTCCTCCGCACTCCCGTCGCGTTTGAGGCGAGCCCAGAAGTCGCCTTCCGGACGGGTAAAAATCTGCCGGATGTCGATGGTCTTCGACAGGTCGTCGATTACGGCACGGCTTCGGATGTAGGTGGTGACGATGTAAGCGTCTTGCCCCGACAGGCTGACGATACTTCCCGATGCCAGCGAGGAGGCGGCCGACTTCAGCTTGTCGCTCTCGCCGGTGTCCATCTGAGCGGCCCTGACCGCAAATCGGGCTTCCGCCACATATTGGTTCGAGGCGAAGAACGCGAGATACACCCATGAGACCAGGCTCGGTATGACGACGAGCAAAATGAAACTGGCGCGATAGATCGAGATCCGCGGCAGGATGCCGGGTCTGCGAAGCGAAGTCGGGTCTCCCTCGATGATCTGCCCGGGCCGCAACGTCGCAAGCCGAGCGACCCTGTGAAGAACCGCCTGTGAACCGCGCAGCATGAACCCGCGCGCAACGGGAGGCGTCACCTCGTCGAGAGAACCGCTGGAGCGTTCTCGAAGCTCGATCTCGCTTTCATGTCTCATACGGGATCAAAGCCGTTGATGGATGTCTCGACACTCATTGCGCCTCGATGTTCGGAGAGAGCCTCAAATTGCGCCGCTTTTCAGGATGCCGACCCCACGGGCTCGTCATACCAACTTCCATGGCACGACCCTCTGCCATGCCCCCCTGACGAATCACTCTCCGCAAGCTAGGTCATCCTGCTGCGAATGAACTGCACGATGCTGCAGCACATGCCCCAAAGCGCAAGCGAACCAGCCGCTATCACAAAGATCTGAAACGTTCTCCTCGGATATTCGGCCTGCTCGGGTGCAACGGGTTGTACGAAGGCGTTGAGATACATCAGCTTGCTCTCGGAGATGATCCGCGCGACCTCGAGCGAGGCCGCGGCCGCGGCGTAGAGATGTTCCGCTATGTCGTTTTCGACATTGAGCACCGCGAACGTCGTCATGGAGCCTGCGAGGGTGGGCTGGCCGGTCGAACTCAGCCGCGTCGTCGTCAGCTTCGACTGAAGCTCGTCGATCTGAGCCTTCGTGGCATCGATGCGCGCCTTGAGGGCACGCATCTGTGGCGCGGTTTCCGATACGAATTTCAGTTCGGCGTCATATTGCTGCTGGAGTTGCAGGAGGCCCGAACGCGTCTCATCGATCAACTTGTTCAAGGCATCGCCGGCCTTTGCAGCATCCAGGACGCCCCGATCGTCGCGCGCTCGTTCCAAGGCGGTTCGAGCCTGGGTGAGCCGCTCCGTGGTCAGCTCCAGCTCCTGTTCGGCATTGGCGACGGCATCGTGAATGAGCCGATCGTTGATGCCGTTGACGAGATTGTCGCAAACCGTCAGCGCCGCGCGAGCAATCGTTGCCGCGTCCTGCGGCGTGAAGGCGCTAACCCTGAGTTCGACCGCGCCGGACGGCATCTTGATCGTCGCACTTGCCATCCGCTTCCAATAGCTGACGATCTTCTCGATCGGCTTATGGGGGTTCAGCCTCGACAGAAAGTCGATGTTCGGGTTTGCATAGAGGGTCCTGACGTCGACGATCTTCTGCAACTGTTCGAGGGCGGCTCTGCTCTGCAGATAATTGACGATGATCTGCGTGTCCTGCACGACGGCAACGGCCGGCATGCCCGTAAAGGCCTGAATGCCGTCCATCGGGATTGGCTCGCCGCCCGAAACCGTGAAGTCCGCGACCGCCACGAACTGGTCGGACGCGATAAACTCGTAGTAGACGATCGCGGCCAGGGTCGGCGCCGCCACCATCAGGCAGAAACTCACGATGGCGGCCCACCGCATGGCGGCCGCGCCACGACGCGCCCTGTGATCGGTGGCGGCGGAGCGGCGTCGCGTCCGCGCCGAGATCCGGGTTCGCCGCGCGGCCTCGGAGAGCGCCTGCGACACCAGCCGAACCTTTTCGAGTGGCGTGACGGCGTTTTGGTCCGAAAACCGTTCGTTATCCATGGTCATCCCGGCATGCTCGCCAGCCAGCGCTTGCCGGGAGCGTGATATCGGAATGGCCCTACCAAGTCACCTCTGGGGGGCTGGTCCGAGCAGCCGACGATGTCAGGCCTGGTCAACGCTGCAGGGCCGAACCCGGCCCTTGGTCTTGGTGGCGCCGCTTGGCGCCTCAGCTTTCGAGACCGCGCATGGCTCGCTCTGCGTCCGGATCCCCCGCGGCAAGGTCCGGTTGGTCTGCGTCGCGTGTCGCGAAGGCAGAAGGCTCATTCGTGAGCGGCTCCAGCAGGGGTTCGCCGGATGCCGCCATCTGAAACCGTGTTACCCCGACAGCGCGTCGCAGGTGGGCGATCGATTGTTCGAGCTCACGCATGAGATCGGTACATTCCGTGTAGATTTTCAGGCTCAAATCTACCCCCCCGATCATCGGCACCGATCTGCTCCCAGCCGGTGAGCGAAGCCGCGTTACCAATCTGATCGCGTCCGCGATCGGTCCCGGTGAATGGCAATCCTCAGGACGCTAACTCGTTCCCACCCCAGTATGATTGCATCGCGATGCGAGCGCAACCACAAGGCGGTTGCGGCAGGAGCCTCGTACATTCCAAGTGGAAGAAACGGGTGGTTCCCGCTTGTCCGCCACCAGACCGACCCAAGCCAGTACGGCGACGGTTCCGACCCGTGATGTCGGCTCATGTCGGCGGCGAACTCGGCGCGTTTCATCCCTGTTAAGCGGGACTTAGGAACACGCGCCTAAGTTTGCCTGCGCCCGGCACGACACGTCAGCGCGCTGGGGCGTCTCAACCCGATGAGGCGAAGAAAGCTGGCGTCGTGGATGAGTCCAACCGCGGCGAGATCCAAGATCCGGGGAAGTCATGACCGCATCCGCCGTAGCATTTTCGACCGTCGGCCGGGATCGTACAAGGGCTGTTCTGTTCGGTCTGTTTTTCGCCTCGGGCTTCTGCAGCCTGATCTACCAGGTCATATGGCTCCGCATGGCCTTCGCGCATTTCGGGATCGTCACGCCAGTGCTGTCGGTCGTGGTTTCGGTTTTCATGCTTGGGCTCGGGGTCGGCTCGCTGCTGGCGGGGCGCTGGGGAGGGCGGCTCTGCACGGCGCTCGGCTGCTCGCCGGCGACGCTCTATGGCTTTGCCGAGTTGCTGATCGGGGTCGGTGCGTTTGCGGTCCCCGCTCTGATGAGCTGGGGCGAATCGCTGCTTCTGTCCTCGGGAGCCGCGGGATCGACTGGTTATCTCGCACTCTCGTCCCTTGCGATAACGCTCTCGATTTTGCCGTGGTGCATTCTGATGGGGGCGACCTTCCCGCTGATGATGGGATATCTGCGGACGCGGTGGCCGGGCGATGCGCAAAGCTTCAGTTTTCTCTACCGGGCCAACGTGATCGGCGCCGCGCTTGGCACGCTGGTCAGCGCCGACATCCTGATCGAGATGCTCGGCTTCAGAGCGACCAGCCTAGTGGCTGCGATCATCAATCTGCTGATCGCCGCCGTGAGCTTCTGGCTCGCGCGCAACCGGAACGGAGCGCTGCGGGATACCGAATCCAATGGACCGGCCCTGGAGGCCATTTCACCAAAATCGGCCGTGCAGGACAAAGGGGTCTCCGCGAACCTCATTCTGTTCGCCACGGGGTTCAGCTCGCTGGGGATGGAAGTGGTCTGGACTCGTGGTTTCACGATCGTTCTGCAGACCACCATCTATGCTTTCGCCATGATCCTTGCGACCTATCTGCTGGCAACCGCGTTCGGAGCCGCAGCCTATCGGGAACGTGTTCGGGTCGGCCAGGTCCCGAGCAATTCGTGGCTGCTGCTCGCGGCAGCCTTCACGGCCTGTCTGCCCGCGGTGATCGACGACCCGCGCGTCCAGGCTTCGCACATCGGCGTGCTGTTGAGCATCGTGCCGTTTTGTTTCGTGCTCGGCTTCCTGACCCCCAAGCTGATCGATGCCGCCTCGGCAGGGGATCCGGGGCGCGCCGGTCGCAGCTATGCGGTAAACGTCCTCGGCAGCATCCTCGGCCCGCTGGTCGCGGGCTACGTGCTGGTGACGCAATTCGACATCCGGGTCTGTTTGCTGATCCTGTCCCTGCCGCTCGTCGCACTGGCGGCCTGGGCGGTCGTTCGCTCCTCGGACCAGGTGCGCCCGCAACGGGTTGCGCTCGCTGGCTGCGCCGCCCTGGCGCTGTTCGGCTTATTGGTCAGCCGCAGCTACGAAAGCGGCGTGTTCGGCCAGGGACCTCATGAGGTGCACCGCGATCACGTCGCAACGGCTATCGCCTACGGCCAGGGAATGCAGAAGCGCCTGCTGGTCAACGGCGTCGGCATTACGTCGCTGACGCCGATCACGAAGGTGATGGCGCACCTGCCGCTTGCCGTCCATGGCCATGCGCAGGATGGCCTGGTGATCTGCTTCGGCATGGGGACGACGCTTCGTGCCATGGCGAGCTGGGGCATCGACACGACTGCCGTGGACCTGACAAGCGCTGTGGTCGGTTCATTCGGTTTCTTCCATGACGACGCGGCATCGGTCATGGCCCGCCCGAATGTGCACGTCGTGGTGGACGACGGTCGACGGTTTCTAGCGCGCGTCGACCGCAGTTTCGACGTGATCGTCATCGATCCGCCGCCGCCGGTTGAAGCTGCGGGCTCCAGTCTGCTCTATTCCCGCGAGATGTACGACGTGCTCAAGCGGCGACTGCGCCCTGGCGGGATCCTGCAGCAATGGTTTCCGGGAGGCGAACAGGCCATCGGGGAAGCCGTGGCGCGAACCCTGGCCCAATCCTTTCCCTATGTCGTGGCTTATCGTTCCGTCGCGGATTGGGGCGTCCACTATCTCGCCTCGATGCAGCCGATTCCGGAGATCACGGCCGCGATGTTTGCCGCGCGTCTGCCCGAAGCGGCGCGGCGGGATCTGCTGGAATGGGGGCCGGAGCCCACCGTCGAGGCGATGGGGACCGCAATTCTTTCACGCCGGCTCGCGTTGACCGACATCGTGCCGAACCCGCAGGGCAATCCCGTGATCACGGATGACCGCCCCTATAATGAGTATTTCATGCTTCGCCGCCTGTAATCGGCGAGCCATCAAACCTGGCGTGGGCGTGCCTTGGCGATTGCGGCGACGCTCAATTCAGACTCGCCACGACGGCCAGACGTTTGATCGTGCCGTTCGAGAAGGCTTGCAGGAACGCATTGTAGTCCTTGAAGGACACGCATCCATTGGAATCGCCGTTCGGGCCGAGCATGTAGGTGTGCGCAAGCAAGCCTGTCCGCCCGAAGACTCCGCCTCCGCCAACGGGGTTGAGACGCAAGGCTTGCACGCCGTGGAAGAGCTGAGCACGGGGTTCGAGGTCATAGACATGGGGTGGCGTGGCGCCGATATTTCGCTGGTCTACGAAGCGGGGATTGTCCAGTCTGTTGCCGAGCCCCGAATGCGCTTCCAGTTTCGAGCCATCGGGCATGTAGACGGTCCGCGCCGCGATATCGTAAACCGCAGTCCATTGATCGTAGCCGAGCACCGGGCGACCCGTCGCGCCTCGGGCCCGCCCAAAAAAGCCGTCTTCAGGCGCCGCGTAGGCAAGTGCCGGCCCGGATGGCTGCGCCGGCATGCCGAAGACCTTTTCGAAGAACGTGCGATTGTCCGGTGGCGTGGCTGCCACGATGCTCGTTCTGTTCTGCCTGGCGAATTGCCGACCAAACGCTCTGAGCGGGCCCTGGTTTGCCGACGAACGAAGGTCTTGGGGTCGCGGCGCCGGCAGCGGTATGTTTTCCGCAAGTTGGGCAATGGCCGGCTCTGGCAGCGCTATGCTCTCCACCGCTTGCGCAACCAGCGGTGCCGGGATCGGCAGCACCTCTTCCTGTGCCGTGACCGGGACGGAGGGTACCCGAGAAAACGGCTCGAAATTGGGCCCGAGTGGAGAATTCAGCGCCAGCGCGACGGGTGCAACTCCTCCGGAAAATGCTGGGTCGAACAGAGCGAGGTCGGGCTTGGTGAGGTCGGGCTTGGCGGCCACGATCGTGGCTGCGACCACGGGGGGCAGGACTGTCGGGGCTTTGGCGATGGCCGTGGGCGCGGGCTCTTTGCCTGCCACCGGCTCTTGGTCGACATGCGAGGCGGCGAGCCGGCCGTCCAGCAGGCAGGCCCCGAGCACGATGCTGAAGGCGAGGGCGACGGCACCCCAAACGGTGCGGGGAGAAACCCTCCGCGATGAAGGATCGAAGTCGAATGAGGTGAAACCGCCTGCCGCAATCGTCGCGTATGTCATTCGCCGTGCTCTTTGACCGATCCCATGACGCCCGCCTTCCCGGCGCAACCGCCGTCAGGGGTCCGCGAGGCGGCCGCGCATCGGCCGCATGGGCGTTCGCCGCCGCGCCAAATCCGGACCGAGCCTTGCAGGCCTGCTGAAGCTTCATTGAAGCGGGGTACGGTTAACTGCCGATTAATGCAGCGATTTCTATGCTTTCCCGGAATCGACATTCGGACGGCCGGCGATGGCGCGGCAACCGGGGCAAACCGGAGCTCGAACTCGCCCACGGCCGACAGGCTCGGCGGTTTCGCCGCTGCGAGGCTTACTCGCGCTTGAGAAAATCTACGAAGGCCCGCAGGGGCGCCGGCATGTGACGGCGGCTGGCGTAGTACAGGAACGGCCCGGAAAAACTCTGCGCCCAATCGTCGAGCACGAGGTCCAGCGCGCCGCTGGCGACCAGCGGCGTGAGAAAACCGTCGAAGGTGCAGATCAAGCCGAGCCCCTGCACCGCGGCCCCGACCTCGACGTCCATGAGGTTGGCGATCAAGGGCCCTTTCGGCGTGATCTTGACGACCTCGCCACCGCGTTCGAATTCCCAGGAGGGCGTCACGCCGCTGGCGAAGGTGTGGCGGATGCAGGCATGGTCGAGCAGGTCATTGGGATGGGCCGGACGCCCATGCTTGGCCAGATAGGCGGGTGAGCCCGCGAGGAGGAAGCGCTGCACGCGCGGCCCGATGGGCACCGCGATCATGTCGCGCTCGAGCCGCTCGTCGTAGCGGATGCCGGCATCGAAACCCGCCGCCAGCACATCGACAAAGCTGTCGTCGGCGGTGAGTTCGAGCGTGATGCCTGGGTGCGCGGCCAGAAACCGCCCGATGATCCCGGGCAGAATCAGTTGCGCGACCGCCGAGGGAACATTGAGTCGCAGCGTTCCCGTCGGGCTGGTTCGAAAACTGTTCACCGCATCCAGCGCGGACGCCACTGCGCCGAGCGCGGGCTCCAGCCGCTCGAGCAGATGGGCGCCGGCCTCGGTGAGCGTCACGCTGCGCGTGGTTCGGTTCAAGAGCCGCACCCCGACCCGCGCTTCCAGCCGCCGTAGGGCTTCGCTCATCGAGGACGCGGATGCACCCCGGATCGCGGCCGCCTTGCGAAAGCTGCGGGCGCGGGCCACGGCCGCGAAAGCGTCGAGGTCGGCAAGGTCGAGGTCCATCATCGTGCGGATTTCCAAACAACCCATTTGGTAGCTGCCGGATTATCGCACAGAGCCGCGCGTCCCATAATAGGTCTCGTGCGAGCAAGCCCGTCTCGCGGTCACTGAAGGAGAATCAACCATGCAACATCGCCAATTGGGCAAGGCCGGCCCGCGCGTCTCGGCCCTGGGACTCGGCGCCATGGGCATGTCCGGCATGTATGGCCCGTCCGACCGCGCCGAGAGCATCGCCACCATCCATGCGGCGCTCGCGGCCGGGGTCACACTGATCGACACGGGCGATTTTTACGGCATGGGCCATAACGAGATGCTGATCGGCGAGGCGCTCAAAGGCGGCAAGCGCGACGGCGCCGTCATCAGCGTCAAATTCGGCGCCATGCGCGATCCCGCGGGCGGCTGGTTGTCGTACGACGGCCGGCCCGCCGCCGTGAAAAACTTTCTGGCCTATTCGCTGCAGCGCCTCGGCGTCGATTACATCGACATCTACCGTCCCGCGCGGCTCGACTCCAAAGTGCCGATCGAAGAGACGGTCGGGGCCATCGCCGACATGGTGAAGGCGGGCTACGTGCGCCATATCGGCCTCTCGGAAGTGGGCGTCGACACCATCCGCAAGGCGGCCGCGACCCATCCCATCTGCGACCTGCAGATCGAATATTCGTTGCTGTCGCGCGGCATCGAGGACGCCATCCTGCCGGCCTGCCGCGAACTCGGCATCGGGATCACGGCCTATGGCGTGCTGGCGCGCGGGCTCATCGGCGGACACTGGGACAAGCAGGCCGCGATGCAGGGCGACTTCCGCGCCTTCAGCCCACGCTTCCAGGGCGAGAACGTTGACAAGAACTTGGCGCTGGTCGAGGCGCTCCGCCAGGTAGCCGAGGCCAAGCACGTCAGCGTGGCCCAGATCGCCATCGCCTGGGTATTGGCCCAGGACGAACTGATGGTGCCGCTGGTAGGCGCGCGCCGGCGCGACCGGCTCGCCGAGGCGCTGGGCGCGCTGGATGTGACGCTCACGGCGGAAGATCTTGCGGCGATCGAGCATGCCGTCCCCAAGGGCGCGGCGGCAGGCGAGCGTTATCCCGCCCATGCCATGCGCGATCTCGACAGCGAGCGATAGACTTCGGCAATTGCCGCTTTGGTCGCGTCAGCCAAAAAATCTGTCGTAAGGTCCCGACGCGACATTGGCCTGCGAGGAGCCGGAGATGAAGACCATCGTCTGTTTCGGCGATTCCAACACCTTTGGCTCGCCCCCCATGCCGGACCCGCACGATCGGGACCGGTTCGAGCCGGGCGAGCGATGGCCGGGCGTCATGGGCCAGGCGCTCGGGGCCGGGTGGACCGTGATCGAGGAGGGCCTGCCCGGACGCACCAGCGTGCATGACGATCCCATCGAGGGGGCGGACAAGAACGGCCTGAGAGCCTTGCCGATCGTGCTCGGAAGCCACCGGCCGATCGACGTCTTGGTCCTCATGCTGGGCTGTAACGATCTCAAGACGCGGTTTTCGGTCACGCCCGCCGACATCGCGGCCTCAGTCGGGGTGCTGGCCGAAACCGTCCTCGCCAGCCGGGCGGGACCGGGCGGCAAAGCTCCAAAACTCCTGATCATAACGCCCCCGAGCATCACCGAAGCGGGCCGACTTGCCGACCGTTTTCGCGGCGGCGCGGAAAAGTCGCGCGAGCTTGCCCCTCACTATGCCGCGGTGGCGGCGGGTCTTCGCGTGGATATCCTCGACGCGGGAAGGATCGTGGTATCCGACCCGCTCGACGGCATCCATATGGCGACCGACCAGCATGCCATTCTCGGTCGCGCGATCGCCGAGAAGCTGCGCGGCTGACCTCCGCGGGGCGGCTCTCGCGAATCGCGCCCGAAAGCTGAAAAGCGTCAACGCAAACGGACCGGATTGCGATAATTTTGATTCAGCATGTGGACAGCGGCAATCACCGAGGTCAGCCGCTGTCGCTTTCCCTAGCGTAACGTTAAACCGATCCTGACAGCGCCCGAGGGGTGTCACCGGGGCCCGTTCATGACATTGCGCAAACGACTGTTGTGGCTTGGCTTGAGCTCGTGCGCCGCCATGGTGGTCTCCGACCCCGTGCCCCCCACGGCGGCCGAGACGGCCTGCGTCGGGCAACTCAGCGGCGGCGCCGTCGAAAGCCAGGATTCGTTAACGCTAACGAAGTGTAGAATGACGCCCTGCTTGGAAATATCTGCGAAACCATCCGGAAAAGCTTCTCGGTATTTGGTCCACTTGTAACAACTCGATTCAGATTCGGCCCTCAGTCTGAAGCATGCCACGGCGCCGCTGCCGTTCAGCTCGCTCTCGGATGATCTTCACATGTCGCACCTTCGACTGGCCTCGGCGCTGGCGGCCATTTGTCTTTCCGGCCTGACGATCCAGGCCGCCCTGGCGGGTTCGCTCGGGGGGCCTCAGGTGATCCCGGGCGTCGGGCCCGGCGCCCCACGCTTTGTGGGACCTCAATCGCGTTCCGGGGACGAGCCCGGCCGCTACGGCGGCGGGCTGCTGGAATTCATGATGACCGGCCGTGATCCGACCCCTGCGCTGCGTGCGCCGCGCGTCCGTGTGGCCCCGGGCCGGGACTATGTGGCAACGAGCTACGCCGATCCGCAAGGCGGTGCATCCGGCTATGGCGAACCCGCCTATGCGGGCCCGGCTGGCTACGAGATGCCGCGCAAGCCCCTGGACCCGATGTACCAGCGCCAGGAGGTAGCCTATGACGGGCCGCAACGCCCCGGCACCGTGGTGATCGATACCTCGAGCAAGTTCCTCTATCTCGTCGAGGCGCCCGGCCGTGCGCTGCGCTACGGCATCGGGGTGGGCAAACCCGGCTTTCTGTGGTCGGGCGAAAAGATCATTACCCGCAAGGCCGAATGGCCCGATTGGACGCCGCCCGCCGAAATGATGAAGCGCCGCCCCGACCTGCCCAGCCATATGGAGGGGGGCATCGCCAACCCACTCGGGGCCCGCGCCATGTATCTCGGCTCCTCGCTCTATCGCATCCATGGCACCAACGAGCCCGATACGATCGGCACCAATGTGTCGTCCGGCTGCATCCGCTTGACCAACGACGATGTCACGGACCTGTTCGGCCGCGTCGGCGTCGGCACGAAAGTCATCGTGATGTGAACTTTTTCGGCTCCGCCGTGTTTTCAGTGCACCGAACCCACCCGCAAGGGTGAAAGCCGAAAGCCGTCTCGCACCCAACCGAGGCGGCTTTCGCGTTTTTGGGGTTGTTGGACGTGAGAGCTTCAAGCAGGGAGGCCATGATGATTGTGCCTGTTCTCCGTGTGGCTCGCCCGAGCGACAATCTGGATGCGCTGCTCCGCTTCTATGCTGACGGCCTCGGCCTGAGCTTGCTGGCTCGATTTAAGGACCACGACAGTTTCGACGGCATCGTGCTCGGACGAGAAGGCGCGCCCTATCACCTCGAGTTCACAAGCGCGCATGGGCATCCAGCAGGGCGCGCGCCCACTCAGGATCATCTTCTCGTTTTTTATCTTCCCGAAGCCGCCGAGTGGGAAACAGCCGTTCGGCGGATGCGCGAGGCGGGCTTTTTACCTGTCCCGGCTTTCAATCTCTATTGGGATCGCCGCGGAATGACGTTTGAGGACCCGGATGGGTATCGGGTTGTTCTGCAGAATGCCGTGTGGGCACCGGATCCATCGGCGCTGTAAACGGTCCTTCACGGCTCATGCCGCAACACTTGAAGGCAACTCCACCAAATGCCTATAGGTGAGCGATCACTCACCGGATCAGAGATCGGCATTCTGTGGCGCGCCCCCTGAGCGAGGAAAAACGCAAAGCCATCTTGGCGGCTGCCACGAAAGTGATCGCCGAGGAAGGGCCAGGCGCCCCGACCGCGAAAATCAGCAAAGCGGCCGGCGTCGCCGAAGGTTCACTCTTCACGTATTTCGCGACCAAGGACGACCTTCTCAACCATCTATATCTGACGCTCAAGGCCGAGCTGAAGGATGCAATGATGTCGTCCTTCCCGAAGGCAGGGTCCCTCAAGAAAAAGGCCCGCCACGTTTGGGACAGATACGTCGATTGGGGGGTGCTCCATCCACACAAGCAGAAAGCCATGTCGCAGCTCGGTGTGTGCGACCGGATCACCGAGCAATGCAAGGCGGCGGCCAACGATTTCCAGGATCTGAGCGTGATGATTGAGGAGAGCATCAAGTCCGGCATCCTGCGCGATCATCCGCCCGAGTTCGTGGCGGCCATCATGGGATCATTGGCCGAAACGACGATGCAATTCGTCAGCCGCAATCCCCGACAAGCCGAACTCTACCGCGCTACCGGGTTCGACGCTTTCTGGAACGCCATTGCCAGGACATAATTTCGGTTCTATTAGGCGAGTGCTTACTCACTCATTACCCTTCGGTTGAGGGAGAGCGTAATTGGACACAAGCCATGCCAAACTGGAACACGCGTGACATTCCCAGCCAGGCGGGAAAGCTGGCTCTCGTCACCGGCGCGACGGGCGGCCTTGGTTACGAGACCGCGCTGGAGCTTGCACGGGCTGGCGCCGAAGTCGTGCTGCTTGGCCGGAATGAAGCAAAGGGTGGGAGCGCGGTCGAGCGACTCCAGCGCGCCTTGCCCTCCGCAGCGCTCCGCTTCGAACGTCTCGATCTTGCCAGCCTCGTCTCGGTCAATGCATGCGCGGACGTGCTGTTGAGCGGGGGCCGCGCCGTCGATCTGCTGGTCAACAATGCCGGCGTCATGGCCATCCCGACCAGAAAGACGACCGTCGACGGTTTCGAGATGCAGTTCGCAACCAATCATCTCGGCCATCTTCTTTTGACATCGCGGCTGCTTCCACTGCTCCGCCGCAATCCAGGCTCCCGTGTCGTGACGGTCAGCAGCCTGATGCATCGCATGGGAACAATGGATTTCGACAACCTGCAAGCTGAGCGGCGCTACAGTCCCAATCGCGCTTACGGCCAGTCCAAGCTGGCCAACCTGCTCTTTGCCTGCGAATTGCAGCGGCGCAGCATTCTTGGGCGCTGGGGCGTGATCAGCGTCGCGGCCCACCCGGGCGCGTCCAACACCGATCTCGTCGCCAACGGCCCCGGCGCGGATGGTGCGGTGGGCGCCGTCAGCGCCATCGTGGTCCGCCTGATCGGCCAATCAGCCGCCGCGGGCGCTTTGCCGACGCTCTTCGCCGGCACCGCGCCCGACGCCGAACCGGGCGGCTACTACGGGCCGAATGGCAGTTTCGAACTCAAGGGCGCGCCCGCACCCGCCTCTATCTCGCCCAAGGCCAAGGATTCTGCCGTCGCCGGGCAATTGTGGGACGTCTCCGTTCAATTGACCGGAGCGACCTGGCCAAACCCTGAACCGACCGGTTGGGTGACTCTCGATGCTCCGGATCTAAGCCGAAGTCAGGCCTGAAAACAGCCGCGTCAGTGTCAGCGCGGTCTCCTTCGCTCGTTCGCCCAGAATAGCCATGCGGGCAGGCGCCATCCGCACCGAGGGCGCCGAGATCGAAAGGGCGCCCGCCGGCTCGGCGAATTCATTGAGGATCGCGGCCGACACGCAGCGCATGCCGATCGTGTGTTCCTCGTCGTCGATGGCCCAACCGCGTTTGGCCACCTGCGCGAGGTCGCCCATGAGGGCCTTGCGGGAGGACAGCGTATTTTCGGTGAAGCGTTCGAAAACCGAGCCATCGAGCAATTCCCGCTGGAACGCGTCAGATCCCGCCGCGAGGATCGCCTTGCCGGCCGCGGAGGCGTGCACGGGAAGCCGGCGCCCCAGACGGAAGAAGGCCCGCACGGCCGCGTGACTCTCGGCCTGCGCCACGCAGACGATCTCGCGCCCGTTGAGCATGGTCACGTTCACGGTCTCGTCGACTTCGAGGAGCAGTTTTCGGATGATCGGCCTTGCGATGTCGGGCAGCTTGCGGTTGCGCAGATAGGCCGATCCGATGCGAAACAGCCCGACCCCCACGGTCCACAGGCCGGTCTCCCGATCATGGCCCACGAGGGCGCGGCGATGCAGGGTGGCGAGGAGCCGGTGCACCGTCGAGGGTGGAAGCTCGGCCTGGCGCGCCACCTCGCTCAAGCCTAGGCCGTCGCTGCCCGCCAGCACTTCCAGCAAGGCCATCGCGCGGTCCAGCGATTGAACGTCCCCGCTCGGCTCCGAGGTCGCCGACGCAGGCCTGCCCCTGCGTCGCAGCGGCGTTAAGGCCTCGCTCATCCAATTCCTCCCTGTGCGCCATGCCGTCCGGTGGACCGGCACCGGCCGTGGGCGCGCATGGGCCTCAATAGCACGATTTCCGAGCCCGCGACATTTTCCGCAGCGTGAGATGATTTTCTGCCTTGTGTGTTTCATCGGATCGTGCAAGATTTTCTACCATGCGGTGTTAATTTCCAAAATAGCTTCGAATGAAGCTGCGGGGAGGCTGATTTGGCGAAGATGCGTGCGATCGATGCAGCGGTTCGTGTCCTCGAAAAAGAGGGCGTAACCTGCGCGTTTGGGGTTCCGGGCGCGGCCATCAACCCGCTTTATTCGGCCTTGAAACGCCGCGGTTCGATCCGCCACATCCTGGCCCGGCATGTCGAAGCCGCCTCGCACATGGCCGAGGGCTATACCCGCGCTCGACACGGCAATATCGGGGTGTGTATCGGGACCTCCGGGCCGGCCGGCACCGACATGATCACCGGCCTCTACTCGGCCATCGCGGATTCCATTCCCATCCTGTGCATCACCGGGCAGGCGCCTCGCGCCCGGCTGTACAAGGAAGATTTTCAGGCCGTCGACATCGAGTCCATTTCGAAGCCGGTCACCAAATGGTCGGTGACGGTGCGCGAGCCTGGCCTCGTGCCGATGGTGTTTCAGCAGGCTTTCCACGTCATGCAATCGGGCCGGCCCGGTCCGGTTCTCATCGACCTGCCGCTCGACGTCCAACTTGCCGAGATCGAATTCGACGAGGAGACCTACGCGCCGCTTCCGGTCTATCAGCCCAAGGCGACCCGCAAACAGGTCGAAAAGGCGCTCGGCATGATGAATGAGGCCGAGCGGCCGCTCATCGTGGCGGGGGGCGGAGTCATCAACGCGGACGCCTCCGATCTGCTCGTGAGTTTTGCCGAAATCACCGGCATCCCGGTCATTCCGACCCTGATGGGCTGGGGCACCATCCCGGACGATCACCCCTTGATGGCGGGCATGTGCGGCCTGCAGACGAGCCATCGCTATGGCAACGCCAATATGCTGGCATCGGATTTCGTGCTGGGGATCGGCAACCGCTGGGCGAACCGCCATACGGGTTCGGTCGAGGTTTACACCAAGGGCCGCACCTTCGTTCACGTCGACATCGAGCCGACCCAAATAGGGCGCGTCTTCGCGCCCGATTTCGGTATCGTGTCGGACGCCGGCGCGGCGCTGGCCCTCTTCGTCGAGGTCGCCAAAGAGTGGGCCGCCACAGGGCGGCTGCGCAGACGGGAGGCCTGGGCCGGGCAGTGCGAGGCGCGCAAACAGACCATGCTGCGCAAGTCGCATTTCGACGCCGTGCCGCTAAAGCCCCAGCGCGTCTACCAGGAGATGAACGAGGCGTTCGGGCGCGACACCTGCTACGTCACCACGATCGGCCTGTCGCAGATCGCCGGGGCCCAATTCCTCCACGTCTACAAACCGCGCAACTGGATCAATTGCGGGCAGGCGGGTC
This sequence comes from uncultured Lichenihabitans sp., assembly GCA_964245915.1. Taxonomy (GTDB): domain Bacteria; phylum Pseudomonadota; class Alphaproteobacteria; order Rhizobiales; family Beijerinckiaceae; genus Lichenihabitans. The sequence goes on along the minus strand of CAXTOT010000043.1, from coordinate 15,158 downwards.
CGCTCGGCTGGACGCTGCCCGCCGCCCTCGGGGTGCGGGCCGCCGATCCGACGCGCGAGATCGTGGCGCTGTCGGGCGACTACGATTTTCAATTCATGATCGAGGAACTGGCGGTCGGGGCGCAGCACAAGCTGCCCTACCTCCATGTCGTGGTGAACAATTCCTACCTCGGTCTCATCCGCCAGGCCCAGCGCGGCTTCGAGATGGATTTCGAGGTGAGTCTCGCCTTCGACAACATCAACATGAGCCCGGAGGAGGGCGCCGGCTACGGGGTCGACCACGTGGCGGTCGCCGAGGGACTCGGCTGCAAGGCGGTGCGCATCCGCAGCCCCAACGAATTCAAGGACGGCTTCGCCCGCGCCAAGGCGCTGATGGCCGAGCACCAGGTCCCGGTCGTGATCGAATTCATTCTGGAGCGCGTCACCAATGTCGCGATGGGCATGGAAATCGACAAGGTCACGGAGTTCGAGGAGATCCTCGACGTTCCGGCCCGCCATCTCGAACATGTTTGATCGTCTCATCTGAACCAGCGCGCGGGAGGGCCACGCCATGAAGGTTTGCATCTACGGAGCAGGGGCCATCGGGGGCTATCTCGGCGTTCAACTCGCCGAGGCGGGGGCCGACGTCAGCCTGGTGGCGCGCGGCGCGCATCTTGCGGCCATGCGGGCCAACGGCCTCACGCTGCTCATTGATGGCGAAGCCCGCAACGCCCGCCTCAACTGCACCGACGATCCCAGCGAACTGGGACCGCAAGACTATGTCTTCATCGCTTTGAAAGCCCATTCGGTGCCCGGCGTGGTGGACGCCATGATGCCCTTGCTCGGCAACGACACCAGCGTCGTGACGGCCGTGAACGGCATTCCCTATTGGTACTTTCACAAACATGGCGGCGCATTGCAGGGCTCGACGCTCGACAGCATCGACCCCGGCGGCCGCCAATGGAGTGGGCTGCGGCCCGAACGGGCGATCGGCTGCGTGGTTTATCCGGCCACCGAGGTCGTGGCGCCGGGCGTGATCCAGCATGTCTATGGCGATAAATTCCCCATTGGCGAGCCCTCCGGCGAGCGCACCGAACGGGTGGAGCGGCTGAGCGAGCTGATGGGCGCGGGGCGCCTGCGGGCCCCCGTCCTCGACAACATTCGCGACGAGATCTGGCTGAAACTCTGGGGCAATGTCTGCTTCAACCCGATCAGCGCGCTGACTCACGCCACCCTCGATGTGATCGCGTCCGACGACGGCACGAGGGCGGTCGCCAAAGCCATGATGCTCGAGGCGCAGGCCATCGCCGAAAAACTCGGCATCCGGTTCAGGGTGGACGTCGAGCGGCGGATCAACGGCGCGGGAGCGGTCGGGGCCCACAAGACCTCCATGTTGCAGGATCTGGAGCGCAACCGGCCCATGGAGATCGATCCGCTCGTGACCGCGGTGCAGGAACTCGGGCGCCTGGCCGAAATCCCCACCCCTACGATCGACGTCGTGCTGGCGCTGATCCGGCAGCGGGCCAGGATCGCGGGCCTGCATTGAGGGGTTCTGCCATGACGCTTTGGATACGATACGAGCATGGCGGCGAGGTCGGGTTCGGAACGCTCGACGGTGAGGTCATCGCGGCTCACCGAGGCGACATGTTTTCGGCACCCGAGGCCACATCCGAGCACCTGCGACTGGATGACGTGCGCGTGCTTATGCCGACGCTTCCCTCCAAGATGATCGCCTTGTGGAACAATTTTGGGGCGCTCGGGGCCAAGCTCGGCGTACCGCCACCGGCCGAACCGCTCTACCTGCTCAAGGCGAATTCATGTTTTACGGACCCTGAAGCCACGATCCGGCGGCCGAAGTCCTATGCGGGCAGGGTCACCTATGAGGGCGAACTCGGCATCGTGATCGGCTCGTCCTGCACCAATGCCTCGGAGGACGAGGCAAAGCGTTGCATTTTCGGCTACACCTGCGTGAACGACGTGACGGCCGCCGATCTCCTCAACAAGGACCCGACCTTTCCGCAATGGGTCCGCTCGAAAAGCTTCGACGGTTTTGGCCCGTTCGGCCCGGTGGTGGCGACCGGCCTCAATGCGGAAGATCTCTGGGTTCGCACCATCCTCAACGGGGACGAACGCCAGCTTTATCCGATCGCCGACATGATCTTCCCCGCCGCCAGGCTCGTCAGCCTGCTCTCCCATGACATGACGTTGCTTCCGGGGGACGTGATCTGCTGCGGCACCTCGATCGGGGTCGGGGCCATGCGCGAGCCGGTCAACACCGTCGCGGTTGAGATTGCCGGGATCGGCACGCTGCGCAACAGCTTCGTCGACCGCTAGCCCACCATCGCTCTGTCGGTCCAAATCGCCTGCCGTCACCTGATCGCGACGGCGTTGCCGGATGCGCTTGGAAGGACGACCCGGAGACATCGAGCGCTCGAATCGGCGATCACCCAAGGGTGAGTGAGATACGTCTTGAGCTCCAGCTTTTGACCCGGACCCAGGGTGCCATACGGAACGCGCGCACCCTGAAAATCGAGCCAGTAAACCGCTCTCGGCTCGCCCGTATGATTGATGAACGAGATCCGCGTACCAACGCCGCTGCTCAGAGATGATAGAGCGCGCTCGTTCGCACAGCTCGCAACGGCCTGCTTGGAAGGGGCGATGTCGGATCGGGACGCCGAGGACGATCCTGGCCTAACCTGAAAGAAGTAGCGCTCTTTTCGCGCCAGGCCGTTTGGCAAAACGAGCTCGATCGTGAACTGATCGGCGCCGACGAAACCCGCTACGGATCGATAGCGGATCGCTGTGTGGCCGACCCGGCGCCTGTCACAGGCGAAGCGCGCGTTGGTGATGGGATAATTCGGGTAGAGCCTCTCCTTGCCGATGCTGACCTCACCACCCCATGGGGCATCGACCAGATTGATCTTCGGCTCGCCGACCACGGTGCAGTCCGGGTTCATAACCGCGAAAGCATCGATCTGGAGCGGCTGGCCGGATTCGACGACGCGATAATAGGGGCCGACCACCGCGACCTGAGCATGCAGGTTGCTCGGATTCGATAGGCCAACAAGGCAGGCCAAAACGGTTGCGAAGCCACGACCCAGCATCGAAAAAGCTCCCCCCAATGCGCTTGCCGCACGCGTTGAACCATCATCCACGGTGAAGGTCACGTCCAGAATGCAAGGATCTCGAAGAGGTTGCGTGGTCAGGACAACGCGCCGTAGGGGACGAACGGTACCATCGTGCCCTTTGGGACCATGCCCCACGGCTCGGCCAGCGACACGAGCCCGTCGGTCTCGGTCAAGGAGGTGAGGATGCCGGATCCCGTCTTGCCGAACGGCCGTGCCTCCATCCCACCATCGGGGCTGGTCACCAGGGTAACGCGGACGAATTCCCGCACCCCCGGCCTCTTCGGGTAGTCGACCCCAAGGGCGACCGGCACGGTCAGCGGCCGCCAGGGCAGGGCGCCGGAGAGGCGCGCGATCAAGGGCCGCGCCACATAGCAGAAGGTCACGAAGGCCGCGACCGGGTTCCCGGGCAGGCCGACCAGGGGCTTGCCGCCGACGAGGCCCATCGCGACCGGCCGCCCCGGCTTGATGGCCATGCGCCAGACGACGAGGTGGCCTGCCGCCTCGATGGCCGCTCTGACGTGGTCTTCCTCGCCTGTCGAAACGCCGCCCGAGGTGACGATGAGATCATGGTGGTTCGCGACGCTCGCGAGGCGCCCGCGCAGGGCGTCGCGATCGTCACGCAGGATGCCAAGGTCGGTGACGCGGGTCCCGGCACGCTCCAACAGGGCGCGAAGCATGACGCGGTTCGCATCATAGATGGCCCCGGCGCGAAGCCGCGATCCGGGTTCCTGAACCTCATCGCCGGTCGAAAACAGGGCGACGCGCAACCGCGTTCGAACCGGGATGCCACTAAGCCCGACCGCTGACGCGAGGGCGAGGTGCTGCGGGCGCAACGGCGTGCCGGCGCGCAGCAGAAGGGCTCCCGCAGGCGTATCCTCGCCGGCGCGCCTGACATTGGCGCCCCGGTTAACGCCAGGCAGAACCACGAGGTCGCCCTCCAAGGTCGCATCCTCCTGCATGACCACCGTGTCGGCGGCTGCCGGGATCGCGGCGCCCGTGAACACGCGTATAGCGCCGCCGCTCGCCGCGATGCCCCTGTTGGACCCGCCTGCCGCGATCCGGCCGCGAATCGGCAGGGCCGTTCGACCGCTAGGATCGAGATCCGCGAAGGAGACCGCCCAACCATCGACGGCCGAATTGTCGAAGGCGGGCAGGGCCCGGGCGGCCCGCACGTCCTGGCCGAGAACCCGGCCGTCCGCTGTCCCGAGGTCAACGGCTTCAAGCCCCGCGACCGGTTCGAGCCGCGCTTCGATCAGGGCCATCGCGTCGTCAAGGGACATCGACGACCCGCCGAAGGCGAAACAATTACCGCTGAGCTGCGCCATCGCGTTCGAGCCTCCGGTAGAGCGCTTCGACTTCACAAGCGTGGCGGGTCACGAGATCGGCGATCCCAAGAAGATCGTCGATGTCGACCTGCGGAAGCCGGGCTTCGGGGAACGTCCGGTCCGACGCGATCGCAACGATGGTCGGATCGTTCGGATGCAAGGGCGGGCGTTGGTTGGCGGCGCGAAAGACTTCGAGCTTGGCATGGGCCTCATGCTTGAACCCCTCGACCAGGACCAGATCGCACGGCGACAGCCGGCGCAAGAGGTCGGTGAGCCTCGGTTCGGCATTGCCGGTCAATTCCTCGATCTGCGCCACGCGACGCACCGATGCCACGATGACTTCGCTGGCGCCCGCGGCCCGATGCTCGAACGAATCCTTGCCCGGGATGTCGATATCGAAGGCATGGTGAGCGTGCTTGATGGTCGCGATGCGAAGTCCGCTCGCGCGCAGGACCGGGATCAGCCGTGTGATGAGGACCGTTTTGCCCGAACCGCTCCAACCCGATATGCCGATGACCTTCATGCCCGTACACGGCGCGGGTCCGGCCCGACGACCTGTCCGGCAGCAGACGTTGCGTAAGAACGGGGAGGCTCGACAAGGGCATTCGCCCGTGCGCGAGCCGCACTGCCAGAACGAGCCATGACCGAAATATTCCTCGATCTCCGCGGCCTCAAATGTCCGCTGCCCGCCTTGCGGACCCGGCGGGCTCTGGCGAGGACAAAGCCTGGTGACGCCGTCGTAGTCGAATGCACCGATCCGCTCGCCTCGATCGATGTGCCCAACGCGGTGCGCGAGAGCGGGGACCTTCTCGAGGCGCAGGAGCAGCATGGGGACGTCCGCATCTTCCGCATCCGCAGACGCCTTCGCTGAGGGCCACGCCGGCGCACTTCGGACGTCACCGCTTCGCTCCGTCGGCGATCCGGGCGATGAGCTCGGCTCGTGCCAGGTCCTCCGGCGCATTGGCGTTGAAGAAGGGGTCGAACGGCTCCGTCGGCCAGGCAACGTCCGCGACAGCATAGCGATCCACGAAATCCTTCACCTTCCGTAGGCCGGCCTCGACGAGGAAAGCGCGCAGGTCATGCCGCAGCGACACCGGCCAAAGGCCGACGACACCGTGCCGGCGCCCGCCCGACGACGCGTAGGCCAACCGGGCGCCGGTGGTCGCGCGATCCGCATGCAATCGGGCCACAAGATCGCCCGGTAAAAATGGCGTGTCGCTCGGGGCGCTGACCACCCAGGGGATCTCGGGTCTGCGCTCCGCCAGGCCGTCGAGGGCGGCGAGAAGTCCGGCCAGGGGACCGGCAGAGCCAGGCACGGTGTCGGCCACGATGGGCAGACCGAAACGGGCGAAACGCCTCGGATCGCCATTCGCGCTCAGCATCAGGCCCACGCATTGCGGGGCCAGCCGGTGGACGATCCGTTCCAGAATCGTTTGCCCGGCGACCCGCAGCAGCGTCTTGTCCCGTCCCCCCATACGGCGCGACAAGCCGCCCGCCAGCACGATCCCGCAGGTGAGCTCAACCATCCGACAGCGCGCCGTGACGCGGCATCGAGGGCCGCCGCCGGGTGGTCGCCGCTTGGCCGTTGCCGAGACGCATGGGGCAGCATAGCGCCAATCGCAGCGCCGCGCATCCGGGCCGGCGTCGGACACGATCGTTGCTTGACAGGTGTGTCTGGCATGCCAGAAACCAGAGCAGTCTCCGTTCGGCGGAGGCTTGATCAGGAATGAGCCCCCATGGCGAATATCGACGCCACTTCGTTGCCGCCCGAGACGAACGGACTGCAGTTCGTCGTCAAACGGATCGAGCAAGAAGCGAGCTTCAAGAGTAAGGCCTATCGGGCGCTCAAGGCCGCCATCCTGCGCATGGACATCTATGGCACGCCCGATCCCGTCATGCTGGACGAACGGGCGCTTTCGGAGGGTCTCGGCATCAGCCGAACGCCGATTCGCGAGGCGGTGGCCATGCTGGAACAGGAAGGCTTTGTGCGAACCGTGCCGCGCCGCGGCATTCTTGTCGTCAAGAAGACCAAACTCGAGGTCGTCGAAATGATCCAGGCCTGGGCGGCGCTGGAGAGCATGGCGGCGCGGCTCATCACCAAAGTGGCGAGCCCCGAAGACATCTCGGCGCTGCGAGGCTTTTTCGCCGAGTTCTCGCTGGACCATCCTCCGCAAGAGGATATCCCGGCTTATTCCGATGCCAACACCGCTTTCCATCAGGCGCTGATCTCGCTGAGCGGATCGCAAGTGCTGGTCGGCATGACCGAGGGGATTCTGATGCATGTTCGGGGCTGGCGGAAGATGACGATCCGGCGAAGCGAACGCATTTCACATTCCCTTCCGGAGCATTTTGCCATCATCGACGCCCTCGAGGCGCGCGACACCGAACGGGCGGAAAAGCTTGCCCGCGATCACACGCTGGGCCTTGCGGCTTACGTCGATGCGCATGGGCACGAACTCTTCGACTGATGACGCGCGACCAGAACACATGACGTAATCCGTCCGAGCTTGTGCTCCGCAGGGCAAGTAGGCTGGGCCCGGAAAAAATCCTTGCGTTGTATGTGGTATGCCACATAATCGCTTAAGCAAAGAGACGCCGAAGAGCGTCCGGACGCCACACAGGGAGGAAAGCATGAGCATGAGTGCACCCGCCGCGAGCGGCACGCCCGTCAATCGATGGCTTCAATTGACACTCGGCGTCATCTGCATGGTGCTGGTCGCCAACCTTCAATACGGCTGGACCCTCTTCGTCGCTCCCATGCAGAAGGCGACCCATTGGGACACCGCCGGCATACAGCTCGCCTTCAGCATCTTCGTGGCGCTGGAAACATGGCTCACCCCCGTTGAAGGCTGGATTTGCGACAGCCTCGGGCCGACCCGCGGGCCGAAGCTCGTCGTCGCTTTCGGCGGAATCTGCGTCGCGCTCGGCTGGATCATCAATTCCTACGCGACCTCACTCGGCATGCTCTACCTCGGGGCGGCCGTATCGGGTGCCGGTGGGGGCGCCGTCTATGCCACCTGCGTGGGGCTTGCGGTGAAGTGGTTTCCGGACCGGCGGGGTTTGGCGGTCGGCATCACGGCTGCGGGTTTCGGGGCGGGCGCGGTTTTGACCGTCATCCCGATCCGCATGACCATCGAAGCCGTCGGTTACGCATCCACTTTCTTCTGGTTCGGGCTCGTGCAGGGGGTCGTCGTCTTCGCCCTGGCTTGGCTGTTGCGGATGCCATTGGCGGGCGAGGCTCCGGCCGCAGGGACCGTAAAGGTTCTACAATCGAAATACAGCGCAACCCCCCGCCAGATGCTGACTTCGCCGGTGTTCTGGCTGCTCTACGTGATGTTCGTGATGGTGTCGGCAAGCGGATTGATGGCCACGGCACAGATCGCGCTCATCGCCAAGAACTACAACGTGGCTGACAGCATCATTCTGTTCGGGGGCACGGCCCTGACCGTGGCTCTCATCGCCGACGGCATCGCCAACGGCGGTGCACGACCCTTCTTCGGCTGGGTGTCGGACCAGATCGGACGCGAAAACACCATGGCGATCGCCTTCGGGCTGGGTGGCGTCGCCTATTGGCTGCTCGGGTCCTTCGGCACCAGCCCCTGGGGTTTCGTGATCTGCACGGTGCTGATCTTCTTCACCTGGGGCGAGATCTTCAGCCTGTTTCCTTCCACCTGCACGGATATTTTCGGGCCGAAATACGGGACCACCAACGCGGGCTTTCTCTACACCGCCAAGGGGGCTTCGGCGTTCTTGGTTCCCCTCGCCAACGTGCTGAAAGACTATACGGGAAGCTGGCACGCGGTTTTCGTGGTATCGGCCGCGATGAACTTCTTGGTCGTTGGACTTGCCCTGTTCGTGTTGCCGCCGCTGCGGCGCTCCTCGACCCGCGCCCTCGAACCCGTCATGGGCCATCCCGCCGAGTGACCCGCTGCCATGAAGATCTGCATCTTCGGCGCGGGAGCGATCGGGGGTTATCTCGCGGTCGAACTGGCGCTTGTCGGATGTGAGGTGTGCGTGATCGCGCGAGGCGCACACCTTGCGGCGATTCGGGAGCGCGGTTTGGTACTGCGGATCGACGGCCGGGAAAAACGCGTCCGTCTGCGGGCGAGCGACGATCCGGCCGACTTCGGGGCGCAGGATTTCGTGATCTCGGCCTTGAAGGCGCACCAAGCCTGGGAGAGCGCGGAACGATTGACGCCCCTGATCGGGCCGGAAACCGCGGTCGTGACCGCCGCGAACGGCATTCCATGGTGGTATTTCTACAGGGAAGGCGGCGCGTTCGAGGGTCGCCACCTCGCGTCGGTCGATCCCGACGCAAAGCAATGGCGGATCATCGGACCGGAGCGCGCCATTGGATGCGTGATCGACCCGGCCTGCGAGGTCGTCGAGCCGGGTGTCATCGAGCATCACGAGTTCAAGCGGTTCACCCTGGGTGAACCCGATGGCAGTCGGTCGAGCCGCGTTCTGGCGCTCGCGGACGCCTTGACGGCCGCCGGTTTCGAGGCTCCGGTCCGCGACAAGATCCGGTGGAGCGTGTGGCTGAAGCTGTGGGGCAACGTATGTTTCAACCCGATCAGCGCGCTGACGCACGCCACGCTCGACCGGATCATCGCAGAGCCCGCCCTCAAGGGGCTTTGCCGAACCATGATGCTGGAAGCCAAAGCCATTTCGGAGGCGCTTGGTCTCGAAATCCCCAACGAAATGGTCGAGCGCCGGCTGACTGCAGCCGGATCCGTGACGGGGCACAAGATGTCGATGCTGCAGGACCTGGAGCGGGGACGTTCGATGGAGATCGACGCCATCGTGACGGCGGTTCAGGAGTTGGGCAGACTGGTGGGCCGTCCGACGCCCGCGATCGACCTGGTCCTGGCTCTCGTTCAGGAGCGCGGCCGCCAAGCCGGTCTCTATGCCTGACGGGCCGGACTGCGGGCGCGAGATGCCATGGTGCCGTCGACCCCGGAGCACGCGCGCTCTGCCCCGAATCGTGCGATAGGCAGGTGGACGCCGACCTCGGCCCTTGCCGAGGCCGTGTCGCGCCGTCGTTCTTTCGTCCCGTCGAGCAAGGTTCATGTCCGGCTCCGTTCTCGTCATCGATCAGGGCACCACTTCGACCCGCGCCATGGTGTTCGGGCCCGACATCGCGTCGGCGGCCCTTGCGCAGGAGGAATTCCCGCAGCACTTTCCGCAACCTGGATGGGTCGAGCACGAGCCCCAGGATCTCTGGCGAACTGCGCTTTCGACGGCCCGCATCGTGCTCAAGAAGGCCAACGACCAGGGCTTGAAGGTTGCGGCGCTCGGCATCGCAAACCAGCGTGAAACGGTGCTGATCTGGGATCGGCAGACCGGCGTGCCGATCCATAACGCGATCGTGTGGCAGGATCGGCGGACCGCCGGGATCTGCGCTGAGCTCAAGCGCGAGGGCGCCGAGGCGCTCGTGCAGGACCGCTCCGGCCTGCTGCTCGATCCCTATTTCTCCGCAACCAAGATCGCCTGGCTGCTCGACCACGTGCCCGGCGCGCGGGCCAAGGCGCAGCGTGGCGAACTCGCCTTCGGCACGGTCGACACCTTTCTGCTGTGGCGCCTCACCAACGGGAGCGTCCACGCGACCGACGCCACCAACGCATCACGCACGGCTCTCTATGACATCCACGCAGGACGCTGGAACAAGGACCTTTTGAAACTGTTTCGCGTCCCGCGGGCGATCCTTCCGACCGTGCGGGATTGCGCATCGGAATTCGGCACTACGGCGCCCGAACATTTGGGTGTCGCCTTGCCGATCCGCGGCATCGCGGGCGATCAGCAGGCAGCCCTTATCGGCCAGGCCTGCTTCGAGCCCGGCATGGTGAAGTCGACTTTCGGCACGGGCTGTTTCGTGTTGCTGAACACCGGGCCCAATGCGGTTCGGTCCCAGCATCGTCTGCTCACCACGATCGCCTATCAGCTGAAGGGCCGCCGCACCTATGCTCTCGAGGGGTCCATCTTTTCGGCCGGCGCCACGGTGCAATGGCTGCGCGACGGCCTCAACCTCGTGCGATCCTCGGCCGAAACCGGGCAACTCGCGGCGAGGTCCGATCAGGATCAGCCGGTCTATATCGTGCCGGCCTTCGTGGGTCTCGGCGCGCCGACCTGGGACGCCGACGCGCGCGGCACCATCACGGGACTGACGCGAGCCTCGACGCGGCAGGAAATTGCCCGCGCGGCGCTCGAAAGCGTGGCCTTTCAAACCAACGATCTGGTCTGCGCCATGCGGGCCGATGCCGGCGGCCTCGATGTCGGCCAGGAGGGCGCGATCATCCGGGCCGACGGCGGCATGAGCGCCAGCGACTGGACCATGCAATCGGTGGCCGACATGATCGATGCGCCCGTGGACCGACCGGTGGAACGCGAGACCACGGCCTTGGGAGCCGGCTATCTGGCGGGCTGGCAGTCGGGCCTTTATCCGGAGCCGGAGCAGTTTGCGCAGAGCTGGAAACTCGAGCGGCGCTTCGTTCCCACCATGGCGCCGGCCCGACGCGAGGCGAAGCTGGCGGGATGGCGCGACGCGGTCGCTCGCACGGTTCTGAAACCGTAATGCCGGCGCGACGTCGCGCCGGCCTTTGCTTGTGACGCGACGGAGCGCTTGCTCCGGGGCCCGGGGTCGATAGAACCTGGAGCAGGGGCGGCTCGTGCCGATTTGCTCCCTACGGCGCTTGTCGGCGGCCATCGAAGAAGGACCGGAGTCATGTCGGAAGAAATCTACCACATCGTCGAGCATGATGGCGGCTGGGCCTACAAGGTCGGCGACGTGTTCTCTGAAACCTTTCCGTCCCACGAGGCCGCCCTGGAGGCCGCAACCGTCGCGGCCAGGCGACAACGCCTGGGCGGCGAAGCCGAAGGCATCTCGTATCAGGACGCGGCGGGCAAATGGCACGTCGAGGTGGCGCCGGGCGACGACCGTCCGGAAACCGAGGTTGTGGATGAACCCTGAGGTAAGCGCCGCTCCAGGTCGCCAAGGCGTCGCCGAGCAGGTATGATGCAGGCCTGAGCTCAGTCGACCGGGAAGCGGCGAAATCCTGCCGGTCGACCGCACCCTACGGAAAGGACCCCAGCATTCGGGCCGACACGCCTCCCGCGCGAACCCTGCGGTTTCCGAGCGCCATGGTTCAGCGACCGGCCCTGCCGTGGATCGAGGTCGCACCGGGCGTTCCCTATTTCGTCACCGACGCGGGTGAGCCCTGGCATCCGATTGGCCAGAACGACTCGATTTCGTGGGTGGAACTCGCGCCGCTTTTCCGTCGACGGGATCCGGCCGCGGTGGACGCCCATTTGGCCTGGCTTGCCTCGCAAGGCGTGACCTGCCTCAGGCTGATGCTGGAATATGCGCAGGTTCGCCACCGCTACATCGAGAAGCCCGCCGGCACCTTCGTGCCCCACATGGTGCGAATGTGGGATGACCTGTTCGCGCTGTGCGAGAAACACCGCCTGCGCGTCCTGCTCACGCCCTTTGACACGTTCTGGACGTGGCTGCATTTCCACCATCATCCCTACAATCGCAAAAACGGCGGCACGCTCGATCATCCCTCGCAGACCCTCATCTCGGCCGAGACCCGGGCCGCCATCAAGGCGCGGCTGAGCTTTGCGGTCGAGCGCTGGGGCGGCAGCGGCGCCCTGTTCGCCTGGGATCTGTGGAACGAGATCCACCCGGCCCAGGCGGAGGACAGCGCCGAGCCCTTTGCCGAGTTCATCGCCGATTTGAGCGCCCACGTGCGCGGGTTGGAACAGCGGCTTTACGGGCGGGCCCACCCGCAGACGGTCTCCATGTTCGGACCCGAACTCAATTGGCGGGCCCATATGGCCATGGAGAGCATTCTCTTCCGCCATCCGGACCTCGATTTTGCCAACCTGCACATCTACGAACAGGGCACGATCGACGATCCCGCCAACACGGTCGACCCGGCCATCGACATGGGCCGCATCGTACGCGATTGCGTTGCCGAGATTGAGGACGGCCGGCCCTTTTTCGACAGCGAGCATGGCCCGATCCACCGCTTCAAGGACAAGAAGCACACCCTGGCCGAGCCCTTCGACGACGAATATTTCCGCCACATGCAATGGGCTCATCTGGCCTCCGGGGGGGCCGGGGGCGGCATGCGATGGCCCAACCGCAAGCCGCATGTCCTGACCAAAGGCATGCGGGCCGCGCAACTGGCTCTATCCGGCTTCATGCCGCTGATCGACTGGCTGTCGTTCGACCGCCGCGGCGCCAGCCATGCCGTCGTGCTCATGGACCACGATGGCGCGCCGGTCGGTCCCGACCGGGTGGCACGGTTTTGCTGCGCCAGCGGCAATCAGGCGATCCTCTACCTGCTGCGGCGCGACACGCTCCGCGCGGATGGAGGGCTCGATCCCGCAGCGGCACCGCTTTCCCTGTCCCTGAGCTTGCCGGGATTCGAGGCGAACCGGTCGCGGCTCACCGCATGGGACACGCGGTCGGGACGGGTCGTGCGACAGACCGCGGAGGGGCCGCATGCGGCCGGGGTTGCGATCCCGCCCTTCGTCACGGACCTCGCGATCGCGATCGGGCCTTGTCCCTAGAGCGGATCATCGGGCGATTTCGAGCCGACCCTCGGGTCGCCTGCACGGTGGACCACGAGGCGCCAGCATCCCACGATGACGAGCCATGTGAGTAGCGCCGCCAGAACCGTGTCGGACAGGAAATGGCCCCCGAAGGCGAGGCGCAGAAGGCTGGTGGCGGTGCCGAACACCAGGGCGGCCGCGATCGCGACGGCACGCCAGGGCGGGGGGGCGAGAAGCGCCGGAGCCAAGGTCCAGAAAGCCGCCGAGCTCTCCCCGGACACGAAGGAACAATTGCGCTGGCAGGCTCCGTCGAAGCGCCAGAAGGGTCGGAACGTCTCGTCACCGCCGAATTGCTGCACCTGATAGGGCCGCGGCCGATGCGAATGATCCTTGAGAAGAAGATTGACGATAAGCCCCGGCCCCAACGCCAGGCTGAGCGTCATGAACAGGACACCCGCTCCGGTGGGTGCCCAAACCAGCAGACCCGCGAGGCGCCGCAGCCCATAAAGGATCAACATGGCCAGATAAAGCAACAAAGGCGTCCAGTAGAAAATCTGCCGTAGCGCATTGCCCGGCGTGGTCTGGCCCACGAAGCGGCCACCACCCAGCGCGAAGCGGGACGCGACATCGAGGTCGAGTGCGGGCCAGACCACGAAGACGAGGATCGCGAACACGAGGGCCGCCAGACTCGCGGCCATGAGGCGCGTGGAGAGGAGGATGTCGCGCGTCAGTGGTGACGATCCCGGTGCGTGAAATCGTGTTGCGATGGGATGATGCCGTCAGGCCGCAAGTAGACGTTGCACCTCGCCGACGAGGTCCTTCAGATGAAAGGGTTTGGACAGGATCTTGGCATCCTTGGGGGCATTGTTGTCCGGGTTGAGCGCCACGGCGGCAAAACCGGTGATGAACATGACCTTGATGTCCGGGTCGAGTTCGGTCGCCCGTCGGGCGAGTTCGATGCCGTCCATCTCGGGCATCACGATGTCGGTCAGCAGCAGTTCGAAAGGCTCTTCGCGGAGCCGGTGGTAAGCCGACAAGCCGTTGTCGAACGACGCCACGGTATAGCCCGCATTCTGCAGGGCCTTCACCAGAAACCGGCGCATATCATTGTCGTCCTCCGCGAGGAGAATCTTGGTCGGGATACCGCCGCTGCTGTCCATCGCTTGTTCCTTGGTCTCCGGGTCAATAAGGCCGTGGCATGGTAAACAAGCCGTTTAGCATGGCGGTCGGGAAGCAGGAAATCGCAAGACGGGGAGCCACACGCCCGGGCTTTGCGATGTCGAAACACGCTCGCGAGGCGGGTGGGCTACAGCTCGATGGTTTCGTCGAATGCCTCGATCGGGATCAGGCGGAGGAATTCGACCGCGATCATCGAATCGCTGGCGCGCGCCACCCGGCTCGGCCTGTGACCCAAGGTCACGAGGCCGCCGACCTCCACTTTTGCGGCACAACGCAGCGCCGCGCCCGAGATCGACAGATCGATGATCTCGACCTCGACCTTCCGGTTGTCCGTCAGATGGAGGACGGACCTTAGTTTCTTCGGCACGATGCGGTGATGGAGCCGTCCTTCCGGAACGCCGAGCGCGGAGCGGTTGGCATGCCAGGTCAGCTGGTCGGCAAGCTTTTCTCGCTTGCTCGGCGGGACCGTGAACGCGATCGCGAAGCCGCCGTCGAAAACCCGACTGATCTGACCTTCGATCCGGCCGAAATGGTCGAGGTAGCAAATCACCCGCTCGCCGATCCTGCCCGACACCGGCGCGATCAGCGCCGCGCCACCCGGCGACATGTTGAGAGTCTGGCAGGCATATTCCTGATTGTCCGCGAGCATGTATCGGCCGAGCACGGGAACCCGCACACGCTGATGCCGTCGAGGATCGGCGGCCTTCCAGTCCTTCATTACCTTCAAGATCGACAAACGAACATTCCAGCCCAGATCTGTAGAACGTCGCTTATAGGCTCGATGGCGTTAAGGCGGCGTTGCCGGCCGGGCGCTTTCTGCTTGTATCGCCGGTAAATATGCGGGCGCCTCATCTCCTTGATCCCTGGCGGGGGCGCTCTGCGGCGGGTTCGTGTCGCTTTGCCCGGGTTGGCGTGCTGTTGGCTGTTGGGGTTGGCCTGCTGTTGGCTGTTGGGTGTGTTGGGTGTGGTTGTGGTTGTGGTTTGGGTTTGAA